>JANPFD010000024.1:0-130571 GCA_031423255.1 Myxococcales bacterium | reverse complement strand
GGCGCGCGGCACGTCCACGCGCGACTCGAAGACACCCGGTGCCAGGGCGGCGGGATCGTCCTCGCCTGCAAACGACGAGCGGACGGAGAGGCGCGCCGCCCCGAGCGCGTCGAGCCGCGCCGTCAGCTCGGCGGCGAATCCATCCGGCCACGGCGCCGCACGCAGCGCCGTGGCCGCTGCATCCAGGGCGGCGATCTCCAGCTGTTTCGGCAGGACGGTCGGCGTCACGGCCCTGAAGAGTCGGTCGGTGATCACGAAGCCGCGCGGGGTCGGTAGCCCCCGGGCGCGTAGCTGCGCCAGGGAACGCGCCTTGCCTCCGAGCGCATGGTCAGCCACATCCAGATCTGCGAACAGCGCCACGGCCACCGTCCGATACTATATTGCGACGATGCGAAGTCCGCTGCTCTCTGGCGCCGTCGGCAGCGCCGCGACATTGACGCGGCTGTGCGAGGTCGTTCGCCCGCGCGGACCGGTGGTGGTGCTGAGCGCGCTCTGGCTAGCCGAGGCTTTGTCGAGCGAGCTGCCAGTGACCGCGGTCGTCGAGTCCGACCAGCGGCGGGCAGCGAAGCGGGCAGCCAAGCGCGCGGCGGCCGAGAAGCGGCGGCTGGCCATCGTGGCCGCGGGCGAGTCGCTGCCTCTGGGTGCGGGCGCCGCGGGTGCTGTCGTGATCGAGAACCTGGCCGAGATCGAGGACGACGCCGAAGCCGCGCAGTTCCTGGCGGGGCTGACGCTGGGGCTGCGACCGGGAGGGCTGCTGATCGCGCTCGAGGCGACCAGGAGTTCCGAGGTGGAGGCGCGCCTGGCGGGCCTGTTCCTGGCGTCGGCGCTGGTTGACCTCGTGCAGGAGAGGCCGCGCGAGGGCGCGGTGTTGACCATCGGCGCGGCGCCGGCCCCGGTCGTCGTTGCGGCGCGGCTGGGCACGCCCGCTGAATGAGCGCGCCCGGCGGCTCGTCGAAAACGGAGGTGATGCGTCGCGCGGGGCTGGCGGTCCTCACCTCGGTTGCCATCCACGGCGCGCTTGTCGGGGCGGTGGTGACGGTGGCCATCGCCCGCGGCCTCTCTCTGGGGCGCGGGGTGGAGATGGTGCCGATCACCATCGAGGAAGTGAAGGAGTTGCCGCTCGGATCCCCGCCGGCCGGCAAGGCGGAGGAGGGTTCGCCGGCGCCGCGTCCGCGCCATCGCAAGCCGCGCTCGACCGGGACCGTCGCGGTCGGCAATCCGGATGCTGGTGCGGCGCCCGATGTGCGCGCCGCCGGGTCGGGAGACACGCGCGCGGCCAGCGACGCCGGTCGGGCACGGCCACGCGATCTGCGCGCCTACGGCCCCGCGGGTTCGCGGCTGACGGCGCTGCTGCGCCTCGATCGCTTGCGCGCCTCGCCCGACGCCCGCGCCTACATCGCCGCCGTCGACGAGATCCTGAAACTGCTGCCCGACCGACGGCTCCTCGACGGGACCGATCTGGATCTGTTCCGCGACTTCGATGCGCTGCTGATCGCCACGCCCAATCCCTACGACGACACCGTGACGTTCCTGGCGGCGCAGCATCACCTGAAGGATCGCGCGTTGCAGACGGCGCTGGACCAGGCCGCCGCCAAGGTCGGCCGCGAGATCCGCTGGACCGAGGAGAGCGGCCGCCCCGTCGGAGTGCGCGGCGCCGCCGGCAGCCGTGACGACCGCCTTTTCGTCCTTCCGCAGACCGGCCTCGCGGTGATCGCGCCGCCGGCGTACGCGCGTGTCCTTCTGGGCAAGTCCGACGGAGGGATCCCACCCTGGCGCGACCTCGTCGCCCGGATCGATGCCGAGCATGGGGCGTTGCCCGAGGATGCCGTATTCATGATGACGGCCACGAACCTGCTGCGCGCCTCGGCGAAGGCAGCCGCTCCGGCGGCGATGCCGCAGGTGATCTCGGCGGTCGCCGGGACCGCCCCGACGCCGTTCGTCGCCATCACCGCCGAATTTGCGGACGAGGCGCAGGCCGGCGCCTGGGAGACGGAGTGGCCCAGCTGGAAGCAGAAGCTGCTGGGCAATCCGTTGGTCCTGCTGGCTGGTTTGAATCCGTTGGTCAGCCGCGCCGAGCTGGAGCGCGACGGAGCCACCATCGCCCTGCGCACCACCGCCACCAGCGAGGAGACCAGGCGCCTCCTGCAGATGATCGTGAACTTCGCCCGCAGCGGGGCGATGCCGTAATGGCAGGTGGTGTTAACGTACGGGGCGAATGTCCGCGCCCGTCGGTGACAAGGCGACCTCCACCCCGTCCGGCACGGTTCTCTTCGCGCTCGGCCTGCTGACGCTCTTCCTCGAACTGGCGCTCATCAGGTACCTCGCGGGCAACGTCTGGAACCTCGGCTATTTCCCCAACCTCGTGCTCCTCGCCGCCTTCGTCGGCATGGGCATCGGCTTCCTGTTCCATCCTCTGGTCTCCGATCGCGCCTCCTTGTGGCTGTTCCAGGGCGCTGCGTTCGTGCTCCTGGGGCTCACGGCCTTCGTGCTCATGGCCCATCCGGCCGTGCCCGGGTTCTCGGAGTCGCAGGCCGACTTCGGGGGCGATCTCTATTTCACCTCGACCCCCGAGGCGGCCGATTCTGGCTTCGGTCTGTTCGCGGTCTGGTTCCTGGCCGTGGTGACGATCTTCGCTCTCGTCGCACAGCGGACGGCGAAGGTGTTTCGCTGCTTCGCTCCCTTGCGCGCGTACACCCTGGACATCGGGGGATCCTGCTGCGGGATCCTCTGCTTCATGTTGATGAGCTGGCTCCAGGTCCCTGCCTGGGGATGGTTCACGGTGATGGCGCCGATCATGATCTTCGCGCTCGAGCCCTGGCGTGTGAAGCACGCGTGGCTCCCGGCGCTGCCGCTGGCCGCAGTCGTCGCCATCGCCCACGGTCAGGATCAGTCACTTCTGGCGAACCCGTCGTACGAGGGCGATTTCGTCGCGCGGTGGTCCCCGTACCAGAAGATCGAGTTCCTGGCCCACCCCGGGGGTGTTCCCGTCGTTTTTGCCAACGGCATCGCCCACCAGTCGATGTTCACGCCCGCCAAGTTGCCGACCTCGTTCTATCAGGTGCCCTATACCGAACGGCGAAAGCAGGGCCTTCCCCCGTGCCGCGAGGTGCTGGTCATGGGATCGGGGACGGGCAACGACGTGGCGGCTGCGCTGCAGAACGGGGCGGAGCACGTCGACGCGGTGGAGATCGATCCGGCCATCGCGAGCATCGGGCGCCAGCATCACCCGGCGCAGGCGTACCTGGACGCGAGGGTCACCTTGACGGTCGACGATGCGCGCGCGTTCATGACCCGCACCCGTCGCCGCTACGACCTGGTGGTGTTCGCGCTGACCGACTCGGTGGTCAAGGTCAGCTCGATGGCCCAGCTGCGGCTCGAGAACTACCTGTTCACCCAGGAGTCGGTCACCCGCGCCGCGAGCCTGCTCAGCGATTCGGGGAACATCGTCCTTTACAACTACTACCGCACGCCCTGGCTCGTGGAGAAGCTCGAGCACATGGTCTGGCAGGCGACCGGGCGGAAGCCGGTGGTCGCGTGGCGCGAGAAGGACTTCGTCGTCCTCATGGCTGGACGCACCGTCGGCGGCGTGGCGCCCGTGGCGGCCTTGCCGGAGGGCATGGAGGTTCCAACGGACGATTGGCCCTTTCTGTACCTGAAGGATCGCGGTGTGCCGGCGATCTATCGCACCGTCCTCATCGCCTTCGCGGTCATCGTGTTGCTGTTGACCTTCGCGGTTCAGTTTTCGCGCAACAGGCGCCAGCCCCTCGATTCGCGGGATCTGCTGGTGAAGGTGGCGTTCCTGATGATGGGCATCTCGTTCCTCCTGCTGGAGACGAAGTCCATCGTGCAGTTCAGCTTGCTGTTCGGCACGACCTGGGTGAACAGCTCGCTGGTCTTCCTGGCGGTGCTGGTCCTGGTGCTGGCGGCGAACTGGACGGCGACGCTGGCGCGCGGCTGGCGGGCGGCGTGGGTGGCGTACGTGCTGCTCATCGCCTGCTGCGCGCTGTCTCTGGCATACCCGCTGGCGAACCTCCTGCGCATCGAGAGCGGCGCCGTGCGCTTCGTCGTCGCCAGCCTGATGACCTTTTCGCCGTTGTTCTTCGCCAACCTGATCTTCAGCCTCACCTTCCGCGACCAGAGCGCTCCCGAGCAGGTGTTCGGCTGGAACCTGGTGGGGGCGACTCTCGGTGGCGTGGTCGAGTATTCCAGCATGAGCCTGGGGTACAACGCGCTCGCGGGCGTGGTGATGGCCTGCTACACCGCCTGTTTCGTCATGCTCCTCGTGGCGCGGCGACCGCGAGGTGCGGCGGCGCCGTCATGAGCCGCAACGTCCGGTTTCTGGTGTGCGGCCTGCCCGCGATCCTGATGGGCGTGGCCGCGTTCCAGGCCGGGCTGATGGACGACGCTTACATCTTCTGCCGCTACGCCGAGAACCTGATATCGGGACTGGGCGCTGTCTTCAATCCAGACGAACGGGTCGAGGGTTACACCAGCCCCCTTCACATGTTGCTGATCGCGGCCGGCGCGGCCACCGGCGTGCCGGCGTGGCAGATGGCGAGAGCCCTGCCGCTATTCGCGGCGGTGGCCACGATCTGGCTGGTCGGGTTCGTGAAGACGCGGTCGGATGATTCACCGCTCGTCGGCCCCATCGCGGCGGTACTCACCGCGGCGTCCATGCCGTTCGCGCTGTGGGCCACCACCGGGATGGACACGTCCCTGTTCGCGCTCGCAGTGACCGCGGCGGTTCTGGCGCTCGAGCGATCGGCGCCGGGACAGGTGTCGGCGCCCGTGTGGCTTCTCGCTGGCGCCACCTTCCTGGTTCGGCCCGAGGGAGCCGTGGTGCTGGCCGCCGCCGCTGCGCTTGCCTGGAGGCCTCGCCAGGGGCTGTCCGTGGCGGCCGGTCTGGTTCCCATCGCGGCCCTGACCCTGTTCCGCCTGGCGTACTACGGGGTGCCGCTGCCCAACACCTTCTACGCCAAGGTCGATGGCGGCGGTCTCGCTCTCTTCGGGCGCGGGCTCCTGTACGTGCTGGACGCGTTGATCCGCCTTCTGCCGCTGGCTGCGGTGGCGGCTGTCGCTGCCTGGCGGTACCGGCAGCGATCGTTCGCCATGGTGATCGCGCTCGGCCTGATGGGCGCCGCGGTGTTCGAGGGCGGCGACCACTTCTCGATGCACAGGTTCTTCGTGCCGGTGATTCCGCTGCTGGCGCTGGTGGCGGCGCGGGAGATCACCAGCCGGACCGCCACCGCGGGCCAGGCCCTGGCCGTCGGGCTGGGGCTGGCGCTGGTCCTCGGTCCGTGGACGATGTTCGCGCCGTCGCTCCCGGATGGGTCCGGGCAGTCGATGCGGCGGCGGTTCCGCGGCGAGATCAGTCAGTCGATGCTGTTCGACGAAGTCGGGCAACAGCTCGCAGCCGCGCTCGGTCCCGATCACGATGCGGCGATGCTCACCGTCGGTGCCATTCCCTACCGCACGCGCTGGAAGGTGATCGATCTGCTGGGGCTGACGGACGGGAATATCGCGCGGACGACAAAGGCGCTCGGCCACGGCACCGCGGGGCACGAGAAGTTCGACAGTGCGTACGTGCTCGGTCGCCGCCCCGAGCTGATCCTGCTGTATCCCTGGTTCTGGTCCAGCCCGGTCGCGGACGACAAGGTGCGCACCATCCCATTTTTGCATGAGGCCCAGAAGGATCTCCTCCGATCGCCGCGCTTCGAACGAGAGTACCGGCTGCAATGGGTGAAGCTGCCTGGCGGGTTCGTCGCCCTCTACCGCCGGGTCTAACCCTTGCGCTTCTTCTTCTCGGCTTCCTGATCCTCGGCCTTCACCTCTTCCATGGTGGTGCGCAAGTTGCCGCCGGTGTCGTTCGGCTTGACACTCGCCGGGCGCTCCCAGGGGATCTCCTGCAGCGGCTGGCCCGCGGTCACCTCCCACATGTAGCGTGCGAACATCGGCACCGTCAGCATGAACGCGGCATCCTTGTGGCCGAGTGGGCGCTCGCGCCGGTCGTCGCCGATCCAGGTGGTCGTCATCCAGCGCGAGGTGTAGCCGACGAACCAGACGTCCATGGTGGCGCTGGAGGTCCCCGTTTTTCCCGCGGCCGGCATCCCCGTGGACCTCAACGCGGGCGCGTGTCCCTTGGTGACCACGCGCCGCAGGAGCTGCGAGGTCAGCCAGGCGGTGCGAGGCGGGACCACGTTCCGGACCGTCTTGCCCGTCAGTGCCACCAGGCGATCGAGCCGCACATCGGCCGAGCCCATGGGATCGCCGGGCGTCGTGTTGTCCTCCAGCATGTTGCCGTCGCGGTCACGCACGCGCCGCACGTAGACGGGATCCATCAGCGACCCGTTGCGCGCGAACGCCGAGAAGGAACGGGTCAGCTCGTCGAGCCGCGTACACGAGGCGCCCAGCGCCAGCGCCTGGTCGGGGATGATCGTCGTGGTGAAGCCGAGTCGCCGCGCCCAGGACTCGACCTCGCGGCCACCGACCAGCTTGAACAGCTGCACCGAGGGGACGTTCTTCGACCAGACCAGCGCGTACTCCAGCGTCACCTGGTACTCGACCGTGTTGTTCAGGTTCGTCGGGGTCCAGACCTCGCCGGTGATGGGATCAATTTCCGCACGCGGGATGTCGTTCAGCAAGGACGCGTACCCGTAGCCCTTGTCCAGCGCCAGCGAGTAGTAGATCGGCTTGTACGTCGAGCCAGGCTGGCGGCAGGCCTGCGCAATCCGGTTGAACTCGGAGCGGTCGTGATCCAGGCCGCCGACCATCGCCACCACGTAGCCGGTGCGGTGATCGTAGCTGTAGATGGCCCCCTGCACGCGCGGCGTCTGCTCGAGGCGCAGGGATGGGGCAGCCGGCTTCCTCCCCTTGCCCTCGTACGCCGGCATCCACTGCACCTCGTTCTTCTCGTCGTAGGTCCAGTCAGAGAAGCGTCGGAGGTGGGTTCGCTGCGCGGACGAGACCCACACCACCTCGCCCTTGTGAAGCACCACCCTGGCCGGATCGAGCGCGCGGGCGTTGGTGGAGTCCCTGGTGCTGTACGGAAACGCCCAGCTCATCCCCGCCGGTGGCAGGGGATACAGCTTGGCGCCGACGCGCACCTGGGCTCCGGCGCCCGAGACCGATTCGACCAGGCCCAGGTAGACGCGGTCCCCTTCGAGCTCGCCGTAGAGCTCGGCGGCGCGGCGGCGGAACTCGTCGGCGCTGGCGCCAAGGAGGCGCGCCACCGGTCCGCGCCAGCCCTGCCGCTTGTCCAGCTTGCGCAGCGAGAAGTCGACGTTGTCCTGCGCCGAAGCGTCGATCCAGGGCAGGAGTGCAGTCTCCACCTGCAGGCCACCCTCCCACAGCTTCTTCTCGCCGTAGCGGCGCGCCACATCGCGGCGGACGTGCTCGGCGAAGTACGGTGAGCGCTCGCGGAAGACATCCGCCGGCTGTCGCACCGCCAGCGGCCGGGCGCGCGCCGCTGTCGCCTCGTCGTCGGTGACGAAGCCCGCCCGCGCCATCGCCTCCAGGACCTGGTCCCGCCGGTTGCGCGTCAGGTCCGACGCCGTGATCGGGGAGTAACGGCTCGGCGCCTGTGCGATCCCGGCGATGGTGGCCACCTCCTCCAGATCCAGCTCGCTGACCGGCTTGTCGAAGTAGCGCCTCGCCGCCGCCGCCACCCCGTACGACTGATGGCCGAGGAAGATCCGGTTGAGATACAGGTTCAGGATCTGATCCTTCGAATACCGGGTCTCGAGACGCCTGGCGAGAATCGCTTCACGAATCTTGCGCTGCAAGGTCTGCTCGTAACTGTTCAGCAGCGCCCGCGCCACCTGCTGCGTGATGGTCGAGCCCCCCTGCGCCACGCGGCCGGCCTTCAGGTTCGCCACGAGGGCGCGCATCGTTCCCCGGTAGTCGATGCCGGTGTGGTCGTAAAACCGGCGGTCCTCGATGGCGATGAATGCCTGCAAGAAGCGCGGGGGGATCTCCTCGGGCGTCAGGACCTCGCGGCGCTCGATGGCGAACTCGGCCAGCGGCGTGCCGTCCCAGGCGCGCAGGCGCGTGCTCTCGGCCGTCTCCTGCTTGATGCGTGCGAAGTCCGGCAGGGGCGGCAGCGTCGCCGCGAAGTACACGTACGTGCCCGCGGTGCCGGCGGCCACCAGCACCACCAGCGCGCACAGACCGAACGCGTAGAACTTGAGCAGCCAGAACCAGAAACCCCCGTCGGACGGGTTCGTGACTTCCACGCGCTCGGCCATGTCAGGTCAGCTCGAAGAAGGACCGGATGCGTTCGAGCAGCTTCTTCTTGCTCTCTGACGCCTGGGCCGCCCTGGCGTCCAGTTCACCGCCCTTGCGGTCCAGCGCCGCCTGTCGCGTCGCCAGCATCGTCGACATCTGATCGGCGATGTGCGGACGGACCGTGAGCAGCTGCTGGAACGCGTCGTGATCGATCACGTAGGCGACCACGTCGGTGCGGGCGGCGCAGGTCGCGGAGCGCCGCTCGCCGGTGACCAGCGACATCTCGCCGAAGAAATTCCCGGCGTGGATGGTGGTGACGCTGTGGTGCATACCCGCCTGTCCGATGGAGATCACCACGTCCCCCCGGGAAATCACGAACAGCGAATCGCCTTCCTCGCCCTGGCGGATGATGGTCTCGCCGGCGGCGAACTGGACCTTGCGCATCCCGCGCGCCAGCAGCTGTCGTTCCTCCAGGGTCAGGCCCGCAAAGAGGTCGACGCCTTCGAGCGCCGACAGCTTCTCGGTGACATCCCGATCGGTGATGACCTTGCTGCCCTCGTCTGCGGCCTGGATGAAGGTGCGGATCGGGTACGGGATCTCCAGTCCGGCGCGCCGCGCGGCGTACCACAGCCGGGTGCGCACCTCGCCCTCGATGTCCATGCGGCGCGAGAAGTCGTCGATCCAGAAGCGCAACCCGTACACCACGGCGCTGTCCCCGAAGTCGACCGGGAAGGCGTCGGGCGGCGGTTGATCCAGCACGCCCGGCGCTGCGTGCGCCGCCAGCTTCAGCACTTCGCGCACCTCGTTGGGTGGATGTCGGTAGTGGAAGCCGACCTTGAGCATGATGCGGTGCCTGGTCGAGGGGCGCGAGTAGTTGTGGACGTCCTGGGCGGTGAGCGCGCCGTTGGGGATGATCACCGTGTCGCCGTCGACGGTGCGCAGGATGGTGGATCGCCAGCGGATGTATGTGATGCGGCCGGTGCGCTCGCCGACCTGCACCCAGTCGCCCACCCCCAGGGCCTGGCGGTCCATGTGCAGCACGATCCCGGCGAACAGGTTGGCGATGGTGCTCTGGAGCGCGAGACCGACGACCGCGGTCAGCACCGCCGAGGTGGTGATGAGCGAGGTGAAGTTGGCCACGCCCGCCTGACCCAGCGCTCCGAACACCACGACGATGAACGCCAGCATCTGCACCAGATCGCGCAGGATCGCGGGCGGGTGGACCCGGGTGCGAGCGGGGACCACCTCGAGCAACAGAAGCAGCGCCGTGTTGATGGCGCCCATCGCCACGAAGAACGTGGTGAGGATGCTGATCACCTTGCCGACGGTGGCGGTGTCCGCTCCGGCGGCGACTAGCACCAGGCGGACGCAGGCCAGCAGGAAGCCGATGGTCAGGAACACCAGCGTGGCGCTGCCGTGGTGCCGGTCCTCCGGGGGCAGCATCCGGCGCAGCATGATCACGGCCACGGTCGCCCCGAAGGCGGTGGCCAGGCTCATCCACGTGCCGGTGAATGGCGAACTCGAGGTAAGCGTCAGCAGACGGTCCCAGACGGACATCCGCCAGCGATTGTAGCTTACTGATTGACGCCGCTGGCCAGGAAGCCTCCATCGACGGCGAGGGTCTGGCCGGTGATGAAGTTCGCGGCGTCCGAGGCGAGGAACACCGCCGCGCCCGCGAGCTCCTCGACCTTGCCGAAGCGGCCCATCGGCGTGCGCATCTGCAGCTCCTTGCCCCGCGGGGTCTCCTCGAGCAGCTTGGTGTTGAGCGCGGTCTTGAACACGCCCGGCGCGATGGCGTTCACGCAGACGCCGTGCTTGGCCCACTCGACGGCCAGCTGCCGGGTGAGCGCCGCCACCGCCGCCTTGCTGGATCCGTAGGCCGCCACCTCGTAGAAGCCGACGAAGGTGGTCAGCGAGGCGATGTTGATGATCCGGCCATACTTGCGAGCGATCATCGACGGCCCGAACACCTGGCACGCACGCAGCGTGCCCATCAGGTTGGTGTCCACGATCCCGGCGAACTCTTCCTCGGTCACCTCGAGGGTCGGCGTCCGCTTGATGCGCCCGGCGCAGTTGATGAGGATGTCCACCTTGCCAAACGCCTTGATGACCTCGTCGTGCAGCTTCTGGATCGACTTGCGGTCGCCGACGTCGCAGGCGACCCGCAGCGTCTTTTTGCCGTGCCCCTCGATCCCCTTGGCCGTGGCCTCGACCTCCTCGATGCGGCGCGAGCTGGCGACGACGTCGGCGCCTGCCAGCGCCAGGCCATCCACCAGCGCGCGGCCGATGCCGGTCGTTCCGCCGATGACGACGGCCGTCTTACCCGTGAGGTCGAGAGGTTTGAAGCTCATGGCGCGCCATTGTCGTCGGGCGAACCGTCGCTGGCAACGCCGGAATGCGGAAACGTTCTCGCCGCTACGCGCGTAGCTTCGCTTCGACCTTCTCGATGAGCCGCGTCTCGAATTTCGCGCTGTAAAGCGTGTTCGCCTCGCGGATGCCCGTCGGGCTGGTGACGTTGATCTCGGTCAGGTAGCCACCGATGACGTCGAGGCCCACCAGAAAAAAACCGTTGCTGCGCAGGTGCGGGCCCAGGGCGTCGATGATGGCCCGGTCGCGGTCGTCCAGCTCGGTGGCCATCGGGCGGGCGCCGACGTGCAGGTTGCCGCGGGCGTCGTCCGGCGCCGGGACGCGCAACACCGCGCACAGCGGCTCGCCGTCGACCAGCAGGATCCGTTTGTCGCCCTGGCGCACCTCGGGCAGATACCTCTGCGCCACGGTCCAGCGCCGGCCGAGGTTCGTGGCCTGCTCGAGGATCGAACCGGTGTTCGGGTCGCCCTGGCGGACGTGGAAGACGCCGAAGCCGCCCGAGGCATCCAGCGGCTTGACCACCATCTCGCCGCCCTGCTCGCTGAGAAAGGAGCGCAGCCGCGTGGCCTCCCGCGTGACCACCATGGGCGGGGTGAGCTTCGGGAAGTTGAGCACGGCCAGCTTCTCGTTCGATTCGCGCAGCCCGCGCGGGTCGTTGATGAGCAGTGTCTTGCCGCGCGCCCGCTCGAGCAGCAGCGTCGCGAAGTAATAATCGACGTCGAAGGGAGGATCCTTGCGCATGAAGACCACGTCGTACTCGTCGAGCGCGGTGCCCGCCTGCGGGCCAAGCAGGTAGTGGTCGCCGGGCACGAAGCGCGCGGTGACCGGCCAGGCGGCGGCCACGGCGCGGTCGTGCTCGAGGCCCAGGTGACGCGGCTCGCAGAACCAGATCTCGTGACCGCGTGCCTGCGCCTCCAGCATCATCGCGAAGGTGGTGTCGCCGGCTATCTGGATCCGGGCCAGCGGATCCATGACGAAGAGGAACCTGCTCATGGTTCCTTATTGTGCGTCGCCGGGAGCAGATGTTCGAGCCCGTGTTTGCGCATCCGGTAGTAGAGGGTAGACCGGTTTATGTCCAGCGCCCGCGCCGCGTGAGCGATGTTTCCCTGCGCCCGCTCGACGGCGGCGACGATCTCCTGGCGCTCCTGCTCGGACAGGCGCTTGTAGAGTGACCGACCTCCCTCGTCGACGGCTGCCGGGATCGGGGTGGCCATCGGTGACGGGCGTCGCCCGAAATCGAGATCAGCCGCGGTCACGGTCGTGCCTTTGCTGAGGATGAGCGCGCGCTCGATGACGTTCTCCAGTTCACGCACGTTGCCCGGCCAGGGATAGGAAGTCAGCGTCGTCTGGGCCGCGGGGTCGATGCCGCGCACGCTCTTGCCGGCGACCTGCGCGAACCTGGCCACGAAGTGCTCCGCGAGCAGCGCAATGTCCCCCGGTCTGCCGCGCAGAGGCGGCAGATACACCGGGAAAACGTTGAGGCGGTAGTACAGATCCTCGCGGAACTTTCCCTCGGCCACCATCTTCTCGAGGTCGCGGTGGGTGGCGGAGATCACCCGCACGTCGACCTTGATCGTCTCCACGCCGCCGACGCGCTCGAACTCGCGCTCCTGCAACACGCGCAGCAGCTTCACCTGCACGTCGGCGGGAAGGTCGCCCACTTCGTCGAGGAACAGCGTGCCGCCGTCGGCCAGCTCGAATCGCCCGGGCCGCCGCGCCACCGCGCCGGTGAACGCCCCCTTTTCGTGACCGAACAGCTCGGACTCGAGCACCCCCGACGCCAGCGCCGCGCAGTTCACCCGCACGAACGGCTTGGCCTCGCGCGGGCTGTTGATGTGGATGGCGCGCGCGACCAGCTCCTTGCCGGTGCCGGTCTCGCCGCGCAGGAGCACCGTCGAGGCGGTCTGCGCCACCTGCTCGACCTTGGCCAGCACCTCGCCCAACGCCGGGGAGTCGCCGACGATCGCCCCGAAGTTGAACTCGCCGTGCGCCTCGCGCGACAGCACCCCGACGTATTCTTCGAGCTGCTCGACCAGCCGGCGGTTCTCCCGCACGAGGTGGAAGCGCTCCAGCGCTTGCAGCAAGATCCCGCGCAGCTCCTTGCTGTCCCAGGGTTTGGTCACGTAGCGGTAGATGCGTCCCAGGTTGATGGCCTCGATCAGCACGTCCACGTCGGTGAACGCGGTGATGATGATGCCGACGGCGTCCGGCCGGATGTCGCGCAAGGCGCGCAGGAGATCGAGGCCAGTCATGCGGGGCATCCGCTGATCGGTGACGCAGACCGCGATGTCATTGTCGCGCGCGATGGCCAGGGCGTCCTCGGCGCTGGTGGCCAGATGGAGGGAGAACGTCTTGCCGAAGTTGAACCGGAACGCGTCGAGGTTGTCCTGCTCGTCGTCGACGACGAGCAAGGGCAAGCGCGCCTGATCCAGGCCCCCTACAGCCATGACGAGACGGTAACATAGGGCCGCGTGGCCGAAACCGGTGAAAGGCTCACGGCATTGTCCCGCTGGGGCACTCTCGCCGTCGCCGCGTTCGCCTTTGCGGCCTACGCGCTCGCCTGCGCGCCGACGCCGTATCTACTGGACTCGGCGGCGCTGGCGCAGACCTCGTTCGGCCTCGGCATCGCCCATCCGCCCGGCGAGCCGCTTTCGCTCCTGTGGGGCAAGCTGTTCTGTCTGCTCCCGCTCGGATCGGTCGCATTCCGGGTGGGACTGTCGCAGGCGTTCGCCGGGGCGGTGGCGGCAGCGTTCCTGTTCCGCATCGGGCTACGCGTGCTCGGGCGTCTGGATGATGGCGGCGCCCTGGGCGCCGGGACCCGCGTGGTGCTGGCCGCGGCAGCTGCGCTCGGGTTCGCCTTCGCACCGGGCGCCATCATCGTCGCCGATCGTCCCGAGGTGTACGCCGTCCAGACGGCGCTGTCGCTGGCCGCGCTGCTTGCGGCCCTGCGGTGTATCGACGACGAGGATCCTCGTCTGCTGCTGGTGGCGGCGCTTCTCATCGGCCTGGGCCTCGGGAACCATCCGCTCGTCGCCGGGCTCGCCGGGCTCGGCGCCTGCGTGGCGGCGCTGCCGGTCTTGCGGGCGCGGCTGGTTGGCTGGTCGGTGGGCGCTCTTATCGCGGGCGCCCTTGTGCTGGCGTACCTTCCGGTGCGTGCGTACGCCCTCGCGGCGCATCCCGATCCCGATCTGATCTCCTGGGGAGACGCGCGTTCGCTGTCGGGGTTCCTCTGGGTGATCTCGGCGAAGACCTTTGCGGCCAAGGCGGGGATCGTCCACACCGCCGCCGACCCGACGGATCTCCCGTTCGTCCTGATGGAGGAGCTGGAGGTGGCCCTCGCGCTGCTGGCGCCCGCCGGCGCCTTCTTCCTGATGCGGCGGCGGGCTTTGCGGCTCCCTGGCGCCGTGGTGCTGGTCGCATGGGCAGGCTCGGCGGTGTCGGCGCTGAACGGCGGCTTCAACGCGCAGAACCCGGACATCCGTGGCTACCTCGGCGTGGCCATCGCGCTGACCGCGCTGCTGGCGACGATCGGGATCGCCGTGCTGCTCGTCTGGTTCGGGCGGCCACGGCTCCGGCCCGCGCTGGCGGTGCTGCTGCTGGCGGGCGCGCTCACGCGGTTCCCGTCGGGCAACGCGTACCCGGGCCTGCGCCAGGCCGCCGCCGCGGACACCGTGGCCGGGCGCCTCCTCGGCGAGCTGCCCGTGCGTGCCACGTTGCTCACCGCCTATTACGAGACCGCGTTCCTCGTCGGCTACCAGCGGCTCGTCGAGGGACGCCGTCCCGACATCGCCTGGGCGCACCTCGGGTTCGCGGCCAGCCCGGGGTACACCGAGCGCATCGCGAGGACGGAACCGGAGCTCGGCGATCTTCTGACAGCCCACCGACGCCAGCCGCTGCAACTCGAGGTGGTGTCTCGGTTACCCCGGCCGCTGCGCATGGAGGCGGACGATCACGTTTCGCCGGCGCTGCGGGCGGCATTGGCGCCCGCCGGGCTGACCTGGGGATTGAAGCCGGCCGAGGACTCGCCCCTGCCGCCGTGGATACGCGCCGAGGCTCAGCAGGACAGGCAAGTGCTCGGGTTCCTCGCCTTCCGCGGTTACCTCGACGCCCAGCTCGCCTGCGACAACGGGTTTCGGGCCGTCGCCGCCGAGCGCCTGGCCCTGGTCCTCGATCTCCTGCCGCGCGATCAGCAGGCCCGCGCTCTGCAGGCGCGATGTCCTGCGCCTTAGTTTTTTGCGTCGTGACCGTGGACGCTGATATCCTACATCACCACACATGGTCACCAAGTCGAAGGGGGCGCGTCCGGAGCGCCTCCGTGCCACGGAACTGCGTCCGATCGCCCGGGTAGAACGCGTCGCGTTGTTCGAGAAAGAGGTCCGCGAGCGGCTGTCGAAGACCGCCGTCGACCTGCTTTTCGACCGGGCGGAGGTGATCTCCGAGGGGCAGAGGACGCCGCGCGGCTACCTCGGCTCGACCATGTTGACGCTGGATCTGCCGAAGCTGGCGACGATCCTTCGTGAGGGATGCGACGCGGGCACCGCGAAGCGTCTGGCGGCGCTCATCGGCGGCGACGCCTCGGCGCGCGCGCGGATCGAGTCGCTCGCCAGCCGCGAGGCCGAGCGGATCGCCGGCAGCCGTCCGCGCGATCTGAAGGTGGAGGTGAAGGTCCGCGCCCAGGGGGCGAAGGTGTTCGTGGACGTGGATCTGGAGGGGGCGCTTTGATGGCCGCGGCTCCTGGTTACAGCTTCGCCGTCGTCGCGCAGATCCTCGGGGTCAGCGAGCACAAGCTGCGCTACTGGTCGCAAGTCGGCTTCGTCGGACCCTCGCGCCGCCACGGCACGCGCCAGGTGTTCACCTTCCAGGATCTGGTCAGCGTCAAGGCGGCCAAGGAGCTGGTCGATCGTGGTTTCTCACCGTCGGAGATCCGTCAGGCGCTGGCGGGCGTGCGCGCTTCGCTGCCGGCGATGGATCGCCCGCTCGATCGCCTGCGCGTGGCCTTCGATGGACACGCGCTGGTGGTGCTGGAGGAGACGCGCGCGTTCGAGCCGTCGGGTCAGCGGGTGTTCGACTTCGGGCTGGCGGATCTGGCGGCGCGCGCCGGGGCGACGATGCCACTGCGCCGCCCCGACATGCCGGCGCGGACCGCGTACGAGTGGTTCACCGAGGGCCTCAAGCTCGAGGGTGCGGGCAAGGACGACGAGGCGACCGCGGCGTATCGCGCGGCGCTCTCCGTCGATCCCCAGCTGGCTGCCGCGCACACGAATCTGGGTGCCATTGCCTACCGCCGCGGCAACCGCGAGACCGCGCGCACGGCGTTCGAGGCAGCGCTGGCGTCCGATCCGGATCAGCCGGAGGCGCGCTACGATCTGGCGCGGTTGCTGTTCGAGACGGGCGAGATCGAGCTCTGCGCCTCCGAGCTGCGCCGCGTGGTGCTGGCCGCGCCGCAGTTTGCCGACGCCCACTTCAACCTGGCCACGGCGCTCGAGCGGCTGGGCAGTCGGCGTCAGGCGCGCGAGCACCTGGAACGCTACTTGACGCTGGTCGACGCCGACGGCGAGTCCGCGGCATGGGTCGAGGAAGCACGGCTTCGCCTCGGCCGCCTCTGAAATGGCGCGGGTAGCGGCTATAGTCAAAGGCTGATGGCGGGCTGGTTCGTCTATGTGCTTCGCTGCCGCGACGGGTCGCTGTACACGGGCATCAGCACCGACGTCGAGGCGCGTATCGAGGCGCACAATGACGGGCGCGGCGCGCGGTACACGCGGGGACGGGGCCCGGTGGCTTTGCTGCACGTCGAGCGCCGCCGCACGCGTTCGTCGGCGCAGCGGCGCGAGGCCGCGATCAAGGTCCTCAGCCGCGTTCGCAAGCTGGTGCTCGTCGGCGCCGAGGACGTGAGCCGATGAAGCTGATTCTCGCTCTTCTCGCGGCTGTCGTCATGGCGCCGAAGAAACCGGCGCCAGTGAAGAAGCCGGTGCCGGTCGTGAAGAAAGTCGCGCCGCTGGCCAAGAAAGCGCCGCCGCCCCAGCCCGCGCCCCCGTCGCCTGACGAGACGCCGTCACCGCCCGACGGCGATCCCGATCGCGAGCGCATCCTCCGCTTGCAGGAGGCTCTGACCAACATCGTGCATGGCGGGGTGATGGGGCGGCTGCACGTCGGCATGCGGGTGATGGACCTGTCGAGCGGTCGTGTGTTCTACGACCGGCGGGGCACGCAGCTGATGGACCCGGCCTCGAACCAGAAGGTGCTGGCGACCGCGACTGCGCTCCTGCGCCTCGGCGGCAACTACCGCTTCCGTACCGAGCTCGGGGGCGCGACGCCGGACGCCGACGGGGCGATCAGCGGCGACGTCGTCCTGCGCGGCTCGGGAGATCCTTCGCTGCGCGGTGCCGATCTCGATCAGATGGCGGGCTCGCTCGCCGCGCGCGGGGTGACCCGGATCGGCGGAGGCGTGCTGGCCGATCCGCGGCGCATCGGTTCGGACGAGGCGATCCCCGGCGAGCGGTCGCCCTTGCGGGTGAGCGGCCAGGCGATCGAGGTGCGCGTGCGTCCCGGTGACAAGGACGGCGGCAAGCCGAGCATCTCCTGGCGCCCGGTCTCGGACGCCATCATCGTCAACAACCGCGCCACCACGCGCGGCAGGGGCCGCAGCCGGCTCACCGTCGGGATCTCGCTCGCGGGCGGCAAGATCCACATCGACGTCAGCGGTCGCATCCCCAGGCGCCACCCGGGAGTGGTGCTGCGGCGGCTGCCGCCCAGCTCGGCGCTGTACGCGGCGCTCTTGCTGCGGTCGTCGCTGCTGCAAGCCGGGATCGAGGTGCGCGGCGGCGCGGGCGTGTTCGTCCCCGGCAAGAACGCGGAGCCGCGGCGAACGGCGGCACTCTCGTCGGGGCTCGACGTGCCGGTCGAGTTCAGGCCGCCACGCACCTCGCTGGCCGTGCACGAGTCGGCACCGCTGCCGGTGCTGATGCGCCGGATCAACAAGGACTCGGACAACGAGTGGGCCGAGCGCATCCTCGAGACGACGGGTGCCGAGGTGTACGGCGGCTCGGCGACGCCGGCCAAGGGCGTGCGCGCGCTGCGTGAGGCGCTGACCGAGCTGGGGCTGCCCGCCAAGGCTTACATCCCGGCCAACGGCTCGGGCCTGGGCCACGTCAACCGGATCACGCCCGACGCCATGGCCGATCTGCTGCGCATCCTGTTCCTGGATCCGCGCCTCGGACCCGACATGGTGCAGTCGCTGTCGGTAGGCGGCGTCGACGGCACCACCCGCAATCGGTTTCGCGGCTCTCCCGCCGCCGAGCGCGTGCGCGCCAAGACCGGCACCCTGAACGGCAAGTCGTGCCTCTCGGGCTACGTCGGCGACGGCGGTGACATCCTGGTGTTCTCCATCATGGTGCAGGGGATGCGCTCGCGCGCGCTCACCAGTGTCCGCAACGCGCAGGTCAGCGCCGTCAACGCGATGATGCGCTACGCGCGCGGCGCGGTCGGTCCCGCGCCCGCCGAGGAGGTCGCGCCGGGCGTCGACCTCGAGGCCGGCACGGACCCCGCGGAGAAGGACACCGACGAGCCCGCCGACAGCGACGGCGCGCCGGCTACGGACACCCGGGAGGCAACTCCAGCCCGAGCCGCGCCGCCGGAGGGAAACTGAGCCCCGCCTCGCGGACGTACGGCCGGACGTCGTCGACGAAGTCCCGGATCACTTCCGCGGGATCGCGCCGTTTGAGCCCGAGCTCGATCGCCCGCTGACTGGCGGCGCTCCCCGGCCGACCGAACGACAGCAGCGCGGCCCGCAGCCAGTGCTCGAATCGCGGCTGGGCCCGCGCGTCCAGCCCACCGGCGTCGACGTGCCTCTCCTCATCGGCGACGATCCTCCGCGCGAGCGCCGCGTAGGGCCCATGCGAGCAGTCGACGTACTCGCGCAGTTGCCATAGCCCCGCGCGATCGTAGAGCAGCCGCGCCAGCACGACGTCGAGCCAGCTGCCGACGGCGGGAAGAGGCCGCGCCCGCAGCCGCTCCTCGACCAGCGGCATCAACGGCCCTGGCTGCAGATCGCCCCACAGCCCCATGACGGCCTCGAGGTGCGCTCGCTCCTCGGTGGCCTGGCGCTTCAGCTCGGCGTGCGCGCGGACGTCGGGCGCGAACGGCAGCGCGTTCTCGAACAGACGCGCCGCCCCCAGCTCGCGATACGCCTGCGAGAGGAAGATCCGTTGGATCAAGCCATCAAGCCGCGGCGGACGTGCCGACTTTTCGCTTCGGCTGCGCCTTGCCGATCGCCTTCGCAGACGCGCCGTCCTTGAGGGCCGCCACCTTGTCGGTGCGCTCCCAGGTGAAATCGGGCTCGTTGCGGCCGAAGTGGCCGTACGCCGCCGTCTTGCGGAAGATCGGCCGCCGCAGGTCGAGCTCGCGGGTCAGCGCGCCCGGCCGCGCGTCGAAGTTGTTGCGCACCAGCTGGGTGAGCCGGTCCTCGGAGATGGTGCTGGTGCCGAAGGTCTGCACCAGGATCGACACCGGCTCGGCGACGCCGATGGCATAGGCCAGCTGCACCTCGCAACGACGGGCCAGCCCCGCGGCCACCAGGTTCTTGGCGATGTACCGCGCGTAGTAGCAAGCCGAGCGGTCGACCTTCGAGGGATCCTTGCCCGAAAAAGCGCCGCCGCCATGACGGCCCATGCCACCGTAGGTGTCGACGATGATCTTGCGCCCGGTCAGCCCGGAGTCGCCCATCGGCCCGCCGACCACGAAACGGCCCGTCGGGTTGATGAAGAACTTGGTGGCGCTGGTGACCAGCTTCGCCGGCAACACCGGCTTGATGACCAGCTCCATCACCGCGTCCTTCAGCGTCTTGTACTTCACTGCCTCGATGTGCTGGGTCGAGAGCACCACCGTGTCGATGCCGAGCACCTGGTTCTTGTCGTCGTACTTGATGGAGACCTGCGTCTTGCCGTCGGGGCGCAGGAAGTCGACCGCCTTCTTCTTGCGCACGTCCGCCAGCTTCTTGGCCAGGCGGTGCGCCAGCTGGATGGGCATCGGCATCAGCTCGGGCGTCTCGTCGCACGCGTAGCCGAACATCATCCCCTGGTCGCCGGCGCCCTGCTCGTCGCGGTTGTAGACGCCCTTGCCGTCGACGCCCTGGGCGATGTCCGGCGACTGCTGCTCGACGGCGACCATCACGCCGCAGGTCTTCCAGTCGAAGCCCGCCGCCAGATCGTCGTATCCGATCTCCTTCACCACGTCGCGCACGATGGCCGGGAAGTCCAGCACCGCGCTGGTGGTGATCTCGCCGGCGACCATCACGAAGCCCGTCTTGGTGAGCGCCTCGCATGCCACGCGGCCGTACGGGTCGGTCTTCATGATGGCGTCGAGGACGCCGTCGGAGACCTGATCGCACAGCTTGTCGGGGTGGCCTTCGGTGACGCTCTCGGAGGTGAAAAGATAGTCAGACATGGGGGGGCAGTCTCCCAACGCCAGGCACAGCCGTCAACGTCCATTGCGTCGCACATCGCGCCATCACCGCCAGCCCGATTTCCCCTGGAAATGCCGCGTGCTACCTTTGACAGAGCGTGGAGCCGCTCAAGAAGTATCGGAAGTCCGGGCTCGAGCATTTCATCAAGTTCGTCAAGGACCTGCCGGTTCTGTCGCCCAGGGCGATCTTCGCCCGCCTGGACGAGCTGGGCTACCGGGGGCAGATCGAAGCGCGGCGTGCCGTGTCGTTGATGGCCTATCGCCACGTCCGGCGCATCAAGCGCATCTACCTCGACGGCGCCAAGCGTGAGGACTTCTTGCCGAAGGCCAACACCCTGCTCATCGGCCCCACGGGCTGCGGCAAGACCCACCTCGTCGAGCTGCTTTTCCAGCAGATCCTGCGCCTGCCGACGGTGATCATCGATATCACCACCTACTCGGAGACTGGCTACGTCGGTCAGGATCCGAGCACGATCCTGACGCGCCTGCTGCACGCGGCGGACGACAACCCGCTGCTGGCCTCCATCGGGATCGTCTGCCTGGACGAGTTCGACAAGATCGCCTCCGGACAGAACAACGCCATCTTCGCCGGCGCCGGCAACACCAAGGACGTCACCGGCCTGGGCGTTCAGCGCGAGCTGTTGAAGATGCTCGAGTCCTCCGAGGTGGTGGTGCCGCTCGAGCTGACACACTCGACTTACGGCGATCACGTCGTGATGTCGACCGCCGACATCGCCTTCGTCGCGGCCGGCGCCTTCTCGGGGTTCCACCAGGTAGCCCATCGACGCGCGGACGGGGACGCCATGGGCTTCGGGCGTCCAGTCAAGAAGCGCGCCAGCGGCGACGGCATCGCCGTCACCTTCACCGCCGAGGAGGTCGAGCACGTCGCCAACTTCCAGGCCTACGGTTTCTTGCCCGAGCTGCTGGCACGCTTCTCGCGCTTCGTGCCGTTCGAGGCGCTGGGCCGCGACACCATGATGGACATCCTCAAGACCAGCGTCGTCGATCGCCTGATGCGCGAGTTCGAGGACGAGGGCTTTGCGCTGACCGTCGAGGAGCCGGTGCTGTCGAAGATCGTCACCGAGAGCTTGAAGCGCGAGACCGGCGCGCGCGGGCTGGCGTCGGTGCTGACCCGCTACATCGAGGACGCGGCGTTCGAGACCTTCGCCGAGACCACCGGCGGATGGATACGCGTCCACCTCGACGGCGACCAGATCAAGGTCGAGGCCGATCCTGCCCCCAAAGCGTAGGCTGATCCTCGTCGCCGCGCTGTCGGCGTGCGGATCGGATCGCATCCAGTCCGCGGGATCGGTGCTGGAGGTATGGACGGGCACCTTTCCCCCGGACGCCGTCTCGCTCACGCTCCTGGCCGAGCGCGACGG
Source organism: Myxococcales bacterium (assembly GCA_031423255.1). Lineage (GTDB taxonomy): Bacteria > Myxococcota_A > Polyangia > Fen-1088 > Fen-1088 > JANPFD01. The sequence goes on along the minus strand of JANPFD010000024.1, from coordinate 109,140 downwards.
TGACGAGACGCTGTCGTTCGCGGTCACCGACGGCAGCGGGCGTGTGCTGGTGGATCCGCGGATGCCCGAGTCGTCACCGAATCGCATGCTGCGCGGCCGGGCCGCGGCGACGGGGATGATTCCCTCGACTCCCGCGCTGCTGCCGCTGCCCGCGATGCTGACGGTGCAGGCCATTCCTGCGTCGACCATTTCGGGCTGGGTGAAGCGCGCCGATGCGCAGGGCGACCAGGAGCTACCGCTCGTGGTGTTCGAGGTGGGGAGCGCACCCGTCGATCGTCGGCGCCTGGCGATTGCGCTCGGCGAGGTGGGGGGGATCTGGCGGCAGGCCCGGATCGGGATCCGCGAGACCACGACGGTTCACATCGACGATGACCGCTTCGCACGCCTGCAGGTCGACGCGCGTCTGGGCAGCGATAGCCCCGCCCTCGCCGCGTTGCTGCGCCTGTCCGAGCGCGGCCCGGGCGAGGGGCTGGCGCTGTTCGTGGTGCGTGACATCGAGGTGGCGGGCGCAGCGTTCCCGGTATGGGCCATCGCCGGCGGGATCCCGGTGCCTCCCAAGGCGGGCACTCCGCGCTCGGGCATCGCGGTGAACGGCAGCACCGTCGACGCTGATCCGCGCTGGGCCGGTCAACTGATGGCGCACGAGATCGGCCACGCGCTCGGCCTCTTCCACACCACCGAGCGCGAGGGCGGGATCCACGATCAGCTCCCCGACACCGCCGACGATGACGAGAAGAACCTGATGTTCTGGGCCGCCGACCGCGGCGCGACTCGCATCACGGACGGTCAGGCGGACATCGCCCGCCGGGCTGCACTGGCGAAATGAAGTTCGTGGCGCCGGCGTAACCCCCTGTGGTGACCCCCACGCCGCGAGCCCACGGAATCATTGGGCCGCGCAAGATCCGCTAACTGGCACGGGTTTGGAAATGTCTCCGAGTGAAAGAGGAGGCCGGACATGTTGTGGACCATTGCCGTTCTGTTGCTCGTCATGTGGGCGCTGGGGCTCGTCAGCTCGGTGACCCTGGGCGGATTCATTCACCTGTTGCTGGTGGCCGCCGTCGTGGTGGTGCTGGTGCGGATCATCTCGGGTAGCCGCGCACCCGTCTAGCGGCCGCGCCAGCCGAACCAGGCGCCGAGCGCAAGGGCCCCTGCCAAGAAGGGCAGGGGCCGTTCGCTCACCCAGGTGCGCCAGTCGGTCAGCGTGGTCAGATCCTCTTTCAGGGCGCCGAGCGAGGCGGTGAGGCGCTCGCGTGTGCGGGCGATCTCCTCTTGGGTCTGGTTCAGTTCCTGGTTCTCGTGAGAAGTCATCACCGGCGCATTAACAAACGCCGTGCCACCGCGGATGGTCTGGAATGGGCCGAGTCGCGTTGCGCGTGTGGCTTTTCGGTAACGGTGCGTCACCCGATGGTGACGTCTGGAGCGCTCCGGGGCAGCGTCACTGTGATCCGGGTCCCTTCCTTGGGGGATGACTGCAGCGTCACCGTGCCGCCGTGGGCGGTCACGAATCGCTTGATCAGGAACAGCCCCAGGCCGATCTGCCGGCGCGGCGCCTCGAGTGGACGTGGGCCGATCTCGAACGGCTCGAACAGTCCCGGCAGGACGTCCGCCGGGATCGTCCGACCGCCGTTGTGCACGCTGATGCTGACACCATCGCCTCGGCTCCCGTCGAGGCTGACGCTGATCGGCCCGTCGTCCTCGCCGTGGCGAAGCGCGTTCGAGAGCATCTGGGCGATGACCTGCGCGAGTCGATCGGCATCCCAGCCGCCCGAAAGGTCGCCTCGCGTCTCCAGTTTCACCTCGCGCGTCCCCGCTGCCCCCTTGTGCTCCTCGACCACCCGGCGGACGAGCTCGGCCAGATCCAGCGGCTCGCGGCGAAGCTGCACCAGCTGGCCCACGCGCGCTCGCGCGTAGTCGATGAGGTTGCGCACCAGCTGTTCCATGCGGTCGCTGCTGGAAATGAGGCGCTTGGACAGCGTCATCCGGCGATCTGCGGCCATCGCGCCGGGCTTCACGAGGAGCTGCGCGGTGATGCGAATGGCCGAGAGCGGGTTGCGCAGATCGTGGCCGACGATGCCCAGGATCTCGCGTGTCAGTAGCTCGGCACCGGCGGCGGACGCGGCGTCGGCGATCATCAGGACGCCTCCTGCGTCGGGCGTGGCGATCACCGTCACGCGCGCTTTCGTCAGCGATCCCGCGGGCGAGCGCAGCTGCAGCTCCTCCCCTGCGATCGTCTGTCCGGCGAGGGCGCGGCTCACCGGTGACGAGGCCGGCGCCACGTCGGTCCCGTCGAGCGCCAGGAAGCGAATGTCCTGGACGCGCGCGGGCACGGTCCCCAGCAACCGCATCAAGGTGGCGTTGTGCAGGACCGGCCGCCCCTGCGCGTCGAACAGCGCGAGCGCCGCCGGGACGTGCTCGACCAGAACCCCGAGCTGCGTCGGTGAAGCGGCCAGAGACGCGAGCAGTCGGGACAGGGGCATTCCTCCATTTAGCCGCGTGCCGCCAACGAATCAAGATCCAGGGGTGCTCCTTGGCACGTTGCTTGTATGGGGGACCGAGCCCGACCTCCAAGAACGACCTAGCTAGAAAGACAGGAACCCCGTGGGACTGGATATTCTTCTCATAGACGACGAGCCCGACCTCCGGGTGGTGCTCGAAGAGGCTTTGCGCGACGCGGATCACAGAGTGACCGTGGCGGGGGATGGGGCCGAGGGAATGGGCCACGTGGTGTCTCGGGTGTTCGACGTCGTCATCACCGACGTGCGCCTGCCGAAGGTCGACGGACTGACGCTGTTCCGGCGCGTCCGCCAGGAGTCGCCGACCACGGACGTCATCCTGATGACGGCCTACGCCGAGGTGGCCGACGCCGTCGCGGCGCTCAAGAAGGGAGCTTACGACTACCTGACGAAGCCCTTCGACGTCGACGAGCTGCTGCTCACCATTGCGCGCATCTCCGAGCACCGGGCCCTGCGCAAGGAGCTGGAGCAGGCGCGCTCCGAGCTGTCGGGGCGCCGTCCCGAAGCGTCGATCGTCGGGCAGGCACCGTCGATGAGGCGGGTCATGGGCCTCATCGACATGGTGGCGGCCAGCGAGGCGCCCGTGTTGGTGACGGGCGAGAGCGGCACCGGCAAGGAGCTGGTGGCGCGCATGCTCCACGATCGCAGCACGCGGCGGGACAAGCCGTTCGTGGTGGTGAACTGCGGGGCGTTGACCGAGACGCTGATCGAGGCCGAGCTGTTCGGGCACGAGCGCGGGGCGTTCACCGGGGCGGTCAAGAAGCGCGACGGGCGGTTCAAGGCGGCCGACGGTGGCACCGTGTTCCTCGACGAGATCGCCGAGCTGCCGCAGTCGGCGCAGGCGAAGCTGCTGCGCGTGCTGCAAGAGGGGACGTTCGAGCCGCTCGGCACCAACACCACCATGAAGGTGGACGTGCGGGTGATCTCTGCCACGCACCGCAATCTGCGCGAACGGATCACCGAGGGCGCGTTCCGCGAGGACCTGTTCTACCGCGTGAACGTCATCGAGATTCCCTTGCCAGGCCTGCGCGATCGGCCGGGGGACCTCTCGCTGCTGGTGCAGTACTTCCTTCAGCGGTTCACGCCCAAGGGGCGGCCGCTGCCGACGGTGTCACCGGCGGCCTGGGCGGCGCTGTCGCAGTACCCGTACCCCGGGAACGTGCGCGAGCTGTCGCATGCCATCGAGCACGCCACGGTGCTGTCGGGCGGCGGCGAGATCGATCTGGCGCATCTGCCGAACAGCATCGCGGCGGCGGCGCTGCGCGCGGTGCAGCCGTCGCTGGGCGAGCCGGGAGCCGCGGGGGGCACGCCGGAGATCCGGTCACTGCACCTGGCGATCCGTGAGTTCGAGCGCGAGTACCTCCTGCGCGCGATGGGGCAGGCGGGTGGCAAGCGGGTGCGTGTCGCCGAGCTGCTCGGGATCTCGCGCAAGAGTCTGTGGGAGAAGCTACGCCTGCACGGCATCAGCGACGCCGAGGCGGAGAGCCGCGAGGCTGCTCACCCGTCGGCGTGAGACGCCGCCAGCAGCGTGCGTGTGTAGGGATGTGCCGGCGCCGCGTAGACGCTGGCCACCGGTCCCAGTTCCACGATGCGGCCCGCATGCATCACCGCCACCCGGTGGGCCAGGTGCTTCACCACGGCCAGGTCGTGGGAGATGAACAGGTAGGCGAGGCCGAAGGTGGTCTGCAGCCGGCGGAGTAGATTCACGATCTGCGCCTGGATCGACACGTCCAGCGCCGAGAGCGGCTCGTCCGCCACGATCAACCGGGGACTCGACGCCAGCGCGCGCGCGATCCCGATCCGCTGGCGCTGGCCGCCCGAGAACTGATGCGGCCGCCGCTCGAGCGCCTCGGCCGGCAGACCCACCTGCGCCAGCAACTCGGCCGCGCGGTCGCGGGAAGCCGTCAGGCGGTGCACCACCAGCGGCTCGGTGACGATCTGCTGGACCGTCATGCGCGGATTCAGCGAGCCGACGGGATCCTGGAAGACGATCTGCATCCGTTGCCGCGCCTCGCGCAGCGCCCGTCCACGCAGGGCCAGGAAGTCCCGCCCCTCGAACATGATCTGGCCGGTGTCCGGCTCGTGCAGACGCAAGATGGTGCGGCCGAGCGTGCTCTTGCCCGAGCCGGACTCGCCGACCAGGGCCAGAGTCTCGCCGGCCGAGATGCTGAACGACACGTCGTCGACCGCCTGCACGCGGCCGAAGCGCTTGCCGAGATGCTCCACGACCAGAAGGTCGCTCATGGGTAGAGGCACCGCACCAGGTGGCCCGGCTCGACAGGGTCGAGCGGGGGAAGAGCGTCGCGGCAGCCGGCGCCCAGGCGAGGGCAGCGATCGGCGAAGGCGCATCCCGTCGGCATGGCCCCCAGGGGCGGCACCGAACCGGGGATCTCGCGCATGTCCCGGCGGGCGGCCAGCAACGCTGCGGTGTACGGATGGCGCGGCGCCGCGAACAGCGTCGCCGTCGGCGCCTGCTCGACGATCCGTCCGGCGTACATCACCGCCACCTCGTCGCAGCGGCCTGCCACCACCGTCAGGTCGTGGCTGATGAGCAGCAGCGCCATGTGCCGTTCGCGGCACAGACGTGCCAGCAGATCCAGGATCTGCGCTTGCACCGTCACGTCCAGGGCCGTCGTCGGCTCGTCCGCGACCAGCAGGTCGGGGCCGGTGGCCAGCGCCATGGCTATCATCGCCCGTTGCTTCATGCCCCCGGAGAACTCGTGCGGGTAAGCCCGGGCGCGATCGCCGGGGATGCCGACCTCCTCCAGCAGCGACACCGCGCGGGCCCAGGCGGCCGAGCGCGACAGCCGCCGGTGCACCCGCAGCGGCTCGCCCACCTGACAGCCGATGGTCATCACCGGGTTGAGCGCGGTGCTCGGCTCCTGGAACACCATCGCCACGCGATCGCCGCGCACCGCCGCCGGATCCTGGCCGCGAAACGTGATCGAGCCGCCGGCGATGCGCACCTCTGGCTCGGGCAAGAGGCGCAGCAGCGCCAGCGCCGTCAGCGACTTGCCCGAGCCCGATTCGCCGACCAGGCCCAGCGTGCGTCCGGGCGCCAGTTCGAACGAGAGGTGGTCCACCGCGGTGTGGCCGTCGACCGTGACCACCAGGTCGCGCACGGACAAAAGCTCGGTCACTTGAGGCAGGGGAGGTGCTCGATGGCGTAGCCGGGTGGGGGCGACAGTGTGAACGCCTCGGGCTGCAGCGCGCGGTTCACGCCGATCCGCTCCTTCACCTTGATCTCGACCCCCTCATCGAATGACCGGCCCGGCTCGGCGAAGCGGGTCACCGAGGGCAGGGGGATGCCGCCGACGCGCTCGAGACCTTCGTAGGCCACGCGCCAGCGGCCATTCGCGCCGTGGCTCTGCCCCTCGACAGCCAGCACCTCGTCGGGGCGGCGAACCGTGATCCACAGGCGGGCCGCGGCGGCGCGCTCGATCGCCAGCACGTCCGCGCCACGGTTCGCATCCCAACCGACCTCGAGTGCCCGCGCCTCGGCGCCCAGCGGGGCGTCGCCCAGCAGGATCGCCGCCACTTCCTGGGGCGCAAGCGGGATCTGCACCAGCTGAGCGACGTTCGCAGGGCAGGGGAGGCCGGTGCGGTAGACCTTGTGCTCGAGGTCGAGGAGGAAGAAGCGATCGGCCGTCACCACCAGCGAGCCGACGGTTCCTTGCAGGGGGATCTCGGCCTCGAACCTGAAGCGCCCGGAGCGCTCGACCAGCATCAGCACCGTGGCCCGTATGCGATCGCCTCCCCGCCAGCTGGTGGTGCGGGTCTCCAGCTCCAGCGTGCGCAGCGCCTCGTGCCGCTTGCGCAGCACCTGCATCAGCTCGTCGCCCGCGGGGGGAGGTCCGGACCGAGGTTTCGGCGGTGGCTGGTGCGCGCAACCGAACGCCAGCAGCACGAGGGCGACCGCTCTCACGGCCGCGCGGCCTTCTGGGCGCCGATCCGCGCCAGCGACTCCTCCAGCTTGCGGCGCAGTGTTTCTTCCGGTTTCAGGGCCAGCGCGCGGCGGAAGGCCGTGAGCGCGCGGTCCTTCTCCTCGCGGCGCAGGTACAGCTCGCCGAGGTGGGACAGGATCTCCGGATCCTCGGGCTCGAGGTGGCCGGCCTGCTCGAGGAACAGCGCCGCGCGGGTCAGGTCGCCGGCGCGCAGGTGCGCCCACCCGACGCTGTCGATGATCGCGGCCGACCCGGTGTCCAGCGCCAGGGCCGCCACCAGCCGCCCGGTCGCGCGCCGCAGGTCGTGATCGTTGTCCACGGCCACGAAGCCCCAGAAGTTCAGCGCCTCCTGGTTGCTCGGCTCTGCCGCCAGCACCGGTTCGACCAGCGCCAGCGCGCGCTGCCATTGTCCGCGGCGATCCTCGATCGCCGCCAGCGCCATCGTCAGGCGGGTGTGGCGCGGGTGCTGGACGAGCGCCGTCTCCAGGACCCGCGCGGCGCGCGCAGGGTCCCCCTGCCGCTCGGCCGTGAGAGCGCGCGCGATGGCCAGCTGCAACGTCTGCTCGTCGTCGGTCGCCTCGAGCGCTTCGAGGAGCTTCGCCGCCTCGGCCGCCTTGCCGTCGCGCAGAAGCGAAGCCGCCTCCAGACGCGCCGTGAAATGGACCGGTGAGTCCTTGGGAACGGCGAGCAGCACCGCGATCGCTCGCTCGCCTTCGCCGCGATCGTGGCGCACCATCGCCTCCAGCAGCGGCAGCCGCGCGCGCAACTCCTGGGACGGTTCGCCGCGGCCCGCCGCCTCGACCAGGGCCAGCGCCTGATCGAACCGCTTGGCGGCGCGCTCCACTTCCAGGTGCCCGGCGAACTCCTCGGCGTCGCCGAGATCCGGCGGCGGCAGATCGTCGGCGATCTGCTCGGCCTCCTTGCGCGCCCCGATGGTCACCAGGTAACGCGCGTACGCCGCGGCCACCTCGGGCGCGCCCTCGGATCTGTCGAGCGCTTCCGTCATGACGGCGCGGGCCTCCGGCTTGCGTCCCAGCGCCGCGTACAGAGTTGCCAGCTCCAGCAGCGCCTGGAGCTGGTTCGGCTCCAGCGTCAGCGACTCCTTGAGGCGCACCTCGGCCTCGTGCAGGTCACCCATGGCCCATGCCACCGAGGCCAGCCGGAGCCGACCGACGATCGATTCGGGGGCGGAACGGCAGACGGTCTCCAGCGCGCGCCGGGCCCGCGGGGCATCCATCGCCAGCAGCGCGGCATCCGCCAGCTCCAGCGCGGTGTTCTCCGCCAGCGAGGGCTCCTCCCGGTAGCTGGTCAGCGCCACGGCGCGCTCCAGCGCCGCGACCGCCCCGGTGGGGTCCCGGCGCAGTTGCCGGAGGTGCGCGTCCGCCACCAGCGCCGGCACGTTGTCGCCGCGGGCCAGCGACGCCTTGACCTCCGCCTGGGCGTCGTCGAGTCGGCCGAGCCGTATGAACACCTCGGCCAGGTGTGCGCGCAGCTCGACGGCCTCACCGTCGTAGATCAGCGCCCTCTGCAGCTCGGAGGCCGCCTCGCCGTAGCGCTGCTCCTCCTCGTAGATGAGCGCGCGGGCCACGTGCTCGTACGCGCTCGGGCTTATCGATCGAGTGACGATCACCCGACCGTTGACGATCTTGGTGACCGGCGGCGGGCGCGTCGCGCAGGCGGACAGCGCGAGCAGGAGAACGCCGAGGCGCCTCACAGCGGGATGTTCCCGTGCTTGCGCGCGGCGGGCGCCTGTCGCTTGTTCGCCAGCATGACCAGCGCGCGGCAGAGCTTGGCGCGGGTCTCGCGCGGGCGGATCACCTCGTCGAGGTAGCCCAGTTCCGCCGCCGTGAAGGGGTTGGCGAACTTCTCGCGGTACTCGGCCACGTACTTCGCACGCGCGGCCACCGGATCCGCCGCCTTCGCCAGCTCGTCGCGGAAGATGATGCCGACCGCGCCCTCCGGTCCCATGACCGCGATCTCGGCCGTCGGCCAGGCCAGGTTCATGTCGGCCCGGATGTGCTTCGACGACATCACGTCGTAGGCACCACCGTAGGCCTTGCGCGTGATCACCGTCAGCTTCGGCACGCTGGCTTCGGCGAAGGCGTACAGCAGCTTTGCCCCGTGCTTGATGATGCCGCCGAACTCCTGCGCCGTCCCCGGCAGGAACCCCGGCACGTCGACGAAGGTCACCAGTGGCAGGTTGAAGCAGTCGCAGAACCTGACGAAGCGGGCCGCCTTCAAGGACGCGTCGATGTCCAGGCATCCGGCCAGATGCGCCGGCTGGTTGGCGACCACGCCGACCGGCCGCCCGTCGAGGCGAGCGAAGCCGACGATGATGTTGGGCGCGTATTCCGGCTGGATCTGGAACAGCTTGCCGCCATCGACGACCCGCCGAATGACGTCGAGCATGTCGTACGGCTTGGCGGGATCGAGGGGGATCAAGGTATCCAGCGCGGCGTCCGCACGGTCGGCCCGATCCTGTGTCTTGCTGCGCGGCGGATCTTCCTTGTTGTTCTGCGGCAGGAACGTCAGCAGCTCACGCATCGCCTGCAAGCAGGACGGCTCGTCGGGAAAAGCGCCGTGGGCGACGCCCGAGCGTGCCGCGTGCGTGTGCGCGCCCCCCAGGTCCTCCTTGCTGACCTCCTCGTGAGTGACCGCGCGGATCACGTCGGGGCCGGTGATGAACATGTGGCTGGTCGACTCGACCATGAAGATGAAGTCGGTGATCGCCGGCGAGTAGACCGCGCCGCCCGCGCAGGGGCCGAGCACGGCCGAGAGCTGCGGCACGACGCCCGAAGCGGCGACGTTGCGGTAGAAGATCTCGGCGTAGCCGCCGAGGGATGCCACGCCTTCCTGGATGCGCGCCCCGCCCGAGTCGTTCAGCCCGATGACCGGCGCGCCGACCCGCATCGCCAGGTCCATGACTTTGCAGATCTTGCCGGCGTAGGCCTCGGACAGCGAGCCGCCGAAGACGGTGAAGTCCTGGGCGAACAGAAAGATCTGCCGGCCGTTCACCAGGCCGAAACCGGTCACCACGCCGTCCCCCGGGATCTTCTGCTCCGCCATCCCGAACGCCGTCGAGCGGTGGGTCACGAACTTGTCAATCTCGGTGAAGGTGCCGGGATCGCACAAAAGCTCGACCCGCTCGCGTGCCGTCAGCTTGCCGGCCTGGTGCTGCCGGGCGATCCGCTCGGCGCCGCCGCCCTGCTCTGCGCGGCGCTCCAGGTCCTCGAGGCGCGCGATCGGCGCGCTGGGATCTTCGTCAGACATACGGCAGACCCAGGCGCCGGGCGACGTACGCGGCCAGCGCCTGTCGCGCCTCGGTTGGCGCTTCGATCAGCGTCAGGTCGCGGGTGTCCTCCTCGAGGCGGGCCCTCAGCGTCAACGCGTCGTCACCGTCAGGCAGGCGGAAGCAAATCTCCACCGGCCGTCCCGGCTCGAACGGCGCCGGCTTGCCCAGGCACACCCCCTCGGGCCCGAGCTGACGCGACAGGCGAAACACGCGGCGCCCTGCGGCGCGCACCTCGATCGCCACTGCCGCCGGAGCTTGCAGACCGAGACCCACCTCGAAAAGCTATCACGACCCATCGCCAGAGGCGCAGGGGAGGATCTCGGCCTTGTCCTCTGCCGAGGTGCCCACGGCTCTGGCGATCTCGCGCAACCTGGGGCTGGGGCCGCGTCGATGCCGGCAGGTCGCCACCGCGGCCGCCGCCGCCACCGACGGCTCGGGATCAGCCAGCGCCGCGGCTACCTTCTCCGCGTCCATGTCCATCACCAGCAGGGCCGCGCGTCGGATCTCCGGCACGGGATCGAAGAGCAGCGCGCTGGCATCCATGGCGACGCAGCGGTGCCCTGCTTCCGCGCGCGCCTCGATCGCCGCCAGCCGCGGTCCCGCTGGCCGCTGGCCATCGCTGACCACAGTGGCCAGCGCCGCGCAGACCTGCGTGACGACATCCACCGGGATGTCCCAGTCGGCCAGGCGCCCCGGTTCGGTCCGATCCAGCATCCGACCGGCGGCGTGCGCGGCTGCCTCGGCGACTGCCTCGTCGCGGCCTTCCAGAAGCGGGGTCACCGCCTCGAGCAACCGGGCGTTCCCGGGCAAGAGCGGTGCTGCCTCGAGCGCCGCGAGCTGGTGTCCGCGGTCGGTCCCTCGCAGCGCCTGGCCGAGGCGCGACGGCCCGAAGCGCCCGGCCCATCGCCCGAGCTCGGCCCGGTCCTTCCGCGCGACCGCACGCTCCAGCTCGGAGAACGGCGGCTCGAACAGGCCCGTCCGCTTGTTGAACGCAGGCCGATCGGCGGCGACGGCGGTGCCGGCGACGAGGAGGCTAACTGCGAATTTGCTGAGCGAGGTAATTCCCCTCGCCGACCTGGGAGATGAGCTCAAGTTGCTCCTCGATCCAGTTCAGGTGATCTTCCTCCGACGTCAACATTTTCTCCAGCAGCGCCCGTGTGCCGTGGTCGCCCTGCGCGCGGCAGAGCTCGATCGCCGTGTTCAGCCGATCGACGGCGTCTTTCTCGACGACCAGATCGCTCTTCAGCTGCTCGCCGACGGTCTCGCCGATCCGGATCTTCGACAGCCGCTGCACGTTGGGCACGCCTTCCAGATAGAGGATGCGCGTGATCAGCTCGTCGGCGTGCTTCATCTCGTCGATGGATTCCGCGCGGAGCCTCTCCCATAGCCGCTTGTAACCCCAGTTCTCGCACATGCGGGCATGCACGAAGTACTGGTTGATGCCGGTCAGCTCGGCGGTGAGGATGTCGTTGAGGGCGTCGATGACGCCAGCGTTGCCCTTCATCTACCGGCGGACGCTAACCGAAGCTCGGGCATCACACAATCCGCACAGCGAGCGGGACGGCGCTCGGCGAGAATGTCTTGAATCTCGCCGTGGCAACTGCCACAGCCGGCACCGGCGCCGCAGGCCTCGGCCACGCTCTCGACGGTGGTCGCCCCTGCGGCTGCCACGAGGCGCACGGTTCGTTCGGGGATGCCGTGACAGATGCAGACAATCATGCTGCGAACGATTTTGAGAATAACTCTCAATTTCACCCGGATCAAGGCTGAACTTCCAGGTCGTACGCGCACCGGAAGCCGATGCCCGCCATCCGCTCGGTCGGGGCCAGCCCCACGCGCCGGGTCAAGCGCAGGTCCGACGGGGGCGACCGGTAGCCGCCGCCCCGGATGGCGCGCTCCTCGCCCCCCAGCGGCCCCCGGGGATCGAAGCGGGTAGCCACCTGCGGCGGCTCGCGCGAGAAGTAGCCGGCGGTCCACTCCCAGACGTTGCCCGCAAGGTCCAGGACTCCGTAGGCGCTGGCGCCGCGCCCGAGCCGCCCGACTGGCGCCCGCGCCGCGAATCCGTCCGAGCCGTCCAGCGTGTCGTCGTCGCCAGCCGTTCCGCCGGGCGCCATCCGCTGCGCGCGCCCGTGGTTCGCCCGTCCCTCCTGCCAGTCGCTGCCCCAGGGCCACGTCCGCCGGCCGATCGCCCGCGCCGCCTTCTCCCACTCCGCCTCCGATGGCAGCCGCCCCCCGCGCGTCCGGCAGAACGCCGTCGCTTCCAGCCAGGTCACACGCTCGACCGGCAGGTCGGCATCGTCGGCCTCGAGGCGCACCTCGGGCGCCGCGCGGCAGCCCCGCTGTTTCACACAGGCGGCGTATGCATTCACGGTGACTTCCGTGCGATCGATGGCGAACGCCGGCAAGAACACCTCGGCCTGCGGCGTCTCGGCATCGAAGCGCGAGCCGCACCGGGGCGACAGCTCCAGCAGCAGAGCGCCGCCGCCGCGCAACTCCTCGCCGCACAGCCGCCGCGCAGACTGCAGGTCCTCGGCCGTCGCGCCCATCTGGAACGCGCCGGCCGGGATCACCACCACCGGCGAGGGCCGGGCCACCAGCGTGGTCGCCTTCCCCGTCGGGACAGTCACCGCGGCGGCCAGCAGCAGCGCGAGCACGCCGCGAGTATAGACTCGGCCCCGATGCCCAGGATCCTGCTCTGCGTGGCGGGTCTGGCCTCGTGCCGTCGCGCCCTCGACGAGGTCCGCCAGCTCCTCCGCGCTATTTGATCGCGGGAGGGTTTGGGAGGGGCAGGGGCCCCCACCCTCCCAGGGTTCCCATTTTATTTAATAGCCGCGAGCAACTTGTCGAACTTCTCCTGCCCGTCCTTGGTCAGGGCCCAGTTCCCGTTGGCCTCGTCCTTGTGGCAGTCGTCGCACTCGTGCTTGATGCCCTTGTCCTTGCCCAGCTTGACCTGAGCCTTCATGACGGCCTTGGCGCGCTTGATGCCGCCGGCGTCGCAGGCCTTCTTGACGTCGCCGTCGCCCTTGATGGCGATGGTGCATTTGTTCTTGTCGTCCTGCGCCCGCGCCGTCGCCAGGGTGAACGACAGGGCGGCGGTAAGCAACGCGCTACAAAGAAATCGAGACATGGGTCCTCCTCGGATGCAGATGTTCTGGCACAGAGATAGCCAGACGATCAACTAGCGGTGACGGGCGCTGCCGGGGGATTATTCAGCCATGGAAGGCACAGCGGTCGTTCTTGCCCCGAATGCGTATCGCACGGACAGCGCCAAGACGGCGCACGGGCTGGTGCGCGGCTCCGAGCGCTACCGGGTTGTGGCGGTGGTCGACCCCGAGTCGGCCGGTGAGGACGCGGGCCAGGCACTGGACGGCCGCCACCGCGACATCCCGATCGTCGCCACGCTCACCGAGGCGCTCGCCCGCGGCCCCGACACCTGCATCGTGGGCGTCGCCACCAAGGGCGGCCGCTTGCCACCCGAGCTGCGCGTCGTGCTGCTCGAGGCCGCGCGCGCCGGCCTCACCATCGTCAGCGGTCTGCACGAACTGGCCAGCGACGACCGCCACATCGCCGCCACCGGCGTGCGGGTCCTCGACGTGCGCCGGCCGAGGCCAGCAGCCGAGCTGCACTTCTGGAATGGCGACATCGCACAGGTACGGGCGCCGCGGCTGGCGGTCCTCGGCACCGACTGCGCACTCGGCAAGCGCACCACCGCGCGTCTCCTGGTACACGCCTGCGCGCAGGCGGGCCTGAAGGCGGAGATGATCTACACCGGGCAGACGGGGTGGATGCAGGGCGGCCGCTTCGGCTTCGTCTTCGACTCGACGATGAACGACTTCGTCTCGGGCGAGATCGAGCACGCGGTCGTCGCCTGCGACAAGGCGCTGTCACCCGATCTGATCGTCCTCGAGGGACAGTCGGCGCTGCGCAATCCGTCCGGGCCCTGCGGCTCGGAACTGATCATCTCGGCACAGGCCAAGGGAGTGATCCTGCAGCACGCCCCCGGCCGGAAGGACTTCAAGGGCCTGCCCGGCTGGCCGATCCCCCCCATCGAGGAGGAGATCCAGCTCATCGGGCTCTACGGGGCCAAGGTCCTGGCGATCACTCTCAATGGCGAGAAGCTGTCGAAGGACGCCTTGATCGATGAGCAGAAGAAATTAGAAAAACAACTTAAATTACCAGTCGTTAGGCCTGTAGAAGAGGGCGCGGATGCGCTGCTTCCCGTGGTCCGGCAGTACCTGAAAAATTGACGAATAGCTACACTGTAGGAATATGTCCTACATGGAGCTTGATCGTCGTTACGAGCACCGGGTGCCGCTCGAGATGTACATGAATGCCTACGTCGCCGATCGCGCGCAACGGGGCTTCACCGTGAACGTCAGCGAGGGGGGCCTGTTCATCAACACGCTGCCGAGCTCGCTGGTGAAGCCAGGCACGGTCGTTGGCCTCGAGTTCACGCTTCCGGGCGAGAGCGAGACCATCTGGGCCGCGGGCGAGGCCTGCCGCAACCTGGAGGACACCTACTTCCACAGCCGCGGCATCCGCTTCATGGCCATCGCCGGCCTGCACGTGCGGATGATCCGCGACTACCTCCAGCGCGTCCGCAAGCAGCGCTTCTACCTGGGAGCCCCCCGGGTGGCGTAGTCTTCGCCCGGTGCCGATCGCATCAGTCGAGACCAGAGTCGAGCGGCTGCCGCTGTCGCGGCCGTACACCATCACCTTTCGCACGGTCTCCGAGGTGGAGATCGGGCTCGTCATCCTGCGCGACGACCGCGGGCGGATCGGACTCGGCGCCGCCAGCCCGGAGCCGCACGTCACCGGTGAGACGAACGCGCACTGCCAGGCGGCGCTGGAGAAACTTCAGTGTCTCGTCGGTGCCGACGTGCGCGCGTTGCCGACGCTGGCGCGCACGCTCGCGGAACAGACTCCGGGTGCGCCTGCGGCACGCGCCGCCGGCGACATGGCGCTTCACGATCTGCTCGGTCAGACACTGGGGGTGCCGCTCGGTACGATCATCGGGCGGGCGCACGAGCGGCTGCCCACGTCGGTAACCATCGGCATCATGAAGGCCGACGAGGCGATCCGCGAGGCGGACGAGTATCTGGGGCGCGGGTTCCGGATCCTCAAGGTGAAGATCGGCCGGGCGCTGGAAGAGGACATCGAGCGGGTGCGCAAGCTGCGCGAGCACGTCGGCAGCCGGATGCTGATCCGCGCCGACGCCAACCAGGGCTACACGCTGGAAGAGACCCGGCGGTTCTTCACGGCCACCGAGACGCTGGGCATCGAGTTCCTCGAGCAGCCGGTGAAGGCGAACGCCATCGACGAGCTGCGGGCGTTGCCTCCGGCGATGCGCGCGCTCCTGTGCGCCGACGAGAGCCTCCTGGCGCCGGCCGACGCCCTGCGCCTGGCGGTCACGCCGCGCCCGGCGGAGATCTTCAACATCAAGCTGATGAAGTGCGGCGGCATTCGCCCTGCGCTGGCGATCGCCACCATCGCCGAGACCGCCGGCATGACGCTGATGTGGGGTTGCATGGACGAGAGCCGGATCGGCATCGCCGCCGCGCTCCACGCCGCGCTCGCCTCGCCCGCGACCCGCTACCTGGATCTCGACGGCAGCCTGGATCTCGCCCGTGACGTGGCCGACGGCGGTTTCGTGCTGGAAGACGGCTTCCTCCGCCCCACCGACGGTGCGGGCCTGGGCGTCACGTTGATCTGAGTCACGGCCTACCCGCCGCGGAGTGCTTACTTCTTGTGCGGGTGACGTCATGCACGATTTCTTGGTGGGAGATCTCAGTCCGCGTGCGCGGGTCCTGACCGCGCTGCTGCCGGCCATCATCGGCTCGGTGTACATCTTCGGCAGCTACGGCGTCTTCCTGATCCGTTGCGCGGTCCGGGGCATGCCGACCCAGTGGGAAAAGGATGCGCGGGGACACACGGCACTGGTCGGGCCGCACATGCGTTGCTTCTTCTTCTGGGCCTTCGATCCGCTGTGGCGGCTCCTGCTTCGCAGCGGCATCTCGGCGAACACGGTGACCGCGGCCGCGGCCGCTCTCGGGGTCGGTGCCGCGGTGGCTGCAAGCACCGGGCGGTTCGCGCTGGCAGGTTGGTCCTTCCTCTTCGCCGGCATTCTCGATGCCATGGATGGCCGCCTGGCTCGCGCTCGCAATCAGGTGTCCCCCGCGGGCGCGGCAATCGATTCGATCCTCGACCGCTACACGGACGCCCTGATGCTGGTCGGGCTCGGCGTCTACTACCGCGACAGCTGGGTGGTGGCGCCGGTGCTGCTGGCGTTGGTGGGCTGCTCGCTGGTGCCCTACGTGCGCGCCAAGAGCGAGGCGCTGGGCCATCCGATACGTGACGGCTTGATGCAGCGGACCGAGCGCCTTCTCTACCTGGGCGCCAGCGTCGCGCTGTCGCCGATCTTCGAGGCGGTGGTGTTTCCCAACGAGACCCGTCCGCGCCACTGGTTGGCGATCGCGGGGATCGTGTTCCTGGCGCTGACCAGCAACGTCACGGCCCTCTCGCGGTTTGCCAGCCTCGTTCGCGGGCTCACCGCCGCGTCACAGCACGGTGCCAGGGTCGTGACGGATCCGGAACACAAGCACGCCGTGTAGGTATACTCGGCCGGGATGTACGCCCGGCCGCGAGTCCTGGCCACGCTTCTGGCCGTCGGCTGCCATGGGATGATTTCCGGCGGCGACACGGGGGAGGGCGGCAGCGCGGGCGGTGGCGCCACGGGAGGCAGCGGCGCGGGAGGCAGCGGCGGCACCACGGTCGACAACAAGACCGGCGTCTTCCTGTCCGAGATCATGTACCACGCGGTCCTCGATGACGGAGTGACCGAGGACCACGAGTTCATCGAACTCCACAACCGCGGCGACAAGGCGGTGTTGCTCGCGGGCTGGACGATCGGCGGCGACGTGCGGTTCGCTTTTCCCGCCAGCACGTCCATCCAGTCAGGCCAGTACCTGGTCGTGGCGAAGAACCGCGCCGAGCTACTGAAGGTGGCCGGCTACCGGCTTGCGCCCGAAAACGTGCTCGGCGACTACATGGGCCAGCTGAACAACGGCGGGGGCCAGATCCTGCTCAACGGCGCCGCCGGGAACGTCGACGCGGTGGTTTTCGACGATGCCTTCCCCTGGACCTCCGGCGCCGACGCACTGGGGGCCCAGGAGGATTTCCTGGCCGCCGACCTCCTGCCGCTGGACAAGCACCGCTTCATGGGCCGTTCGCTCGAGCGAGTCAGCTTCGATGTGCCGGCCGGCGAACCCGCCAACTGGGTCGCCTCCATGGTGGACGGTGCCACGCCCGGGCGGGCGAACGGCGGCGCCGGCGAGATCCGCCCGATTGTCGTCGAACTGTCGGTGACGCCCAGGGGCGGAACCGGGAAGATCATCCGTGCCACGAACCCGGCCGTGGTGCAGGTGAAGTTTTCCGATCGTGGCGTCGTGCGCGACCCCGAGGTGGAGTACTTCGTCGACGACCTGGCGGTGACCAACGAGGCGATCAAGCCTGTGAAGCTGACGGGTGGGCTGGCGGAACTGCCCATGCAGGCGGACCGCGCGATCGTTCGCTACCGGATCATGGGTGACAGGGGCAGGGGGCGGGAGCTGATCTCGCCTCACGCCAGCGACCCCTTCGCCTGGCACGCTTACTTCGTCACGCCGGCGCCGGCGAGCAGCGCGCCCGTGTACGAGGTCCTGATCGCCATGCCGAGCTGGAACCGGATGTGGGACGCGATCGCGCCCGGGCGCCTCATCGGCATGTGCCAGCCGAACCTGCGCTGGAACGAGAACGTCCCGGGGGTCTACGTCTACGACGGCGTGGTGTACGACGTGCGGGTTCGCTACGGCGGCAGCCCGTACAACCGTCGGCTCGGCCGCACGATCGCGCGCTGGCCGGCCGGCGCTGCTCCGACGGGGCCGGCGCCGATGCTGGCATTGAGCTGGCGCTTCAAGTTTCCGCGCTACAACAAGCTCCTGGGACAGCGCACGGGCAGCTATCTGAACAAGCTGAGCCAGAGCTGCCCCGGCATCGGCTGGACCGTCGAGGGCAAGCTGATGAACCAGGCCGGCGTCCCGGCGATCGACGTGCGCTTCGGACGCCAGTACGTGAACGGCAACTACTACAACTACGTGATGGAGAAAGAGGATCTCGACGCAGAGCTGATCAAGAAACGCTGGAAGGGCGTCACGGGCGATCTGTACAAACCCGACGGCGCGACCTTGCCGGTCGACCAAGGCCCGTGGGGTCCGGCGGACGGCCGGCTCATCACCGATTTCTGCGGCTTCCCCGCGCGCCAGCGCTGGGAGTACACCTATGACATCAAGACCGACGGCAAGGGGCTCGACGACATCATCGCCATGTTGACCGCGCTGCAGGCTGCGCGCGCGGGCGGCGTGCCGGCGATGAAGAAGTTCTTCACCGACTCGTTCGACTATCAGGAGATCCTGAGCTACCTCGCCGTTCGCAACTGGTCGGCGCCCTGGGACGACGCCTTCCACAACTACTTCCTCTTCAGACGCTCCGACGGCAAGTGGACGATGCTGCCCGACGATTTCGACGGCGAGATCGGCAAGCAGCGACGCTACGCGGGCAACGTCTCGTTCTTCATCGGCGAGCTGGGCGATCCCCAGAACAACAGCACCGGATTGCCGGGCGAGTGGTGGAGCTACTACAAGGACACCTTCTTCAAGGCGTACCGCGAGGAGTTCAAGCAAAAGCTGCGCGACCTCGACAAGACGATCCTCAACCCGGCCGCTGTGCTGCCGGCGATCGACGAGGCGGCGCGCACGCTGAGCGTGCCCGACATGATGGCCTCGCCGGCGGGCATGGCGTGCAATCCGGTGACCGAGATCGACGGCATGAAGCGCTTCGTGAACGAGCGGCACACCGCCATTCTCGGTCTCTAGGTGCCGAGGCGCGCGTTCGCGTTGATTTTCGCGCTGGCGCTGGTGGCCCAGGTGGCGCCGCTGGCGGTGACCCGCGTGCTCCCGTTCCACGACGCTCCGGGGATCGAGGGCCTGTGCGGCGTGTTCGCTCACACCGACAACCCGGCGGCGCGCATCGCCGAGTTCTACGACATCGACTTCGGGCCGTACCCCTCGGTGCTGTACTTCGCCTGGGGTTTTGCGGCGGCCAAGCTGCACGTTCCGGTCGACCTGGCGTTCAACCTGTTCATCGCGATCTTCTGCGTCGCCGGGCCCGCGCTGGCGATGCTGGTGTTGCTGCCGGCGTTCGGCCGGCCGCGCGAGCTGGCGCTGCTGGCGCTCCCGGTGACCTTTCACCAGCAGATCTGGTACGGCTTCGTCGGCAGCGCCGCCGCGGTGCCGGGTCTGTTGCTGGCGCTCGCCTTCGCCAAGGAAGTCGTCGACCGCCCGCGGCCGCGCGCGTACCTGGGCCTTGCCGGCGCGTTGCTGTTCACGGCGTTTGCGCATCCGTTCGCGCTGACGATGACGCTTGCGGTCTGTGCGCCGCTGCCGTTGTGGCGCGGGACGGTGCGTGCGCGTGGGCTGCGCCTGCTCTGCGTCGTGCCGACGGCGCTGTTTCTGGCCGCCTGGGCCAGCACCTTCTTCGGAGGTGGGAACGACAGGGTGCGCGTCGGCGCGCGCCTCGCCCGCGAGCTGCGGCTCGAGCGCCCGCCGTTGCTCGACGACGCGCGGGTGTTCCTGGACTGGCTGGGCGGTGGCTATGCGGGCCACATCGACGAACTGGTGGCGCTGGTGGCGCTCGCAGGTCTGGCGCTGTTCCTCGCGCGCGGCGTGCGCGATGCTGCGCTGGACGACCGAAGTGGCCGCCTCTGGCTCGCCTGGGCGTGCGGCATCCTTCTCGCTGGCTACCTGCTGCTGCCCAACCGGGTCAACTGGCCGACCTACTGGTGGGGGCTGCGGGTCCGCTGCGCGCTGCCGCTTTTCCTGGTGGCCATCGTGGCCGTGCGAATCTCGCCACGCGGGCTGCCGCGCTCGGCGCTGGTGCTGCCAGCGGCCGTGGCCCTGGCCTTCGGCGTCTACGTGACCGTCGACCTCGCCACCTACTGGCGCGGCCGCGTGCTCGACGGTTTCGACCAGGCCATCGATGCCATCCCGCCGGGGCAGTCGGTGCTGGGGATGCCGGCGCTGCGCGAGCGTCACTACGGCCGCGCTCACCCGTACCTGGTGCAGTACTACGTGGCGCGCAAGGGTGGGCGCGCGGTGCCGTACCTCGGCGGACATCCCGGGTCGTACTGGGTGACCGCGCGACCCGCGCCGCAAGCCCCGCCGTGGGGCGACCCGGCGCAGTTCGTGTGGCAGGAACACGGGGCCGGGTACGACTACTTCTTGCTGGAGCGCCCGATGGACGGCGTCTGGCCCGAGCCGTTTCGCGACGCGCCGGTCACCCTGGTGTCCGACCGCGGCCAGTGGCGGCTTTACCGTCGAACCGATCCAGCCGCTCCCCCGTGACGGGGTGCCGCAGGCCGGGTGTGGCCACCGCGGCCAGCGGGACGCGCACGAACGTCCGCTCCAGCATCCGCGGATGGGGCAGGACGAGATCCGGCTCGTTGATGATCTCCTGATCGTAGAGCAGCAGATCGATGTCCAGCGTGCGCGCGCCCGGGCGCACCCGCCCCAGTTCCGCCTCGATCTCCAGGCAACGGTCCAGCAGCGCCCGCGGCGAGAGCGCCGTCTCGATCCGGATCACCTGGTTCAGGTACGGGGGTTGTGGCTCGTCCGCGACGGCGTCGGTCTCCACCACCGGGCTCGCGACGACGGGCCCCAGGCGCTCGATCGCCGAACGCAGGAAGGTCGCGCGGTCACCCAGGTTCGAACCCAGGGCCAGATAAGCCGTCGCCACGGCCCCCATGATAGAAGGCCGAAGTTTCATGCGGGAGGTTTCATGCGCGATGCAATGATCGCCGCGACACTCACCGGGCTTGCCACGGGCCTGGGCGCGTTCCCGTTCTTCTTCGTGCGGGCGCTGCCCCGCCGCGTCTACGACGGCATCCTCGGTCTGGGCGCCGGCCTGATGCTCGCCGCGGCGACCCTGGGTCTGCTGACCGAGGCGCTGGCGGGAGTGCGCACCGACGCCGGCCTCGACGGCACGCGGCTGGCACTGGTGATCGCCGGATTCATCGCCGGCGTCGGCGTCGCCGCCGTGATGGACCGCTTCATCCCGCACCGGCACGCGCGCGGCCACCGCCACCACATCGGTCCGCACGCACACGAGGAGGAGCCATCGGAGGACCTGCGCCGCAGCTACGCCATCGTCGGCGCGCTGAGCATCCACCGCTTCCCCGAGGGTCTGGCGATCGGCGCCGGCTTCGTGGCCACCGGGTCGCACCGCCTCGGCCTCCTGCTCGCCGCCGCCGTCGCCCTGCAGAACGCCTGCGAGGGCGTGGTCATGGGCGCGCCTCTGCGCCGGAGCGGCGTCTCCCCCGTCCGTGGCCTCCTGGTCGTCCTCCTCTCCGGCGCCACCGTTCCCCTCGGCGCCCTCGTCGGCCACACCCTCTCCGCAGCCACGACTTCGCTCCTCCCCTTCGTCCTCGCCCTCGCCGGTGGCACCCTGATCTACGTCACCTCCAACGAGATCATCCCTGAATCCCACAGCCACGGCCACGAAGGCACCGCCTCCGCCGGCGTCGTCACCGGCTTTCTGGCCACCCTGATCATCGACGCCATCCTCCACTAGAAATGCACGTCACAGGCCAGCGGCGCATTCCCCTGGCGGCCCCCGCCGGCGAGACGGTAAATAGGACGCCGTGAAGAACGCTTGGCGCCTCGGGGTGCTCCTGCTCGCCGCCTCGTGTGGGCATGAGATCGGCGACGGCTGCACGACCAGCATCGATTGCAGCCAGACATCGGAGCGCAGCTGCGACATTTCCCAGCCCGGCGGCTACTGCACGGTCGACGGCTGCGACGAGCGCTCCTGCCCCGGCGAGGCGGAATGCATCCGCATCTTTCCCTACCTCACCACCACCTGCGGGCCCGACCAGTCCTGCGCGACCGAGGAGCTCTGCCTGGCCGAAGGCCGCTGCGCGCCGCGCGCCTCCGAGCGCCGCTACTGCGCCAAGCGATGCGGGGGTAACGGCGACTGCCGCGGCGGCTACGAGTGCCGCCTGGCCGGCACCGACGGCAGCGAGGCATTGCTGAAGGTCCCGACCAAGGTGATCCGCTTCTGCGCGCCGACGCGCAAACCGCAGTGACGTACCCGCAGTGAGATGACTCGAGTCCTCGCCTTCGCCGCGCGGCGTGCCGTCGGCGCTCTGACGGCGATCGTCGGTGTCTCGCTGGCGGTGTTCGCCTTGCGCCACGCGGTGCCCGGCGATCCCGTCGACGCCATGCTGGGCGAGCAGGCGCAGCAGGCCGACCGGGACGAGCTCCGGCGGTGCCTCGATCTCGACAAACCGATCGCCGGGCAGTTGCTGGCCTTCGCCCGCGACGTCACCTCGGGGACGCTCGGCACCTCTTGCCGCGATCGCCGCTCGACGGTCGTCTCGCTGATCGCCGCCGTCTACCCGCGGACGATCGAGCTGGCCCTCGCGGCCGTGGCCCTGGCGCTTCTGGTCGCCGTGCCGCTCGGCACGCTGGCCTCGCTGCGCCCTGGCTCCTGGCTGGACGGCGTGGTCATGGGGACCAGCTTCGCGATGATCGCGGTGCCGGCGATGTGGATGGGGCCGCTCTTGCTGGCGCTGTTCTACGTGCGGCTCGGCTGGCTGCCCGGACCGGTCGATCCACCTTCGGCCGCCGGAGCGCTGGTCCTGCCGGCGGTGACGCTGGCCGCGCAGCTGTCGGCGATGCTCGCGCGGATGACCCGCTCGTCGCTGCTCGAGGTGGCGCGCGAGGACTTCATCCGCACGGCGCGGGCGAAGGGGCTGTCGCCGGCGCGGGTGCTGGTGCGGCACGCGCTGCCGAACGCGCTCTTGCCGGTGGTGACCGTGGCCGGCATCCAGCTGGGCGCGCTGCTGGCGGGCGCCATCGTCACCGAGAAGATCTTCGCGCGGCCCGGGCTCGGCACGCTGCTCCTCGACGCGCTGACGGTACGCGACTGGAAGGTGGTGCAGGGGGTGGTGCTGGTGATCGCCGTCTCGTACGTCGTGGTGAACCTGGTGGTCGACCTGGCTTATGCGGCGCTGGATCCGCGCATCAGGGTGCGATGAAGCGGCCTGGCACCATTGTCGGCGCGGTGTTCTTGCTGCTGTTCGTCGGCGCGGCTCTGATCGGGCCGCTGGTCGCATCGGATCCGACGGCGCACGACCTCGATCGGGTGCTGGCGCCGCCTGGCCCCGGCCACCCGCTCGGCACCGACGAGAACGGCACTGACCTGCTGGCGATGGTGCTTCACGGCGCCCGGCTGGCGCTTGCGATCTCCGGCATCACCGTGCTGGTCTGCTTCGTGGTGGGGACGCTGGTGGGGGCGTTCGCCGGCTACGTGGGCGGCTGGGTGGACGAGGTGCTGATGCGGATCATGGACGTGCTCCTCTCGTTCCCGGGGATCCTGCTGAACCTGGTGATCGTGGCGCTCGTGCGCCGGCCGTCGGTCACGTTCGTGGTGTTCGCGCTGGCGGTGAACGGCTGGGTCGCCTACGCGCGTGTCGCCCGGGGTCAGACCCTGGCGGTGCGCGAACGCGAGTACGTCCAGGCCGCGCGCGCAAGCGGTGCAGGGCTGTGGTGGATCCTCTCGCGTCACGTGGTGCCGTCGATCGTCGGGCCGCTGGTCGTGCAGGCGACCTTCGGCTTCGGCGCCGTGATCATGGTCGAGGCGAGCCTCTCGTTCCTCGGCCTCGGCCCGGCGGTGCCCTACAGCTGGGGCGCGCTACTCGCCCAGGGGACGACCTATCTGTGGCGTTCGGCCCGGCTGGCAGCCGTTCCCGGCCTGTCGATCGCGCTCGTCGTGCTGGGCTTCAACCTGGTCGGCGACGCGCTTCGCGACAGGCTCGATCCGCGCGCCCGCGGGGGATGAACAGGCAACTTCCGGCCGGGCGTGCCGAACAACCGGCCATGCTCAAGCGAATCGTCCTTCTGTTGTTGCTCGTCACTGCCTCGGCGCAGGCCGCCGGCAAGAAACCCGTCGAGGGCGTGGTCAACCTGAACACCGCCACGGCCGAGGAGCTGCAACTCCTCCCCGGCATCGGTCCGGCCAAGGTGCAGACCATCCTCAGCTACCGCAAGGCGCGCCCCTTCAAGACCGTCGAGGAGCTGGTGCGCATCAAGGGAATCGGGCGCGCCATGATGAAGAAGCTCCACGCCCACCTGGCGGTCAGCGGTCCGACGACGTTGCACGTGGTCGGGGCAGGCCGCTAGCGCTCATCTGGGTGCCACCGGCATCGGCCGGAACGAGGGGCGGCTCTCCGCGTTCAGCGGCAGCGAGACCTCCATCTGCTTCTTGCGATCGAAGCGGATGATCCTGCGCACGGTCTGGAACCCCTCCTTGCGGAGCTCCAGCAGGTGCGGGCGGCGATCGCGCTGCACCAGTCTCGACGTCGGCGTCGGAGAAACGAAGCGGATGCCGTCGAGGTAGACCTCGGCGCCGCTCGGCTCGGATCTCACGTCCAGCGGCGCCGGCGTCAACCACACCGCGAGGATCGGCAGGGGTACGAAGACCAGGTGGACGATCGCCGCCAGCGTCAGCGCCGCAGCTGCGATGGCCAAGGCGATCACCCGGCCCTGCCGGGGCGGCTGCAGCACGGGAACGGGTTCGGATTGTGCGGCCGTGCGTGTCTTGCTCGTCCGCCGTGGGCCAGAATCACCGATCGGCATGTACGGCTGTACCGGCGCCGGCTCCGGGGGCGTCCGCCTGGGCGCCGGGGTCGGCGACTTGCCACCAAGCGCCGCCGTCAACCCCGGGACCGGGGCGGGCGTGCGCCGTCTGCGCCCCTTGGCCGCAGGTGCCGCCCCCAGCGCCGGCGAACGCACCGTCTTGTCCCGCGGCAGGAACTCCGAGACCAGCCGGATCACCTTCGATTGCTCGGTGTCGCGACGCGGAAGACCGGGCGGGAGCACTGCGTGCAGCAAGGCCTGGAGCTCGGCCACCTCGCCTACCGACGTGCGAGGCACCGTCTCCAGCGCCTCGCGGGCCGCGGTGACCAGTGTGCGTGCCTCCGGAAAACGGTCGCGCGGATCCGAGGCCAGCGCGCCGGCCAGCACCCGTTCCACCGGCGGCGACAGATCGGGACGGAACGGGAGCGGCGAGGGGACCAGGCCTGACGCCACCTCTTGCCAGCCCTGCACCTCGTTGGTGATCTCGCGCAGCCGCCGCCCTGTCAGCAGCTCGAACAGGATGGCGCCCAGCGCGAAGATGTCGCTCCGGCGATCCAGGGGCAACCGGCGCGCCTGTTCCGGTGACATGTACGCCAGCTGCCCCTTCAGCGAGCCGACCACGGAGTGATCCGTCCGCCGCTTCGCGAGGCCGAAGTCGGCCAGCTTCACCTCGCCGGCATACGAGAGCAGGACGTTCGAGGGCGAGATGTCGCGGTGGATCAGACCCAGCAGCTGACCATCGTCACCCCGTTGATCGTGGGCGAAATGGGCCCCCTCGCCCAGCTCGATCAGCACATGCAGGGCGACGGCGTCGCTCACCCGCATCCGGGCGCCATCCGGGGCGCTGGCGCGTGACAGGACGTCCAGCAGCGCCGCCAGGTCGCGGCCGTCGACGTATTCCAGCACGATGAAGTACTCGCCCTCGTCCGAGAGGCCGAGGTCGTGGATCTGGACGATGTTCCGGTGGGACAGCTGCGCATGGATGCGCGCCTCCGTCAGCAGCATGGACACGAAGCGCGTGTCGCGCGCGTAGTCGGGCAGGATCCGCTTGATGGCGACCGGCTTTTCGAAGCCCTCCTCGCCGAGCGCGCGTCCGCGATACACCTCCGCCATGCCGCCGACGGCGATCCTTCCGAGGATCTCGTACTCGCCCAGCTTCATGGCGTTGTGGGGTTGGCCCCCGACATCATACAAAGGTGCTAGCCTTCTGGCGTTGGCCGGATCGTTTTCCAGGCTGCGCCCCCTGTGTCAGGAGGCCGTCACCGACGGCGTGGTCCCCGGTCTGGTGGTGACCGTGGGCACGGGGGGAACCACCGCGTTCGTCGAAGGGTTCGGGGCCGCCCCCGACACTGTCTACGACCTGGCGTCGCTCACCAAGGCGCTGGTGACCAGCCTCCTGGCCATGCGCGCCGTCACCGCCGGCCGGCTCGCGCTGGACGCTCCGCTGATGGATGGGGGACCGACCGCGCGCCAGACCCTGGCGCACGCCGGCGGTTTCGTCGCCCACCGCCCCTTTTTCGAGCGCGCCCAAGGACGCGGCCAGATCGTCGCGCTGGCGGCCATGGAGCCGCGGGCCTACGAGCCGGGGACCCAGTCGGTCTACTCGGATCTCGGGTTCATCCTGCTCGGTGACGCGCTCGAGCGCCTGCTGGGCGACCGCCTCGATCGCCTGGCGGCCCGCGCGATCTTCCAGCCGCTCGGGGTGAAGGCCCGCTTCGTGGACCTGGCCCAGCCGGAGCGGCCAGCCGCCGCGCCCACCCAGCGCGTCCCGGGCGAGGTCGACGACCAGAATGCGTACGCCATGGGTGGCGTCGCCGGACATGCGGGGCTGTTCGGCTCGGCGGCCGACGTGGCCGCGATCGCCCACGCTCTGTGCGCCGCCTGGCGAGACGGAGGATCTCTCGTGGACCGCGAGGTGCTGCGCCTTTTCTGGTCGCCGGCGGGCGTGCCGGGATCGAACTGGCGTCTCGGCTGGGACGGCCCCTCGGCTTCGGGTTCGCTGGCGGGGGACGTCATCGCCCGCCGCGCCGTCGGCCACCTCGGATTCACGGGCTGCTCTCTGTGGATCGACGCCGAACGCGAAACCTTCGTGGCGATGCTCTCGAACCGGGTGCATCCGACCGTGCGCGACGATCCGCGCTTTCCCGCGCTTCGCCGCGCCGTGAACGATGCTGCGCTTGTCGACGCCGGCTACCGCTCGTGAGGCATCCGGTCGCGCGGCCCGCGGAAATGCCGGTGCGGTGAGTAGAAGCGAAAGTTCGATACGCGGCTGGTGTAGACGCAGGCGTAAGCCTCGACCTGCTCGCCGAATTTGCTGATCTCGCGGCCCTCGCGGAACATCGGGCCCCAGTGGCGGTTGAACGCCGCGTCCAGCTCGACCTCGAGGTGCGTGTGCTCGGCGACGCTGGCGCGCAGCTCGGCGCGCAGGCGATCCAGCGTCTCCTTGACGGTGCGCTTGGCGGCGACGATTTCTTCGGTCGAGCCGTCGGCCTCCTCGATTTTCTGCAGCGAGCGCAGCATCAGCTGCTTGTCGCTGACCTCGGCATCCAGGTGCCGCAGCTGCCGATCGAGATCGTCGAGGCGTGCCAGCTCGGGCGCCACGCGATCATGCACGCTGATCTCGGGCTCCAGTTCCTGCAGGACCATCGCCGTCCGCCAGGTCGACGACTTCCGCGAGCGCAACATGTCGCCGTAGATGTGATCGCCGACGAACAGCACCCGGTCTCCTTGCGCCCGGGCCCGCTGCTCGAACTCGCGGACGTTGCCGCCGGAGTAGACGCGGCCCCGCACGAACGGCCCTTCGGCCGTCCTGGCGACCGGCTGTCCCTCGGCGTCCAGCTCGAAGAACGGCGCGTCTCCGGTGAAGAACGTCGGCTTGCAGGCGCTGACGACGATGATGTCGAAGTAATTGCGCCAGCTCGGATACGCGGAAAGCACCCCGTCCAGCAGGTAGCGCATCACCGGATCCGTGTAATCCCAGGACGAGTTGGTCAGCAGGAAGAGGCGCTTTCCCGACGAGCGGAACTTGTGCAGCGTCTCGGCCAGGGCATCGTCACGCTCGATGAATTGCTGCATCTGCGCCGCAACAATCACCTTGATCGACCCGTCCCGGTGGGCCAGATCGATGCACTCGCGGATGTCCTGCCACAGCTGCGCGTAGTCCGGCTTGGGCCCCGAGAACGAATCGAAGAACTCGACCAGCGAGATGTACAGCACCGCCTCGGGCAGCGCGAAGAGCGAATCGATCCAGGCGTAGCGGTCGGTGCCCAGCGACGTCCGCTGCCGCAGATACAGCTCGGCCCGCTGCGCCCGATCGAGCGGCTTGCGCCCGTGCACCGCCCGGCCGGGCGTGTTGTAGCGATCGGGCTTGAAGGTGTTGCCGTGCACGCGGTCGACCACCAGGCCGCGGATCCCCAGCGACGGGTCGTAATCGAGGGCGGTGATGACGCTGGGATAACCCTTGTTGGAGACCAGCTTGTCGAGCGTGGCGCGCACCGACAGCTCCTCGATCTTCGGCTGGTTGTACAGCGCCAGGGTGTAGTCCATGTCGAAGCCGACCACCTCGATCTGCGACAGCTTGAGGTTGCGGTTGACGTAGACGCGGTTGGCGCGAGGGATCTCGCTGGGCCGCTTCAACGCCTCGAGCAGAGCCAGGCCGCGAAAGTCTGACGTGGTGGGCTCGGGCGTGAGCGGCCGCGCTGGGGCCGTGGACATGCACGACGATCTTAGCACGCGCCGATGTGGGACAATCTGCGTGTGAAGGTCGCCCTCGGGCAGATCGACCCCACAATCGGGGATTTCGACGGCAATCTGGCGCTGATCATGGCGGCGCTTGGTGAGGCAGAGCGCCGCGGCGCCGATCTCCTGGTCCTCCCCGAGCTGGCGATCTGCGGTTACCCCCCGCGTGATCTGCTGGAGCGACCGGCGTTCATCGACGCCGGGCTGCGGGCACTGGATAGCCTCGCGCGGCGCGTGGACCGCGTGGGGGTGGTCGTCGGGTTCGCCGAGCGCCTTTCGGACGGCGCCGGCCGGCGCATCGCCAACGCTGCCGCGCTGCTCGACGCCGGCCGCGTGGTGTCGGTACACCGCAAGGCGCTCCTGCCGACGTACGACGTCTTCGATGAGTGGCGCTACTTCGAGCCCGCCACCTCCGTGCAGTGCGCGCCGTTCCGGGGTCACCGCCTCGGGATCTCCGTGTGCGAGGACGTCTGGAACGACGCCGACTTCTGGCCGCGGCGCCTGTACCGGGAAGACCCGATCGAGCGGCTCGTGGCCGACGGCGCCGAGGTGATCATCAACGTCTCGGCGTCGCCGTACACCATCGAGAAGCGTCACCTGCGGCCGCGGATGCTGGCCGCGACGGCCCGCCGCTGGAGCCGCCCGCTGGTGTTCGCCAACCAGGTGGGCGGCCAGGACGACCTGGTGTTCGACGGGGCCAGCCTGGTGCTGGGGGCGGACGGTCAGATCATCGCTCGCGCCCTCGAGCATGCCCCGGATCTGATCGTCGCCGACCTCGAGGCGACGACGGGCGATCTGCGTCCGTTCACCGACTCCGACGCGCGGTCGGCGCTGGCGGCGCTGACGCTGGGCACGCGCGACTACGCCCGCCGTTGCGGCTTTCACAAGGCGCTGGTGGGGCTCTCGGGCGGCGTCGACTCGGCGGTGGTCGCCTGTGTTGCCGCGCGGGCGCTGGGACCGAAGAACGTACTCGGCGTCGCCATGCCGTCGCGTTACTCCTCCGAGCATTCGCGCCGCGACGCCGTCGACCTTGCGCATTCGCTGGGCATCGAGGTCCAGGAGATCTCAATCGAGCCGGCGTTCACGGCCCTGCTCGGCAGCCTGGCGCCGTCGTTTGCCGGCCGCTCCCCCGACGCCACCGAGGAGAACTTGCAGGCGCGCGTCCGCGGGGCGCTGTTGATGGCGCTTTCGAACAAGCTCGGCTCGCTGTTGCTGACCACCGGCAACAAGAGCGAGCTGGCCACCGGCTACTGCACGCTCTACGGCGACATGAACGGCGGCCTGGCGGTGATCAGCGACGTCCCGAAGACGCTGGTGTACCAGCTGGCGCGCGAGCTCAACGCCGAGCGCTTGGTGATCCCCGAATCGACGCTGACGAAGCCGCCGTCCGCCGAGCTGCGCCCCGATCAGACCGACCAGGACACGCTGCCGCCCTACGACGTCCTCGACGCCATCCTGGAAGCGCACGTCGAGCAGGGTCTGGATGCCGCCGCTCTGGTGGCCGCCGGCTTCGACAAGATGATCGTCGAGGATGTGGTCCGCCGTGTGCGTCTGTCCGAGTACAAGCGCCGCCAGATGCCGCCCGGCCTGAAGATCACCGGCAAGGCCTTCGGCCCCGGCCGCCGCGTCCCGATTGCCCAGGCCTGGAAGGGGTAAGGGTGTGATGCCGTTGCGCCGAAGTGCGGAGATGTCCGTTCATCGATCGGTCCGTGGCACAGAGGGGACTTTCAACGAGCCAACGAGACGGCGTCTTCAAGACCCGGATCCCCCGGGCCGGGAAGCGAGCATGGCGCCGGCACGCGGGCTTGGTATCGTGGACGGGTGCATCGGGCGTTGCGGGTGGCGCTGCGTTTCACTCGTCTACTGCTGGTTGCACTACTGGTGAGCGCCGTGGGACTCGTCGTGTTCCGTAAGGCCATCGAGCGCTACATGGTCTACGTGCCGGAGCGCGAGCTCTGGACAACGCCTGCGGCGGCGCGCCTGGCGTTCGACGACGTCTCGTTGACGGCAGCGGATGGCGTGCGGCTTCACGGCTGGCACGTGAAGGTTGCGGCACCTCGAGCGCTCGTCCTCATGTTTCACGGCAACGGCGGAAATGTCGCCGACCGTGTCCCCTGCGCCGCGGCCTTTGCCCGGGAGGGCCTGGATACGCTCCTTCTCGACTATCGCGGCTACGGCCGCAGCGAGGGGGAGCCGTCGGAGAACGGGCTGTACCTCGATGCCGACGCGGCTTTCAAGTGGGCCGAGGCATGGCGCCTTCCCGTGATCATCTACGGTGAGTCACTCGGCGGAGCGGTCGCCGTCGAAACAGCGGTGAGATATCAGGCGGCAGCGGTGGTTCTCCAGAGCACCTTCACGTCGCTGGCCGAGATGGCATCAAGGGTGGTGCCGCTCGGGAACCTGCTCATCTCGCAGCGTTTTGCCTCCATCGACAAGGTCCAGCACCTTACCGCGCCGACACTCGTGATCCACGGAGACAGCGACGAGCTCATCCCTCATTCGATGGGCGAGCGTTTATTCGAGAGGATCCGGGCGCCGAAGACGATGCTCACGATCCCTGGAGCCGGTCACAACGACGTCTTCGATCGCTCCGGCGCAGAGATCGCCCACACGACAGCGCGGCTGATCTCGAAATGAAGGGCCGGCGATCCGCGCATCACGACCGAGGTCTACGGAGACCTTTTGCCCGGCTACCTGCGAAACGAGATCGACCGGCTTGTCTTCGGCGTGCAGGGGTTAGCAGGCGCTGTCCCGTCCCGTGGTCCATATGTGGTCCAAGCGGGCGAAAAACGCGATTCAGAGCCGGGAGCGGACTTCGAAAACTCCAGTGACGTTGACGACTTGTCTCGGTGGGCGCGGCGGGACTCGAACCCACTACCCTCGGCTTCGGAGGCCGATACTCTATCCAGATGAGCTACGCGCCCTGGCGGGAAGCCATCGTCTTTACCGCGCGCACGGCGGGGGTGCAAGAGGGGTGCGAGATCGTAGCGGTCACGCTGGCTCGCGTGCGATGGCACATCGACGTACAGTGATCGAGGGGCTGTCCCGTCGTGCGCGCGTTTAGTTGTCGCTTCCGTTTCCTCGTGCTCGCCGTGTTCGGGAGCGCCTGCGTGGATCTTGGCCGTCCTCCGAACCTCGGAGTCCTGATCGATGCTGCAGCCGGTTCCACGGAAGGGGGTCTGGAGGCCGCGGCCGAGCGGTCACAGGATCTCGGGTCCGGCAACTGGTGCGGGCCGACGCTCGTCGTCGGTGGCGCAGACGCTCAGTCCCGGAGGTGGGACACGTTCCTCGAGAGCCGTCTCCGCTCGTGGGGTTGCACACCAACGTTTGTGTCGAACGAGGCTGTCACTGACGCCGATGCCGCTGGCCGGTCGCTGGTGGTGGTGTCGGAGAGCGGCCTCAGCGTGTCACTTGGCACGAAACTCAGGAATGTGCGCGTGCCGCTCATCGTCTTCGAGACGGGTGCTCTCATGGGTCTGGGCATGATCTCTGGCCAGGGCAAGGGCGACGTGCCAGGTACGGATTTGCTCATCACCATGCCCCAGCATCCCCTCGCGGGTGGGCTCGCCGGTCCGGTGGCAATCACCAGCCGCACCGGAACCCTGTCCTACGGGATCCCGGCGCCGGCTGCGAACGTGATCGGCGTGGCTCCCGATGATCCAACTCACCCCGTGTATTTTGGTTACGAGACCGGCGCCGCCATGGCCGGCCTGAATGCCCCCGCTCGTCGTGTGTACTTGGGTGACGACGCTGTCTCGTTCGAGAACATGCCGCCCTCTGGCTGGCTCCTCATCGAAGCGGCCGCACGCTGGGCGGTCAGTCCACCCCCATGATCATGGCGAGGGTTACCGGCACGAAACGGGGCGCGGTGGGCTGTCCCGGATCGGAAGCAGCGAGGCTGGATTCTGCTGGGCGTGGCGGTGGCACGGAAGCTGCTGAATGAGCGTGCATCATGAGGGCATGCCTGGGGTTGGTCATTGGGGGATGCATGTGGGGATGGGCACCGGCGTGGGCCCAGCAATCGGAGGTGCGGCCAAGTGTGGTCGAGCCGCCGAAGTTCGAGCCGGCGCCTGTGGAGGCGAAGCCTGCGCCCGTGAGTGAGACCGCACCCGTGGAGGAGACCGAAGCGGCGCCGCTCACGCCGCCGTCGACGCCTCCTGCTGCCGTCGAGTCGCCGGGCGCGCCCGCCGAGGAGGCGCCGGCGGCCGAGAAGAAAACGGCCAAACAGCCAATCATACCGTCGCCGCCGCCCGAGGCTCGGCCGCCACGGCACGCGCATGCCGCGGACACGCCGTCGGCCGAGTTCGCTCCGCCCATGGTGAGCGCGCCGGCCCGGCCGTGGGCGCCGCCGCCGGGACCAGGCATCAGCATCCAGGGCGGCGGTGGCGTCGTCGACTTCGCGCGCGCGCAGATGCAGGTGTTGACGCGCACCGGTGGCTACTGGGATGCGCGGCTCGTGGTCGGCACCAGGCGCGTGTTCGCCATCGAGACGGCGTACATCGGGTCGGCTCACCCGATGATGGCCACGGAGCTCAGCAACAACGCCACGCTGATCGGCAACGGCGCCGAGGGGCTGATGCGGGTCAACCTGCCTCTTTACGTCGACCACGCCTTCATCACACCGTTCGTGATTGCCGGGCTTGGATGGATGCACTACGCAGTCAACGGAGCCGACGTCATGGGCGAGACGATGGCCAACAGCGATGATGTCGCGGTGGTGCCGGTCGGCGGCGGCCTCAGCATCGGCCAGGGACACCTGTTCTTCGAGGCGCGCTTCGCCTACCGCTTCACCTACTTCAACGACCTGCTCGGTCAGGTGTCGCCCCGCGAGGACAACCTGCGCAACTGGACCCTCGGCGCAAACGTCGGCTACGTCTTCTAGAGAAGTTTGAGGTGCTTGAGCACCTCGGGCGGTGGGCCCTCGAACGAGGCCGACGGGACGTTGCCGATGTACTGCACGTCCTTCATTCCCTCGGGGGTGGTGTAAAAGCCGCCCACGGTGAGGCTGCGCAGGCGGTCGAAGAAGCGCGCGCCCACCTTGTGCTGGGGCTTCGCCTTCGGGACGTGGCAGATATCGTCGCAGATCTGGTGGTGCTGCGCGGCAGCGAGATCGGCGAAGGCGCGGCCGAAGCGCTTGTGGGATTCGGTGTTCAGCCAGGCCAGGCCGCCGCGGATCGTCTGCTGGTCGGCCTGCTGGGTCGGGTAGGGCGCGCTCACCCACTCGTTGATGAAGTCGGGGACGCCGACCTTGCTCGCCGACGGAGAGTGCTCGTCGGCGGGCACGATGAGGTCGCACAGCACGGCCAGAGTCTTCAATTCCTCGGCACTCAGCACCTTTTCCCAGGGGATGACCGGATTCACCAGATCGGGATCGGTGAGCGGGCGTTTCGGTGGCGCAGGCGGGTCCGCCGCGAGGACGACGTGCGGAGCCACGGCGGCCCCGGTGCCTACCGTCGCGATGCGCTTCAGGGCGTCGCGGCGTCCGATGGTGACCAGCTTGGACGACATCAGATGTTCCTCCGCTTCATCTCGGCCATGAGGTAGTCGCAGGTCCGCCAGGCCAGCGCCATGATCGAAAGCGTCGGGTTCTTGTCGGCGTTCGAGACGAAGGGACTTCCGTCGGTGATGAACAGGTTCTTCACCTCCCACGACTGGCACTGGCCGTTCAGCACCGAGGTGCGCCTGTCATCGCCCATGCGCGTGGTGCCGACCTCGTGGATTCCCTCGCCGGGCTTGCGCATCTGGATCCGGCTCGTCACCTTGCCGCCCATGGACTCGGCGATCTGGGTGAAGGTCTTCTGCATGTGCTCGGCCTGCTTGGTCTCGTGCTCGCTCCACTTCCAGTGGAAGCGCAGCACCGGGATGCCCCACATGTCGACCAGATCCGGGTCCAGCTCGCAGTAGCTCTTGTCGTTCGGGATCATCTCGCCGCGGCCCGAGAAGCTGATGTTGCTGCCGTAGTAGCGGCGCGCCTCCTGCTTCAGCTTCTTGCCGTACGCGCCGTTGGTCCTGGCCCCCAGCGCGCCGAAGGTGCCCATGTTGGGCATGCGCTTGCCGCCGTGGAACTCGATGTGGTAGCCGCGCGCGAAGCCGAGCTTGCTCTGTTCCTTGTACAGCCACCAGGGCATGTACATGTGCATGGCCGAGGCGCCCTCCTCGTTGTGCGGAGGGGTGTTCTCCAGCGCCGGGATCTGGGCGCTGATGTCGCTGCAGGTGGTGTCCATCAGGTAGCGGCCGACGAGACCGCTGCCGTTGGACAGGCCGCTCGGGAACATCCGGCTCTTCGAGTTGAGGAGGATGCGCGCCGACTCGGACGAGCCAGCCGCCAGGATCACCGTTCGGCCGGCGGCATGGCGATCGGTGCGGGTGTGCTTGTCGATGTAGTGGACACCGGTGGCGCGGCCGTTCTTGTCGACGGTCACCTCGCGCACCATGGCGTCGGTGATGATGTCCAGGTTGCCGGTGGCGACAGCGGGTGGCAGCAGAACTGTCGTCGACTGGAAGTTGGCGCCGATCGAGCAGCCACGACCGCAATCGGTTGCCCAGATGCACGCCAGCCGCGTCTGCATGTGGTCGGCGAGGATCTTCGCGGCCTTCGGGTTGTCGGGGTGGATGTAGCGCGACACCTTCATGTGATCCAGGAGCTTCGACAGGATCGCCAGACGCGAGGGGATCACCGGGATGCCGAGCTTGTCGCAGGTCTTCTTGGTGAGGAGCTCGAAGGCGCGGGGCTTGGGCGGCGGCAGGAGGATGCCGGGCGACGAATCGGGGGTGTTCTCCAGGCCCTCGTTGCTGCCGTAGACGCCGATCAGCGCCTCGGTCTTGTCGTAGTAGGGGGCCAGCTCGTCGTAGGTCAGAGGCCAGTCGAAGCCGAGACCGTCGCGGCTCTTCGGCTTGAAGTCGTAGGGGCCCATGCGCAGCGAGATGCGGCCCCAGTGGTTGGTGCGGCCGCCCAGCATGCGCGGGCGCCACCAGATGAACTCCTCGCCGCCGGGCGCAGTGGTGTAGGGCTCGCCGGGCACCTGCCAGCCGCCGCCGACGGTGGCGTCGTAAAAACCGAACGGCTTGTCGGGGGTGCGATCGCCGCGCAGCGGAGCCTGCGACGGCAGGTTCAGCATCGGCGTCTCCTCGAGCGGCTTGTAGTTGCGGCCCGCCTCGACCATCAGCACCTTCAGGCCGGCTTGCGCCAGGAGGTAGCCGCTGATGCCGCCACCCGCGCCCGAACCAACTATCACCACGTCGTAGGACGGCCTCGTCTTGCTTCCGGTGATGAGAGGCATCGGGGCAGTTTACTCCCAGAGGTGAAAGACCGGGTATGGTGCCGCCATGCCCGCCATGCCCGCCGCAATCGGGCCGTACCAGATCCTGGCGCGGCTGGGAGAGGGCGGGGTGGGTGTGGTGTACCGGGCGCGGCACCGCGACACCGGCCAGGAGGTGGCGTGCAAGACGGTTCGCGCGACGCGCATGCCTCATCTGTCGAGTGTGCGGCGCGAGATCCGCGCGCTGCAGCGGCTGCAGCACCCGGGGATCGTGCGCATTCTCGACGAGGGCGTTCATGACGGCCGGCCCTGGTACGCGATGGAGTTGCTCGAGGGCGAGCCCCTGGATCTGCGCTTCGTTCGCATCTTCGCCAGTGCCTTCAAGCAGCGCGGCGCCGATTCGACGACAACCATTCATGCGCCGGTGGACGACAGCTGGCGTGATCCGCCCGAGACGGCGTCGTCGCCACGGCGGCTGGCAGCGGGGGGCCGCCTGCCCGAGGTGCTGACCCTGTTCCGGCGGATCTGCGCACCGCTCGCCTTCCTGCACGGCGAGGGACTGGTCCACCGCGACTTCAAGCCGTCGAACGTCTACGTTCGGCCCGACGGAACCCCGGTGCTGATGGACTTCGGCCTGGCGGGACGCCGCGAGGGGGCGCTTGGTCGCGAGGTGCTGGAGGACGCGTCGGGGTTCGTGGGCACCGTCGGGTACATCTCGCCCGAGCAGGTGCGCGGCGACACCGAGGACGCGCGCACGGATCTATACGCGCTCGGCTGCACGCTGTTCGAGGCGATCACGGCGCGCTTGCCGTTCCCGGGTGACTCGAACCAGGAGATCATGCAGAAACACCTGCACGCCCAGGCGCCCGCGCCATCGCGTTTCGCCGACGGGGTGCCGTCCGCGCTGGACGAACTGGTGCTGCAGCTTCTGGCCAAGAGCCCGCGCGAGCGCGTGGGACACGCCGACGACGTTGCCCGCAAGCTGGCCGCGATGGGTGCCGAGGGCTGGCCCGGCGGTGATCCGGTTCGATCGGCGGCGTATCTTTATCAGCCGAGGGTCGTCGGCCGGCGGGCGATCATCGACGACGTGCTGGCGGCGTTGGAGAAGACACGCGCCGGTGCCGGCGGTCTCGTGCTGATCGGGGGCGAGAGCGGCATCGGCAAGACCTCGGTGGCGGCCATGGTGTCGCGCATCGCTCACCGCGACGGCATCGAGGTGGTGACTGGGGCTTGCCTGGCACCCGGGGGCGAAGGGGTCGAGCGTGGCTCGCCGCTACATCCGTTCCGGCCGCTCTTGCAGCGGATCGCCGAGCGCTGCGTGGCGGGCGGTCAGACGACCACCGCGCGTGTTCTGGGTCGCCACCACCGGTTGCTCGCCACCACCGAGCCGGCGCTGGCCCAGGTGCCGGGCGACGACGGGCAACCCGAGCCGCCTCCCCTGCCGGCGCAGGCCGCGCGCGAGCGCATGCTGGAGGCGCTGGGTGAGACCATCCGCGCGTTCGCCGACGACAAGGCGCTGCTGGTGGTGCTGGACGACATGCAATGGGCAGATGATCTGTCGCTGGCTCTGGTGGACCTGCTGGCGCGCCGTTATGTCGCCACCGCCGAGCGCCGCCTGATGTTGCTTGGCACCTATCGCTCCGAGGAAGTGTCGCCGGGCCTCGATGCCTTGCTGGCGAAGACGGCACCGACGCGGATCGAGCTCGGGCGCCTCGACGGCAAGGCGGTCGGAACCATGGTGGCGGACATGCTGGGGCTGGCGGAAGCGCCGGACGATCTGTCGCGATTCGTGGCCCGCGAATCCGAGGGCAACCCTTTCTTCGTCGCCGAGTACCTGCGGACCGCGCTGGCCGAGAAGCTGCTTGACCGGGACGCCCAGGGCCGCTGGCAGCGCGGTCAGGAGAAGGTGACGGCGTTGCAGCTGCCGCGCAACCTGAAGGCGCTGGTCGAGCGTCGTCTGGACGGCTTGTCGGAGGATGCGCGCGCGCTGGCCGAGGTGGCTGCGGTCATCGGGCGCGAGTTCACGCCCGATCTCCTGACGGCGGTGGCCGAGCGGGACATCGGGGTCGAGGATCGCGTCCTGGCGGCGACGAACGAGCTTCTGGCACGGCAGGTGTTCGTCGAGACGAGCACGGGGCTTCTGTCGTTCGTGCACGACAAGCTGCGCGAGGTGGCACACGAGGCGACCGCTCTCGAGCGCCGTCGCGCGCTTCACCGGCTCGCGGCCGAGGCGCTGGAGCGCCGTCACGCGGGCTCGACGCGGTTGCCGCTGGTCTATCCGAAGCTGGCGCATCACCACCGCCAGGCCGGAAACTTCTCTCGCGCGGTCGACTATCTGGAAAAGGCCGGCCTGCACTCGCTGGCGCAGTCGGCGAACGGCGACGCGGTCGCCTTCTTCGAGGAGGCGCTGCGCCTGGACACCGAGGCCCACCTCGGCTCGGATGGATTGCGGCGCGCGCGCTGGGAGCGGCTGGCGGGCGACGCGCT
The DNA here is from genome assembly GCA_031423255.1 of Myxococcales bacterium. Lineage (GTDB taxonomy): Bacteria > Myxococcota_A > Polyangia > Fen-1088 > Fen-1088 > JANPFD01. Next base: position 71,178 of record JANPFD010000024.1, on the reverse strand, counting down.
CCAGGGCCTGGGCAAGCTGTCCAGCAGCAAGGATCACCTGCGCCGGGCGGTGGCGCTGCTGGGGCGTCCCGAGCCGCGCACGCCGCTGGGCCTGGCGCTGAGCACCCTCTTCCAGGTCGCGCGCCAGGTCTGGCACCGGCTGCGTCCGGGGGTGCTGCGCCGGCCGGTCGTGGACAGCGCCCCCTTGCTCGAGGCGGCGCGCGCTTACGATCGCCTGTTCCAGGTCTACTACTTCGAGGCCAACCCGCTGCCGTTGTTTCACGCCAACCTGCGCACCCTGAACCTGGCCGAGCGTGTGGCACCATCGCCCGAACTGGCGAGCGCCTACTCGAACGCGTTCGCGGCGCTGAGTCTGGTGCCGCCGATGCGCAGGCTGGCGCCCCAGTACCTGAGACGCGCCGAGGAGACCCTGGCCCGGGTGTCCGATCCGGCCGTCGAGTCCTATCTCGAACTCATCCGCGCGGTGGTGCTTTCGGGCAGCGGCGCCTGGGCTGAAGCTGACCGCCGCCTGCAGCGGGTGGTGGAGATCGCGCTGACCCTCGGCTACCGGCGGCGCTGGGAAGAGGCTACCGGCGTGCGTGCGTTCAATCAGATGCTGACGGGCGCCGTCGAGGAGGCGCTGGCGACCGCCGAGTCCGTGGGCGCGTCCGCGGCGCGTGGCGACACCCAGACGCAGTGCTGGAGCCGGCTCGAGAGGGCGCAGGCGCGTCTGGCGCTGGGCCGTCTCGACGAGGCTCTGGTCGACGCGCGCGAGGCGGCCGGCACGGCCGCGGCGCTGGGCCGCGACGAGCGCATCTGGGCGCAGGGCACGCTGGCGCTGGTGGCGTTTCGCCGCAACGATCTGGGTACCGCACGCGTCGCCGCCGAGCGCGCGCTGGCGGAGATCGCCGCCGGCCCACCGGTGATGAGCGCCTGTGTCGACGCCTACGCCGCCGTGGCCGAGGTGCTGCTGGCGTTGTGGGCCGCGAACCCCGCCGATCGCGCGATCTCCCGCGCCGCCGCGCGCGCCTGCCGGGCGCTGATCGCCTTTGCCCGCGTCTTCCCGTTCGCGCGCCCTCGTGCCGAACTGCGCCTCGGCGATCTGCGCCGCCTGCGCGGCCGCCCGAGGGGGGCCCGCGCGTGTTGGTCACGCGCCCGCTCGCTTGCGGCCACCCTCGGCATGAAGGCCGACGAAGGCCTCGCTGTCTTGCGCCTCGCCGAGGACGATCCCGCGCTTCACGATCACGGCGTCGCGCTCCTCCTGGAAGGCGGCCAGCGTCACCTGGCCTCCTCCCTGTCGAGAGTTGCCGTTACGGGATGACGACCATGGTGCACATGTTGACGCAGCCCGGGGAGCTGTCGCACACCTCGCCGAAGGGCATCTGGATGCGACCGTCGCCGCAGTAGGGCGCCGTCTGGCAGGCGGTGCTGCACTTGTTCATGCCGTAGGGGTTGGCCTCGTTCACCATGCCGAGATCGCACTGCTCGATACCGTTCTTGGTGCCATCGCCGCAGTACGGAGCCAGCGTGCAGTTGTTGTTGCACGTCCCGTAGGTGCCGTCGTTGGTTCCGTCGTCGCATGCCTCGCCCGGATCCTTGAAGCCGTTGCCGCACTTCCTGCGGCATGTGGTGTCGCAGGTCGAGGCCATGGTGCCGTTGTTGGCGCCGTCGTCGCACTGCTCGGGCGGCTCGACCGCGCCGTTTCCACACGACAGCAGCGGCACGTAGGCGCTGCAGTTCGTGGTGCACGAGCCGGGCTGGCCGCTGTTGACGCCGTCGTCGCAGCCCTCGCCGTTGGCCACGTCGACCGCGCGGTCGCCGCAGAACGGAGCCGGCTTGCACCGGGTCAGGCACATCCCTTTGCCATAGCCCGTGGTGACGTTGCCCGCCCCCTGATCGCACAATTCGCCCGCCGCATTCTGGATCGTGCCGTCGCCGCAGCGCGGGCCCAGAAGGCACATGTTGGTGCAGGTGCCGTAGCTGCCGTCGTTCTTGCCGTCGTCGCAGGTCTCGGGCGGCATCTGCTTGACCCCGTCTCCGCAGCGCGACGCCAGCGAACAATCCGGGTTGCACTTGCCGTATCCGCCGGTGTTCATGGCCGTGCCGTTGTCGCACATCTCGCGCGCATCCAGCACGCCGTTGCCGCATTTCTTCTGGCAGGTCGAGCCGCAGGCGCTGCCCGAGGTCCCGTTGTTGATCCCGTCGTCGCAGGTCTCGGCGTCGGTGATGATCCCGTCGCCGCAGCGCGGGCCCAGCAGGCAAGTCGCCGTACAGAAGCCGTAGCCCATGCCGTTGTTCGCGCCCTGGTCGCACGCCTCGCCGTACGCGGCGTGCAGGATCGCGTCGCCGCAGCGGCCGGGCGCCTTGCAACCGGGAGCGCAGCTGCCGGCCACCGCCGAGTACGGCGTCAGGTTGCTCCCGTTGTCACACTGTTCGATCGTCCCCTGTAGCACCGCGTCCCCGCACCGGGGCGGCAGCGTGCAATCCGCATTGCACGTCCCGTATGCCCCTGTGTTCATCGCCGTTCCCCGATCGCATTGCTCCGTCCCAGCCACCACTGCGTCTCCGCATACCGTGTTGCATGTGCTCTTCGTGGCCGTGAAGTTGGACAGAGTCAGTGTGTACGCCGACTTGGAGGTGTGGCGCTCGGCCTGGAAGACGACGATCTCGTAGACGCTGCCGACCGTCATGCCAAAGGCGAAGTTCGTGCGGGTGCGGGTGTTGGCGCAGGTCGTGTCCTGGTCGACCGTGGTGCCGGTCCCATCCGCGTTCAGCGTGACACTGCCGTTCTTGGCCCCATGGACGCCCCCGATGTCCACCGCGAGCTTCTTGTTCAGGAAGACGAAGACGTCGTCGTCGCCGGTGAAATCCAGCTTCTCGCCGCCCTTGTACTCGAACCAGTAGCGGACTTCCGAAGTGAAGAAGAAGTTGTGCGTGCCGTTCGAGACCGCCGGCGACCCGGTCGTGACCGCCTGGTCGTCCATCCAGCCCAGGCCATCGAGCGGAAAGAAACCATCGGTGGCGTTCCCTGTGGCGTCCGCGCGGGCAAACTGGAATTCGCCGGACACCAGCTTCGTGAAGGTCAGCGTGCTCTTCACGGTCCTGTTGTAGGTCGCGTCGTCCTTGTACCACTTGGAGAAGTAGTCGATGCCCTGCAACGTACCCGCCGTGTCGGGCGTGTAGTCGTTGGTCGTCCTCAGCTTGTCCGAGGTGACGTGGGCGGGTTTGCCGTCGGCGCCCAGCATGTCCTGAACGATGCCCGACTCGCAGCCGTTCCACTGCTGGAAGTCGGGGTGGGGGTTGGTCGCGGCGTTGTAGGCCTTGAAGTCACGCAAGATGACCGGCAGGGTGAGGGTGGTCGGCGTGACCACCATATCGGTGCACATGTAGCCCGACTCGATCTTGCAGGTCATCGAGCACCCGTCGCCCGAGACGGTGTTCCCGTCGTCGCAGTCCTGACCCATGGTCTTGTCGATCGGTAAGAGCAGGCCGTCCCCGCAGGAGGTCATGCAGGCGCCGCCCGCGGCGGGGCAGATCGGCTCCTTGCGACAGAAGGGGCTGCAGCCGTCGCCCGAGTCGTTGTTGCCGTCGTCGCATTGCTCGGAGCCTTGCTGGCCGCCCGAGCCGCAGGTGGTGCGCATGCAGGGCTGGCCCGGAGTGGGGCAGACCCAGCCGTCGGCCTCGGTGTCGGTCGGCAGCGTCAGCGTGCAGTCCAGCTCGCAGCCGTCGCTGGCGACCATGTTCATGTCGTCGCACTGCTCGGGACCGACCTTGATGCCGTCGCCACAAAGAGTCGGCCGGCAGACGCCGCCCGAGGGGCAGGTCCACCCCGTCTCGATCATGCACGATGACGAGCAGCCGTCGCTGTTGGCCGTGTTGCCGTCATCGCAGGTCTCGCCGCCCGTGATCTTGCGGTCGCCGCAAATGATGGTCGAGACGCAGGCCTGGCCCGGTGTGGGGCACGCCCAGTTCGCCTCCAGCACGCAGGTCGCCGAGCAGCCGTCGCCACCCATGGCATCGCCATCGTCGCACTGCTCGCCTGCGCTCAACCTGCCGTTGCCGCACCACTCGATGAGGACGCACATCGCGCCCGGCGTCGGGCACGTGTACCCGGTGTCCACCTTGCACAGGGAACTGCAGCCGTCGTTGTTGTTCGTGTTGCCGTCGTCGCAGTATTCGCCGTAGCTCAGCTTGCCGTCACCGCACCTGTCCACCGCCGACATCATGCAAGCCCCGCCCACGCCCGCGCTGTTCGGGCAGGTGTACCCCGGTTCCACGCGCTTGCAGTCCGACGCGCAGCCGTCGCCGTTCGCCGTGTTGCTGTCGTCGCAGGCCTCGTCCCCGATGATCTTGCCGTCCCCGCAGATGATCGTGCTGACGCACGGCCTGCCCGGCATCGTGCACATGTAGAAAGGCTCGGTCCGGCAGGTCCCGTTGCAGCCGTCGCCAGGCGCGATGTTCCCGTCGTCGCACATCTCGGTGCCGTTCAGGATCCCGTCGCCGCAGAACTCGTTCTTCATGCAGGGCTTGCCCGGCATGGGGCAGGCGTAGCCCAGCTCCTGCTTGCAGTCGGCGGTGCAGCCGTCGCCCGCGGTGACGTTCCCGTCGTCGCACAGCTCGCCGGCGTTCACGACGCCGTCGCCACAGCGGGCTGTCATCACCCTCGTGCAGGGCTGACCCGGCATCTGACAGGCCCATCCCGTCTCCACCTGGCACATCGTCGAGCACCCGTCGCCGGGCAGCGTGTTGCCGTCGTCGCAGGCCTCGCCACCCATCACCTTGCCGTCGCCGCACACCACCATCGACATGCAAGGCTGACCAGGCGTCGGGCAAACGAAGTTCGGTTCGATCCGGCACATGCCGTTGCAACCGTCACCCGGCGTGGTGTTGCCGTCGTCGCATGTCTCGCCCATCTCCGTGCGCCCGTTGCCGCAGACGGCGGCCGCGTCCATGCCGCCGCTTCCGCCCCGTCCATCGGTGGTCATCGGGCGATCCATCTGCCCCGAAGCATCCGACGTGTTGTTCGGTGTGTCCGGGAAGAGCGGGACGTCGAAGCCGTTGTCCGCGTCGGGGCTGGGCATGTTCACCGCCGAGCGCAGCCGGCCCTCGTCGCAGCTGGCGACCAGCATCAGGGACGACGCAATAACTAAGGATGAATATCTCTGCATACGCATAGTCGGTTTTGATTCTAGAGAAAAAGGTGTTCGGCGGGAATGAGCGCTGCTCACCGATTCGCGCAGCTACATGTGCGACAAGGTGAGGGCAAGCGCTACCGCCGTCGCCCAGTACGCGAGACCCACCAGCGTCGGCCGCCAGACGTGCATGCGTCGCCGATGGGCGGCGGCGGCGGCAACGAACGCCGTGCCGAAGATCGCATGGCCGAGCGCGGTGGCCCACATCAGCGGCCGGTACCCGGCCACGGCGGCGAGCATGTCGTAGGCGCCCCAGAAGCCGAGCAACGCCGAGGTCAGCGGCAACCAGTTGCCTGCGGCCTCGGGAAACCCGAGCCGCTCGCGGGCGCCGCGTGGAAAAAGTCGGAACGCGACGGCGCCGATCACGTTCAAGAGCCCTAGAACTAGCACGAAGCCCGCTTCCGGCGTGGGGCAGAGCGCGACCGCGGTCCACAGGGCGCCGACGAGATCGGGCAGCGCCGCAACGACCAGGAACCCCCCGAGCCGCAGGCACAGCAGGAATACTCCGACGCGCCCGAAGACAATGGCCCAGAAGAAAGCGGGCAAGCCGAAGAGGGCGCCCGTGATGTAGAGCGTTCCGATGATCACCGGCATGCTCCCGAGGACCGTCATCCACGGGCCCTCCTGCCTCGGGAAACCCAGTTTCTTCAGCGCCGCCGACGGGAGCAGATGCAACGACAGGCCGAAGGTGATCGCATACAGCCCGAACCAGAATACGCTCACCGCCGCGGCCGTGCGCGGGGGCGGTGGCGGACCACCGACGACAGCGTGCGCGGCGCCGGCCAGCACGGACCAGACCGTGTCGAACGCCAGTCCGATGGCGACGAAGCCGGCGGTGGCCAGCAGGCCGAACAGAAGAAGCACCTTCGGCATGAAGAAGACGGCGGCGATGGCCTTGAGCGTGAATGCCGTCAGGCGGCCGGCGATGGTCAGGCCGGCGTTGCCGAGGATGGGATCCTCCCAGGCCTCACCTTGGGCGAACTTTTTCTCGTCGATCGCGCGTAGCCAGCCGAACGGCTCGGGAAACGGCGCCACCCAGCAGCGCGGCGCGGGTGAGCGGGCGGCGTCGAGGATGCCGTTCACCGCCCGACGGGCAGCCTCGTTTGCCGCCTCCATCGTCGCCAGGTTGGTGTGCGTGCGGACGTAGTCGCTGGCCAGGAACAGATTCGGGATCGACGTCGTCGCCTCGGGGCGATGGCGCCAGCTGTTCTCGACGTTCACCAGCAGCGGCTCGGCGTTGGTCAACAGATCCGGCTCACCCGTGCGGTTCGCCACCGCCTTCTCGTGGGTGCGGCGCGCGTGCATGTCGGGGGGCAACGCCTGGCTGCCGTCCTTGCGGACGCGCGCCGTGATGTCCTCGTCGATGAACCAGGGGCGCGCGGAGTGAAGCATGTCGTCGCGCAGGATCGGTTCGCCATGGTTGAGCGCGCGTTTGAGCTGGGTCCAGACCTCGGCTGCCACCTCGTCGGCCGGGCAGTCCCAGGCCTCCTTGCCGTTGCCGCCGATGCCGTCCCAGGCCGATATGTCGACGGACAGCACCGTCTTGACCGTGCCGTCGCCGAAGGTGTGCGCGGGGTATGACGGCCAGAACTGCGAGTGGCAGATCGAGGTGAGCGCCCAGGGGCTGTCGAGGTAGTTCACGTGGCCGGGGCAGATCGGCGTCTCCGCCGTCAGGTAGAACTGGATGCCGTTCATCCAGGCGACTTCGCCGGCCAGGGTCTCGATGCCGGCTAGATCGGGCGCGGCGTTCTCCAGTTCCGGGTGGCCGTCGAGGACGCGGTCCATCACCTCGACGGGAAGTGCGAACAAGAAGTGGTCGGCGTCGGCGGTGCGGGTCTCGTCGCCCTTGCGAAGGGTCACCTCGCGGATGCGTCGTCCGGCCGCATCGAAGCCGATGCCGGTCAGCTCCCAGCCGGGCTCGAAGGCGACCTTCATGCTCTCGAGATGGGCGATCCAGGGATCGATCCAGACCTGGTTCGTCGGGCCGTCGAGGATCTGGTCGGCGGTGCGGCCGGGAATGAGGAGATCGCGCAAAAACTGGATGCCGACCTGGCCGACGGTACGGGCGTTGGCCAGATCCGCCTTGGCGGCGACCAGGTTGCGTGTCACCCCGACCACCAGCAGGTCGCGAAATACCTGCGTGCGGCTGTCTGCCTCGACGTAGTCCCACCAGGAGACGGGCTCGAGCTCGGCCATCCGCCGCGCCTCGCAGCTGGTGAGCACGCGCCAGATCTTGATGAGATAGAAGATGAAATCGTCGATGGTCAGGCCCATCTCGCCGACGCCGCGGAAGAAGGCGAGGACCATCTTCACCTCGCGCCACGAGCGGGGCAGCGCCGTGGGTAGCGATAGCGGCGGCCGCTGCGTCAGCGCGAACATCATCGCCCGCACCGGCACGAGCGAATCGTGCACCGTGCGTCCGCTGCGCGTGGGGATGCGCCTCAGGGTGTCGGGCAGGTGCTGGTAGAAGCCGGGGAAGAACCGGAAGCCGTGCTCGCCGGGAAGGGGTGGCTGGCCGTCGCCGGAGGGCACTCGCATGCTGCGCGCCTTGCCGCCGGCGATGGCGTTGCGCTCGAACACGGTGACCGCGAAACCCCGCTCCGCCAGTTCGTGCGCGGCGGACAGGCCCGCGACGCCGCCTCCGACGATGCACACCCGCTGGCTGTCCCTGGTCATCGACTGGGCGCGCAGCCTATCTCAGCCCCAGGGCCCCCGCGAGATTCGAGAACTGATCGGTCCAGGCACGCACGTCGCTGGTCAGCGGCGTCCAGCGTGCGGATGGGTTCCAGGAGCGTGCCACGACCAGCCACTCGGACGGCAGCTTGCCGGCCTTCTGCTCGGCCGTCGGAACCTCCAGGTCGCTGGCCATCCAGGCGGACGCGCCGAGGGCGCGGGCAACGGCTGCCAGCACCGGCGCCAGGCGTACGTAGCGGTTCGAGACGTTGAACACCAGCAGGCCGCCCGGCGTCAGCCTGGACAGGTAGAGATCCACGGCCTGCGTCGTCATCAGGTGCACCGGCACGGAGTCGGACGAGAACGCGTCGAGGACGATGAGGTCGTATTTGGCCTTTGCGCTCTCGAGCGACAGGCGCGCGTCTCCGAGGACCACCCGCACATCGGCAGCGCAGTCGCGCAGGTAGGTGAACAGCGACTGGTCGCGGGCGATGGTCTCGACCAGCGGATCCAGCTCGAAGAACGTGAAGCGCTGACCGGTATGGCCGTAGGCGGCCAGCGCGCCGGCGCCCAGGCCGACGATCCCGACGTGCGCCACCTGCTGAAGCCCCTCGGCCGAGAGCAACTCGCCTACCGGGCTCGAGCGGCTGTGATAACCGAGCGGTTCGCGCTTCCGCGTCCAGCTCTGCAGGCCGTGCCAGGTGTCGCCGTGGAGCAGCAGATGCAGGTCGCCCTCTTGCCGCACCCGGTGGACTCCGAAGAAGGTGCGATCGGCGAACAGCGTCTGGCGATGGCCGCGGGCGTGGAGCGCGGCCGCGATCATCATCGCCGCCACGCCGGCGGTGAGCCGGAACCGTGGCGCCATCACGAACGGCAGCGCCACCAGCACGCCGGCCAGCGCGAGGGCGGCCGGCGCGCTCACCCGGCGCGCCAATTCCAGCAGGAACACCATCGCCAGAAGCGGCAGCACCACGTCCAGCCATCGGCGCCCGCCATTCGTCGCCGGGCGGCAGAGCGCGGTCAGCACCAGGGCCAGAGGGTACTCGGCCGGTGACTGGAACAGGCGCGGCGCCAGCACGCCGACGAAGAGCCCTCCGAGAACGCCGCCGACGGCCACCCAGACGTAGTACTCCGTCAGACGATCGGCCGCGGGTCGAGCCTCGGCCAGCTCGCGGTGGCAGACGAAACAGGAGAGGACCAGCACCACGAAGTGCGCGACCAGCGTCCAGCCTCGGACATCGCCGCGGCTGACGTAGGCCTCGATGGCGATGGCGAACAGCGCAAGCGGCTGCAGGCGCAAGAGGAGGATTCGCCGGGCGGGGAACGGCCGGCGCGCGAAGGCGGCGATGAAGGAGCCGAGGTAGACGGTCAGCGGCAATACCCAGAGCAGGGGCACCGCGGCCAGATCGGTCGTGACCCAGGTGGTGAAGCCGAGGTACAGGCTCGAGGGGACGAAGGCGAGGAGCAGCCAGCGCAGCCGGTGAGCGACCGTCGGCGGCGCGGAGGGCGGCAGCGGGGCAGGGGGCGCGCGCCTGACCCCGAAGGCGCAGGCCGCCGCCACCAGAACGAACAGCCCGTAGGCGACGCTCCAGCCCAGACGCTGGCCGCCCAGCGACAGCAGCGGTTCGATGGCCAGCGGATAGGCGAGCAACCCCACCAGGCTTCCGGCGTTGCTGGTGGCGTAGAGGAACGCGGGATCCACCGACGAGGGGCGGCCGAACCAGCTGGTCAGGAGCGGTGCGGTCGCGGACAGCAACACCACCAGCGGTCCGACGCCGACAGCCAGCCGCGCCAGCAGCCAGGTGATCGGCTCGTGGGGCGGGACCGTGCTTTGCAGCGTCGGGGGCAAGAAGAGCAGCCCTGCGGTCAGGAGCGCCAGATGGATGACCGCCTGTCGCCCGGGCGGCAAGCGGGAAAGCAAGTGGGCGTAGACGTAACCGACGAGGACGGCAAGCTGGTAGAAAGTCGCGCAGACGATCCACACCGCCGGCGCCCCTCCCAGCCGTGGTAACAGGAGCTTGGCGAACAGCGGCTGGATGACGAACAGCAACGCCGCGCTGACCGCCACCGCGGCGGCGAACAGCGCGGGCCGTCGTTCCCCCATCGGCCCGACGATATACTGCGGCCGCTGCTAGCGGTACGAGCCCCAGTCCGAGAACGTGGCGCCTGCGGGGACCAGCACGATGGTGTAGCGGCCGCTCATGGGCAACGCCGGGCTGGGCGTGCCGATCAAGTCCAGACCGCGGTCACCGCCGATGGCGTCCTTCACCCGGTGCTGCATGGCCGCGATCGGCTTGCCGAGATCGAGGTTGCCGGTGGCACGCAGGTCATCGCTGCACTCGTAGTGGCCAGGCCGGGTCAGGTTGTCGATGCAGTGGAGGCAGGTGTGGTTGGTGGAGCCGATGCGGTCGTTCCACAGGCACAGCTCGAGCCAGAGTGGCGTCGCGTCTGCCTTCGTCTTCACGTCGAGGCGGAAGTAGGCACGTCCGTTGGCATAGTCGATCGGGCGCACCCAGTCGGCGGGGGCGGGGCGCGAGACGACGAGGCCAGCCCGGGTGCGGTCCCAGGTGATCTCCTCGTCGATCCAGAGGTACTCGTTGCCCACGCCTCCCGGCGGAGCATCCGGGGCGCGGTCGGGCGTCGTCGGGCGATCTGCCACGGCCCGATCGCTCGTGGCGGTGTCGGGCGACGTCCAGGCGTCGCGCCATCGGGATCTTCCAGGCGCGGAGCGGGCTTCTCGGTCCGATCGGCGCTGGGTGGGGTGCAGGCGCCCACCAGGATGAGCAGCCACGCGGCGCGCATCAGTACTTGCCCGCCTTCACGTCGGCGTGGACCTTGGTGACATTGGCGGGCACGCGCAGATCGAACTCGCCGGCCGCGAACGAGGCGCGGTGCTTGGGGACGATCCGCTCCATGACCGAACGCAACGCTTGCTCCTCGGTCCCGCCGCGGGCCACGACCGCCTTCACCTCGACGACCAGATCGACGAGGTAGGCGCGCAACCGCGCGATCATCTCCTTGCCGCCGGGGGGGCCGTGCCCCCCGATGACCGTCTCGATATCCAGCTTCGCCAGCTGGTCGAGTGTCGCCGGCCACTCATTCGGGTAGCCGTCGTTCATGCCCGGCCCCCAGCCGCTGACCAGATCGCCTGTGATGACGATCTTTTCCTTCGGGAGGTAGACCACGGCGTCGCCGTCGGTGTGTCCGCGCCCCAGGAACAACAGGTAGATGTCGCGCGCTCCCCGGCGCAGCACCAGGGACTTGTCGAAGGTCAACGAGGGCAGCACCACCTTCATCGCCTTGAGCTGGGCGCGGTAGCCGACGAGCTCCATCCACGTCTTCCGGTCACCCTTGGCGGCGGCAATCTTCGCTTCGATTTGCTGCGCCTCACGGACGAGCAGCGCGGGCTCGTCCTCCGCCAGGCGGGCCCGCGTGGCCTCCGTCGAGACGATGGTGATCTCGTTCGGGTCGATGCGCTGATAGGCGGGGTTGCCGCGCACGTGATCGCCGTGGAAGTGGGTGTTGACGACGGTGCGGATCGGCAGGGACGTGATCCGTCGGATCTGGCGGATCAGACCCTGCGCGGCGCCGGGGGTGCCGTGGGTATCCACGACCAGCACGTCGCTCTCGTTCACGATCACTGCGGCGTTGCAATTGAGCGGGAACCCTTTGCGCGCCACGGCGGCGTACACGCCGTGCGCCACCTTCACCAGCTCGAACCGATCCCGCCCCGGCTCCGATGCCAGCGTGGCGGCGACGATGGAGGCGGTGGCGAGGCCGTGCATCATACGTAGTCTGGCCGATCACTCTGGCCGCACCGGGTAACCGCGGGGTAAGTCGAAGGTTAACTAACGACGAACCCCTCGCATAGGTCGGTCTTCCAGGCATGATGACCCGGTGCCTGCTTACCCACAATCCGGCAAGGAGCGTCGTGTCCCGGCCGTCGCGCTGTGCGACGCCGCGGCTGCCGTCTTCCGCAAGTGCGGCATGTCCGACGAGGACGCAGCTCTTCTGGCCGACTCCCTGGTGGTCGCCGACGCGCAGGGCGTCCACTCCCACGGCACGCTGCGGGTCCCCGACTACGTCAAGAAGATGACCACCGGCGGAGTCGATCCGCGTGGGCGTCCGGCACTGGTCGCGGGCAAGGGCGCCGTGGCCGTCGTCGATGCGGGCAACAGCATGGGGCAGATCGCCACCTCCTTCGCCATGAAGCACGCCATCGCCATGGCGCGCGAGCATGGTCTGGGCGCCGTCGCCATTCGCGGCAGCAATCACTGCGGGGCGATGGGCTACTACGCGCGCATGGCGATCGCCGCCGACATGATCGGCGTGTGCACGACGAACGCCCTGCCGACGATGGCGCCCTGGGGCGGCCTCGACAAGATCGTCGGCATGAACCCCCTGGCCGTCGGTATTCCCGCCGGGCGCGCAGCGCCGATCGTGTTCGACGCCGGGTTCGCGGCCTCGGCGCACGGCAAGATCCGTGTCTTTCACCAGAAGGGCCTGGCGTTGCCGGAGGGCTGGGCCTTCGACGTCGACGGCCAGCCGACCACCGACGCTGCCAAGGCGCTGGTCGGGCTCCTGCAGCCGGTGGGTGCACACAAGGGCGTGGCGCTGGCCATGGTGATGGGGATCCTGTCGTCGCTGCTCTCGGGCGCTGGGTACGGTCTCGAGAGCGGGAACATGAAGGACGGGCCGACCGCGGGGCGCGACGGGCACTTCGTGCTGGCGCTGGACGTCGCCGCCTTCGTCGATCCCGGCACGTTCAAGCGACGCGTGGACGGCATCGTCAGCCAGATACACGAGAGCCGTCGCGCTCCGGGGGTCGACCGGCTGTACGCGCCCGGCGAGCTGGAGCTGGCCACCGAACGCGCCTACCGCGATCAGGGGATCCCCCTCGACGACGAGACACTGGCGGGAATCCGCGAGACCGCCGAGCGCCTGGAGGTGGCTGTCACTCTCTAGGTCGCGGTATATGATGCGCCCGTGACGCCCGGGGCCGACCGCGACGCCGACGAGCTGCGGCGCCTGGGCTACGCGCAGCAGCTCCTGCGCGAGATGGGTGGCTTCGCCAACTTCGCGCTGTCGTTCTCGATCATTTCGATCCTGACCGGCGCGGTGACGCTGTACGGGCATGGGTTGCGCTTCGGCGGGCCGCTGGTGATGACCGTCGGGTGGCCGCTCGTGACGGTGATGACGCTCGCGGTGGCGGCCAGTCTGGCCGAGCTGGCCTCGTCGTACCCGACGGCTGGCGCGCTTTACCACTGGTCCGCGTTCCTGGGCGGGCGTGGCTGGGGCTTCGTGACGGCGTGGCTCAACACCATCGGGCAGTTCGCCATCACGGCTGGTGTCGACTATGGCCTGGCCGAGCTGGCGGCGCCGATGCTCGGCTTCGAGTCCGACCGCGCGCACGTGCTGCCGATCTACGCGGCCGTGCTGGTGTCGCACGCGGCCCTCAACCACGTCGGCGTGCGCGCCGTGAGTTTCCTGAACTGGCTGTCGGCCTGGTACCACGTCGCGGGTGTCGCCGTGCTGGTGGGCGTGCTGGTGGCGGTGGCGCCGAAGCAGGCGCCGTCATTCCTCCTCACGCGTTTCACCTCGGAGCCGCACGCCTACGGTTACGCCTTCCTGATCGCGCTCTTGCAGGCCCAGTGGACCTTCACCGGCTACGACGCCAGCGCGCACGTCACCGAGGAGACGCGCGATCCGCGCCGGAACGCGCCGTGGGGGATCGTGCTGTCGGTGATCGTCAGCGGCGTCATCGGCTGGGTGATGCTGCTGGCGGTGACGCTGGCGATCCCCGACCTCGCATCGACCGCGGCCGCGAAGAACCCGTTCCTGCACATCATCGATTCCGGCGTCGGCGGCGTTCTGGGGCGAGCGCTGGTGTGGATGGTGATCGGCGCCATCTGGTTCTGCGGGCTGGGGTCCGTCACCTCGAACTCGCGCATGCTGTTCGCGTTCGCGCGCGACGGTGGCCTGCCGCTGTCGCGCCATCTGGCCCAGGTCTCGCCGCGTTTCCGCAGCCCGCACGTCGCGGTATGGGTGTCGGTGGCGTTCGCCTTCCTGATCGCGCTGTGGGCCGACGCTTACTCGTCGATGGTCGCGCTGAGCACGATCGCCCTTTACGCTTCTTACGCCCTGCCGATCGCCATCGGATGGCGGGCGCGGCGCAGCGGCAGGTGGGCGACTCCCGGACCCTGGAACCTGGGGCGCTGGTCGTCGGCGGTGAACGCGCTCGCTCTGGCGTGGGTGGCGGTGGTGACGGTGCTGTTCGTTCTGCCGCCCAACCAGCTTGCTGGGTACACGTTCGGTGGCTGTCTCGTGCTGCTGGCCGTGTACTGGTTCGGCTGGATGCGCGCCCGGTTCACGGGACCGCCGGGCGCAGCTCCGGCGTCTTGACCAGCAGGTAGGACGTGCCGAGCGTGCCGTCGGCGAACAGGTTCAAGCAGCCGCCCCGAGCGAGGGTCGTAGGTGAGCTCGACGGTGACCGGCTGGACGTTGGGCAAGAACGCATCGCGCGCGGGCGCGTGGGCCACGGCCGTGCTCGCCTTGCCGCGCGTGAGCTGGCGGGCCTCGTCGGCCGACAGTCCCGTGCGGCCGACGGTGAGATCGCCGACCCGCAGGATCGCCGTCCCCAGCACCGGGCCCATGCGCACCTGCGCACCGGCGGCGTTGGCTCCTGCCACCTGCGCCGATTTGTCCGCCTGCGCCGCCTGCGCGAACCAGAACGGCTTGCGGGTCAGCGCGTGGATCACCTGACGTGCGGGGCGCGTTCCAGCATCAGGATGCGCGCCTTCTCGTCCACCTCACGGGCGCGTGCGGCCGCCGTCGGCCCACTCTGCGCCCCACCCACGATGACGATCGTCCTTGCGGCCATGGCTCGCAGGAAATCGTCAGGGTCCGTCCCGATCTTCAGTTTTTCTTTGCGAACATGTGGGCGAAGCCCAGCCGCTCGGCCAGCTGCAGCGGGGTCTCGCCGGCCTTGTTCGCCAGGTCGTCCTTGCCGCCCGCCGCCCGCAGGAGATCCACCACCTCGCTCTGCCCGTCGCACGAGAACACCGCCCGCCACAGAGCCGAATTGCCATCCTTGTCCAGGCTGTTGGGGTCCGCCTGCCGGCCGATGAGGATCTTCGCCATCTGGGGCAACTGTTCCTGGGCCGCGAAGTGCAGCGCCGTGAATCCCTCGTGGTCCCGGGCGTTCACGTCTGCGCCTGTCTCCAGCAGCAGCCCCAGGAGGCCCACGCTCCCACCCAGCACGGCCGAGAAGATCGGCGTCCGGCCGTCCTCGTCGCGGGCATTCGGGTTCGCGCCGTGGCCGAGGAGCTCGCGCACCCTGACGAAGTCGCAGACGAAAGCGGCTTCACACAATTCCATGTCCAGATCCACGCGGGCCATCGAAGAGCCTTATGCGCCAATCTCGGGGCGCTGGGAAGGGACCGGTAACGGATCTCTCGCTGAAAAACTCGCTGGACGGCATCCGGATCGCTCGCTTGCGCTGGGGCAAAGCCGCCAGCTAGTCCACAATGTCGGGCCATGGGGATGACCCGACGTAAGCTGCTCGCCGCCGCACTTCTGGCACCGCGCCTCGCACGCGCCGCCCCGTCGATCAAGATCACCGACATCAAGGTGTTCCTCGTCTGGGTGGGAAGACGCAATGAGGTGATCGTCAAGGTCGAGACCGATCAGGGGATCGTCGGCATCGGCGAGGCCTACTCCTGCGGCCCCGACGAGGCGACGGCCAAGGTGATCCTCGACTTCAAAGGCTGGCTGGTGGGCCAGGACCCCCGCAACGTCGAGCACCTCTGGGCGATGATGCACAACTTCACCCGCTTCCCCGGCGGGCTGGTGGTGAACGCCGCCATCAGCGGCATCGAGCATGCGCTCTGGGACATCGCTGGCAAGGCGGCGGGCCTGCCTGTCTACATGCTCCTCGGCGGCAAGGTGCGCGATCGCGTGCGTCTGTACAAGGGCATCGGCGACGGCGAGAGCGCCAAGCAGGCGATCGCGAAGTACGGCTACACCGCCTTCAAGACCAATCCCGAGGGGGCGAACAGCCTTCCCGACAACCGCTTCATCCGCGAGTTCGGCAAGAAGTTCCGCGCCCTGCGCGCGGCGGTCGGCCCCGACGTGGATCTGGGCGTCGACGTTCACGCCCAGATCTTCGAGGTGAAGCGGGCCATCCGTCTGGCCAAGGAGGTCGAGTCCGAGAACCCGATGTGGCTGGAGGAGCCGATCCGCCCCGAGAACCCCGCGGACATGAAGAAGCTGGCGGACCACGTGAACATCCCGCTGGCCAGCGGCGAGGCGAACTACACCAAGTACGAGTTCCAGCAGCTCCTGGAGGTGCGCGCCCTGGACATCATCCAGCCGGACCTCTGCGTCTGCGGCGGCCTCCTGGAGGCGAAGAAGATCGCCGCGCTCGCCGAGGCCTGCTACGTCTCGGTGGCGCCCCACAACCCGAACGGTCCCATCGGCACGGCGGTGGCGGTGCACTTCGCCGCCTCGACCCCCAACTTCAAGATCCTGGAGCACATCCCCGACGACTCGGGGCCTCGCCGCGACATCTTGAAGGAGCCGCTGGTGGTGAAGAACGGCTACATCGAGTTGCCGACGAAGCCGGGATTCGGCATCGAGCTGAACGAGGAAGCGATCAAGCACCACCCCCCGCGCCCGTGGCACCGTCCGTTCCTGTACCGCCCGGACGGTTCAGTGGGATGGATATGATTACGCCCGAGGCGGCCGTCGGTGGGCGACCAAATCCGAAACGGCGTCCTCGGCGCGACGTTCCACGACGCGGCGGAGTTCGGTCTCCTTCTGCGCCTCCAGTTTCTCCAGGGCCTCCCGGTTGCGGCGGGCTTCCCGATGGTGAGCCCGGGCCTGCGCCTCTGCGTCACGGGCTTGGCGCAGCTCCTCGCGGACACGGGCTCGCCATCGCTCGTTCGCCTGCGCTTCCGACGCGCTCGAGCCGCCGACGGGCGCTGCCTTCCTCTGTTCGGCAGCGGCGCGTTTGCGCACGGCCGCTGCCAGAGCCTTCTCCGCCTCCTCCTCGGCCCGTTTGCGTAGCGTGAGCAGCGTGGTCAGCGGGCGCGATCCCATGGCATTGTAGACGGAGTGTCGGACCAGCCTCCGCCCCGGAAGTATCGCATCGAGCGGTACCTGGCTGAAGGGGGCATGGGGGCCATCTACCTCGGCAAGCGCCTCGGCCAGGGTGGTTTCGAGAAGGAGGTGGTGTTGAAGCAACTCCTCCCCGAGTTCACCGCGCGCCCCGAGTTCCGTGACCTGTTCTTCCGCGAGGCAAAGATCTCCGCCACCCTCGACCACGTCAACATCGTTCGCACCATCGATCTGGTCAAGTCGGACGACACGTTGTTCATCGTCATGGAGTACGTGCGCGGCACCGACCTGCGCACCGTGGCCTGGCGCGCGCGGCGGCGCCGTCGCACCTTGTCGCTGTCCGCCGTGGTGCACGTGGCCATGGAGATCCTCGCTGGTCTGACCTACGCCCACGCACGCAAGTCCGCCAAGGGCGACCCGCTGGGCATCATTCACCGCGACGTCTCCCCGTCGAATATCCTCTGTTCGTCGCATGGTGAGGTGAAGCTGTCCGACTTCGGCATCGCCAAGGCCGCGACCTACACCTCGGCGTTCTACCGGGTGCGCGGCAAGGTCGGGTACATGTCGCCCGAGCAGGCGAAGAGTCAGCCGCTGGACGCGCGTTCGGACCTGTTCTCGCTGGCGGTTTGCATCGTCGAGACGCTGACCGGGGAACGCCTGTACACCGGCGATCTGCAGACGCCCGCCGACGTCGTCTACGCCCAGCCGATCCCCGCCTTGGCGAGCAAGTGTCCCGGGCTGCCGGCCGAACTGGAGAGGGTCCTTCGCAAGGGGCTGGCGCTGGAACGCGACCAGCGCTTCGCCGACGCCGCCGAGTTCGGCCAGGCGCTGCGCGATGTCGCTCGCGCGCAGAGCCTGGTCTACTCGGCGCCGCAACTCGAGGCCGAGTTGACGCGCCTGCTGGGCCCGGTGCCCGAGGCCTGGCTTCAGGACGACGACAATCCGAGCTTCGTCACCGAGAAGATCACCTTGCCCCACGACATGGAAGGCAAGGAGGCGTCGGCCATCGCCCCCGACGAGCCGATCCCGGCGGCGCAGCCGTGGCGTCCAAAAGGCTCGCCGTGGCGGTAACGGCCAAGAGCCAGACGCGCATCATCAACACCGACGCCGCGATCGTGCGCCAGTCCGGGCGCGGCCGCCTCGTGGTGGTGAAGGGGCCTGACCGCGGCGAATCGGTGGTGGTGGGCAAAGGCGCGCTCACCATCGGATCCGGCAGCGGCTGCGCCATCCGCCTCACCGATCCCACCGTGTCGCGCAAGCACCTCACCGTCTCGTCGACGGAAGGTGGCGTGGTGGCGCGCGACCTCGGCTCGACCAACGGCTCGTACGTACAAGGCTCGCGTTTTCAGGAGCTGATCCTCGCCTTCGGCGCCGAGATCCAGGTCGGCCAGACGGTGATGAAGTTCGTGCCCGAGGAGGAGGCGGTCGAGGTCGCGCCCGCCGAGGACGAGAGCTTCGGGGCGCTTCTGGGCCGCGACGCGAAGATGCGCCAGGTGTTCCGCCTGCTGGGTGACGTGGCCATCACCGAGGCGACGGTGCTGCTGGAAGGCGAGACCGGCACCGGCAAGGAGCTGCTGGCCGAGGAGATCCACCGGCACAGCCAGCGCCGCGACAAGCCGTTCGTCGTGTTCGACTGCGGCGCCGTCCCCAAGGAGCTGATCGAGTCGGCGCTGTTCGGACACGTGCGCGGGGCCTTCACCGGCGCCGTCTCCGACCGCCGCGGCGCCTTTGCCGAGGCCGAGGGCGGAACGCTCTTCCTCGACGAGATCGGCGAGCTGGCGCTGGACATGCAGCCGTCGTTGCTCCGCGCGCTCGACAAGCGGATGGTGCGGCCGGTGGGCGGCGGCGGTTACCAGAACGTGTCGGTGCGCGTGGTCGCGGCGACGAACCGCGATCTCCGGGCCGAGGTGTCGGCCATGCGCTTCCGCGAGGATCTGTATTACCGGCTGGCGGTGTTCCGGATCTCGGTGCCGCCGCTGCGCGAGCGGCCGGGGGACATCGCGCTCCTCATCGAACACTTCCTCGAACAATTCGCCCGGCAGCCCAACACGCGTCTGGCGCCGGAGGACGTCGAGCGGCTGACGCGCCACGGGTGGCCGGGCAACGTGCGCGAGCTGCGCAACATGATCGAGCGCGCCTGCGCGCTCTCCCGCAGCGAGACCCTGGACCTGGGCGACGCGTTCGGCGCCCGGAGCACGCCGTCACCGCTCGGATCCAGCATCCCGCTCGACCTGCCATTCAAGACGGCCAAGGCTCAGGTGGTGGATCAGTTCGAGAAGGAGTACCTGCGCGCTCTCCTGGAAAAGCACAGCGGCAATCTGTCGGCGGCCTCCCGCAGCGCCGAGGTCGACCGCAAGCACTTGCGCGAGTTGCTGCGCAAGCACGGCCTGCGGGAGACCAGCGAGTAAGGAGTCACTTCCTTATCTTGATGTTCTTGATCCCCGCGGTGACCTCCACGTCGCGGGTAACCAGCTCGTCGGTCTCCGGCATGTAGATGCTCACCTTGTGCATGCCTGGCTCTAGGGTGATGCGCGAGGTGGGACAGACGAGGCCG
This sequence comes from Myxococcales bacterium, assembly GCA_031423255.1. GTDB lineage: Bacteria > Myxococcota_A > Polyangia > Fen-1088 > Fen-1088 > JANPFD01. The sequence continues at coordinate 51,663 of JANPFD010000024.1, read as the reverse complement.
GTCTCCTTGCCGTCGACGAGCACCGGGTACTTGCCTGGCGCCGTGCAGTCGACACGCACGCCGGTCTCGCCTCGTGCCGGCGCCGGGATCGGCTCCAGGGCCTGCTGCACCTGCTTGCCGGCCGGAGCCACCTCGCCCTTCCAGGTCTTGAAGCCCGCGTGGACCAGCGTCAGCTTGGCGGGCTTGCCAGGCTTCAGGCGGACGGTCGTCGGCGTGCGTCCCCGCTCCTGACCATCGACCCAGACCATGGCGTCGGACGGCGTGCTGGTGACGGCGACCTTGCTGGTCCCGGGCTCGTCTGGTTCGGCGGCGGGGGCGGCGATCGGCTCTGGTTTCTTCTGAGCCAGCGGCTCCGGTTTCATCTCAACCGGCTTGGGCGCTGCCACCGGCTTGGGCGCGGCGGCCACCGGCTCCGGCGTTGCGGCCGGCGCTGGCGGCGTCGGTGCGGCGACCATCGTGCGTGTGGGTATCGGCGCCGTCGGCCGCGAGCCCTGGCCGACCAGGTAGCCGGCCGCGCCGGCGACAGCCGCGCTCACCAGCGCGGTTACCAGCAGCGGCATCAGCTTGCGCGGCCCAGAACCATGCGTGGGTAGATCATCGTCGTAACCTGGCACTGCCGATCCGAACTGCCGGGTCACCGGCCGGGACATCGTGCTCCGGTCGACGACCGCTTCGGCCGCCATCGAAGGCCTCGGCGGGGGCGCCTCCGATGGCGGTGGCGGCGGTGGCACGAAGGCCAACCGTTCGGTCGGCTCGAAGTACCCCATCGAGGGGCCGCCGTCGTCGATCTCCTCGGGCTCGATGGTCTCGACGGCGTCCAGGTTCACGCCTTCGGGGGACGGCGCCATCATCGACGGCGTCGGCGCCAGCAACTCGGCCTCGGCCTCCGGCATGGCGACCGCGTCTGGCAGCTCCGCGCCCGCCTGCAGTTCCTCTTCGGAGATCGGGTCGTTCGACGAAGGTTCGTCCTCGGCCGTCGGATCCATGGCCGCCTTGAAGTGGCTCGTCCGCCGCGACTTCTCACGCAGGTTCGACACGTCCGAGGTCGAGGCCACTGCGGTCGGAACGTTCTGCAGCTCCTTCATGCGCGTATCGAGGCCCTTCATCTGGGCATCCGTCGGCGCCGGATCCTCGGTCGTCGGCATCTTCGGCAGCGTGGTGCTCGAGACCATCGTCAACCGTGACACCACCGCCGAGAGATCGCGCTTCAGGTCCTCGTCGCTGGCGCTGCCACACGCCCCGCGCAGCGCTTCAGCCGCGCGCGCCGCCGTCGGGCGGCCCGTCGGATTCGGCGCCAGCAGCGTCTCCAGCACCACGGCCAGACCACCCGCATCGGTCAGCGCGCGCCGCCGTTGCTCGCTGGTGCGCAGCGGGGTGCCGGCGGCGAGCTCCAGCAGCATGGCCCCCAGCGCATGGATGTCGCCCGCGGGAGTCAGGGCCGCGCCGCTCGCCTGCTCCGGCGACCGGTAGGGAGCCGCGCGGTCCACGTCGGACCCGGGTGTGAGCGCCGCCCGCAGCCCGAAGTCCAGCAGCTTCAGCCCGCCGCGCGGCGTGAGCATCACGTTGCCCGGCGACAGGGCGCCGTGGATCACCGCGGGGGTCGAGCCGTGCGCCGCCGCCAGCCCGCGCGCCGCCTCGGCGCCGATGTACGCCACCAGGCGGTGCCAGGCGCGGGCACTGCCTAGCGTCGCGTCCTTTGCCTCGGCTGCCCGATCCCGCAGCTGCGACACCGCCAGTCCGTGCACGTACTCCATGGCGGCGAACGCAGCACCGTCGGCGGTGCCGGTCTCGACCACACGCGCGACACGCTCGTCCTGAAGGACACCGGCCCGGCGCGCCGCGCCCAGGAACCGGGCCACCAGGGCGGGCTGCGCTGCGGCCGCCTCGGCCTTCAGGCACTTGATCGCGAAAAGACGCTCGAATCCAGCCAGTCCCTGCAACCGCGCCTTCCAGGTCTCGAGGAGCTCGTCGCCGCCCAGACTCTCCTCGGCGCGGAAGCGCCCTAGCTTCTTGGCCACCCCGCCCTCGAAGGCCGGAAGACTCTGGGTGTTTGCCATCAATGCTAATATCGCACGGTCAATGAGTTTTCTGGACTGGGTGGCGGAACGAACCGCCGGTCTGGGACGGGACATCGCGGATTCCAGCCATGCCGCGGTGTACCTAAGACAGCTCCTGCGCGGCGATCGGGTTCCCTCTGCCGCATCGCGTGATGCGGTTCCGGCGGCAGTCACCGGGCCGCCCGTGCTCCTCATCCACGGGCTCCTCGCCAACCGCGGCTCGCTTCATCTGCTCGAGCAGCGCCTTCACGAGCGCGGTCATCTGGTTCTCACGTACCGGCTCCCGCGCATGAACCTGGGAGACATCCGCGACTCGGCGGGCCTCATTGCCCGCAAGGTCGAGTCGCTGATCGAGCAGACCGGTGTCGGCAAGGTGGACATCATCGGCCACTCGCTCGGCGGGCTGGTCGGTCTTTATTACGTCAAGCGTCTCGGGGGCCGGCGTCGCGTTCGCAAGCTGATCTTGCTCGGCACGCCAGCGGGCGGCACCTGGTCCGCGCTTGCCAGCCTTGCGCTCGGGCGCGCCAGCTTCCAGCTCCTGCCGTCGAGTCCGTTTCTGCGCGAGCTGAACGAGACGCCCTGGCCGCCCGGCGTCGAGGTGGTCTCCATGGGCGGAGAGCGCGACTTCCTGGCGCCGCTGCCGTCGACGGTGCTGGCCGGCGTGCGTAGCGTCGCCCTGCCGACGAGCCACTCCGGTCTGCTGGTCGACGAGGCGGTCGTGGAAGCGCTCAGCGGCGAACTACGCGCCGTCACTCGCTGAGCAGGGGCGCGTTCGCTTCCTGGATCTCGGCGGGGAAGGTCTTCAGCTTCTCCTTGATCTTCGCGCGCAGCTCCCGCACCACGTCCGGGTGGCGCTCGGACAGCTCGTAGCTCTCGCCGGGATCCAACGAGGCGTCGAACAGCTCAGCCCGCTTGATCACCACGTTCTCGCGCTTGCCGGGCACGTAGCGGGGCACGCTCCAGCGTTGCAGGTGCAGCTTCCAGCGCCCGAAGCGCGCCGTCTGAAGGAAGATCGTGTCGAAGAACAGATACAGGTGCTCGGCCGGGCGCTTCTGTTTCCCCAGCAGGAACGGCAGCACGTCGCGGCCGTCGAGCGGCAGCTTCGTCGCCGATTGCGGCGCCGCCTCGCCCGCCAGCGCCAGCGCGCTCGGAAAGAAGTCGATGCTGGCGACGGGCTCGTCGGAGATCTGGCCTGGGCGGATGCGGCCGGGCGCCCAGACCAGTCCAGGTACGCGTATGCCGCCGTCATACGTCCAGCCCTTGCGCCCCCGTAGCGGCCCGGGACTGCCGAAGAACCAGGGGCCGTTGTCGCTGGAGAAGAACACCACCGTCTGTCTGTCCACCCCCTGCTTCTTCAGCGCCACCAGCAGCTGGCCCACGCTCCAGTCCAGTTCCTCGACGACGTCGCCGTAGATGCCGGCCGCCGACTTGCCCCGGAACGCCTCCGAGGCGTGCAGCGGCTGGTGCGGCATGGCATGGGCGAGGTACAGGAAGAAGGGTTTCGCCTTGGCGCCCTCGATGAACTTCACCGCCTCCTCCGTGTAGCGCCGTGTGAGGGTGTCCTGCTCGACCGGCTGCTCGATCTCGGCCCTGTCGCGCATCAGCACCGACGGCTTCATGTCGTTGCTGTACGGGATCCCGAACCAGTGGTCGAAGCCGTGGTCCAGCGGCTGGTGCGGCGGCAGGTGTCCCAGGTGCCACTTGCCGATGGCCATCGTCGAGTAGCCGCGCGCTTTCAGCGCCGTGGCGACGGTGGTCTCTTCCGTCGGCAGACCGGTCTTGTTCGCGGCTGTCAGCACGTTGTCGAGCGCCATCTGCTCCTTGCCCATCCGCGCGGCGTAGCGCCCGGTCATCAGCGCCGCGCGCGACGGCGTGCAGACGGGCGCGGTGACGTAGAAGCTGGTCAGCTTCAGCCCCTCGCGTGCCATGCGGTCCAGGTTCGGCGTCTTGATGGCACGGTTGCCGTAGGCGCCGAGATCCCCGTAGCCGAGATCATCGGCAAAGATGAAGACGACGTTGGGCGGGCGCTTGCTGGCTGCCTGGGCGGCGCTGCCGAGCAGCAGAAGCACCGGTACCAGATGCGACGGCTTCATGCGGCGCAGAGTAATGGAATTCTGTTATTTTCGTCAGTCCCATGTCGCTGTCGGACGACCTCATCGCCTCGGGGCGCAAGCTCCTGACAGGCAACTACAACCGAGCGCCGGTGGTGATGAGCCGCGGCGAGGGCTGCGTCCTGTGGGACGTCGACGGCCGCCGCTACCTGGACATGACCGCCGGTGTCGCCGTCTGCGTGCTGGGCCACGGCAACAGCGGCCTGGCGCAGGCGATCGCTGCCCAGGCCCAGCGCCTGCACCACGTCTCGAACCTGTACTTCATCGAACAGCAGGTGCGGCTGGCCGAGGCGCTTTCTCGTCGGGCCTTCGCCGGCAAGATGTTCTTCTGCAACTCGGGCACCGAGGCCAACGAGGCGGCGCTGAAGATCGCCCGGCGCTTGCAGACAGTCATCCGCAAGCAGCCGGGCCGCACCGAGTTCATCGCCTTCGAGGGCAGCTTTCACGGCCGCACCATGGGCGCGCTGTCCGTCACCGGGCAGGCCAAGTACCGCCAGGACTTCGAGCCGCTGGTGCCAGGCGTGCGCTTCATCCCGTTCGGCGATCTCGACGCCGCGCGCGCCGCCATCAATGACCGGACCTGTGCCGTCATCGCCGAGCCGATCCAGGCCGAGGGCGGCATCATCCTGCCGCCGCCAGGCTACCTGCAGGAGTTGCGGCGGGTCTGCACCGATCGCGGCGCTCTCTTGATCCTCGACGAGGTGCAGACCGGCACCGGGCGCACCGGCACCTTCTACGCCTTCGAGAAGGAGGCCATGGTCCCCGACGTGGTGACGCTGGCCAAGGGACTGGGCGGTGGCGTTCCCATGGGGGCGATGCTGGCCAGCGAGGAGGTGGCCGTGGCGTTCGAGCCCGGCACCCACGCCGCGACCTTCGGCGGCAACCCGCTGGCCTGCGCGGCGGCGCTGTACATCCAGCGCGCTCTCGACGAGCAGAACCTGCTGGCCCATTGCCGCGACGTCGGCGCGCACCTGGGATCGGCGCTGCGGACGCTGGCCGAGCGGCGACGGCCGAAGACCAAGGCCGCGCGTGGCCGGGGCCTCTTGCAAGGGCTGGTGCTCGAGGGCGACGCCGGCCCCGTCGTCGCCAGGGCGCGCGAGCAGGGCTTGCTGATCTCCATCGCCGGCGGCAACGTCGTGCGGTTTGCCCCGCCGCTGATCGTCACCAAACCGGAGATCGACGAGGCGGTGGCCAAGCTGGACAAGGTCCTGGGCGAGGCGTGATGGCGAAGCGCAGGCGAGACTTCCTCGGGTTCTGGGATCTGGCCGACGGCGAGATCGAGATGCTGCTGAAGCGCGCCGAGGAATTCCGCTTCCTGCGCTCGGTGCGCACGCCGCACGCCACCCGTCCGGGACGCGTGCTGGGCATGATCTTCGAGAAGGCCTCGACGCGCACGCGCGCCAGCTTCGAGATCGCGATCTACGAGCTGGGCGGTCACGGCGTGGTGCTGGGGCGCGGGGACTCGCAACTCGGGCGCGGCGAGCCGATCCGCGACACGGCGCGGGTGCTGTCGGGTTATTGCCAGGCCGTGATGGTGCGGACCTTCGGCCACGACAGAGCCGAGGAACTGGCGCGCTTCGCCTCCGTGCCGGTGATCAACGGTCTGACGGATCTGCTGCACCCGTGCCAGGTGCTGGCGGATCTGCAGACGGTGTTCGCGCACTTCCGCGACGGCCGCGACGACGTCAAGGCCGTCCTCGGCGGCGTGAAGTACGCCTGGATCGGCGACGGCAACAACATGGCGAATTCCTGGATCGAGGCCGCGGGGATCATGGGCCTCGATCTGGCCATCGCTTGCCCGCAGGGCTACGAGCCCGACGAGAAGATTCTCCTTCGCGCACGACAGACCGAGCGCGGCCGCATCACCATCACCCGCGATCCGCGCGAGGCGGTCGCCGGCCGCCAGGTGATCTCCACCGACGTCTTCACGTCGATGGGGCAGGAAGAAGAGTCGGAGGTGCGCCGCAAGGCGTTCGCCGGCTTCTGCGTCGACGGCGCGTTGCTGGCGTCGGCCGATCCGAAGGCGCGCGTGCTGCACTGCCTGCCCGCCCACCGCGGAGAGGAGATCAGCGACGAAGTGATCGAGGGACCGCAGAGCCTGGTCTGGACGCAGGCGGAGAACCGCTTGCACAGCCAGAAGGCGCTCCTGGAATGGGCGCTGACGGAGTAGCGTGCGCGCCCATCTCTTGCCCCAGGAGGTTCCGGATCTGGGGGCCAGGTCGGACCGCCCCCGCCTGAACCCCACCTTGGATCTGACCACGCTGAAGCTGAGCACCACCGAGGCCTTCGTGCTGTCGCGCATCGACGGCGGCTCGACGTACGAGGACATCTGCCGCCTGAGCGGGATCGATCCTCAGGCGACGATCGTCATCCTGCGGCGGTTGAAGAAGGACGGGATCATCGTCGTGGGCGATCTTCTGACGAAGGCGAAGGTCGCGCAGGTGACCGGCTCCCCCAAGGCCGGCGGCGGCCCGTCGATGCTGGAGCGCCTCGACGACAAGACCGCAGTCTCCCCCGAGGAACTGGTCACTGGCCCCGACATGGCGGACGAGATGAAGCGGCGGATCATCCGCCTGCACCGCCGGATGAAAGAACTGGGTCTGCACGCGATCCTGGGCGTGCCCCCCGACGCCGATCGGGTAACGATCAGGAAGGCCTATTACGCCGCCTCCAAGGACGTACACCCTGACCGCTATTACGGCCGGGAGATCGGCGTGTTCAAGGAGAGACTGGGCGAGATCTTCGGCAGGTTGACGGAACTCTTCCAGGCCAGCGACAAGAACAAGAGCTAAGTTTTTTGCCGCCGGGTTCCTCCGGCGCGACTATGGGCGGACCATGCGGAAGCGTGCGAACTCGCGCTCGGTCCTTCGCGGCGAGCTCGACAACGTCGGGCTACCGACGCTGCTCACCATCATCGAGATGGAGCGCCGCTCGGGCATGCTGGTCGTTGCCAGCGGCCGCCGGGTGGCGCGCCTGTATGCCCGGGACGGCAATGTCATCCGCGCCGAGGTGCACAACGAGCGAGGTCACGGCAAGCGCTCCGGCGCCGAAGCGGTGTACGAGGCGCTTTCCTGGTGCCACGGACACTTCGAGCTGTGGCAGCAGGAGATAGATGGCCAGGACGAGGTCCGGGTGACGAACACCTTCCTCCTGATGGAGGCCGCTCGGCGCACCGACGAGTCCGCGGGTGGTGCCCACATCTCGACGGAACTCTCGACGATCATTGGCTGAAGCGGACCGCCGTGATAGGTTGGATGCCCCCCTGTGCCTGATCGAGTCATCGGCATCGACCTAGGGACCACCAACTCCTGCGTGGCGGTGCTCGAGGGTTCCTCACCAGCGGTGATCGCCAACCGTGGCGGGTACAAGACCACCCCGTCGGTGGTGGCGATCTCGGAGAGCGGCAAGCGCCTGGTCGGCCATATCGCCAAGCGCCAGGCGGTGACCAACGCCGAGAACACCGCCTACGCCGTCAAGCGCGTGATCGGCCGGTCCTGGACCTCGCCCGCGGTACAGACCGTGAAGGAGACCGTTTCCTACGGCATCCACGAGGGCCCGCACCAGGACGTGCGCATCAAGCTGCGCGACCAGATGTTCTCGGTGCCCGAGATCTCCGCCTTCATCCTGCAGGAGATGAAGGTGATCGCCGAAGAGTACCTGGGCCAGGAGACGCCGAAGGCGGTGGTCACCGTCCCGGCGTATTTCAACGATGGCCAGCGCCAGGCGACCAAGGACGCGGGCCGCATCGCTGGCCTGGACGTCATCCGCATCATCAACGAGCCGACGGCGGCGGCCCTGGCCTACGGTTTCGGCAAGGACATCGAGGGCAAGATCGCCGTCTTCGATCTGGGCGGCGGCACCTTCGACATCTCGCTGCTGGAGATCCAGAACGGCGTCTTCGAGGTGCTCTCCACGGCGGGCGACACCTTCCTCGGCGGCGAAGATTTCGACCGCCGCATCCTCGACTGGCTGGTGGCCGGCTTCGCCAAGGAGCACAAGGTCGACCTGCGCAAGGACTCGATGGCCATGCAGCGTCTCAAGGACGCCGCCGAGAAGGCCAAGTGCGAGCTGTCGGCCGTCAAGGAGGCGGAGATCAACCTCCCCTTCATCTACTCGACGGGCAAGAACCAGGCGCTGCACCTGCACCGGACACTGTCGCGAGGAAAGCTGGAAGAGCTGACCCTGGATCTGATCGAGCGGACGGTGCAGATCTGCCGGCTCACCATGCAGGACGCCGCCATCAGCCCGTCCGAGATCCAGGACGTGGTGCTGGTCGGCGGCATGACCCGCATGCCGAAGGTGCAGGAGATCGTCGCCGAGTTCTTCGGCCGCGAGCCGTGCAAGGGCGTCCATCCCGACGAGGTGGTGGCCATGGGGGCGGCGATCCAGGGCGCGGCGCTCGTCGATTCAGAGCGCACCGGCGACATGCTGCTTCTCGACGTCACGCCGCACTCGCTCGGCATCATGGTCGTGGGTGGCTACTTCCACCGCCTGATCGAGCGCAACACCACGGTCCCGACGTCGAAGAGCCACGTGTTCACCACCGTGCGCGACGATCAGACCTCGGTGAAGATCCTGGTGTTCCAGGGCGAGGCAGACCGGGCCGAGGAGAACGAGATGCTCGGCGAGTTCGTGCTCTCCGGGCTGCGCAAGGCGAAAAAGGGCGAGGTCGAGGTGGAGGTCACCTTCGAGATCAGCGCCGACGGGATCGTCAGCGTCTCGGCCAAGGACATGGAGACGGGGCAGCTGCAGTCGATCACCGTCACCGCGTCGAGCGGCCTCACCGAGGCTGAGCTCGAGAAGATGGCGGCCGAGAGCCGGGACTTCATGGTGGGCGAACGCGAGGACCACGAGTCGGAGCGCACGCGGCAGCAGGTGGAGAAGCTGGTGGACGAGGCCGACAGCTTGCTTCCGCAGGTCCAGCGCATCCTGCAGGGCACGCCGTTCGGCGAGGACAGCCTCACCAGCGTGCGTGGTGTCCTGGAAGAGGCGCGCCAGGCGGTGCAGAGTCGAGACCCGGGGGCGCTGGCGCAGGTTCACGAACCGCTGAGCCGCGCGCTCAATATGTTCCGTGGGCTCATGCAGAAGGACCGCCGATGATGATGATGTGTTCGGTGCCTTCCTGTGTCGAGTGACGTCGCCGACGAAGTCCGCCGCTTAATCGACAGGGGTCTGGCGCGGTATGGCCGGGGCGAGCTCGGTGACGCCATCGACGAATGGACCCGGGCGCTGGTCCTCGACGGCGCTTGCACCGAGGCCCAGGCGCTGATCGAGTTCGTGCGCGCCAAGATGGGGGAAGGGGAAGCGGGACAGGGAGGCAAGGAGCGCACCACCGATCCCGTCCTGCCCAAGTTCGAGGAGGAGTGGAACGCGCAGGAGGACACCGATCCCGAGGACTCACGCACCACGGCCGAGCGGCCCGCTTCCAGCGACAGGGGCCACCTGCGAAACCCGACGGTGGAATCTCCCATTTCCGGCATCCTGGCCCAGACCACGGCGCCCGACTGGGCGGAGCCGATGGACGAGGACGCGGTGCCGAACGCGCCGATGCGCCACGAGGACACGCGCAAGGTGGGCAGCGAACCGCACTCCGTGGCGCCGGGGCGGGTTCCGCAGACATCGCAGACGCCGGCGGAGGATCAGGCGACCACCTCGCGCATCCGCGCGGCCGAGTTCGTCGATCGCTGCCGCTCGGCGTTCGGGCGCGGCAACCTCGAGCAGGCCGTGACGGCGGCCGAGGCGGCGCTGCGCGAGGAGGACAATGCACCTGCACCGGGCATCGCCGAGGTGATCGAACCCGCGCGCAACCTGTTCGAGCGGGTGTTCCAGCAGTTCATCGGTCCGACCCAGGCCGTCCCGGTGCCGTCCCTGTCGCCGGAGGCGCTGTCGGATCTGGATCTGGATGCCCGCGCCGGCTTCATCCTGTCGCGCATCGACGGGGCGATGACCATCGAGGAGATGATGGACGTCGCCGGCATGCCTCGGTTCGAGGCGCTGCGCGTCCTCGCTTCGCTCCTGCGCGTCAAGGCGATCCGCCTCAGCTGACGCACGCAGGTTATGCACTGGAATTCCAGACTTTTTCCGCACTTCCCGCTTCAATGGTAGCGCTATCAGGCCGAGTATAGTCACCAGCCTATGGTGAGCGCGGCAGTCCTGGTTCTGTTCTCCCTTGCTGCCCCGGACGCCAAGGCGACCGGCATCAGCTTCCACAAGCAGCTCCGCCCGATTCTGCAGGCGAACTGCTACGGATGTCATCAGCCCGCCAAGGCGAAGGGCGGTTACGTGATGACCGCCTTCGACAAGATGCTGGCGGGGGGCGAGTCGAACGAGGCGGCCATCGTCAAGGGGGTGCCCGACAAGAGCGCGCTCGTCAAACTGATCACGGCGGGCAAGGGCGGCGAGGCGGAGATGCCCAAGGGCAAGAAGGCCCTGTCATCCGTCGAGGTGGATCTGATCAAGAAATGGATCGCCGAGGGCGCGGTCGACGACACGCCCGACAACGCCAAGGCGCGCTTCGACATGGATCACCCGCCGATCTACACGCGGCAGCCGGTGATCTCCTCGCTGGACTACTCGCCCGATGGCAAGTGGCTGGCGGTGGCCGGTTTCCACGAGGTGTTGCTCTACAAGGCCGACGGCAGCGAGCGCGTGGCCCGGCTGGTGGGCCTGTCCGAGCGGATCCAGTCGCTGGCTTTTTCACCTGACGGCAAGTGGCTGGCGGTGACCGGCGGCCTGCCGGGACGCACGGGCGAGGTGCAGGTGTGGGAAGTCGAGAAGCGGAAGCTGGCGCTGTCGGCGCCGATCACCTTCGACACCGTCTACGGCGTCAGCTGGTCGCCCGACGGCAAGCGCCTGGCGTTCGGCTGCGCCGACAACTCGGTGCGCGCCATCGACGCCAAGACGGGCGAGCAGGTGCTGTTCCAGGGCACGCACAACGACTGGGTGCTGGGAACCGTGTTCTCCACCGATGGGACCCACCTGGCGTCGGTCGGGCGCGACCGCACGGCGAAGCTGACCGAGGTGGCCAGCCAGCGTTTCGTCGACAACATCACCTCCATCACCCCGGGTGCGCTCAAGGGTGGCATCGCCGCCGTGATCCGTCACCCGAAGCGCGACGAGATCGTCATCGGCGGCGCCGACGGTGTGCCCAAGGTCTACCGGATGCACCGGGTGACCAAGCGGGTCATCGGCGACGACTCGAACCTGGTGAAGATTTTTCCAGCAATGAACGGCCGGATCTCCAGCCTGGCCGTCAGCCGTGACGGGCGCCGCTTCGTCGCGGGCAGCGGCCTCGACAGCACCGGCGAGGTCGCCATTTTCTCGTACGACTTCGACACCCGCATCACCGATCGGTTGAAGATGATCATGACGAAGCGGGCCAAGCGCCGCACTGCCGCCGAGCGCGCGCTCCTCGACGCCTACACCACCGAGGGGGCAAAGCTGATCGCCCGCACCGCGATCCCGCACGGCTCGGTCTACGCTGTCGCCTACCGGCCCGACGGCAAGGTGGTGGCGGCCGCGGGCTCGGACGGGACCGTGCGCTTCATCGACGCCACCAGCGGGAACATCGTCAAGGAGGTCGCGCCGGCGCCGCTCGGGGGGCCAGGAGCGGTGGTGGCATCTTCCACCGCAGGGGCGGGCCTGGCCGAGGAGCACGCGGATTTCATCCGCGACGTGAACCCGGTGATGACCAAGGTGGGCTGCAACTCGGGCACCTGCCACGGCGCCGCCCAGGGCAAGAACGGCTTCAAGCTGTCGCTGCGCGGCTACGATCCGATCTTGGACGTCCGGGCGCTGACGGACGACCTCGGCTCGCGGCGTACGAACATGGCGTCGCCCGACGACAGTTTGATGCTGATGAAGGCGACGGGCGCGGTGCCTCACGTCGGCGGCCAGCTCGTCAAGCCGGGAGACGACTACTACCGGATCATGCGCAGCTGGATCGCCAGCGGCACGGTGCTCCAGCTCGACACGCCCCGGGTCGCCAAGATCGAGGTGTCGCCGAAGAACCCGACCATCGACAAGGCGCAGGGCAAGCAGCAGATGCGCGTCGTCGCCACCTACAGCGATGGCAAGGTCCGCGACGTCACGCGCGAGGCGTTCGTGGAGAGCGGCAACCCCGAGGTGGCGGCTGCCGATCGCACGGGCGCCATGACCGCGATCCGGCGCGGCGAGGCCGCGGTGCTGGCCCGCTACGAAGGTGCGTACGCGGCGACCACCCTGACCGTGATGGGGGACCGCAACGGCTTCGTCTGGCAGGCGCCACCGACCAACAACAAGGTGGACGAGCTGGTGGCCGACAAGTGGCGGCGGATGAAGATCCTCCCGTCGCCGCTGACCACGGACGCCGAGTTCATCCGGCGTGTTTCACTGGACCTGACCGGCTTGCCACCCTCGTCCGAGCAAGTGGCCACGTTCCTCGCCGACGCGCGGCCCACGAAGGCGAAGCGCGACACGCTGGTGGACAAGTTGATCGGCAGCGACGCTTTCATCGATCACTGGACCAACAAGTGGTCGGACCTGCTGCAGGTCAACCGCAAGTTCCTCGGCGCGGACGGGGCCACGGCGTTCCGGAACTGGATACGCAACGAGGTGGCCACGAACACGCCCTACGACCAATTTTCGCGCAAGATCCTGACGGCCGGCGGTTCGAACCGGGAGAACCCGGCGGCGGCCTACTACAAGATCCTCCGCGACCCGGGAGCCATCACCGAGAACACCACCCATTTGTTTCTCGCGGTGCGCTTCAACTGCAACAAGTGCCACGACCACCCGTTCGAACGCTGGACGCAGGATCAGTATTACGAGACGGCGGCCTTCTTCTCGCGGGTCGGGCTCAAACCGGATCCGCAGACTCTGGGTGAGACCATCGGCGGGACAGCGGTCGAGGGGGCGAAGCCGCTGTACGAGGTGGTGTACGAGAAGGAAAAGGGCGACGTCCTGCACGAACGCACGGGCAAGCCGATGACCCCGAAGTTCCCGTTCGAGGTCAAGGTCGCGTCGTCCGACAAGGACACGCACCGCGACAAGTTCGCGGCCTGGGTGACCTCGGCGCAGAACCCGTACTTCGCCAAGAGCTACGTCAACCGGCTGTGGGGGTACCTGCTCGGCATCGGCATCGTCGAGCCGATCGACGACATGCGCGCCGGCAACCCGGCGACGAACCCCGAACTGCTCGACTACCTGACCAAGGAGTTCGTTGGCAGCAAGTTCGACATGCGGCACGTGCTTGCGCTGATCTGCAAGTCGCGCACGTACCAGCTCTCGGTGGCGACCAACAAGTGGAACGCCGACGACAAGATCAACTACTCGCACGCGGCGGCGCGGCGCCTGCCGGCCGAGGTGCTGTACGACGCCATCCACCAGGTGACCGGCTCGATCTCGAAGCTGCCGGGTCAGAAGCCGGGGACGCGCGCGGCGTCGGCCACCGACTCGGCCGTCGAGGCCCCCGGTGGCTTCCTGGCCACCTTCGGCCGCCCGTCGCGCGAGAGCACCTGCGAGTGTGAGCGCACCAGCGAGCTGCGCCTGGGCGCGGTCATGTCACTGGTCAGCGGCCCGACCATCGCCGAGGCGATCGCCGATCCCGAGAACGCCATCGCCACCTTGACGAGTCGCGAGAAGGACGACGCCAAGCTGGTGAACGGGCTATTCATGCGCATCCTCAACCGCCCGGCGACTCCTCAGGAGGTCACGGCGGCGCTGGGGATGTTGAAGTCGGTCGACGAGGACCACGGCAAGTTGTCGGTGGCGCTGGCCCAGCGCAAGACCCAGGTGGCGACAACGCAGGCGAGCCTGGCCAAGGAGCGCGAGACCACCCTCGCCAAGGCGAAGGCCGACCTGGATGCCTACGAGAAGGAGTTCGGACCGGGCCTGAAGGAGCGCGAAGCGAAGCGTGCCGAGGAGATGGCCAAGCTGGACCGCGAACTGCGGCAGTACGAAGAGACGCTGCCCAAGAAGCTCGCCGAGTGGGAGAAGAAGCAGAAGGTGGCCGGCGACTGGGTGTCGCTGGTGCCGTCGGAACTGGAGGCCACGAACGGCGCCAAGTTGATCCAGGAGACGGACCTGTCGGTGTATGCCAGCGATGAGAACACCAAGGGGAACTACATCATCCAGGCGGAGACCGACCTGCGCGGCATCACCGCCATCCGCCTGGAGGCGCTGGCGGACAAGCGGCTGCCGGGCGAGGGCCCGGGCCGCGGCACGGGTGGGCGCTTCACGCTCACGGGCATCGAAGTGCAGGTGGCCCCGCGATCGAACCCGGCCAAGACGCGGAAGATCGTGCTGCGCAAGCCGCTGGCCGACTTCACCGAGGAAGGCTACGACCTCAAGGCGGCCGTGGATCCGAAGACCAAGGGCAAGGGCTGGTCGATCTCGCCGGCAACGGGTGTGACTCACTGGGCGACGTTCGAGACCAAGGAAGCGGTTGGCTTCCCGGGCGGGACGATCCTGACCATCACCCTGCTCCACAACTCGGAGCACGGTGACGCCACTCTGGGACGGTTCCGCCTGAGCGTGGGCACCGGGCGCCGGCCGGTCGGCCTGAGTCTGCCCGACGATCTGAGGGCCATCCTGTCGCGAGAGGCCGAGGAAGACGACAAGATGCGCACGACGCCGCTGATGAAGTACATCCGCGCCACCGACGTCGAGCTGCAAAAGCGGATGACGGCCTATCAGAAGGTGAAGAAGCCGCTGCCGCTCGATCCGAAGCTGAAGGACCTCCGCGAACGCTTCGAGCAGGCCAGCGAGCCTCTGGCCGAGGATCCGACGTTGGTCCAGTTGCGCGACGACATGGACATGAGCAGCAAGCAGATGGCCAGCAAGCGTCTGACGGTGGCCCAGGATCTCGCCTGGGCGCTCATCAACAGCCCGGCGTTCTTGTTCAATCGGTAATCGGTAAGGAGAAAGCGATGATCGTTTTTCCGGGAACTCCGTGTGAAGGTGGATTCGGCCCGACTCGCCGCGATCTGTTGCGCATAGGCGGCTCGAGCGTGCTGGGGCTCAGCCTCGGCTCGATGCTCCAGGCGCAGGCGCGCGCGGCCGAGACGAAGCACGGCCGGGGCTGGGGCAAAGCCAAGAGCATCATCCTGTGCTACCTGCAGGGCGGCCCGAGCCACCTCGACCTGTGGGACCCCAAGGAGAATGTCCCCGACAACGTGAAGAGCGTGTTCGCCCCGATCCCGACCAAGCTCGACGGCGTCCAGTTCACGGAGATCCTGCCGAAGCTGGCCCAGATCAACGACAAGTTCACGATGATCCGGTCGATGAGCTACACGCCGAACGGCCTCTTCAACCACACGGCGGCCATCTACCAGATGATGACCGGCTACACGACCGACAAGGTCAGCCCGTCGGGCCAACTCGAGCCCCCGGACCCGAAGGACTTCCCGAACTTCGGCTCGAACATCATCCGCCTCAAGCCCCCCGAGGCGCCGATGCTGCCATTCGTGATGATGCCGCGGCCGCTGCAGGAATCGAACGTGGTCGGCAAGGGAGGTACCGCCGGCTTCCTGGGCAAGTCGTACGACCCGTACACGCTGTACCCGGACGGCGACGATCTGGACATGTCGAAGATCGACAAGGTGCGCGTCGACGACCTGAAGCTACGGCCCGAGGTGTTCGCCTTCCGGCTGCAGCGCCGCACCAAGTTGCGCGAGGCGATTGACGCCACGATGCCCGACATCGACAAGGCGGTGGCCGACTACAAGCTGAACGACTACTACAGCAAGGCGCTGAATCTGATCGCTTCGGGCAAGGCGCGCGAGGCCTTCCAGGTCGACCGCGAGACCAAGGAGACGCGCGAGCTCTACGGCAAGAACACCTTCGGGCAGAGCTGCCTGCTGGCGCGGCGTCTGGTCGAGGCGGGCGCGCGCGTGGTCGAGGTGATCTGGCCCAAGGTGGCCAACTCGAACGAGCACTCGTGGGATCACCACACCGGGCTGCCCAAGCGCATGAAGGAGCAGTCGGGGCCGATGCTGGACCGCGGCCTCTCCGGCTTGCTCATCGATCTCGACCGCCGCGGGATGCTGGAGGACACGCTGGTGGTGGCGGTGGGCGAGTTCGGGCGTAGCCCCCAGCGCGGCGTCAGCACCTCGGGCAACAACAACACGGCCGACGGTCGGGACCACTGGCCCTACTGCTACACCTCGGTCATCGCGGGCGCCGGCATCAAGCGCGGCTACGTCCACGGCAAGTCGGACAAGACGGCCTCGGCGCCGATCGAGAACCCGGTGCACCCGGCGCAGCTGCTGGCGACCATCTACCACGCGTTCGGCATCGATCCGGAGACCATCGTCTACAACCACCTCAAGCAACCGCGCGAGCTGGTGCAGGCGGCGGCGGTGACTGAGCTGTTCGCCTAGTTCGGGACCCTGGGAGGGTCCCGAGCCCCCCGCGATGGGCAGCGCCGGGCAAAGCCCGTCGCCGCCCGACGCGATCAGGACCCCAAAGTCCCCCTGCGCACGGCTCGGCGGATTATTGCATTGGGGAGGAGCGGCGCGCCGGGGGGCTATGTGTCCCAGGGCGCCGGCGGCCGGAGCCGCTCCTCGCCGGCTTCGGCGAGGATGCCAGGCGAGGAACGAGTGACCCAGGCTCCGAAGGAGCCGTGAGGGAACGACGGCGCCCTGGGACACATAGACCCCCGATGCAGCCGCGGCGCCCCACTACAACGGAACCCCCGTTCGTGCTATCGCCATCTCTCGATGAGCCGCATCCACCGTTCACTGCCCCCCAAGGGTTCCCGCATCGGTCTCGCCTTCTCGGGCGGGCTCGACACGCGCTGTGCGGTCGCCTGGTTTTCCCGCAGCGGGCTCGAGGTGTACTGCTACACCGCCGATCTGGCCCAGCCGGACGAGGCGAACGTTGCGGACATCCCGCCGGTGGCGATGTCGCACGGAGCGAAGCTGGCGCGGAACATCGACTGCCGTGAGGCGCTGGTGCGCGAGGGGTTCATCGCCATCCAGTGCGGCGCCTTCCACCTGCAGACGGCCGGCAGGAAGTACTACAACACCACGCCCCTGGGCCGCGCGGTGACGGCGACGGCGATCGTTCGGGCGATGAAGGTCGACGGCGTCAGCATCTTCTCCGACGGCAGCACCCACAAAGGGAACGACATCCAGCGTTTCTATCGCTACGGGGTGCTGACCAACCCGGAGCTCACCATCTACAAGCCCTGGCTGGATCAGAAGTTCGTCACCGAGTTCGGCGGCCGCAAGGAGATGAGCGAGTACCTCGACAAGCTCAACCTGCCGTACCGGATGGGCACGGAGAAAGCCTACAGCACCGACGCCAACGCGCTTGGCGCCACGCACGAGGCGAAGGATCTCGAATTTTTGGACAAAGGGCTGCGCATCGTCAACCCGATCATGGGCGTCGCGCACTGGAAGCCCGAGACCAGGGTGGATGCCGAGGAGGTGACCGTGGCCTTCGAGCACGGCCTGCCGGTGTCACTTGGCGGCAGGCGCTTGCCGCCCGTCGACCTGCTGCTGGAAGCCAACAAGATCGGCGGACGCCACGGCCTGGGGATGAGCGACCAGATCGAGAACCGCGTCATCGAGGCCAAGAGCCGGGGCATCTACGAGGCACCGGGCATGGCGCTCATCCACATCGCCTACGAGCGTTTGCTGTCCGCGATCCACAACGAGAACACCACCGATCAGTACGCGACGCTGGGCCGGCGGCTCGGCCGTCTCCTTTACGAAGGAAAGTGGTTCGACCCCGAGGCGATGATGATCAAGGACGCGCTGACCCGCTGGGTCGCGCCCTCCATCACGGGTGACGTGAAGCTGGAGCTGCGGCGGGGCGACGACTACACCATCGTCGACACGCGCGCCGCGCACATGGCCTACGACGCGCACAAGCTGTCCATGGAAAAGGTGGAGAGCCTGTTCTCTCCCGAGGACCGCATGGGTGCCCTCGAGATGCAGAACCTGTCGGTGCTCGACAACCGCAGCTTCCTCATCCATCACCTGTCCGACATGCGCGCCCTGGCATCGGCCGACGCCCCGAGGCAGCTCACCGACCTGCTCGACGAGGAAACGTAGCAAGGCCCGAGCGGCATACCCAGGTCGTGGGTTCGTCTTGCGAACGCCGGCCTGCCGCATGCCGCTGCTGGGCCTCGAGAAAAATATGGGTCCGCATTCAGGGATATCAAGGGGGGCGGCCTTTCTGGCCTTTGTCGGTGTCGCCCTGGGTGCTTTCGGCGCCCACGGATTGCGCGCGCGCCTCGGCGACACGGGCCTCGAGATCTGGCGAACCGCCACGCTTTACCACCTTGTCCACGCCGTAGCGCTGCTGGCGGTGGGTCTCGCCTTCGACCGCCTCCGCACACCCCGCCCGGTCGCGGCGCTGTTCGCCGTGGGGATCGTCATCTTCTCGGGCACGCTCTACCTGCTTGCGCTCGGCGGACCACGGTGGCTGGGAGCCATCACGCCCGTGGGAGGCGCTTCCTTCATGGCGGCCTGGCTCACACTGGCGCTGACGGGCGTGCGGCGCTGACCAGCGCTTGCACCTGATGTCGCGTGCTCTCCAGATCCCCGCCGTTGTCGATCACCGTGGTGGCCGCTCGGCACTTCTCCTCGAGCGGCAACTGGGCCCGCAGCCGGGCCAGTGCCTGCTCGCGCGTCAACCGGTCCCGGGCGAGCACGCGAGCCAGCTGCACGTCCTCGGGCGCGACCACCACCACCAGTCCGTCGAAGGCGCGGTGTCGGCCGGTCTCGACCAGCAGCGCGGCCTCGTAAAAGGCCAGTCGATGGCCCGCCTCGGACAGCTTCGCGGCATCCGCCAGTGCCCGTTCCTGGATGCGGGGGTGGGTGATCGCTTCGAGACGCATGCGCGCGTAAGAATCGGAGAAGACGCGCGCGCCCAGCTTCTTGCGATCGATGGTCCCGTCGGGCGCAATCATCTCTGGCCAGACGGCGGCGATCTCCGCGTGGGCAGGCTGACCGGGGGCCACGATCTCCCGGGCGATGACGTCGGCGTCCAGCACCGGCACGCCCAGGGCGCGGATCATCGACGCGACCGTCGATTTGCCCGAGCCGATGCCACCGGTCAATCCGATCAGCTTCAGGGTGCCGACCATCAACCAATCGTACAATAGGGCGCGCCCGTGATTCCCACCATCCTCGAAGCCACCTTCATCGCCGAAGCCCGTACGCCGAGCGGTATCCCTGCCGAAGGCCCGCCCGAGATCGTGATCTCCGGCCGCTCGAACGTCGGCAAGTCGACCCTGCTCAACCGCCTGGCCGCACGGCGCGGCCTGGCGCGCACCTCGAAGACCCCTGGCCGCACCCGGGGCCTCATCTTCTACGATCTGAAGCTGCGTACGGACGATGCCGAGCAGGCCATGCGCTTCGTCGATCTGCCCGGCTATGGCTATGCGCAGGTGTCTCACGACGAGCGCCAGCAGTGGCAGAAGCTGATCGAGCAGTACGTCCAGCGGCGCCAGGGGCTGCGCCTCTTCCTGGTGCTCGTGGATGCCCGCCGGTCACTGGCCGACGAGGAGAGGCAACTGCTCGAGTGGCTGACCGCGCTATCCGTTCCGCATTACGTGGTCTTCACCAAGATCGACAAGCTCTCCGCGACCGAGCGCGGTTCTCTCAAGGTCGCAGGCAAGCGCGCGCTCCTGACTTCCGGCGAGACGGGCGAGGGCGTGGATCGGGTCTGGAACGCCATACTTCTTGCATTGAAGTGATATCCTTCGTCGGAGCGTGGCGCTCAACAAGGCTCCCCAGCCATACGTGATCGAGCCGCTCCGGGAGGGAGACCTGGACGCGGTGATGGAGATCGAGCGTGTGTCGTTCAAGTCGCCCTGGTCGCGGCAGGTGTTCGCCGAGGAGCTGGGGCGAAGCTGGGCACACGTCGACATCGTCAGGGACCAGCGGACCCGGCGGCTGGTCGCGTTCTGCAACTACTGGCTGGTGGCCGACGAGGTGCACCTGCTGAACGTGGCCACGCATCCCCAGGAGCGACGGTCGGGCCACGCCTCGCGTCTCCTGGCGCATGTGCTCGATTACGCGCGCCGGGCCGCCTGTCGTCTGGTGACCCTCGAGGTACGGCGCTCGAACGAGGCGGCGCAGCGGCTTTACCGGCGCTTCGCCTTCAAGGCGGTCGGGCTGCGCCCCAAGTACTACGTCGACGACCAGGAGGACGCGGTCGTCATGTCGCTCGAGCTGCGATGATCGCCCTGGCGGCGCTGTGGACCGCCATCGCCGTGGCGCGCGTCGAGACCACGGAGGCGGTCGTGGCCTTCACATTCGATGCCTGTGCAACCAGCAAGCAGGCGAACGGGTTCGATCGGGCCGTGTTCGACATCCTGCACGCCGAGAAGATTCCTGCGACGGTGTTCGTCTCCGGCCGATGGCTGGAGTTTCACCCGGCCGAGGCGCGCGAACTCGCCGCCGATCCTCTGCTGGAGATCGGCAACCATGGCTACTCTCACCCGCAGCTGACCAAGCTGTCCTCCAGCCGCGTGGCGAGCCAGATCCTCCG
This sequence comes from Myxococcales bacterium, assembly GCA_031423255.1. GTDB lineage: Bacteria > Myxococcota_A > Polyangia > Fen-1088 > Fen-1088 > JANPFD01. Next base: position 31,010 of record JANPFD010000024.1, on the reverse strand, counting down.
CACCGAGGCCTTGATTGAACGGCTCGGGAAACATTCCGTCGCCTTCCGCCCGCCGGCCGGGGTCTGGGATCAGCGGGTCCTCCGCGTGGTCAGCCGCCGCCACCTGCCAACCGTGCTGTGGGACGTGGTCTCGGGCGATGCGGGTGGCCACGTGTCGTCGAGGAAGATGGTCGCTGCCGTCACGAGAAACGTGCGGCCGGGATCGATCGTCATCTTCCACATCAATGGCCGCGGCCCGCGCACCAGGTACGCTCTTCCGGAGATCATCCGTCAGCTGCGCGAGCGCGGCTTTCGTTTCGTGCAAGTGTCCGAGTTGCTCAACCTGCCGGGCGCCCGCATGGTGCCGGCACGCCCGCAGATCGAGTACAGGAGCAAGCGTGCGCACAAAGCTGGCTGATGGCCTCACAGCGCGCCGGCAAGCGGGCTGGATCGCGGCGTTGGAGCCCTGGCATTCGCTCGGCTACCGCGCGGACGCGCTCGCCCGATGGCTCGGCCGCATGGGCCGCATGGGCCGCGTGCTCGTGGCCGTGCGCGGCAAGGAGGTTCAGGGGATCGCGGTGGTGCAGCCCGAGGTGCTGCTCGGCCAGTTCATCTCGCTTCTGGCGGTGCGGCCGGAAGCGGCGGGGCAAGGAATGGGACGCGCTCTCGTGCAGAGGATCGCCCGCGGCAGCGGACGCTGGCTCTACACCTCGACCGACGAGCGCAACCGCGCCGCGGCGGGGTTCTACCTGAAGCTCGGCTTCGTGCGTGTGGGGCGCCTGCCCGATCTGGTCGTGCGTGGCCGCGCCGAACTGCTGTGGCGCTATTCTTCGAAGCGGTAGCGTAGCCGATCGATCGGCACCGGCACCCCGCCGCGCACGTGGCTGGCGACGATCTCGCCCACGTCCGCCGCGCTCACACGCTGATACCAGACCCCGTCGGGATAGACGGCGATCATCGGTCCTTCGAAACAGGGTCCGAGGCAGCCGCACGGGGTGACGGCGATGCGTCCCCACAGCGTCGGGTCGCCGCCCAGCTCGCGCTGGAAGGCGGCCATCACCTCCGCCGCGCCGCGCGCTCCGCACGACGGCTTGCCGCCAACCGGTCGCTCGTTGTTGCAGACGAACAGGTGCAGTTCCGGCCGCGTCATCTAGAATGGACTCTACTCCGTCATGCGCCGCATCGGCACCGGTTCAGGCGCTTCGATCTCGCTGATCGTCGCCTTCGTCTTTCCAGCGATGATTGGGGCGGCGCTGGCACTCGCTTACTACGGCTTCCAGTACGCGGACACCGTCTCTCGCCCGATCGAGGCGCTGTTCCGCGAGTACTCGCGAGAGGAAGCGGAGAAGATGGTCTCGGAGTTCGAGACCCGCGTCGACCAGCCGGCACTGGCTCTGTTCGAAAAGGTCGCGGCCGAGCGCAAGGAGCCGACAGCGACCCCAGCGTGCGAGATCAATCCCGGCCCCGCCATCGACTCCTACCAGGTTCTCAACGCCGACAAGAAGGAGGAGTGCCACTGGCCTTCCGGCAACGCGGCGTCGAAGCACCTTCGCGCTTTCTGGAACGACTACCGCGGCAAGCTGGAATGGGATCTGGTGCGCATCGGCAGCTGGCACCACTTCCACGAGCTGGAGGACGGCCATTCGGTGCTGGTGGTCTATACCGCCCGCAAGACGGAGGACGATCGCGGCTATTTCGTCGCCGCCCGCATGAACATGGAGGTCATCGGCAAGAAGTGGCTGGACGAGTCGCTGGTCAAGCTGCGCAAGAACCTGCGCGTGGCCGTGATCGACGACGACGGCAATCTGGTCGCTGGTGCGCCACTCGGTCGCGCCGATCGCGAGGAACGCTTTCTCCTGGAAGACCGCTTCGGCAAGGCGCTCTACCGCTGGCGTTTGCAGGTCGCGCCCCAGAACGTCGACGCGTTCCAGGCCCAGGCCGAGCGCCAGAAGAAATTGCGGCCGCTGCTCATCGTCCTGTCGACGGTGATCATGGTGGTCGGCCTGGGGATCGTCTGGCTGGTCATGGCCGCCGAGCGCCGCACCTCGCGCCTCAAGAGCGACTTCATCGCCAACGTCTCGCACGAGCTGAAGACGCCCCTGTCACTGATCCGGATGTTCGGCGAGCTGGTGGCGACTGGCCGGCACAAGGGCGAGGAGGCGGCCAAGGAGTACGGGGGCATCATCACCCGCGAATCCGAGCGGCTGTCGCACCTCATCGACAACGTCCTCGACTTCGCCCGGCTCGAGCGCGGCAAGGCCAGCTATGATTTCGCCGAAGGCGACATGGCCGACTTGCTCGAACGTGCGCTGGACGTCTGCCGCTACCGTCTCGACAAGGAGAAGTTGAAGCTGCGCACGCAGATCGATCTTCAGCTCCCCCCGGTGCGCATGGACGAGAACGCCATCACCCTGGTGATCCTGAACCTGGTGGACAACGCCATGAAGTACGCCGTCGACGGCAAGTTCGTCGATGTCAGCCTGGGCCGAAGCCCCGGCGGCGTGGTCCTGTCGGTGCGGGACCATGGTCCGGGTATCGCCGCCGACGAGCAGGCGCGCATCTTCGAGCGCTTCTACCGGGCCCGGGCCGCGCGTGACCGGAACGTGCGCGGCAGCGGCATCGGCCTGGCGCTGGTGCAATACATCGCGGAGGCACACGGCGGCCGCGTCACCGTCGAGAGTCCGGTCGCTGGCGAGCCGGGCGCGCTGTTCCGGGTTCACTTGCCCGCCCCGGTGCCCGAGATCGCCGAGACGCCTGCTCCGCAAGCCGCCGGGGTGAAGTCATGAAGCGCGTGCTCATCATCGAGGACGAGCCGGACATCGCCCGCGGCCTGCGCGACGCCCTCGAGTTCGAGCAGTTCGAGGTGACGACTGCCGGCCAGGGCCGCGAGGGGATAAGGCTCCTGCGCGAACGTGGCGCGGACCTGGTGATTCTGGACCTCATGCTTCCCGACGTGAACGGCTTTCACGTCTGCGAGGAGATCCGGAAGAGCCACGCCGTCATCCCGATCATCATGCTCACGGCGCGCTCCCAGGAGCCCGACAAGATCCGCGGCCTGGAGGCAGGCGCCGACGACTACGTCACCAAGCCCTTCTCCGTCGGTGAGCTCGTGGCAAGGATCAATGCCATCTTCCGGCGGCTTCACCGGGCCATGCCCGCCACCGACGAGGTGATCAAGATAGGTGACGTGACGATCTACCCCCGCCGCCACGAGCTGGTGCGGAACAAGAAGACGATGACGCTTTCTTTCTACGAGGTGGAGCTGGTGCGCCTTCTGCATGAGCGCGCCGGCGAACCGGTCACGCGCGACGAGATCCTGGAGAAGATCTGGGGCAGCGCGCACACAACCAGCCGTTCCGTCGACAACTTCGTGGTGAAGCTGCGCAAGAAGATCGAGGACAACGCCAGCAAGCCGCGGCACATCGTCACCATCTACGGGACCGGTTACAAGCTCGTGGTTTAGGCATGGTATAGCCGGGCCATGCCCCCGGTTCGCGTTCGCATCGCCCCGTCGCCGACGGGCGATCCCCACGTCGGCACCGCGTACATCGCGCTGTTCAACTACGTCTTCGCCAAGAAGAACGGCGGCCAGTTCATCCTTCGCATCGAGGACACGGACCGGACACGATCGACCCCCGAATCCGAGGAGGCGATCCTGCGCGCCCTCAAGTGGGTCGGTCTGCAGTGGGACGAGGGCCCGGACATCAACGGACCGCACGGTCCCTACCGCCAATCGGAACGCAGCCTCCTGTACAAGGAAGAGACGCGCAAGCTGATCGAGTCGGGCGCCGCTTACCGCTGCTTCTGCACCGCGGAGCGCCTCGAAGCCCTGCGGCACGAGCAGCGGCGCCAGGGGCTTTTCGTCGGTTACGACGGTCTTTGCCGCGGCCGCACCCGCGAGGAATCCGACACGCGCTCGTCCGCCGGCGAGTCATTCGTCGTGCGCCTGGCGATGCCTCGCACCGGCGAGACCATCTTCATCGACCGGCTGCGCGGCGAGGTGAAGTTCGACAACGCCCAGATCGACGACCAGGTGTTGCTGAAGACCGACGGCTTTCCGACCTACCACCTGGCCAACGTGGTCGACGACCACCACATGCAGATCACCCACGTCATCCGCGCCGAGGAGTGGCTCTCATCGACGCCGAAGCACATAGTGCTGTACCAGGCGTTCGGCTGGCAGGCGCCCGAGTGGGTACACATGCCGCTCCTGCGCAACGCCGACAAGTCGAAGATCTCCAAGCGCAAGAACCCGGTGTCGCTCGACTACTACCGCGCCGCGGGATTCCTGCCCGAGGCGTTGCTGAACTACCTCGGCACCATGGGCTGGTCGATCGCCGGCGACCGCGAGCTGTTCTCGCTGGCCGAGATGATCGAAGTCTTCACCTTCGATCGCGTCTCGCTCGGGGGGCCGGTGTTCGATCTGGTGAAGCTATCGGCCGTGAACGCCATCTACCTGCGGGCGCTGGACGACGCCGGCGTGGTGAAGCGTCTGCGCGAATGGCGGCTGTCCGACGACTTCCTGAAAGCGCTGGTTCCGCTGGTGCGTGAGCGGGTGCAGCGCCTCGACGAGTTCATCCCGCTCACCGAGTACTTCTTCGCCGGCGACCTCGACTATGCGCCGGTGGCCAAGGAATTGGTGCCCAAGAACCGCACCGCCAAGGAGGCGGCGGAGATGCTGCTCGCCTACGTCGAGGCGCTGGACACCCAGCGTGACTTCACGCCCGCCGCGCTCGAGCCGATGGCCCGCGCCTTTGCCGAGAAGGCCGGCTGGCAGGCCAAGGAGCTGTTCATGCTGATCCGGGTGGCGGTGAGCGCCCGCAAGGCGACGCCCCCGCTCTTCGATACGGTGGTGGCGGTGGGTCGCGACATGGCCAAACGGCGCCTGCGCCTGGCCGCTGAGTTCGTCAAGAAACTCGCCTAGCGCCTACAAAAAACCACACTGAATGACAATTCGATGACAGTTCGACGCATACATTGGGCCGGCCATGGATTGGTCAGGCCCTGTCATCGTCATCTACCTCGTCATCCTCATCGCGCTGGCTGTGTACGGCTTTCACCGTTCGCACCTGGTGTGGCTTTACTACAAGCATCGTGACCGCCGACCGCGCGCGGCCGGCACCTTCGCCGACCTGCCCGCGGTGACCGTGCAGTTGCCGCTCTTCAATGAGATGTACGTGGTCGAGCGGCTGCTCGACTCGGTGGCCGCCATCCGCCACCCGCGCGACCGCTACCAGATCCAGGTGCTGGACGACTCGACCGACGAGACCCAGGAGATCTGTCGGCGCAAGATCGCCGAGCTACAGGCGCGCCTGCCCGAGCTGGACATCGAGTACGTGCATCGCACCGACCGCACCGGCTACAAGGCCGGCGCGCTGGACAACGGCCTGCGCACCGCCAAGGGCGAGCTGGTGATGATCTTCGACGCCGACTTCCTGCCCACGCCCGACACCCTCGAGCGGGCCATCCACCACTTCGTCGACCCGCAGGTGGCGGTGGTGCAGTGCCGCTGGGAGCACATCAACCGTGACTACTCGCGGCTGACCGAGGCGCAAGCGCTGATGCTCGATGGCCACTTCATCATGGAGCACGCCGGCCGTAACTGGTCGGGCCGCTTCTTCAACTTCAATGGCACCGCTGGCATCTGGCGGCGCTCGGCCATCGCCGACGCCGGTGGCTGGCAGCACGATACATTGACCGAGGACATGGATCTGTCCTACCGGGCGCAGCTGCGCGGCTGGAAGTTCGTCTACCTGCCCGAGATCGCCTCTCCCGCCGAGCTGCCCGCGGACATGGCGGCCTTCAAGGCGCAGCAGTTTCGCTGGGCCAAGGGCTCGATCCAGGTCGGCAAGAAGCTGTTGCCGCGCATCCTGCGCTCGAGCGCGACGCGCGCCCAGAAGATCGAAGCGTTCTTCCACCTGACGAACAACTTCGCCTACCCGCTGTTGCTGTTGCTGTCGCTGATGCTGTTGCCCAATCTGATCTTGCGCACCTCGCACGGTTGGGTCGAGGTTCTGACCATCGACCTGCCGCTGTTCTTCGGCACCACGCTCAGCATCGCCAGCTTTTACCTGGCCTCGGAGCGGGAGATCGCGCTCCTCGACGGCAAGACCGGGCGTGAAGCTCGCTTGATCGACTGGAACGTCTTGCGGCGGCTGCCGCTGGTGCTGTCCATCGGCATCGGCCTGTGCGTGAACCAGACGCGCGCCGTGTTCGAGGCGCTGGCGGGACGTGAGACCGAGTTCGTGCGCACGCCCAAGCACGGCATCTGCGGCAAGCTCGGCGGCCTGGCGCAGAAGAAGTACCGCGCCGCCAAGTCGATCACTCCGTACATCGAGATGGGACTGGCCGGTTACTTCGCGGTGGCCATGGCCGTCGCCATCGACAACGGACACTACCTGTCGATGCCGTTCCTGGCGCTGTTCCTGTTCGGCTTCGGCTATGTCGGCTTCCTGTCGCTGGCGCAGGGGCGGCTCGCGGCGGCCTTCACGCGCCTCCTCGGCCACGAGGGGACGATGGTGGTGCCCCCGCCGGTGTTCCCGCAGCTGGCGTCCGCGCCGGTGGTTGCCGCGTCCGAGCAGCAGCCGAAGACGCGCGCGGCGATTGCCGCCTAGCCGCTCGACGCCTTGGGCGTGTTCGACGGGGCTGGGCGGGGAGGGTAGCGTCGTTCGGCCTCGGCCAGCGCCTCGTCTGCCGGGCGCCCAGCTCGACGTGCTTCCAAGAAGGCATCCAGACGGGGATCGCAGGCCAGGCGATGGCGCAACTCGGCCTCGACGCGCAGCCGCTGCTCGGTGCGCTGCTCTTCCTCCTCGAGGTCCATCTGCAGGCGCAGGGCCTTGACCCGATCACGTTCGCGCTTCTTGGCCAGCGCCGCCTCGGCCTTGGCGCGAACCAACTCGGCCTCGGCGCGCCTGGCGGCGTGCTCGAGGAGCGGTAGCAACGGAGGATTCTTGGCGGCAGACGCCATGTTCTGAACCCACGTTCAGTATAAAGCTAGAGTGTGGCGCCGACCAGGGTCGGTTCGGGCAGCAACCGCAGGCCGAATCGCAAGGCGACGGCGTCCCTGACCTCCGCCGCCAGAAACAGAAATTCTCGTGTAGTTCCGCCGCCATGGTGGACCAGGGCAAGGGCATGGCGGCTGGAGATTCCCACCGCACCGCGTCGAAGCCCCCTGGTGATGCCCGCGTTCTCGATGAGCCAGCCGGCGGCCAGCTTCACCTTGCCCGGGCCCGCGGGGAACCGGGGGGCGTGCGGGGGCAACCCGGCGGCCTCGGCCTCCGAGACGATCGGGTTCATGAAGAAGGAGCCGACCGAACGGCGGTTGGGGTCGTCCGGGTCGATGACCATCGACTTGCGGCGCCGCAGAGCGATGACGGTCGCGCGCACCTGGTCGAGCGTCGGCGACGAATCGACCGCCTCTTTCAACTCGGCGTAGCGGAGGGTCGGCGCGCCCCCGCGCCGCAGGGCGAAGGTGACGCCGAGAACCAGGTGACGGTCCGGGGCGCGCTTGAAGGCGCTGTCACGGTAGCCGAAGCCGCAGGCGGCAGGCGTGAGCACCTCGATGGCGCCCGTGCGGCGATCCAGGACCCGCACCGACTGCAGGCAGTCCGACACCTCCTGCCCGTAGGCGCCCACGTTCTGGATGGGCGTCGCCCCCACCAGCCCGGGAATGCCGGACAGGCACTCGAGGCCGGCGAGATCGCGACTGACCGCTGCTGCGACCAGAGCGTCCCACGGCTCGCCGGCGGCCGCCTCGACGATGCCGTCGTCGCCCCAGCGCAGGCCCCGCGACGCCATCCGCAGCACCAGGCCATCGAAGCCCTGGTCGGCGATCACCAGGTTCGAGCCCCCGCCCAGCACCAGCACCGGCACGCCGTGGGTCGTGGCCCACAGCAGGGCCTCGGCGGCAGCAGCGTCATCAGCAGCCTCGACGAAGAAGCGGGCCGGTCCGCCGAGTTCCAGCGTCGTCAAGGGCGCCAGCTCGACGCCGGCGCGGACCGCGAGGGTCACTTGGCGGGTGATTCCGGTTTCGGTGGCTCTGGCTCCTTCTTCGTTTCGGCGACGGGTTCGGGGATGAGCGGCAGCCGTTCGCCGCGCAAGCGTCGCTGCTTGGTCACCATCCACTTGCCCCCCTGCATCTCCCACTTCTGCTCCAGGGTCGTCGAGCGCAGTGTGCCCTGGCGCCTCGTGTACCAATCGAACTTCACCAGCACCGTCGCCGCGTCTGATTTCGAGGCGAACTTGATCGACGTCACCTCGAAGTCCGCCATCACCAGATCGTCACCGACGGCGTTGGCGCGCGCCAGGAACAGCTGCGCCTCCTCGCTGGGCAGTGACACCGCCAACTGGTCGTAACGCTGCCAGCGGAAGTCGTCGTTGAACATGCGGGCCTCGCGCACCAGCGTGTCCTCGCGGCGCTGGGACGGCGTGAGGCATCCCATCACCGCCAGCAGGAAGAGTGCGCGTTTCATCCGGATCCCTTTCTCGCGGCGACCACCCGCTCGATGCCGCCCAGGTCGCGGCGTGTGGTCACTTCGCCGAGGCCGGCGGCCTCGCACAACACGGCGGTCGCGGGTGCCTGACCCGCGCCGATCTCCAGCAGCAGCCAACCTCCGGGCGCCAGCAAGGCCGGCGCCTGGCCCACGAGCGCGCGCACCAGCGCCAGCCCGTCCTCGCCCCCATCGAGCGCGAGCAGCGGCTCGGCCCGCACCTCGGGCGCCAGGCCGCCGATCTCGGGCGTGGGAACGTAGGGCAAGTTGGCGACGACGAGCTCGAACGGCGCGTGCGGCCCGAGCGGGGTGCCCAGGCTTCCCTGCACGAACGTGATCGGCGCCGCGAGCCGCTCGGCGTTGGCCGTCGCCACCACCAGCGCCTCGGGTGACAGGTCGCTCGCGAACAGCGCCGCTGTCGGCCGTGACTTCGCCAGCGCGATCGCCACCGCGCCCGAGCCGGTGCCGATGTCCGCGACACGCGCGCTGCTCCCTTCGGGCAAGCGCTCGAGGGCGGCCTCGACCAGGGTCTCGGTGTCGGGGCGCGGGATCAGCACGCGTGCGTCCACCGTCAGGTCGAGGCTCCAGAATTCCTTGCGCCCGGTCAGATAGGCCACCGGCTCGCCCGCTTGCCGGCGCCGAACCAGCTCCCGGAAGGCACCCAGTTCGGCCTCATCCAGGGGACGATCGAACTGCGCGTACAGCTGCACGCGTGCGAGCTTGAAGGCGTGCGCCGCCAGCAACTCGGCGTCGAGCCGCGCCGACGGGATTCCCCGGTCCGCGAACCGACCGGTGGTCCACTTGAGCACCTCGAGGATGGTCCAGGTGCCCCGGGGGGCGGCGACGGGGGAGGGGGCGTTCAACTTGACGGAATTCTGCCGGACCGGGCCCGCTTTGGCGAGTTTCACCGCAGCGCTCTGCGCATCACCTTGCCCCTGTCGTTGCGCGGCAGGCCGTCGCTGAGCACCCACGAGCGCGGCACCTTGTAGCGCGCCAGACGCTGTCGCGCGTACGCCGCCAGGTCGTCGAAGTCGGGCACGCGGCCGGCGTGCGGGACCACGAAAGCGCGGGGCTTCACCAGGCCGTGCTCGTCCTCGTAGCCGACGACGGCGCACTCGGCGACCGCGGGGTGTTCCGCCAGCACGTTCTCGACCTCGACGGGTGAGACGTAGATGCCGCCCACCTTCAACATGTCGTCGGCGCGGCCCTCGTAGAAGAAGAACCCCTCGGCGTCACGGCGGAAGACGTCGCCGGACACCACCCAGCCGTCCCTCAGCACCGCCTGCGTCTTGCCGGGATCGTCGTGGTAGCCGAGCAGCATCGAACCACCGCGCACCCACAGCGTCCCCGGTTCGCCGTCGGGAGCGTCGGTGTCGTCGGCGCGCACCACGCGGGCCTCGTACCCGGGCACCAGGCGGCCGAGACACCCCGGCCGCACCTCGCCGGGGCGGTTCGAGATGTACACGTGGAACATCTCTGCCGAGCCGATGCCGTCCAGCATCTCCGCCCCGAAGCGTTCGTTCCAGCGCCGGTGCAGCTCGACGGGGAATGCCTCGCCCGCCGTCACGGCCAGACGCAGGCTCGACAGGTCGCCAGGCCCACCCGCGAGCATCTTCGCAGTCATGGTGGGCACTGTCGTCAAGATTGTCGGACGGAAGCGTGCGCACAGCTCGAACAGGCGCTCGGGCGTCGGGTGCTCGGGGAACAGCACCGTCTGTGCGCCCACGGCGAACGGGAACATCAGGTTCATCCCCGTTGCGTACGGGAAGTAGAGCCGCGGGACGGCGATCGTCACGTCGGAGGCGCGCAGTCCCAGCACGCCCTTGGCGTAGCGCTCGATGTGGTAGGCGAAATCGCCATGCCGGTGAATGGCCGCTTTCGGCTTCCCCGTCGACCCCGAGGTGAACAGCCACAGCGCGACGTCGTCGTCGGAGGTGCCTTCGCTCTCGAAGGTCGCCGGAGCATCGTAACGGACGGAACCGGGCGTCAGGAACACCTTCGCGCCGGTGTACGCACGCAGATAGTCGTGCTCGGCGGCGGGGACGTCCGGGTTCGTCGGACATCCGACGGCGCCGAGCTTGAGGGTGGCGAAGAGCGCCGCCACGAAGTCGGGTCCGTCGGGCAGCGCGATCAACACCCTGTCACCTTTGCTCACCCCTTGCCGTCGCAGGACGTGGGCCATTTGATTGACGCGTGCCCGCACCTCGGCGTAGGTCAGCGTCGCGTCGGGAGTGCGGATCGCCGTGCGCTCGCCGTCGTGCGCATCGAGCAGCAGGGAGGCCAGGTTCATTTCATGCGCAGCCGCTCGACGGGGACGCCGCCGAGGATGTGCTCCTCGACGATCGCCGGCACGTCCTCGACGCGCACGCCGCCGTACCAGACCTGCTCGGGATAGACGACCACGGCCACGCCGCGCGCACATTGGTCCAGACAGCCGGCGGCGTTGGCGCGGATCTGCCCTTTCATGCCCCTGTCGGCCAGCGCGCGCTTGAACGCCTCGCGCACCGCCTCGCCGCCCTTGCCGGCGCAGCAGCCCTTGGGATGACCGGGCTCCCGCTCGTTGACGCAGACGAAGACGTGCCGGTCGAAGTGGGGTGCGGCCATGGCGCCTTGAGTATAGCCTGCGGGGCCGATGCGTCCGTTCACCGACGATCGGCGCGAGCTGCTTCGTGCCCGGGTCCGCACTTTCGCCGAAGGGTTGCCCCGGCGGGGCGCCGAGCCCGAACCGCGCGAGGTGGTGAGACTGCTCGCGGAGGCGGGGTTGTTCCGGCTCGGCATCCCGGCGGCGTTCGGGGGCGACGCTGCGACGGTCGAGCCGCTCTCGCTCGCGGTGGCGCGCGAGGAGCTGGCGTATGCCTCGGGGCTGGCCGATGCGCTGTTCGCGGTCCAGGCGCTCGGGGCTTACCCGCTGGTGGTTGCCGGCACGGGCGAGGAGCGCGCCCGCTGGCTGCCGCGGCTGGCGCGGGGCGAGGCGGTGGCCGCATTCGCCGTCACCGAGCCCGAGGCCGGCTCGGATCTGGGCGCCGTCACCACCGCCGCGCAACGCGATGGCGACGGCTACCGGCTGGACGGACAGAAGGTGTTCATCTCCAACGCCGGGATCGCCGACATGTACATCGTGCTCGCCCAGGCCGAGGGCGGACCGACGGCGTTCGTGGTGCCGGCCGCTGGTCTCGAGACCACGTCCATCGCGATGCTCGCATCACACCCGGTGGGGACCGTGCGGTTGCGCGGGGTGAAGGTGCCCGCCATCGCGCGCCTGGGCCGTGAAGGAGAGGGCCTCGCTCTGTGTCTGGGCACGCTCGAGCTGTTCCGCGCCACCGTCGGCGCGTCCGCCTGCGGTCTGGCCCGCCGCGCGCTGGACGAGGCTCTGCGGCGGGTGCAGGCCCGCAAGCAGTTCGGCCGGCCGCTCGCCGAGCAGCAGGCGCTGCGCTTCGCTCTGGCCGACGCCGCGACCGAGCTCGACGCTGCGCGCTTGCTGGTCTATCGCGCGGCCTGGCTGAAAGAAGCTTCACCCGAGGCTCGCAACGATCGCGAGTCGGCCATGGCGAAATTGAAGGCGACCGAGACCGCCCAGAGCGTCGTCGACCTCGCGGTCCAGCTCCACGGCGCGGCGGGGCTCGTGCGCGGCTCGACGGTGGAAGCGCTCTACCGGGAGGTGAGAGCGCTGCGCATCTACGAGGGGACCAGCGAGATCCAGAAGGTAGTCATTTCTCGCACCATTCTTACAGTGTAACCCTTGTTACTGATCGTAGCGCGCGCGTATAGTGCGCCGCGATGAGATCGAACAAGAGCGTGGTGGTAGCCGCGTTGTGCTTCTCCTTCTTCGTCATCGGTTGCGGAGGGAAGGGCCGCGTAAAAAAACAGGACGCTGCGGTCGAGTTCGCCGATGCCACGGATGTCGTCGACGACGTTTCCGAGATCGACGCGCCCGCCGATGTTTCGCGTGCCGACGCGCCGGGAGACGCTGCCCTCCGTCGGTGCCGCAGCAACCAGGTTCGGTGCGGCGACAGCTGCGTGGATCTCGACAGCGATCCCAGGAACTGCGGCACGTGCGGCACGTCGTGCCCGTCCGGCGGCGTCTGTGCGTATGGACGCTGCGCCGACAAGTGCCCCGACTTCCTCGCGAACTGCGGCGGCGCGTGCGTGAACACGCGCGGCAACGCCGAGCATTGCGGCGCCTGCGGCGTCACCTGCGACGGTGACATGATCTGCAACGCTGGCATGTGTGTCTGTCCGCCCAGCACCATCCGGTGCGGGACGGCCTGCGTGGACACGCGCCGCGATCCCGCCAACTGCGGCGCCTGCCTGAACGCCTGCGCCAGGGCGCAGGTCTGCAGCGCCAGCAACTGCCAGCAGGCATGCGCCGAGGGGCTGACCAATTGCAGCGGGGCGTGCATCGATCTCACGAGCACGAACGATAGCTGCGGCGCTTGCGGCAACCGGTGCGAGGGCGGCACCACGTGCACCGCCGGCAAGTGCGTCTGCGCAGAAGGTCAGCAACTGTGCGGGGGCCGGTGCGTGGATCTCGACGCTCATCCGGCGAACTGCGGCGCGTGCGCAACCGTGTGCAGCGCCGCGGATGTCTGCTCGCTGGGTCAGTGCGGCGCCACGTGCTCGACGGGCTACGTCGGCTGCGGCGGCAGCTGCATCGATCCCAACACCAATCCGGTCCACTGCGGGAGCTGCGGCGCAAGCTGCAGCCTCGGCTCGATCTGCAGCGCCCGGCGATGCGCCTGCCCCGCGGGTCAGACCCTGTGCGGCGGTTTCTGCCTGGACACCGGCAGTGACGTGCGCAACTGCGGCACCTGCGGCGTTCGCTGTGTCACCGGCGAGTCGTGCAGCACGGGCTCGTGCGTCGCCCGGTGCCCCGCGGGGACGATGGCCTGCAACGGCAGCTGCGTGAACCCCATGAACAACGCCGGCAATTGTGGTGACTGCGGTCATCGATGCACCGGCGGCTCGGTCTGCCAGGCCGGCGTCTGCACCTGCCCGGGCGGCCAGACCCTGTGCGGCAGTTTCTGCGTGAACCTCGTCGGCGACGACGATCATTGCGGCCGCTGCACCACGACCTGTGGACGAGGCACCGTGTGTGTCGCCTCGATGTGCGGCACGACCTGTCCGGTCGGGCAGGCGCTGTGCAACGGCGTCTGCATCGACACCAGCTTCAACCCCGGACACTGCGGCGGATGCGGCACCGTGTGCGGCGCGGGCGCCGTCTGCTCGGTCGCCACCTGCGTCTGCCCGGGCGCCCAGGCGCGCTGCAACGGCGCCTGCGTGGACATCGGCTCCGATCCGACCAATTGCGGCGCCTGCGGCCGCACCTGCGGCACAGGCGAGGTCTGCGGCAGCGGCACCTGCGTGCGCACCTGTCCCATCGGCACGTCTCTTTGCTTCGGCGCCTGCGTCGACACGAGGAGCTCCATTGGCAACTGCGGGGCCTGCGGCTCGGTGTGCGGCGGCCAGGGGATCTGCAGCAACGGCTCGTGCATCTGCGGCCCCAGCACCGAGGCCTGCGAGGACGGCTGTGTGGACACCCGATCCGATCCCACCAACTGCGGCTTTTGCGGCACCATCTGCGCCGCCGCCGAGGTCTGCACGGCCGGGACCTGCCAGGGCTCGTGTGTGGGCGATCTGATCAATTGCGGCGGCCGCTGCGTCGATCCCTTCTCGTCGAACGTCAACTGCGGCGCCTGCGGTCGCGTCTGCGGCGGCGGCCAGTTCTGCGACGACGGCGTCTGCGCCTGTCCTGCCAACCAGGTGCTGTGCGGCGGCGTCTGTGTCGACCCGCGCAGCGACGCGAACAACTGTGGCGGCTGCGCAAATCGCTGCAACGTCGGGCAGGTCTGTGCCAACGGTGGCTGCACGGCCGCGTGCGGTCAGGGCCTGACCACCTGTGGTGGCGCTTGCGTCGATACCTCGATGAACAACAACAACTGCGGGAGCTGCGGCAGGCTCTGTACCGCCGGCACTCTCTGCACGGGAGGCGTCTGCGGCTGTCCGTTCAACCTGGCCCAGTGCGGCTCGCTATGCGTGAACACCCAGACGGATCCGGCTCACTGCGGCGGCTGCGGCGCTGCTTGCCCCGGGAGCCAGGTGTGCGTGAGCGGCGCCTGCGCCGCCGTCTGCCCGAACGGAAAGACCGTCTGCAACGGCAGCTGCGTCGACATCCTGGCCGACTCCGCCAACTGCGGGGGCTGCGGCATCGTCTGCCAGAACAGCACCTTCTGCGTGGCCGGCGTCTGCGGCTGCCCGGGCGGCCAGACCCTGTGTTCCAGCCAATGCGTGGTGACGGAAAACGATCCGGCGAATTGCGGCCGCTGTGGCAACCCGTGTCCGGCAGGACAGGTGTGCACCGGCGGCCTGTGCGCGATCACCTGTCCGGCCGGGACCACCAAGTGCGGCAACCAGTGCGTCAGCCTCACCACCGACGCGAACAACTGCGGCGGCTGCGGCACGGTGTGCAAGCAGGGCGAGACCTGCATCGCCGGCGCGTGCAGCAAGAGCTGCGCGCCGGGGACGGTGCTGTGCAACCGCTCCTGTGCCCAGCTCAGCAGCAACCCCAACAACTGCGGCGGCTGCGGCATCGTCTGTCTGCCCGGCCAGAGCTGCCGCAGCGGGGTCTGCGCCGGCACCGTGACCTGCCCGCCCAAGGCGACGCTTTGCGGCAATCGATGCGTCCGGCTGGACCACAGCAAGGACAACTGCGGAGCCTGCGGCCGGGCCTGCGCAAAAGGCGAACATTGCGCTAATGGCGCGTGCGTGAAGTGACGAAGGGATCGCTCAACGTGTATCGGTACTTGTGGATCGCGGCGCTGCTCGGAGGGTGTGGCAGTCCGTCCGACTCGTTCTTCATCGTCCAGAACCAGGTCCCGGGGAAGGACTGCACCGTGGGCGCCGACCGCGGCGTCTTCCGGGCCGAGGGAACGCTGGATGTCGGGCTGGTGGGAGACACCACCCCCTTCGCCTACCGGTTGCATCCGCTCTTGCAGAACGACCTGCCGGGGCTGGGTGAGATGGGCGTCGCCGAGCCGAACCGGATCCAGCTGCGCGAGTTCCGCGTGTCGCTGGCTCTCGACGATCGCGTGCCGGCGCTGGTCGAGCTCTTCGACCGCCTGGCGGCGGAGGCTCCGGAGCTGCTCGCCTTTCGCGAACTCTCGTCGGGCAGCGTGGATCCCGGCGGCGGGTTGACGGCCTCGTCGACGGTGGTCGTTCCGGGCGAGCTCGCGCGTCGCATCCGCGCCACCAAGGCGCTCGATGGCCTGTCACACGTCACCGTCGTCGCGCGGGTGCGGGCGGTGGGCGCACGGCGCGACGGGCGCATCGAGTCCCAGGAGTTTCGCTACCCGGTGCGCATCTGTCAGGGTTGCCTGATCGCGGATCTGCGCGCGTGTCCGTACATGCCGACCTACCTCGGCAACGCCTGCAATCTGGCGCAGGACGAGCCGGTCGACTGCTGCACGGACGGCAGCCAGCTCTTCTGTCCGGCGAGGGCGGGCCGCTAGGACGTGGTCCGCAGCCAGTTCGTCCGGGTGATTCCTTGGGCCATGCTCGTCGCCTGCGCGTCGGATGACGATCCGTCACTGAAGGGGATCCCCCCCGTCGATCAGTCGCAGCAACCCGATGGCGGCTCGCTCTTCGGGCGTCGCGATGGCGGTGTCGGCGAAGTGCGGGTGACGATCCTGGCGCCCGTGTCGGCGGCCATCCTCAAGAGCGCCAGCGCTCCCGAGGTGAGGGCGCGGATCACCGTGACGAATCCAGGATCGTCGAGCCTGGCCAACGACCCCGTCGACCCGGCGTCGGTGTCCGTCGTCCTGAAACGGCCCACGGATCGGGATCCCCTGGTGACCGCGGCGCTGCACGGCCCGCAGCCTGACGGCGCCTACGCCGGGCGGATGGATCTCGGCAAAGTTCCGACGGGTGAGTACCTGCTGCTGGTCAACGCGGCCACATTCTCGGGCAGCAAGGGCATGGGTTCCACCACGATCCGCGTGGACGCCGGCCCGCGGGTCACCATCGTCTCCCCTCGCGACGGCAGCTCGTACAAGGGGAGCGCGTCCGTGCAGGTGGTGGTCGACGCCGCGCCCTTCGAGCCCGCGGCGGAGATCCAGGCCACGGTGGGAAGCTTCCCCATCGCGCTGAAGCCGACCGGCGCTCCGAATTCCTACGAGGGGCTGATCGAGTTCGGCAAGTACGACCCGCCTCTGGACCGGGAACAGGCCGTACGGGTGTCGGCCAAGAACGCGCAGAACACCCGCTCGGACGCCGAGGTTCGCTTCCTCATCGACAACCAGGGTCCGACGTTCATTGCCACGGAGCCCAAGGAGGGCGCGGTCGTCGGCGGCGTCATCCGCGTCCGCGGCAAACTGCTGGACCAGGGCGGGATCCTCAGCCCGTCGGTCATCGCGGTCATCGGCAACAAGGTGGATGTCTTCTTCAAGCTCGAGTTGCGGCCCGAGGCCG
Organism: Myxococcales bacterium; assembly: GCA_031423255.1. Taxonomy (GTDB): domain Bacteria; phylum Myxococcota_A; class Polyangia; order Fen-1088; family Fen-1088; genus JANPFD01. The sequence goes on along the minus strand of JANPFD010000024.1, from coordinate 14,079 downwards.
GCGAGCCCGGCACCTACAGCGCTCTGTTCGACACGGCGAAGCTGACCGGTTGCAAGCCGGCACCTGATGTATCCCTGTGTCTGGTCTTCCCGAACCTGTCGTTCAGGGCCTCGGACCTGCTGGGGAACGAGACCACCACGGCTTACGACTTCGCCGTCGACAACTTCCCGCCGCTCATCGATCTGGATCCGCCGCCGGACATGCGCATCTTGAAGTTCGACGTCGGCGCCCGCTGCTCGTGGATCTTCGATCCCGTCGGCAACTATCTGCGACCCGGCGACATGCCCGACGACGGCTGCGCGGTCCCGCAGGTGTTTGATCTTCGCGCGCGGATCGAGGACCAGGGCAACCGCGCCGATGGTCTCAAGGTCGCGCCCACGTCCGGCATCGATCCGGCGACCACGGCGCTGTACGTGCTGGACGACACCGCGCAACCACTTGTGGTGGACGTGGACCGCGACGGGGTGTGTGACGCCATCAACCCGAAGCTCGTACCCACCACGACGCCGCCCACGCGATCGAACGAAGTGCTGAAAGTGAGGCTGACCGGGGTGCCGCCCAAGGGCTCGGCGGATTTCACCCCCGATGCGAAGCTGCTGACCGCCGCCGAGAAGATGGCCTACCCGGGATGTCTGCCCGGCAAGGACGCGGTGCCCCCGAAACCGCTCTGCGTGACGCAGACGGTGCCGCTGGCGATCGGCTACTCCACGGCGCGCGGACCGAATGCCGCCATCTGGGGCCTCGACGCTGTCACCGAGAAAGATCCCTGGTGCCTGGGCAGCCAGTTCGACAGCTACGCCAACGAGATCACGGAAGGGTGGGCCTGCGTGGCAGCGGCGGCGATGGACGCCAACGGGAACGCCAGCGTCTCGGCTCCGTTGCGGGTCTGGATCCAGCGGCGCGGCCTGGTGCAGACCGGCCCCAGCTGCCCGGCGCCTCCCTCTGACGCCGGGCCGCCGCCCGATTGCACCGGCACCTACGATCGTCCCGCCAACAGCGTCTCGTCGACGGCATGCAAGGGCCGGCGGTTCCCGGCGCGCGAGATCCGTTACGTGGGGACCGACTGATGCGGCGCCGTTTCCTGACCGACATCCACGGGGCGACGGCGCTGGAGTACGCGCTCATGCTCGGCGGGGTCGCGGTGGTGGTGATCGGCGTGGTCCTGTTGTTCGGGGGCGATGTCCGGGACGTTTTCCAGACGACTCGCAAGAAGTTGCCGTTCTGAAGGAAGGAGTTTGTAAGACAAAGTATTACGTGTGGTGAATTTCACGTCATGCCCATTACAATCTGTATTGACATAGGAATTGGCGTCTTTACTGTCTGCACATCGGTTTGAAAAGGAGGAATTCGAAAATGCTCACGAATCTGAAGCGGTTCATCAAGGATGAAGAGGCTCCCACGGCTGTCGAGTACGCGCTGATGGTGGCCGGGGTCGCGGTGCTGATCATTGCCGCGGTCTGGGCCCTGGGCGGTGGTGTGAAGGACGCCTTCAAGAGCGCGTCCGATCACCTCAAGAGCGCCTCGTAGCCCCGAGGCGGCGGTGGTTTTTCCGCTGCCCTACCTGGGACCGGTCACGGTGCTGCTGGTCGCCGCTGCGATCTGGGACATTCGTCATCGAAGGATTCCGAATGCTCTCAGCCTCGTGGTGGCGCTGACCGGGATCGGTGCCCAGGCGTTGGTGAAGGGGGGAGGCGCGGTGCTGGCCGGTACCTGCGCTGGCGTCGCCCTCATTGCCCTTCTTTGGCAGCCGTGGCTGAAGGGACGGATCGGAGGGGGCGACGTGAAGGTGGCGGGCGCGGCGGCGACCTGGATGGGAATCGAACATCTGCCGATGTACCTCCTCGTGACGGCGGCGGTGGGCGGGCTGGTGGCGGCCATCTGCTACCTGCTCTCCACCCGCAGCGTCCGGCACGAGATGCAAAACAACTTGACCACGGCAGCGACGACGATGGCGGTCCCGGATGCACCGATCCGTGGCGGTGCGGGCCGGGTGTCGGTGCCCTACGGGGTGGCGGTGGCGACGGGGGCTCTGGTGGTCCTCTGGATGGGGGAACGATGACGATGCGACGAAAAAACCGGATGCAGCGACTCCGCGATCGCGGCGTGGCGGCCGTGGAGTTCGCCCTCGTGCTCCCTCTCCTCTTGTTGCTGATCCTCGGGTCGATCGACTGGGGCTTCTTCTTCTACGTGGACCAGGTGGTCACGAACGCCGCCCGCGAGGGGGCCCGCAAGGGCGTGGTGCAGGCCAAGTACGCGGACGCGAGCTCGGTGGCGGTGGACGCGGCCAGGGCCTACCTCGATCAAGTACGCCTGGGCAGCTCCAGGGCGACCGTCACCTTCGAAGACGGCGGACTCGCCGACGGCGTGGGTGCGAAGGTCGAGTACAAGGTGGGATCAATCACCGGATTTTTGAAGGGAATCATGCCTGCCAACGCCACCGCGACCGCGGTGATGAGATGGGAAGGCGCGCCTTGAGGACAAGGAGAGAACGTGGCGATCGATGACCTGACCTCCTCCGCTCGACGGAGACCGGAGGGGACCCGCCGTTCAGGCGCCCGGGCCCTGGTGTTCTTGCTGGTGGCGCTGACCGCGGGCGGCGCGGCTGCGATGCTCCTTCGGTTCTACATGCAGGCCAGCAGCCGAGCGGCGCCGGTGCTGGCGAAGGTGGTCGTGGCGGCCATGGAGCTGCCGATCGCCACCACCTTGCGCGCCGAGCATCTGAAGGAGGTCGACTGGCCCGAGGCGGCTCAGCCGCCGGGGACGATCCACGATCAGAAGGTCGCGCTGGGGCGGGTGGTGATCACCAAGCTGGTCAAGGGCGAGGCGATCCTGACCTCGAAGCTGGCTTCCAAGGAAGCCGGCCGCGGGCTGGCGGCGCTGATCCCCGACGCGATGCGGGCGGTTGCGGTGCGCGTCGACGACGTGGTCGGCGTGGCGGGGTTCGTCCACCCCGAAGATCGCGTGGACGTGATCGTCACCATGAGGCCGTCGAAGCCGTCGGATGCCGAGCCGATTTCCAAGGTGATCCTGCAGAACGTGAAGGTGCTGGCCGTGGGCAAGGAGATCGAGAGCAACGACAGCACCCGCAACAAGCCGATGCCGGTGACGGTGGCGACGCTGCTCGTGACCCCCGACGATTCCGAGAAGCTGGCGCTGGCGGCGTCGCAGGGGAAGCTGCTCCTGACGCTGCGAAGCTGGTCCGACTCGGCGATGGTGGAAACCGCGGGCATGGTGCCGACGGCGATGATGGCCAACGCCAGTCCGCCCGTGGTGGCCAGGACCGACAATGGCGACGACGCTCGCCGCCGGTCGCGGTCCAAGCGCGAGCCCGAGCCGCCGTCCCAGGCAGCCATGGTCACGCCGGTGCCGCCGCCTCGCAAGGACACGGTGGAAATTCTGCGCGGCGATCGATTCGAGGAGCGCAAGTTCGACGCGAAGGACAAGCAGCCATGATTGCTTTTCGCGTTTCGATGGTGGTGGCGCTCCTCGTCGTGCAGCAGGGCTCGCTCTCTTCGGCGCCGGGTCAGGCGGTGACGCCCGCGGCGCCGGCGTCGCAGATCAGGATCGACCGGGAGGTGGGTGCGAACCGCGACCTGGCGCTGGAGGTCGGGCAGAACCGGCTGTTGATCCTTTCAGAGCAGATCGTGCGGGTCTCCGTCGCCGATCCCCGCGTGGCCGACCTGAAGGTGATCACTCCCAACCAGTTGTTGCTCACCGCCAAGGGCGTCGGGACGACCGATCTCACCCTGTGGAACAGGCAGGACGAGCCCCTGGTGCTGGCGTTGCGGGTCAACCGGGATCTCGAGGGCCTGAGGGTGCAGCTGAAGGATCTGTTCCCGGGCGAGCCGCTCATCGTCGGTGCGACCGGCGAGCTGGTGGTGCTGTCCGGCGAGGTGTCCGACGTGCGCATCCCCGAACGGGCGCTCGAGGTCGCCAAGCTGCACACCGAGAAGGTGGCCAACCTGATCCGCGTGAAGGGCAACCAGCAGGTGCAGCTGGAGGTGAAGTTCGCCGAGGTGTCGCGGCGTGGGCTGCGGGAGATGAGCTTCAACATCTTCCACCGGGATTCATTGGGCCGCTACGTCACCGGCGTCGCCGGGCCGAACACGCCCCCGAATGGATTCAACGGGCCACCCATCCCCGGGACCGGATCGATCCAGGTGCCCGATGCCTACCGGGCCAACCAGGCCAACGCCTTCTCGGTCTTCTTCTCGGGGCTGCCGAAGTTCCCCTTCAGCGCCATGGTCAGCCTCCTCGAGTCCACAGGGCTTGCGAAGGTGCTGGCCGAACCGACGCTGGTGGCGATGTCCGGGCAGGAGGCGCGTTTTCTCGCGGGCGGCGAGTTCCCCATCCCTTACTCGACGAACTTCGGACAGGTGACGGTGCAGTGGAAGAAGTTCGGCATCATCCTGGCCTTCACGCCGACGGTCATCGATGAGGGCACGATCCATCTGAAGCTCTCCGCCGAGGTCAGCGACGTCGATCCCGCCCGCGGCGTGACCATCGGCGGCTTCAATGTCCCCGGTCTCACCTCGCGCCAGAGCGAGACCACGGTGCGGCTCGGCGATGGCCAGAGCTTCGCCATCGCCGGCTTGTTGTCGAATCGGGTGCGGTCGCAGATCGACAGGGTGCCCTTCTTCGGCGATCTGCCGATCCTGGGCGCGCTCTTCCGTTCGGTCGACTACCGCCGTGACGAGTCCGAGCTGATGGTGGTCGTCACCGCCCGGCTGGCGAAGCCTCTTGCGCCGCACGAGGTGCCGCCGCTGCCCACCGACGAGGAGCTGAACGATCCGGGCGACCTCGAGTTGTTCCTTCTGGGGGGCGATGGGCGTGGGACGAGCGTCAAGCGTGACCCGGCGCCCGCCGACGCGCCCGCATCCGGCACCCGGGCCAAGGCGTCATCTCGCCGCGGGCCGAGCGGCGCCGTCGGTTTCATTCACTAGGAAGACACAAAGCGATGCTCAAGCCCTCCGTTCTCGTTCTCGGCTCCGACGAAAGGTTGGAGGTCGAACTCCACCGCATGCTCAAGGAGGTGGCCAACGTCTCGGTCGCCGACCTCGATGGACGCGGAGCCGCCGACTACCTCAAGACGAAACCCGGCGCCGTCCTGGTGGCCGTGGGCGAAGGGGCCACCGGCTCGGTGTCGCTGGTGGCCGATCTCGTGGCCGCCGGCGCGCGGGTGATCGTCATCGCGGCGGTGAAGGATCCGGATCTGATCCTGCAGACCATGCGCGCCGGAGCCAAGGAGTTCGTGGTCGAGGGCGATCAGGAGGGGCTGCGGCGAGCCGTACGCGAGCAGGCCAAGCTGTCGGACAATGTGGCTGACGGCATCGTGGTGACGCTCTTCCCCACACGCGGCGGGGTCGGCGCCACTTCCATCGGGACGAACGTGGCCGGCGCGCTCCAGCGGCTGGGCGAGAACGTCTGCGTCGTCGACTTCGATCTGCACCTCGGCGACGTGCTTTCGTTCCTGGACCTTCCGGGCAGCTACTCCATCGCCGATGTGCTCTCCAACATGGCGCGGCTGGACCGGGATCTGATCGAGGCTTCCGTCACCCGCCATCCCTCGGGGATCCGGGTGCTGGCCCAGAGCGGAAAGGTCGAGGAGGCCGATCGCGTCAAGCCCGCCGACGTGCCGCAATTTCTGGCCTTCCTGCGCCGGTTCTTCAGCTACATCATCGTCGACGGCATCCGCGGCTTCGACGAGATGTCGCTGGCGGTGCTCGACTCCAGCAAGAAAGTGGTGATGGTGGCGACCCAGGACGTGCCCGCGGTCCGCAACACCAAGCGCTGCCTGGACCTGTTCCGGCGCCTCGGTTACCCGGAGGAGAAAGTTCTTCTCGTCCTCAACCGCTACCAGCGCGAATCGAAGATCACCCCCGAGGTGATCGCCGACACCGTCGGCATCCCGGTGGCGCACACGCTGGCCAACGATTTTCAGGCCACCATCGAGTGCATCAACCGGGGCCTCTTGCTGTACGACGTCGCGGCCCGATCGAAGCTGACCAAGGACATCGAGCAACTGGCGCCCGTGATCGTCGGCCAGCAGAAGGACGCCATCCGCCGGACGGGGTTCCTGGGTCTCTTCTCGTCGAGGAAGAACGATGGGGCTGCGGGAGCGTCTTAGCCAGGGCAGCCTCCCGCCGCCAGGGACTCCGGTCCAGGGGGTGACCGCCTACGGCGCGGTCTCGCCGGAGATCTACCACGAGCTCAAGGGCCAGCTGCACGAGCGCCTGATCGAGAAGATCGACCTCAAGACCATCGACAAGCTCCCGCGCGAGCAGCTGCGCGAGGAGCTGCGCGCGACGCTGGGGTCGATCCTCTCGGGCACCGACCTGCCGCTGAACCGCAACGAGCGCGAGCAGATGGTGGACGAGCTGCTCGACGAGGTGACGGGGCTCGGTCCCCTCGAGCCGCTGCTGCGTGACCAGTCGATCGCCGACATCCTGGTCAACACGTTCAGCACGGTCTACATCGAGCGCTTCGGCAAGCTGGAGCTGACCGGCGTGCGCTTTCGCGACAACGCCCACCTGCTGCAGATCATCAACCGCATCGTCTCGCGCGTGGGACGGCGGGTGGACGACTCGTCGCCCATGGTCGATGCCCGTCTGCCCGATGGCTCGCGCGTCAACGCGATCATCGGGCCGCTGGCCATCGACGGGCCGATCCTCTCCATCCGCCGCTTCGGCGGTCAGCCGCTTCGGATCAAGGACATGCTGGGCATCGGCAGCCTCAGCCTGGAGATGATCGGGCTCCTCGGCGCCTGCGTGCAGGCCAAGCTGAACCTCCTCATCAGCGGCGGCACGGGCACCGGCAAGACGACGATGCTCAACGCGCTCTCCTCGTTCGTCCCCGAGACCGAGCGCATCGTCACCATCGAGGACGCCGCCGAGTTGCAGCTGCAACAGAAGCATGTGGTCCGGCTGGAGACGCGGCCGCCCAACATCGAGGGCAAGGGGGAGATCGTCGCCCGCGATCTGGTGCGCAACAGCCTGCGCATGCGGCCCGATCGCATCATCGTCGGCGAGGTGCGCGCGGCCGAGGTGATGGACATGCTGCAGGCGATGAACACCGGCCACGAGGGGTCGATGACCACCATCCACGCCAACACCCCGCGCGACGCCCTGTCGCGCATCGAGGCCATGTCGGGGATGAGCGGCGCCGCCATGTCCGAGACGTTGATCCGGCAGACCATGTCCCGGGCCTTGAACGTCGTGGTGCAGTTGAGCCGGGGCACCGATGGGCGACGGCGCGTCACCAGCATCTCGGAGATCACTGGCATGGAAAGCACGGTGATCACCATGCAGGAGATCTTCAAGTTCGAGCAGCGCGGTGTCGACGCTCAGGGCCGTGTGCAGGGCGAGTTTCGCGCCACGGGCGTGCGGCCCAAGGTGATGGAGAAGATCGAGCGTTACGGCATCGATCCCGCAGCGATCGCCCGCCCCTACACCATCGCATGAGAGAACGGATGCAGCGGTGAAGGAGATCCTCATCAGCTTGGCCGCGGTGGCCGTGGTGGCCATGTTCGAGGCGTTTTTCTACACGCTGCGCTTCTTCTCGGAGAAGAAGGACGAGGAGCTCCGCCGGCGTCTGAAGAGCCTGGGCGGCACCGATTCCGCCGGGTTGACCCTGCTCCGGCAGGGGAAGCTGTCCTCGATCCCGTCGCTGGACAGCCTGCTGCGCGGGGTGCCCATCGCCGAGCGCCTCGAGTTGCTGATCGAGCAATCCCAGGTGGCGGTGACGGTGGCCCGGCTCGTCACCTACGCGGGCATCCTGGCGATGAGTGGCGCGCTCGTCGGTGGTCTGATGGCCGGTCCGGTGCTGGCGGTGGTCTTCGGTGCTGCCGGGGCCGTGACACCGCTGCTCGTCATCCTGGCCATCCGCGAGCGCAGGAGTGTGAAGCTGTCCGAGCAGCTCCCCGACGCACTGGATATGATGTCCCGTTCGTTGCGCGCGGGACACGCGCTCACCAGCGCCTTCAAGCTGGTGGCCACGGAGATGCCGCCCCCGGTGAACGTCGAGTTCGGCCATGCCTTCGAGGAACAGAACCTGGGTATGTCGTTCGAGCGCGCCGTGCTGCAGATGACCCGGCGCGCTCCCGGCAACGGAGACCTGCGGATCTTCGCAGTCTCGGTGGTGATCCAGAAGGAGACCGGCGGCAACCTGGTCGAGATCCTCGAAAAGATAGCCGAGACCATCCGCTCGCGTTACCGGTTCTACGGCAAACTGCGCACCCTCACCGCCGAGGGGCGGCTGTCGGCCTGGGTGATCGGGGTGCTGCCCATGATCGCCGGTGGCGCCGCCGCCATCATGAACGGCGAATACATGAACGCCCTCGTGACCACGACCATCGGCCGCATGTTCCTGATCTACGCCGCCGTCAGCTGGCTGCTGGGCATCCTCTGGTTGCGGCAGATGGCGAAGGTGGAGTTCTGATGGGTCCCTTCGCCGCCATGTTCGCGCAAGGCCCCTGGCCGGTCGCCGCTGCCGCTGCGGCGGCGCTGGTGGCTATCGTCGCCGCTGCGGCAGCGATGCGCTCGATGTTTTCGGGCCGCGACGAAGTGGTTGAGCGGCTCGAGCGGACCGTGGGTCGGACTCTGCCCCTGACCGCCGAACGCGCCCCGCCGCCTGGCGCGGGCTGGAGCAGGCTGCTACAGCCGCTCGCGTGGCTGGTGCGTCCCACGAAGGGGGCGGAGCTGTCCCGTTTGCGCAACCGGTTGCACCAGGGCGGGTACCGGAATCCGCACGCCATCGAGATCTTCCTGGTGGCCAAGGTGGTCCTGGCGGTGGGATTCACCGTGACCTTCGTCCAGGTCAACGCGCACCTGACCAACAACCTGAAGTTTCCCTATGACTTGGCCATCGCCGTCTGGATCTGCGGGGCTACCTTCCTGGCGCCGAACATCTGGCTCGCCAGCAAGATCAAGGAACGCCAGGGCCTGATCGAACGGTCCCTCCCGGACGCCATGGATCTGATGGTCACGTGCGTCGAGGCGGGCCTGGGCATGGATTCGGCACTGGCCCGCGTCTCGGACGAGATTGGCCTGGCATCGCCGCTCCTGGGACAGGAGATGAATCTGACCTTCCTGGAAATCCAGGCGGGCGTTCCGCGCGCCGACAGTTTCCGACGGCTGGCCGAACGCACCGGCGTCGAGGATCTGCGCTCGCTGTCGGCGACGTTGATCCAGACCGAGATGTTCGGCACCAGCGTCGCCCGGGCGCTGCGCGTCCACGCGGAAGGGATGCGCATCAAGCGCATGCAGCGGGCTGAGGAGCGGGCTGCCATGGTGGGCGTGAAGATGACCGTGCCCCTGATTCTCTGCATCCTGCCGTCGCTGGTGGCCGTTCTCCTGGGTCCGGCCGTCGTGTCGATCGTCCAGACCCTCTTCCCGGCGATGCAGCAATGAACCCCTTACGCCCGTTGTCTGTTCTCCTCCTGTTCGTCCTCATCGGCTGCGGCGGCTCGATGGCCGAACAGAAGCCCGACACGTTCGAGCCGCGGAAGCGCCTGACCCGGGAACTGATCGCGCGGCAGGAGTGGACCGGCGCCTTCTTCCATGCCGATCAGCTGACCCGCGAGCGACCCAAGGATCCCGAGGCGGTGATGCTGCGCGGGGTTGTTTTCAGGGAGCGCGGCCTGCCCGAGGAGGCGGAGCGCGACCTGAAAGAGGCGGTGCGCCTCGAGCCGAGGTTCGCCGAGGCGCACGCGGCTCTGGGGATCCTGTATGACTCCAGTGGCCGCGGCGAGCAGGGGGAAAGCCACCACCGGCGGGCGACGGAGCTGGTGCCGGACAGCCCTTCCTTCCTGAACAACCTCGGCTTCTCCCTGTTCCTGCGCAAGAAGACCAAGGACGCCATCGAGGCCTACCAGCGGGCGGTGCGGATCAACCCGACCGATCGGCGTGTGCGTACGAACCTGGGTTTTGCGTTCGCGGCCAGCGGCGATTTTCCGCGGGCGGCACGGGAGTTCGCCATGGGCGGCCAGCCGGCCGAGGCCAAGAACAACCTGGGCTTTGCTTACGAGAAGCATGGGGATCTAGGCAACGCCTTCGAGCTTTATCTCGAGGCGCTGCGCCTCAACCCGGAGTCGGGTCCGGCGCGCGCGAACCTGATTCACGTGGCCGGGAAGCTGGGCAAGGAGCTGCCGCCCGAGGCGCAATCCGAAGCGAAGGCGAAGGAGGAAAAGACACCATGAGCAACTCGTACTGGATGGGCCTGACCTTGGCGGCGTTCTCGATCGCGGGTTGCGCCGACCGGCAGCACCTGACCGCCGGTCACGGGCAGTCGATCGGAGCGGCGCTGTCGAAGCAGGTGGCGAATCCGGCGGGGGCGCCGAACGCCAAGAACGTCAAGGGGCTGGACTCGCAGGAGGCCTCGATCATTTCCAACACCTACCGCAAGGGCCTGGCGCCCAGGGGGACCAGCGTCGAGGAGCAGCCGATGGTGATCGTCGGGGCGCAGAACAAGCAGGAGGCCGCCTACATGCCTCCGCCGTCGGTGCCGCAAGAAAGGAAATGACCGTGCGTCGTGAAGTTCGGGCGAGGGATGGCGGCGCGGTCGCGGTGATGGCGTTCTTCTTCATCATCGTGATGGGGGCCTTCGTGGGCCTCATCATCAACGTCGGCTTCATGATGGACAGCCGTGCCGAGTTGCAGAACGCCTCCGATTCGGCGGCGCTGGCCGCAGCAGGTAGCCTGGACGGGACCAACGCCGGCCTGACCGAGGCGCGGACCCAGGCCGAGCTGTACTCGTCGGCGCACACCGTCGGCGCCGACGTGGTGAAGATCAGCCAGGCCGACGACGTGATCTTCGGCAAGTGGCACTTCAAGAGCACGGAGTGCAAGTTCGGCGGCGGCAGCGACTGCTTCGAGCCCCTGCCCGGTCCGCCCGATCCCCTCGACGTCACCGCCGTGAGGGTGCTGAACGGTCGCGACGGTGGCAACCACAATGACCCGCTGAAAACCTGGTTCGCTTTCTTCCTCGAGCAGCGCAAGACCGAGGTGGACTCCTCGGCGATCGCCGTGGGTCACGGCACGGGGGTGGTCGATTGCGCCTTGCCGTTCGTGATCGACGCCGCGTGCATCGATCAGCCCATCTGCGACGGAGGAAAGACCCAGACGTACGTCGGCGTCGCCAGCAACGACAAGAACGACAACATGGGTTTCGTAAATCTGTCGGGGGGCGTCGCAAGCAACAGCAAGATTCGTGAGCAAATCGAGAAAGGGTGCGACGGTTACTCCGTCATCGACGAGGGGAAATTTCAGAACGGCGCCGATCTCAACAAGCAGATCCGGGACGCGCTGTTGAAGCGCGTCTGTACGGAGGGGGCGGAACAGGCTATTGCCGTCACCGACATTGCAGGCGGCACGTGTCTCAAAGCGAAGTACAACCAGAGCGGCCCCATCGTGACCTTCATCAAGGTTCGAATACTGCAGGTCACCAACGAGCAGGGGAAAGCGCAGGTGTGTTCATCCGGTGGCGTCTCCCTCCAAGGTGGAACCGGCATGAAGAGGAGTCTGAAGTTCGAGATCCTCTGCGACGCACCAGCAGGAAGTGGGGGCGGGCGCCCGCTCGGTCCCGCCAACCGGCTGCGCCTCGTGCGTTAGCGGCCCAGCGCTTCGAGCAATTGCCGGTAGCACAGCCGCTGCTCGGCTTGTAGCGCCTCGGGGCCGCTCACCAGATCGGCAGGCTCGGCGCCCGGTGTCCAGGCGCGCGCGGTCTCCCGCCGCACCAGCACGGCCGTCAGCGCGTCGGCGTAGGTCGGCTGCCAGCCCCCGCCGGCCACCAGCTCGGCCAGCCGCGCGCGGATGTCCCGGTCGCAGTGGGCGGCGAAGATCCAGCCGACGGCGTGCGCGTCGGTCAGCCGCTCGAGCGCGTGCCCGTCAGTGTAGGCCGCCATGTTCGCCAGCAGGAACTGGCGCGGGTAGGCCTCGAAGCGTGGATCCACGAACACCTTCTGCTCGGGCCATAACCAGATGAGCGGCGCCCCGAGCGACCAGGGCATGTTCATCATCTTGCCGGACGGTGGATGGGCGCGCAGATGGGCGATGGCCTGATCCGGCCAGGCGCCCTCGGTGCGGCCGATGCCGGGCTGGATCCCGTGGAGCGTGAGCGGGGGCTGGATCCAGCGATGCTGCACGACCGCAGCCGCGGCGACCAGTGACAGACCCGCCGCCATCCAGCGCCAGTAGATCGGGGGCCGACCGGTGGTCAGACGCTGGAAGATCGCTCCGCTCGCCAGCGTGAAGTACACCAGGCCTCGGATGGCCATCAGGGCGAGAGCCAGCGTCAGCAGCCAGACCCCGAGCTCCAGCACCGGCCGCTCATGGCGCCGGCGCCACAAGGCCTGCCCCGCCAGCGCTCCCACCAGCAGCGCCAGCACCAGCCACAACGGCGTGTTCCAGACCGGTGCCAGCTCGTCGACGTGAGCGCGGTGATGGGCCAGGCTACCGCTGGTCTGGGCGAACACCTGGACGATCCGGCCGCCCAGCGGCGTCAGGAAGGACGCCAGCGTCGAGGCGAGCAGGGCCGCCGCCGCCGGCCGCCAGGGCTTCCGCTCCAGCAACACCGTTGCCAGGAACAGCCCCTGCAGCGCGAACGACAGCACGAACAGCTGGTGACTGTTGACCCAGAGCCAGTGGATCACCGGCAGGAGCAGCAGCGCGCGACGGCGGCCGCCGCGGTAGGCGTCGATCGTCAACAACGTGGCGGCGAACAGCGCCAGGCTGAAGAGGTCAGGCCGGAGCATCATCCGCGTCTGCAGTGTCAGCACGACCAGGATCCAGCTGGCGTGAAACGCGGCGGCGCGGCGCAGTGGTCCGCCCCACCGCAGGAACAGCGAGAACACCGCCGCCCAGCCGAGCGCCAGGAACAGGCTCAGCCCCGGCCATCCGCCGAGCGTGTAGAGGCGATGGACCACCGCCTGAAACACCGGGTACTGCTGGTAGAGCGGGTAGTCCGCGAAGGTGAAGCTGAAGCTGTTCGTCGTGGGCCAGTGGCCAAGTCCCTCTGCCAGCCGGGCTGTTCCCAGGTGCCAGAGAATGTCGTGCGGCGCGATCTTGATCAGCGTCAGCGCCGGGAGCGCCACGAACAGGGCGACCCACCCGACGAACTCAGCCATCGCCGCTCATCCGCCCGATGATACCGTGGCTGGCGGGTTGCCCGCGGCCTCAGTAACCTTGGAGCATGGTCGGTCTCCTCGGTCGCGCGCTGGCGCTCCTGCTCGTGGGCTCGGGAATCGGACTCGCCCTCAATGGGGCAAGGCCCGACGGGCTGGCGCTGCGAGCGTTCTCTCCCCCGGCGTCGTGCGCCTTGCCGGCGGCTGGCCAGCCGAAGGTCGAGGTGCTGCCCCCGGTCGAGGCGGTGCGCCTGTGCGGCGATCCTGGCGTGGTGATCGCCGACGTGCGGCCGCCGACGCAGTTCGCCCAGGGTCACGTCGCCCAGGCGATCCATCTTCCGTGCGCCGCCCCCAGCACGGAAGCCGAGAGCGCCGTCTCGCGCCTGGCCGGCAAGCACACGCTGATCGTCTACGGCGACAGCACCGAGGAGGCCCGCCCTGTTGCCGAGGATCTGCGCCGCCGACTTCCACGGGCGGACATGCGCGTGGTGGTACTCGACGGCGGATTCCCTGCCTGGAATCAGGCGGGCCTGGCCTGCTCGTCGGGTCCCTGCCTCGAATGCGCCGAGAAGAAGAAGTGAAGCGCTGGGCGTTGCTGGCCGTGCGGGCCCTGGTGGGTAGCGTTTTCCTGATGGCGGGCGCCTCGAAGATCGGCGATCCGGGTGCATTCGCGGTGGCGATCTCGAACTACCAGCTGTTCCCCGCCTGGTCGCCCTATCTGGCGGTGGTGCTCCCTCCGCTGGAGATCGTCACCGGCGCCGCCGTGCTCGCCGGCCCGGCGCTCTGGCGGCGGGCTGCGGCGCTCTGCATCGCCGGAATGATGGTGATGTTCACGATTGCCGCCGGCGCGGCGCTTGCCCGCGGAGTCGACGTCGCCTGCGGCTGCTTCGGAGCCTCGAGCGATGGTGTCGGCTGGACCACGATCGCCCGGGACGTGGCGCTCATCGTCGCCGCGGTGGCGC
>JANPFD010000023.1:0-10555 GCA_031423255.1 Myxococcales bacterium | reverse complement strand
CGCCTGGTGGACGCGCTGCCGAATGGCCCGCACCCAACCGTGCGGGTGTTCCTGGCGGGCGGCGTGCCCGAGGTGATGCTGCATCTGCGGGAGCTGGGCCTGCTCGACGGCGGTGCCCTGACTGCATCGGGCCAGCCGCTGGACGCGGCGCTGGACTGGTGGGCGAAATCCGAGCGCCGCCGGCGTTTGCGCGAGCACCTGTCGCGAGCCGACGGCGTCGACCCCGATGACGTGATCATGGGTCCGGCGCGGGCCCGCGAGCGGGGACTGGCCAGCACGGTGACCTTCGTGCGCGGCAATCTGGCGCCGCAGGGCGCGGTCATCAAGAGCACCGCGATTGACCGAGCCGTTGTCGGCGCCGACGGCGTCTACCGATTGACCGGGCCGGCGCGCATTTTCTTGTCGGAGCGTGCCGGCATTGCCGCGATCAAGAGCACAGGCGCCGATGGGCTGCGCGGCGGCGAGGTGCTGGTGCTGGCGTGCCGGGGTCCGCTTGGTGCCGGCATGGAAGAGTCCTACCAGTTGACCGCCGCGCTCAAGTACCACCCGCAGGCGAGCCGGATGGCGCTCATCACTGATGCGCGCTTCTCGGGGGTATCGACGGGCCCGTGCATCGGCCACGTCAGTCCCGAGGCGCTCGCTGGTGGTCCCATCGGCCGGCTGCGCGATGGCGATCTGTTGCGCGTGCTGATCGATACCCGCAACCTCGAAGGCACCATCGATCTGGTCGAGCAAAGCTCTGACGGAACCGTGGTGCCGGCGGACGCCGAACTTGCGCGCCGCCCGCCGCGCGACGATCTGGCGGCCGACGCGGCCTTGCCGGACGACACGCGGTTGTGGGCGGCCCTGCAATCAGCCAGCGGCGGGCCGTGGGCGGGCGCGGTCTACGACGTCGACCGGGTGATAAGGCTGCTCGACGCCGGCCGCCGGGCGCTGGGCGAGTTGCCGTAGGCACCCGGCAGTGGCAGCCCGGACCACCGTGAAGCCCATAAAAAAAAGTGCTTGACGCACGGGGTAGGAAGCGAGCACTTTGTCGCAGGTCGGCACGCGTTACCGAAAAGACCACAAGTGCGGCGCACGCGTGGTCGTGAGGGCCTGACGGGAGGATGTCGATGCGTAACAGCGGATTTGGTGTTGTGCTGTGCTGGGTAGCTGTAATGGGGGCCTCATGCGGGGGTGATCCCGAGGTTGTGGTCACCCGGCAAGGCCTGCTTGAGCAGCGCCCTCGGGCGTTGTTCGTCGTGGGCTCGACGAGCCCGCTGTCGGTCTCCGACGACGCGCTCCGGTTGCGCCTGGTGAACCAGCTCGGTTTGGACGTCGACTTGAAGACGGGTCCTGCGTCAGCGACGGCGGATGCGACCGGCAAGTCACTGATTTTGATCTCGCAGTCGGTGAACTCTGCCGACGTCAACACGAAGTTCCGCACGTCGCCGGTGCCGGCGGTCGTGTTGGAACATGACCTGTTCGACGACATGCTGATGACCGGCTCCACCGGGACCGATCACAACACAGCGCAAGGGAGCCAGATCAACATCGTGAAAACCGGGCACCCTCTGGCCGCAGGGCTGCCCGCGGGACTCGTGACGGTGACCTCGTCGACCAAGACCATGGACTGGGGCCTGCCCGGAACGGGCGCCGTGAAGGTCGGCCAGATCGCCAGCCAGAGCTCACGCTGGGGCATCTTCAGCTATGAGCCTGGAGCGGCTCTCGTCGGCGGCACGGCTGCCGCGGCGGCACGGGTCGGTCTCTTCGTGGGCGACAACGCCGCGACAGCACTGACGACGAGCGGATGGGCTTTGTTCGACGCCGCGGTGAAGTGGTCGACCCAGCCGCACGCGTTGCTCGTCGTGGCCACCGGTGCCCTGAGTTCTTCCGACCAGCTCCTTCGCACGCGGCTTCAGAACCTCGGCTACCAGGTCGAGGCTGTGGATGGGCCAAGTACAACGACGGCGGGCGCCATTGGCAAGGCCATCATCGTGCTCTCGGAGTCCATAGTCTCTACCGACGTGAACACCAAGTTCACGAACGTGGTGGTCCCGATCGTCGGTCTCGAGCCGGCGCTGTTCGACGATCTCAGAATGACGGGTACCGTATCGCAGACGAACTTTGGAGACGCGCAGAGCCAGAGCGCGGTCACGATCGTAGGGTCCGGCCATCCGCTGGCTGCTGGCCTTAGCGGCCAGGTCGCGGTCGTCTCGCCGGCGAACAAGTTCGTGTGGGGCGCGCCTGCTGCCACTGCTGCCAAGGTGGCGACGCTGGTTGGGCAGCCGACCCGTTACGCCATCTTCGGCTACGAGGCGGGGGCAGCCATGGTGACGGGGACAGCGCCGGCCCGGCGTGTGGGGTGGTTTGCCGGGCTCAACACGCCAGCGGGACTGACCAGCAACGGGCTCGCGCTATTCGACGCCGCCGTCAAGTGGGCCGCGCAGCCACAGGCGCTGCTCGTCGTGGGCGCACTGCCCCTGAGCCCGTCGGACGCGCTTCTGCGCAACCGGCTTGAATCACCGCTTGGCTTCCGGGTCGAGGTGACGCTGGCAGTGAATTCGCAGACGAGTCAGGCCACCGGGAAAGCGGTGATCGTCGTGTCGGACTCATCGCTGTCGACCGATATCAATACCAAGTTTCGCAACGTGGCCACCCCCGTGCTCACAATGGAGCCGGATATCTATGACGACATGCAGATGACAGCGGCGGGCCTTGGGACCGAGTTAGGGAACACCCAGAATCAGACCCAGCTCAACATTCTCGATAGCACCCACCCGCTTGCCGATGGTCTCACAGCGGGTATCAAGACCGTGACGACCGCACCGCAGAGGTTCGGCTGGGGAAAGCCGTCAGCGGGTGCGGCCAAGATCGCCTCCATCGTGGGGCAGACGACCCAGATCGCGATCTTTGGTTACGAGAAGGGGGCGACCATGGTGGGGCTCACCGCTCCTGGCAGACGAGTCGGCTTTCCACCGGGAATAGACACGCCGGCGGTGCTGAACGCAGCAGGCCTTGGCCTGTTCGATGCCGCTGTCCGATGGGCAAGCGGCCAGTCCGACACCAAGACCAGCGCCTGCGCGGGCAGGGCGGATGGTGCCTCATGCTCGGACGGAAATGCCTGCAATGGGGCCGAGACTTGCCACGTCGGAATCTGCCGCTCGGGCAGCGCCCTTGTCTGTGGCGACAACAACCCGTGTACCTCCGACGCCTGCGATGCGGTGGTGGGCTGCAAATATACAGTGCTGCCTGCAGCAACTTCGTGCTCGAACGGCAACGCCTGCGACGGCAACGAGACTTGCAATTCGCAGGGCATATGCCAGGCCGGCACTCCCATCACCTGCGACGACGGCAACCTCTGCACGTCGAACAACTGTAATCCATCGACGGGCACGTGTTCGAATCCACCTCTGCCGAGCGGATCGAGTTGCGGGGTTGGAAAGTTCTGCACCGGGTCGGGGACGTGCAACCTGCTGGCCGGTACCACCGCCAACACGGTCGAGCTGGTCTCGTATGAGGCCGCGGGGTATCGCTACTTCCACACCGGTGGCGGTGGCATCATTCCGTCGGGTTTCGCGGGGCCGACGGAGCCGGCGGGCTTTCAGGATGGAGCCGCGGCCTTCGGCTCAGGTGGCGGCGTTTGTCCGCTGCGGACGACGGTCAATACGCTCTGGCCGACGGGCTCGCAGATCGTTGTGCGGCGCTCGGTCTTCGTTCCGGTCGGCGTAAGCAGCGTGCGGCTCATGATCTCGGTGGACAACAGTCTCACCGCCTATTGGGACGGCGCGCAGATCGGAATGGTCCAGCGTACGGGCTGCTCCAACCGCGATGAACTGCTAATCACGGTACCGGCAGGGCAGGGCGCACACCTGCTTGCACTGCAAGCGGTCAATGTCACGGCCGACAGCTTCCTCGATGTCCGCGTGATCGGCGAGTGCGATCCCCAAAGCCCAAACGGCGCGAACGCTTGCGGAACCCAGCCCCTTCTCAGCTCGAACCACAACAACACGCTCATGGATGCCCCGCGCGAGCAGGGCCTGACATTGGGCGGCGCCCAAGGAATAGTCGGCGCGGCCAACCGTGGCTCGCCCGTACCTCGAGGGGTCACGTCGCACAATGGCGCCTTGGTCGACAAC
The DNA here is from genome assembly GCA_031423255.1 of Myxococcales bacterium. Lineage (GTDB taxonomy): Bacteria > Myxococcota_A > Polyangia > Fen-1088 > Fen-1088 > JANPFD01. The sequence continues at coordinate 6,437 of JANPFD010000023.1, read as the reverse complement.
CTCCGTTTCAGTCACGTGCACGAGAGCATCGACTACAAGGCCGCGGGACGGACCGCAACCACAGGTGGGGTAGGCCAGCTCCCTGAGCTCGAGATCCGTCGCTACCATCGGCCGCGCGCTGCCGGAATCTGGTCGTCCTTCGGCCCGGGTGTGTGCAGCAACTTCGACACGAAGCTCGAGCTTCACGAGCAGGGGTTCTCAGGAGAGCCGAACGTCTTTCTCTTCGAGCCGGAGCGCGACCACGACTTGATCACGTTCATAGAACAAAGCCCGGAGGACAACGACAACGCCACCGATGGGCTGTTCCACGACCGCGCCACCCGCGAATGGAAGTCCATCGAGCTGCTCGACTCCAGCGGGCAGCGTACGAGTAACCACGCCCTGGCCGCGACCGCGGTCTTGCTGGCGCACACGGGCGAAAGGTACAAATTCGAGGTCATCGTGACCGACCAGGGGGGACCTGGCGTTCGTCAGGCCCGTCTGACGAGAATCGAGGATCGCAACGGCGAGGCGATCACCATCTCCTACGTCCTTCCGGCGAACGAGACCGTGTTTGCCCCCGACGGTGACCGGACGCGCCTCTGGCAGATACAGGCGATCACCGACGCCTACGGCCTCTCGGCCGCGTTCCACTACCTCACCATTCAGATGGGCGCCATGTGGGTGGTGGACAGAATCAACCTCCCCAACACCGGGGTCCTGAATTACCAATACGGGGGCGCGCAGCTTCAGCAGGTCGGGCCGTTCCTGCAGAGTGTGATCCACCCGGACGGAACATTTTCCACGTTCACGCTCGCTCTGGACGCCGCCAGCCAACTTGTCGTCATCGGTTACGACGACAACGCTGATGGGTCGAACCAGTTCCGCGAGAGCGTGTACGTCACGCCTGCAACCGTCATGATTGCCGGCGTCGCGGTCAGTCAGCCGCCCAACCTCGTGCGCAAGATCGTGAACGGCGACGGCGAACTCATGTACCAGAACTTCGAGAATGCCCAGGATTCGCGAATCACGTACATCTACGAGGGAGGCTCGCTGCTCACGAAACTCGAACTCAACGCCAGCGGCTATCCAGAGTTTTACTCGAGGGCCATTTCCGCCTACACGCCGGGGAGCGACCCAAGCACTGCCATCTTCGAGCAGTTGGAAACCTATGAAGCCAATGAGGATCAGATGCTCACGAAGCGCACTGATGCCCTCGGTGCCGGCCGCGTAGAGATTCTAGATCGTGATCCAGCCACCCGTGCGGTGACGAAGGTCTCCCTGCCGTTCGACCCGTCCGATTCCGACGCTGTCGTCGATTACAACCAGTTCCGGCAGCCCATACACACCGACGACCGGCTCTCCCGCGACACGGACTACACGTACGACAGCCGCGGCAACCTCCTTACCGCGATTGCGGCGATGAATACCCCCGTCCAGGCGACCTGGCAAAACATTCCCAACGCTCGTGGTCAAGTCACCGCGACGATCGACGCCAACGGGAACCGGACGGATTACGAGTATTTCCCTTCGGGCCGACTTGCCGCCATCGTCGAACCGCCGGACACGGTGGGGGGCCCGCGAGCCAGGAGAACCTTCACGTACGATGCGGCGGGTAGGGCCTCGACTGCCACGGACGCAGGGGGGCGAACGGTAACGTACGACTACGACCTAAGGAACCGCCTGGTTGCCATCCACCATCCGGACCTGAGCAGCGAGTCGTTCACTTACGGGACAGGATCTCTCGCGAACCTGCTCATCTCTCAGACCGACCGAAATGGAATCGTCACGGCTTTCGAGTACGACCAAGAGAAGCGCCTCCGGACCACGATCATGGCGGTGGACTTGTCCGAGGAGGTTCGCGACGAGCTTGAGTACGTCCCTGGCACGCTGCTCGTTTCGGCCGAGATCCGTCGCGGGGAGCGCAAGAACTACCAGAGGGACGGGCGCAATCGCCCGATCGCGACGACAACGTTCTTGCCGGGGGGGCGTTCGCTGACAACTCAGACGATCTGGGACCCCGTGGCAGCCGTCGATCGAGTGACGAAGCAGATCGACGCCTATGGCAGGTCGACCTTCATGGTCTACGATGTCAACGATCGGGTCTCGCGCACGATTCGAGAGCTAGTTCCGGGTGGCGTGCCATCAGGCGCTGACCTCCAGGCGCTCGCGCGTAACATGGCGCCGAATCCGCCGTATGTCATCGAGGAGACGGTGCACGATTCGATGGGCCAGGTGACGGCCAGGATTGACGGCCGCGGTTTCCAATCAACATTCACCTACGACGAACGCGGGCGGCAGACCTCGACCGTGGCGGCGTCCGGCACGGTCGATGCTGCCTTGACGACGAACGAGTACGACGCTCAGGGGAACCTTACCCGAGTCACTCATCCACGCACGTTCAGCGAGGGAGCCTTGTTTGCGACGGAGTACGCATATACCGGCAGGAACCTGCTCCGGCTGGAGCGGGTGGCCGCGGGGACCGCGGACGAGGCCACCTCGACGACCACTTATACGCTCACAGGGAGGCCCGCCGCGGTGACAGATGCTCGAGGAAACAGCACGACGTTCGCGTACAACGCTTGCTGCGATCGCCTCAGTGACACAGTCGATCCAACCGGGGCAACCACGCACAATACCTACGATCCCGAGGGGAACCTCCTATCGGTCGTCGACCCGAACGGGAACGCCACAACCTACCAGTACGACGGTCTCCACCGGCGCACGAGTATGACCAACCCGGAGCTCGAAACCGTTTCCTGGACCTACGACGACAATTTGACGGACAATATGGGCATCGAAGACGTTGTTCCCTTCGCGGTCTTCAACGGCCTCGGATTCGGGGCTGGCGCCGACGGGGCGGCCGTGATGCAGGTGAACGCTCTAGGTGAGAGGCTTGTAACCGTGTCCGATGGACTGGGCCGGACGGTGCGGACGGTGGACGGTAACGGCAACGCGACCAATGCTGCGTATGACCAGATCGTGGGTGGCCTGGTGGAAACGACGCAGACCGGGGCTCTTGGCCATACCACGGGCTCGCGCACCGACGGCGCGGGCCGCGAGCGCGAGCGGCTGGACGCGGAGGGCCGGGTATCGCGAACCGAGTTCGACGCCAACGGTAACCGGGTAGCCGGCCGTGACCCCAACCAGATCGGCGAGGACTGCGTGTTCGATGCGCGCAACCGTTCGATCGCGTGCCAAGACACGCAGGGTGACGTGCGAGAGACCCGGTACGATGCCCAGGGCAACGTGGTCACGACGCTCGATGGGTTTCACATCGCCAAGACATGCGTGTTCGATGCGCGCGACCGGCGCAGGAACTGCACCGATCGCATTGGCGCAACGACAACCTGGACCTACGACGCAAACTCCAACCTCGCCACGCAGACGGATGCCGAGAACGGCACGACCACGTACCAGTACGATGCGAGGAACCTGCGGGTTCTTGAGGACTACCCACCGTCTGACGGCTCGGATCGGAAGACCATGACGTATGATCCCGGCGGTCGGCTCAAGACCCGAACCGACCAAGCCGGCGCCACGGTCACCCACCACTACGACGGCGCAAACCGCCTCGTGCGGCGGCAGTACCCTGATGGGCTAGACGACGTGCTTGTCTACGACAACGCCTCGCGACTGTTGTCGGCATCTTCGGCGAGGTACAGCACCGTGGTTGCGCGTTCCTACGATCCAGGCTCCCGGCTGACCTCGGAGACGCAGACCGTCCTTGGCTCTTCCCACGTGGTGGGGTACGGCTACGACGCTGAGAACCGCAAGATCTCGGTGAGCTATCCTGACGGGAGCCTCGTTGCACGCACGTACACTGATCGCGACCAACTTGCGACCGTGAGCCTCAGTGGTGCACTCGTGGCATCGAGGGTGTACGATCCGGGCATGCGTCTGCAAGCGACGACGCTGGGCAACGGCCTGGTCGAAACGCGGTCCTACCGTGCCGACAACACCCTGCTCTCGCTGAACGTTCCAGGGGTGCACGGGCTGAGCTACACCTACGATCCAAACAAGCGGAAGACGCAGGAAGCGGTGACCGCGAATCCAACCGAAAATCAGACTTTCAGCTACGATGCGGAGGACAGGCTCACTGTGTGGGGTCGCGGCGGCGTTGACACGCAGAGCTGGAGTCTCAGCCCAGTCGGCGATTGGAATGACAGCACCCGGAATGGCGTGTTCCAGAGCAGGACGCACAACCGAGTCCACGAGATCACCTCGATCAATTCGACGGCGGTCACCCACGACGCCAAGGGCAACCTCACGCAGGACGACCGGGGAAGCCAGTACTTCTGGGACTATGAGAACCGCCTCTCCCAAGCGCGGAGGTTCGACCAGCCAGGGGTGCCGGTTCAATACTTCTACGACGCTCTTGGAAGGCGTCTGGGGAAGAACGTGAGCGGGACGAACGTGGCGTTTGTCTTCGACGGAGACCAGGTCGTGGCCGAATACGAGAACGGGACACTGGCGCGGAGGTACGTCTACGGCACGGGCATCGACGAGCCGCTTGCGCTAGCGACACCTGCTGGGCTGCTTTTCTACAGCCAGAACCATCTCGACTCGGGCGAGGCTCTGACCAACGCCGCGGGCGTCGTGGTCGAGCGGTATCGGTACGATTCCTATGGCGCGAGACAGGTGCTCGATCCTGGCGGCGCGCCGCGCGCTGCCTCGCTCGTCGGCAACCAAGTGGGCTTCACGGGGCGGTATCATGATGCGGATTCTGGCTTGTTGGATTTCAGGAGCCGGCAGTACGACACAAGGCTCGGGCGATTTGTCAGTAGGGAGGCGGTTCACGCAGACGGTATGTCGCTCTATGCAGCTTATTTTGTCCCGAACGGGACGGATCCCACGGGACAGCAGGCCGTATACAGCGAAGCCTTCGGCGATGTTGGTCCATTCGAGTCCAACGTTGCCCTCAAGGAGGCCGTATCGGCTGTAGTCAAGATGGCAGAAGCGGACAGCTGGCGGAATGAATTTGGAACATTCGTGTTCAAGGATCCCGGATATCGGTACTTTGGCCCTGTACCGAAAGGGACTGCTCCACCCGATACTTTCTTCCTGCCTCCTTACATGAAGGCGGATCCGAATTCTCCCAGGGGTACACAGGGATCATGGTTCGGAGACACCAACGACATTCGACGCACGAAAAAGCCCTATGTCCTTTACAGCATACACAGCCATCCCGCGGAGTCTACTTTCAGTAAGAGCGACTACGGGGTTCCTCCCTATGGGGGGGCGGGCGTAATAGTACAACCCCGATTCAAGGGTCGGGCCTTCGAGGGAGCGACCATCTACAAATCTCAAAAAGGTAAGATGACTGAGATCGGCAAATACACCCCAAATGGTGGACTTCAGCTCTCCAGCGGTGGGGGTGGATTCCTCCACTGGATCGGTCAAGCCGCGAAGGATGTGGGAGGGTGGACGGCGGGAGCGGCCAAGGATGTCTGGGAAAGCGATGCAGGGCGAGCCATCCTCGTGGGAGTAGCGGTTAACTGCTGGGGCTGCACGAGCCCGGTAATCCTGGGAGGGGGCGGGGGCGCCGCACAGACACCCGAGCCTCCTCCCTACAGCCGTCGTCAGCCCTTGGTACAGGACCAGGATACAGCCGTCCCCAGACTGTCCCGGATACAGCCGCTCCCGGAGTAACGAGTGGGATTCCCGGTGTTGCTAACTTGTGTCCTGACTTTTGGCCTCCTGAAACTTCAGGTCCTGGCCGGCGGCTACCAAACGATAGCCGGTGCCGTCGCGCCTCCTGTCGAGAGCGGTGGATTGCGCTTCGACAACGTGACACAGGTGGCCACGGCCCCTTTACGAGCCCCAGGCCAAAGGCGCGACGCACGTCCAACACGAGAGGAGTTGGCCAAAGCTGTTCGCGAAGCGTTGGAGCGGGAGTCGCCGGAACGGGAGCAACGAAGAGTGGCGCTGGTTGACACTGCGATCACTCGGCTCAAGGTCGATTCGGAGCGGGCGGAAATCATTCGGCGTTGGGAGAGGAAACGCTTCGAATTGGCCCGAACAATTTTTTCGCGGCCCGTGACGTCTGAGCGCCAGTTGCTAGTACTGAGGCGCCGCGATTACGAATTGTTCCATGCCTTCCGTAAGGCAGAGGAGCGTTTGCTGGGCAGAGATCTGTTTCGTCGCTTTGACTATTGCACCAGCATGCTGGAAGGTCGATTCGCCGACCAACTAGACGAATCCTGCAATTTGAAGATAGAACATAGGCCCAGTGGGAGTACCTATTCGTATCATCATTCCGTTCGCGTGCCGGGTCCCAACTCTTTCGATCGCCATTTCAGGGTGCCGGCGCATTTGTACCCAAAACAAAGTGACTGATGGAGGGTTACAGCTCTTTACTGGAGCGAAATAGCCGTTCACGATAGGGAGGTGCCAGGTGATTCGTAAAACGCTGACGGCGCTTGCAGGGTGACCAGGGTCCTGGTGACCGAAATGCG
>JANPFD010000022.1:0-81900 GCA_031423255.1 Myxococcales bacterium | reverse complement strand
GATGGTGGCGGAGCGGCGCGCAGGGTGTTCTTGTGACCCGGGGCGCCGGACGGCCGGAGCCGCTCCTCGCCGTTGCGGCGAGGACGCCAGGCGAGGAACGAGGGAGCCATGGACCCCGCAGGGGTCCGAAGGCGACCGGTCGGCGCCACGGGACACAAGAATACCCGTCGCAGCCGCGGTCGCACCCCTACAGAGGTATCTACTTGTAGTTCAGCACGACGATCTCCGCCGACGCCCGCCGCTTCACCCCCGTCAGATCCAGCATGTTGCCGTTCTCCCGCCGCACGCTGGGCTTGCCCGCCAAAAAAGCGTCCACCGTGTGCAGGTCCTTGATCGTCACGACATCCGTCTTGTAGTGCATCGGGATGACGATGAGGCGCGGCCGCAGCTGGTCGATGATCCGCGTCGCCTGCTTGCCGTCGATGGTGAAGACCCCTCCGACCGGGATGAAGACCACGTCGACGGACCCGATCGCGGACAGCTGGGTGTCGTCCAGCAGGTGGCCCAGATCGCCGAGGTGGGCGATGCGCATGCCGCCCACCTCGAAGAGGAAGACGGTGTTCTTGCCCCGCTTCGCCCCCTTGTCCTCGTCGTGGTACACGCCGACGGATCGAATCGACACGTCCTTCACCTTCTCCTCGATCCGGTTCCAGCCCTTCTTGTCGAGGGTGAGGCCACGCAGCACCCGCGGCTTGCCCTGGACCAGCGCCACGTTGTTGTGGTCGGGGTGCTCGTGGCTGATGGTGACGATGTCGCCGCGCAGGTCGGCGGGCGGAGTGTAGCCGAGCCCGTTCGGGATCGGGTCCATCACCACCCGCGTGCCGGCGGCCGTCTCCAGCACGAAGCAGGACTGGCCGTACCAGGTCACCTTGGCGATGGGCGGCGCGTCGGCGCGCGCGACGAGCGCGAGACCCGACAGCACGACCGCGGTGGCGAAGCGTCCCGGCATGGCACCCAAGCTAACGCCGACCCTGGCCCGCGGCCAGCGCGGTCCAGACCACACCTGCCACCGTCAGGGCGCTACCGACGGCCGACCAGACAGTGAGCCTCTCGCCCAAAAACAGGATCCCGCAGGTCATGGCCACCACCACCGTGAGCTGGTGGATGATCCCCATGGTGGTGCCCGTCAGGTGCTCGAGCGCCTCGGTCATGATCAGCTGGGCGATGACGCTGAGGATCCCGACGACCAGGATCATCACCCAGTCGAACGGCGTCGGCGTGACCCACCGTCCAAGTGGACCGAACACCGCCGGCAACGTGGCCAGGAGGCCAAGGCCGGTGAACGAGGCAAACACGGTCCACGAGCTCTCCGTCGCCTGACCATCGGTGGTGGGACGGCGGACGGCGCGGATCGAGGTGATGGCGATGCCCGAGGCGATGGCCGAGAAGACGCTCCCGATGTGCCACAGGCTGGTCCGCATCCCCCGCAGATCGCCGGCCACCACGAACACAACCCCCACGAGAGTCAGGGCGAGCGCCGCCACCGCCGAGACCCGCGGCCGCTCGTCGAGCAGCCACCAGCCGAGCAGCAGCGACCAGACCGGCGCCGTGTAGTTGAGCAGCGTGGCGATCCCGACGCCGATGTGCTCGATGGACGAGAAGTAGATGAACACCGCCATGCCGCCGGCGACGCCGCGCGCGACGAGCCAGCCCCAGCGCCGCGGTCGCAGCCTTTTGCCGAGAACGACCGCGAACCCGACAGCGATCACCCCGATGGCGAACCGGAACATCGCCACCTCGGGCCCGGGGACGTGACGCGCCACGATCCGCGCCGCGACCGCCATCAGCCCGAACAGCACCGCCGAGACGACCAGCATGAGGGCCGCCCGTCTGACCGCGGCGTCTGGGGGATGGGACATGAAACGGCTATGTTTAACACCGTCGATGTCCGAGGAGGAGCGCCCCCCCAATCCGCGGCTGCACGAAGCCGCGCCGCCGCCCAAGACCCTGGCCGAGATCCTCGACCGCTTGCCGGCTCAGCCCGGCGTGTACCTGATGAAGGATCGCCACGGCAAGGTGATCTACGTCGGCAAGGCGGCCATCCTGCGCGTCCGCGTGCGCCAGTACTTCCAGGCGTCGACGGGAGACAGCCGCGACTTCGTCCCGCTGCTCGAGGGAATCGTGGGCGACATCGAGACGGTCGTGACCTCGAACGAGAAGGAGGCGCTGCTCCTCGAGAACACCCTCATCAAGAAGCACCAGCCGCGCTTCAACGTGAAGCTGACCGACGACAAGAACTTCCTGGTGCTGCGCCTCGATCCCGAGGGCGAGTGGCCGCGGCTGGAAGTGGGCCGCAAGCTGGGCGACGACGGAGCCTGGTACTTCGGCCCGTACCATTCGGCGACCTCCGCGCGGCAGACCCTGCGGGTGGTGAACCGGCATTTCCAGCTGCGCACCTGCACGGACCACGTGCTGCACAACCGGCGGCGGCCGTGCCTGCAGTACCAGATCCAGCGCTGCCCGGCGCCCTGTGTCCTTAAGGTCGATCGAGGCGACTACGGCGATCAGGTGCGCGACGTGCGCCTGTTCCTCGAGGGCAAGAGCGACGAGCTCCTGGATCGTCTGCGCACGCGCATGCAGGACGCCTCGGACAAGACCGAGTTCGAGCGGGCGGCGCACATCCGTGACCAGATCCATGCGCTGGAATCGTCGCTGCAGGAGCAGCGGATGGTGTCGACCGACTTCGTCGACCAGGACGTGATCGGATTTCACCGACAGGGTCTGGCGCTGGAGATGGTGGTGATGAGCATCCGCGACGGGAAGATGGTGGGCAGCCGCTCGTTCTCGTTCGGCGGGCAGGAGTTCCCCGACGCCGAGATCCTGTCCAGTTTCCTAGGCCTCTACTACGACCTGCAGCCGGCTCAGCCCGACGAGGTGGTGCTCCCCTTTGCCATCGACGATCTGGCGCTGAAAGCCGAGTGGCTCACCGAGAAGAGACAGAAGAAGGTCCAGGTGCTGGTGCCGCAGCGCGGGCCGCGGCGCGATCTGATGGAACTGGCACAGAAGAACGCCGCCGCCAGCTACGCCAGCCGGCGCAACGCCACCGAGGACACCGAGTTGATGCTGGCCAAGCTGGGCAAGCGCCTGCGCCTGGTCAACCTGCCGCGCGTCATCGAATGCTACGACATCTCTCACGTGCAGGGGGCCGAGCCGGTGGCGTCGATGGTGGTGTTCGTCGACGGCAAGCCCGAGAAGTCGCGCTACCGCACCTACAAGATCCAGCGCACGGAGAACGACGACTTCGCGGCGATGTACGAGGTGCTCTCGCGCCGCTTCAGGCGCGCGAAGGATTGGATCCTGCCCGATCTGATTGTGGTCGACGGCGGCAAGGGACAGCTAGGAATGGCGCTGGCCGCTGCCCGCGACGTGGGCGTGGACCTCCCCATCGTTGCCCTGGCCAAGGAGAAGGAAGACGAGAATCCCGACCGCGTCTTCCTGCCCAACGCCAAGGATCCGATCCCCATCCGCCCCAACAGCGGCGAGATGTTCGTGCTGCAGCACCTGCGCGACGAGGCGCACCGGTTCGCGGTCACCTTTCACCGCGGGCAGCGACGACGGCGCACGCTGCGCTCGGCGCTGGACGACGTGCCGGGGATCGGCCCGAACCGGCGACAGGCGTTGCTGCGGCATTTCGGCAGCCTGAAAAAGATCCGCGAGGCTTCCCTCGAGGATCTGGTGGCCGTGCCGGGGATGACCCGGGCGGCGGGGCAGGCCGTCTGCCAGCACCTCGCCGCCGCGGCGCCCGAGCCGGCGGAGGCGCCCAGCCCCGCCGAGGCCGAAGAGGATGCCGTCGAGAGCGCTTTTGCCACGGTCGACGAGTAGCGGTATAACGCGACCCCATGATCATGAAACGTGCTTTGTCCGTGCTGTTCCTGGGTTTCGTGGCCGTCACTGGCTGCGGCGGCGACGATGGAGGCGGCAGCTCGGATTTCGTCGGAGCCTGGATGTACACCGGCGGAACCGACACCATCCTGTGCCCGGGGCGTCCGGCGGTCACCAGCCCGGTGAGCGGGAACTTCTCGATCAACAAGGGCATCGACGCCGACCTGGTGCTGGTCGACGGCACCTGCAACACGAAGATGGATGTGAAGGGCAGCGTGGCCTCGGTGCGCACCGGGCAGACCTGCACGCAGACCGACCAGAACGGCTCCGCGATGCTGAGCTTCACCGGGGGCACGTTCACCCTCAACGGTCTGAACGGCAACATCAGCTACTCGGCGAACCTGACCATCATGCAGGGCGGCCAGTCGACGACCTGCCAGTACACAGAGACGGCGACCGCGACCAAGGTCTCCAAGTAACCTCCGCCCTTGTTGCCCCCGCGAAAAGCGGGGTATAAATCGCCTCTTCATGAGAGCAAACGTTCTCGCCTGGGGGTTGGTTTGCTTGCTGGGCACCATGGGTTGCGGCAGCGGCAGCGACGATCACACCGAGGACTTCCTCGGCATCTGGATGGTCACGGGCATGTCCGAGACCAAGTGCGGCAATGCTCAGCCCAAGAGCGATCCCGTCAGCCTCACGGTCACCATCGTCAAGGGGACCGACGCCCCGCTGGTCATCGCTCAGGGCGATTGTTCGTACAAGCTGGACGTGAAGGGCACGACCGCCACCATCCGCCCCGGTCAGATGTGCATGGTCAACGGCGTCACGGTGGTCTTCTCGGGGGGGACCTTCCAGGTCAGCGGCCTCAACGGCACCTTCACCCAGATGGGTACAGCCAGCATCGGTAGCGGCATCGTCATCCAGTGCATGTACTCGGCCTCGGGAACGGCCAGCAAAACCAGCTGAACATGAAAAAGAGCCTCGTCTTCCTGTCCGCCTTCGTCGCCGGCCCCGTCATTGCTCAGGCCCAGGACAAGCAGCCGTACACCGAGAAGGTGCCCGGCACGAAGATCGAGATCGAGATGGTCTACATCCCCGGCGGCACGTTCACGATGGGCAGCCCCGCCAAGGAGAAGGGGCGCAAGAAGGACGAGCAGCCCCAGCACGAAGTCACGGTGAAGCCCTTCTGGATGTCGAAGCACGAGATCTCCTGGGACGCGTACGACGTGTTCCTGGACATCGGCATCAAGAACACGCTGTCGGGCGGCGGCGAGGAGGGGCCCGACGCCCTGACCTTCCCCACGCCGCCCTACGCCGACCCGACCTTCGGCTACGGCAAGGAGAAGCAGCCGACCATCGCCCTGACCCAGCACGCGGTGTGGGAGTTCGCCCGCTGGGTCTCCGCCAAGACCAAGAACAGCTACCGGATCCCGACCGAGGCCGAATGGGAGTACGCCTGCCGCGCCGGCACCAAGACGGCGTATTCGTTCGGTGACTCGCCCGCCAAGCTGGGCGACCACGCGTGGTTCGTCACCAACTCGAAGAAGCACCCGAACCCGATCGGCGCCAAGAAGCCGAACCCCTTCGGACTCTTCGACATGCACGGCAACACGGCCGAGTGGGTGATCGACCAGTACGCGGCGGACGCCTACGCCAAGGCCAAGCCCGGCGAGCTGCCCGTGAACCTGCCAGGCGACCGGCGCTACTCGCACATCGTGCGTGGGGGCGGCTGGAAGGACAAGGCGCCCGCGCTGCGTTGCGCGGCCCGGCGCTTTTCGGAGAAGTGGTGGTCCAAGCAGGATCCGCAGAACCCGCAGAGCATCTGGTGGCACACCGAGGCCACCGACGTGGGTTTCCGCATCGTGCGCCCGGTCGAGGAATATCCGGCGCTCAAGGGATTGCGGTCGAAGATGACGATAGAGAGCGCGTACTAACGGAGGAGATGACGATGACCAACGACGACATCACGCGACGTGACTTCACCAAGGCTGGCGCGGCGACCGCGGTCGGCGCGGCGGTGGCCATGCGCTTCGGGCGCCTGCGGCCGACCTTCGCCGCCGGCACCGACGAGATCCGTGTGGGCCTCATCGGCTGCGGTGGCCGTGGCACCGGCGCCGCCGGGCAGGCGCTGAAGGCGGGCAAAGGGATCAAGCTCGTCGCCATGTCCGACGCCTTCAAGGACCACCTGGACAACAGCCTGGCGCGCCTGAAGAAAGACAGCGAGATCGCCCCCAACATCGACGTGCCGCCCGAGCGGCAGTTCGTGGGCCTCGACGGCTTCCAGAAGCTGCTGGCCGTCGGCGAGATCAACTACGTCATCATCGCCACCCCGCCCGGCTTCAAGGCCGAGCAGATCCGCGCCTCGGTCGAGGCCGGCAAGCACACCTTCACCGAGAAGCCGATGTGCGTCGACGGGCCGACCACGCGGTCGTGCCTCGAGTCGTACGACCTGGCCAACAAGAAGGGCCTGGCGATCGGCGTCGGCCTGCAGCGCCGCCACCAGAAAAGCTACCTCGAGGCGATGAAGCGCATCCACGGTGGCCAGATCGGCGAGTTGCTCGCCGGCCGCAGCTACTGGAACCAGGGCTCGCTGTGGATGAAGCCACGCCAGCCGACCTGGAGCGACCTCGAGTGGCAGATGCGCAACTGGCTCTACTTCACCTGGCTGTCGGGCGACCACATCGTCGAGCAGCACATCCACAACATCGACGTCGTCAACTGGGCGTTCCAGAAGAACCCCGTGGCGGCGGTGGCCATGGGTGGCCGCCAGCAGCGGACGGATCCGGCCTATGGCCACATCTTCGACCACTTCGCCGTCGACTTCGAGTACCCGAACGACACGCACGTGATGTCGATGTGCCGCCAGATGCCCGGCTGCGCGAACGACGTCACCGAGCACGTCGTCGGGACCAAGGGCAGAGCCGATCTCTCCAACAAGAAGAACCTGGACCTGACCATCGGCAAGAAGAAGTGGGCCTACGACGGGTCGAACGACACCGACCCGTATCTGCAGGAGCACATCGACCTCATCGCCGCCATCCGCAAGGGCAAGCCATACAACGAGCTGAAGTGGGCGACCGAGAGCAACCTGACGGCGATCATGGGCCGCATGGCGGCCTACACCGGCAAGAAAGTCACCTGGGAGCAGGCGCTCAACTCGAAGGAGAGCCTGGTGCCGGCGAAGCTGAGCTTCAACGAGAAGCTGAAGACGCCCCCGGTGCCCACGCCCGGCGCCTCCGACGTCATCTAGCGGGCGGTAAGCGACTACCAAACGGTCGAGGTGACAGTCCTGCCCGCGGAATCGGCCGCGGTGATCGCCACGATCGCCTGCGCCTGCGCGGGCACCCTTGTCTCGGCGCTGATCGTCTGGCTCAACGTGCGGGCAGGTGGTGGCGTGCAGGGGGTCGGGCTGGTGATCTTCAGCGTCCTGCTGGCCTCGCTCGGCTGGGTGCTGTGCCAGCTGTCCAAGGTCGCGCTGTTCAGCTTCATCCCCGGCACCTTCATCGGCGCCGCCTCGTTCTTCGGCGCCGGAGCGCCGCTGGATCAGAAACTGCTGTGGGTCCTGGTGTCGATCGTTTGCGGCGCGGTGCTGGGTTTCCTGTCGCAGCGTATGGGCCAGGCGATGACCGCCAAGACGGCCTGAGGCCTAGTTCGCCAGGAACTCGACGTCGTCGATCTGAAGGAATCCCGGATCGGTCACGCCATCCGGGAAGAACCCCATCGCATTCAACCCCTTCGCATCGACGGTGAACATCAGGGCCGTCACGGCGCTGCGAACGTCCGCCGGATTGTCTCCCGGAGGCATCGTCACGTAGGTGGCGTAGTCCATCTTGTCCAGGTCGAGCGTCACCTCCACCCCTTGCGGAGTCACCGGCAGGTTGTTCCAGCCGAGGTGCCTCGACGTCTTGTATTTCTGGCCGTCCAGTTCGATGCGCACGTTGCGAGGCTTGTCGGTCTTCATCCGCAGCCGCACGCGCTTGAAGGCGTTCAGATCGACCGGGCCCTTCTTGAAGACGATCCGGTGGTTGAGCCAGGTCGAGGACGTGACCTTATCGGTGCGATAGACGAACTCCACCCGCGCGTCCGACGCGCCCGCCAACGGGGCCATCTGGTTGATCATCCGCACGGCGCTGCTGGCCGGGTTCGGGTTCATCGTGGCGCCCATGGCGAATTGCACGGCATTCACCGCCTCGAAGTCGTTGACCGCGTCGGTGCGCAGGCCGAACGGCGAGAAGTCCTGGCCAGCGCGCATCAGCTCCAGCTTCTGGCGCAACAGCACGACATCGCTGCGCAGAGCCTGGACCCGGCCCTGCCAGCCCGCGAGAGTCAGCGTCGGATCGGTCTTGACGACCTCGGTCAGGAGCGCCGCGCGGCGGTCGACGTCCGCCTGCAGCTTCGCCACGTCGAAAACCTCGTCGGCCAGGCGGCCGAGCGCGCGCCGGTAGGCCGCAGCGCCCGCGCCCTGCATCCCGCGGAACACCGGATCACAGCCAGGCGCCGCCAGGTAGTTGGTCCCCATCGGGAAACGCCGGGTGCAATCGGCAGGCGTCTCCGTCCATAGCGGCATGACGGTCTCGTGATCCGTCTGCAGGTCCCACGTCAGGTCCAGGTCCCAGATCACCAGCCAGAAGCGGGTCTTCGCCTCGTCGAGGTACCAGAACAGGTTGTGGTTACTGCAATTGGCGAGCGGCCCGACGGCGCTGGCCGGGGTGTTGCCGCAGTAGAAGGTGGCGAAGCCGTCCCAGTTGGAGATGATCCGATCCACGGCGGTGTAACGGAGCATGTAGTCCATGTCGGCCCAGCGGTCGACCACCGTTGCCAGCTCAGTCTTCGTCGTTGCCGTCTTCAGCTCGTTCCAGAAGGTGATGAACTGTTCGTGTCCCTGTTGCAGCTCGTCGTTCGTTTCCAGCCGGGACTGGTAGTATTTGGGATCGGCCGTCTTGGGCCAGGCCTCCTTGTACAGGTTGCCGTCGCCCCTCGACCCGAAGCGATCCCTGGTGAAGCGGCCGTCGGGCGCCTCGGTGACCGCGTAGACGCCCTTGATCGCGCCGTTGATGATCACCTGCGCGTGCGCCGAGCGTGGCGCCACGATCCCCATGTCGCGAAACAGCTTGTACCCGAGCTGCTCGCGCATCTTCGTGTGATCCGCCACCATCGAGTGGAGGTTCACCTTCTTCAGGCCCTTGTAGCGTTTGTTGGGTTCGATCTCGTCGAACTTCACCTTGTAGGACATCTTCGGGCAGGTGACCTTGAAGCTGTCATCGATGCACGACCGCAGCGTCCCGAACGCGCCCTTGAAGCGGACGCCGACGGCGCCCAGGTCCTGACCGTCCACCTTCACCATCGCCGGGACTGACATGCTCTCGGTCGCCGGGTTCTTGGCCAGCATGGGCATCCGTGCCAGATCCGCCGGGGCGATGGTCAGCTCGTACCGGTGCACGATCGTATCGTCGAAGGCCTCGGCCGAAACCGGCAGACCGCCGGGCGTGCCCGGGATGTGAGCGATCACTCCCGCATCCGCGGGCGGCGTAACGACTTCGTTCCCTCCGTTGCCGCAGGCGGCACACAGCCACAGGCAGGCGGCCACGATCGACGATCGAGTCATTCTTCTATCTCTTAGTGTACATGAAGTATACATGTCGTGTACATCACGAACGAAAGCTTCTTCGGTCATGGCGATTCCGCGCGACATCGAGCCGAGACGCGCGACGGCGTCGCGAAAACATACGAACGACGATCCCGATCCCCAGGAGCAGGATTCCCTTTCCTTCCGGCCCCGGTGGCAATCCAGAAGAGGCGACGGTGCATCCCCCGCCTCCTCGCTTCTTCATGTCCATCACCCCAGGGTCCACCTGGATCCCGCCATCGGTACGCGCGTCCGTCGCCGCAACCCCACCATCACGCGCGACTGAGCCGCCGCCGCCGCCGCCTCTTCCGCCCGAGCCGCCGGCCCCAGCGGTCCCGCCCAACCCGCCGGCCCCGGCGGTCCCGCCCACGCCACCCGGGCCGCCTGTCGTCGTGCCTGCCACCGTGAACGCGGGGCTACCGGAGTCGGCACTGGCGTTCCTTCCCGAGACTGCCTTGGTCCTGAACCTCCAGTGCCCCGCCGCCACGGCCACGTTCCCGACTGAAATCTGCCCGTCATACGGCGTGTAAGCTCCGCCGCTCCTGCTGACTTCAATCTCGAATGGACCAAGCGCGTGAAAGGCACTCAACGTGTCCGACGCGTCATCCGCTGTTATTGCCGGTGCAGCGGGCGTCGTCGCGGCCGTGACGCCATCGTCATTGAGCACAGTCACCGTCGCCCACGCTCCAACCTCTCCCAGCTTGGCGCCGGGATTGCTTGCGTCCGGAGGCAAGGTCAGAAAGACAATGAACGTTTCGTTGGACTCGACGGCCGAGTCCGCGACAATCTCCAGATCGAAAGACTTCGACGCCGAGTCGCCGTCCGCCCACGTCAATGAAGCGCCGGGCAGGGCAGCGTAGTCCTTCCCGGCACCTGCAGTTCCGTCGACCGTCAAAAACTTCACACTGAGCGAACCCGCCGAACCGCCCAGGCGATCGACCTTGATCGTCCGAGTTGTCGTGCCGCTGTTGCCTTCGGGAATGTTGTAGTCGTTGCTGGAGCTCAACTGCACCGTCCCAGCCTTCAGGCCATCGTCGTTCAGAATGTAATTGTGAACGCTCTCCGGGTGTTGAACAGCGACGCCGCCCGTGGCACCGCCGTACTCGATCGGAATGAATTTGTCGAACTCCTGGATGACATTTCCGATGATAGTGACGTCGAATCTCTTGGGTGCTGTATCTCCATCGGCCCAGGTAAGGGTGCCCCTTTTGGGCTGATAGTCGATTCCGGGTATGGCGTACGGCATGAACCGTCCGATCCATAGCTGCGGACGGGGCCTATCGATCGTCGCGTAGTCCACGGAAACGATCCCCGCGGAACCACCCACGCGGTTGCATGTCACGGTCATCTTGGTGATTCCAGTGTTTCCCTCGGTCGACACGGCCGGCGACACCTGATAAATGACGCCTGGACCGTTGTTTGCGATTGTCAGCACGGCGGAACTGCTTCCCAGTGTCGCCCCTCCGGTCGGTGAGCTCAGAGCCAGGGTCACCGTCTCGTCGCCTTCCACCGTCGCGTCCTTCGTCGTAGGTACCGTGAAACTTTTTGGAGCCATGTCGCCATCCGCCCAACTCAGGGTGTCTTGCACGTTGGTGTAGTCCGTGCCTGCGACTGCCGTGCCACCGGTCGTCGTCGAGTACCTGATCGACACCGGTCCCGAAGAGCCACTCGAGCGAATCGCGGTGATCACGGCCGAGGCGCCCTCGTCCTGCGCATAGTGTGAAGTGCGGAACTCGATGGTACCCGCGGCATTCGCGGCGATGGCCACGGTATCTGTAATCGCCTGGCTGGTATTGACGTAGGTTCCGCTGGCCGTCGTCTCCAGCTTTGCCGCCTTGACCTGATAGGTGAATGTTCCCGACGAAACGCTGCTGTCGGTCCACGTCGTCTGCGTGACGGGATCGGCCGTCAAACGGGTGAACGGACCGCTTGGGTTCGTCGATCGATAGACGTAGTACCCAAGGAGGGAACTGTCCTGGGAGGCCTGCCAGGTCAAACTGGGGTGACTGCCGGCAAGGCTCGACGCCAACCCCGATGGCGGCTTGACCGCAAACATGCGAAGGGTCGGATCACCCATCAACACCTCATGAACGCCGCCGCCGTTGATTGCGTCATAGGGGGCATAGGTCGTCGAGTTGTTCTGTTTCAGTCGAATCGACTCCCCAAAAGTTCCACCGACGCCGAGGGTGTGTAGGTAGGTGCTTCCATAGGTGTTGGTCAAACCATAGGTCTTGGTCGCGAGAGGAGCTCTCAGAAAGTTCGATTCATGATCCCAATCGCCGTGATGACTTCCGTATGTCATGAAGAAGGCAATGTTCGGCTCGTCCGCCGCATTCGGCCATATCAGGCCGTCACTTCCGCGGCGGGGGCCCGCCCCATCGGGATCGACAGAGCCGTAGGTGCTGACGCTACCGGTATATTGATTGGAACCCGTATGCCAGATACAGAAGCCGAGATACGACTCTTTCCTTTGTCCTATGGCATTTGCGAAGGTATCACCGACGATGTTTGCGGCGCCGACCAACGGAGCCCATGAACGACGCCCGCTCTGGACCCTTCCATCCTTGACGGACTCTCTTCCCTCTTCCATGAGAGCTCGTCGCGGCAAGACTGTCAGAGCGTGGCGATGATTGTGGTTCTTGGCGAAGTATTGTTTCAGCAACGCGATTTCCCCGGCTCCTTTGAACGCCCATAGGTCAACGCGTCCCACTTCGAGCTCGACCTCCGTCGGCACCTTCGATTGGTCGAACTTTCCGTCGCCCGGGACGTTCCAGGCCGAGAACCAGATCTTGTGTGGTGTCTGCTCATTCACCACGCTATCGGTCCAGACGCCGTCCATGTCGCCATAGAAGACGTCGGCCGGCATGGCGCCCTGGTGTTCATTCGAATGCCCAGCCGGGAAGAAATTTCCCGAGTACGGCACCGGGACATGTCCGACGAGGAGCACCGCCTTAACTTCCTTCGGGTTTTTGCGATAATCGGCCACAATGAGTTGTTTCACAGCCAATGCGCCCGTGGGGTCGTACGGAACCGGTCCCTTCTCATTGGTGACGCTGCCTCGCCGAACGTCGTGCCGGATGACGGACCAACCGTCACCCTCGAGATCGCTTTTGAGCATCGTGAGTTCGGGACCGAGGGCGGGAGCCATGTTCTGATCGACGATGAGAACGACCGTGCCGCGGTGGTCCACGGGTGAGACGTTGATGCCCGCATAAACGTAGCCGTAGCTCGTGACCGGCGCGGGTTTTTGTGGAATGACTGGATCGATGAATGCCGCCAGGATCGTCGAGGTCCGCTTGACCCTGTATTCATAGGCGGCGCCGACGACGACGTTGGTGTCTTGCCATGACGTTGCCCTTGGAGCATTGGCAGCGTCGATTGTCGCAAGCGGAGTCCATGTATGACTCGCGCGCGCTTTTCGGGAAATTTCGTAGCTAGTGGCCGCGCCTTCCGATGGCCACGTCAGGGCGGTGGACGGCGGACTCGTCGTTACTGACACCTCGATGGGGACGGAATAGTCCTTCGCGACTGCCGTGACTCCGGCCCCACTTTGGCCGTACCAGTAGACGGATTTTGCCAGATTGAACTGCCCATTCGGCGTCGTCAGAATGAGGTCGACCAGGTCGAAGATCCTGTAGTTGGGGTTCAGCGGCGATTGACACGTGACGGTGGAGTCGTCGACAACGACCAGACCGGTGCACGCATGGCCGTCCGCGGTCACCGTGGATGTTCCCGTCAGATTGGCGCCTCTGATGGTGACCGGGTAACTGAACGCGTAGTTGAAATCATAGCGCGAGAGCTGATAGATGACGGGCGCTGCGGTTGCGTGGCTCAGGAGCGTGGTGAGATCTTCTGGTCGTTGCGCGTCGCAACCCCCGATTGTCATCGTGACCAGAGCGGCATGGAACACAAACAGTCGGTTCATGGTGAGGCCTCCTTCTCTAGCCGCGGATTGCAGTCAGTTTGTCGGGACCGTCGCACCAGTCGGCGCGCCCGAAGCTGCTGATTGGCAGCCCCATGGCGTTCGCCATCAACACCAGCGGCGTGCCGGATTTGTTGCTGAAGTCGTACTTGCTGTACGTGGGCAGGTCCAAGAAGCGCCCGGTGCGGAGGTGCCAGCCGCCGCCGATGACGACGTAGGGCACGGAGCTGTTGCCGTGGTTCCCGTGCGACATTTCGCTGCACCATAGGATCACGGTGTTGTCGAACACCGTACCGGCGCCTTCTGGAATGGCCTTCAATGCGTCGACGAATTTTGCCAGCTGGTCGGCGTAGTAGGTGCTGACCCGGATCATCACCTCGAGCGCGCGGTCGCGAACCGCAGCGTTGTTCCCGCCGCCGTCGGAGTTGCCGCCCGACGCGTGTCCGGTGGAGTGATAGTTCGTCTGCCAGTCCGGCATGAACGCCCGGAGGTCCGGGGCTGTGTCTCCTCCCCCGGACGCGGCCATGAACGTGGCCACACGCGTGAGATCGCAGGCGAAGGCAGCGGCGATGGTTCGGAAGTGCAACTCATGCCGGGTGGGGAAGGTTGGGATGGGATCGGCCGGGAAAGGCGGCCGCTGGCGGTCACAGGAGACGGTCGGCGCCCGGTCGTCGAGGTCGCGCTCGAGGACGCGGACGGCCTCGAAATGGCCGTCCATCTTCGCTCGTTCGGAGGCGGGCAACCGGCTGCGCACGCGCGCGATCTCCGAGAGAATGTGGTCGAGGGAGCTTTTGCGCATCGCCCGCAATGCCTTCACCCTCGCGGGATCGCCGGCCAGCCCGGTGCTGCCGCCGAAGAGAGAATCGTAGGCGCCGAGCGGACTCGCCTGCGGAATGACGGGGCGGCCCGCGCCCGAGTAGCTGATGAACCCGCGGTGGTTGGAGTTCTTGTTGGCACTGCCGATCAGTTCGAGCGACGGCCTGGGCGTATCCGCACCCACGGTCTGGCTGATCGCCTGGTCGATGGAGATGCCGCCTCCCCACTGGCGAGGTGCCGCTCCACCAACGCTCGCCGTCGTCGGGCACGTGTTCGTCAGGCGGCACATGGTGCCAAACCCGTGCTCGCCATCGCTCACGATCGGTGAGCACAACGGCCTGGCCATGGTCGCCCAGTCGTTGAACCCCTTGAGCAGCAGCAAATCCTTCTTGTGGCGCTCGAGCGGAGCGAGGATCCGGCTGAGCTTGAAGTCCTTCTCGGTACCGGTGGGCCAGAATGCGTCGACGCCATTCACGGGCAGACCGGAGCAGTTCCCTTGCGGGTTCCAGAAGATCAGCAGCCGCCTGGGACCCGACGGGGAGGGACCGGCGGCGATCGTTCGGCCATAGCGCCAGAGCAGGGGCACGGCGAAGGCGCCCGTACCCAGGATTCTCGAGAAGGCACGACGGCTGGTGGTCATTGCACACCTGCCGAAAACCCCATACGCCGGTGGGTAAAGGCCCGGGTGCCGGCCACGGACGCGAACAGTTCGCGCACATTGCCGCCAGTCGCTTGAAAGCGCGCTAACATCTTTGAGACGAGTCCGTCGTCGTCACTGCCCGTTTCGCGGCCGAAGGCATGCCGCACCGTCTGGCGCGCAAGGCACTCCCCCGCCTCGCGGCTTTGGGCGATCTTCCTGACCAGGTCCACGGCGCCGGCCACCGGGCCGTCGACACCGGGAATGCCAGTCAGGTCGACCCGGGTGTCGACGGGGAGCGTGTTGTCGACCGTCCTCCACGCCCCGACGACGTCATAAGCTTCGAAGGAGAAGCCGGCGGGGTTGAGTAGCCGATGGCACCCCATGCACACAGGAGGACCGGTGAGGCGCTCGAACTTCTGCCGGGTGCTCTCCTTGCCCGCGGGAGACGGCGGATCGGGAATGTTGTCGATCGGTGGCGGGATGTGCAGGCAGAGAATCTTCTCCAGCACTGACTTGCCCCGGCGCGGCGGCGACGTCTCGTCGGGCAGGGAGTGGATGGTCAAGAAACCGGGCTGGGTGAGCAGTCCGGCGCGCTGGCCGGGATCGAGGTCGACCCGCACCATCGTCGTTCCGTTCGGCTTGGGCAGCCGGTAGATGGGAGCGAGGTTGGCGTCGATGTAGCTGTGCGGCGCCGTCAGCAACGTATCGAGTCGAGCATCACCCTCGAAGACGTTCTTCTCGATGAACGTTTGCGTCTCACGCTGCATGCTCGCCAGAACCGAGTCGAACTTCGGGAACAGCTTCGGGTCGCGGGTGACACTTCCGACGTCGTCGTAGTCCAGGAGCTGTCGGTAAAAGTCGAGCATCGGGGCGCGTGCATCGTCCCTGGCCGCCAGCCGTTCGACCTCCGCGCCCAGGCCCGCCGGTGTGCTCAGGCTGCCACTGCTGGCCGCCGCGAACAGGATCTCGTCGGGCATGCTGCCCACGAAGTGATACGACAGAGCGCTGGCGAGCTCGTGGGGGGTGAGACGCACTTCACCGCCAGAGTCCGGGCGGCCATCGCCAATCTCGCTCCGGTAGAGGAAGTGCGGGGACTGCAGCATCGTTTCGATGACCAGCGACAGCCCCGCTGTCGCGTCGATCGTCTGTGAACCCTGGGCGTAGAGCCCGAGGTAAGCGGCCACCTCGTCCGCGCCCAGCGGGCGCCGGAAAGCGCGAAGGCCGAAGGTCTCGATGAACTGGCGCGCACACCCGGCATCGGTCAGCTGGGAGGCGGGGCAAGGGAAGATGCGGCCGAGCCTGGAGGTGACCGCATCGAAAGCGAGTCGCGCCGCGCTTGCCGCGAACTCGGCCGCCTGCGCCGGATTGACTCCGAGCAGATCGGCGTTGTTCGTGAAGCCGGTGCCGCCGATGTCCGGCGTGAAAAGGCGAGCCGGCCTGCTGGTGTCCCCCAAAAGATCGCGAACGGTGTTGTCGTACTGCTGGGTCGTGAGACGCCAGACACGGATCGATCCGGGCGTCGCTCGCTCGACGCTGGTTTCACCGTCATCGCCGCCGGCGATCTGGCCCATGCACGATGCCGCCGACAGGAACAAGGCGGGGATCAGGAGCGCGAGACGACTGCTGACCATCGAGCCACTATACTCGGTGGCTTTACACGTGTAAAGTACCTTCCGGGATGCAAGAACTCACACGACGCCTCGAAGGCAAGATCGCTCTCGTCACCGGCGCGGCTTCAGGGATCGGCGAGTCCATAGCCCGACGATTCGCCCGTGAAGGGGCGCGGGTGCTGGTGACAGACCGCAACGACGCAGACGGCGAGCGCGTGTGCAATGCGATCGCTGCCGCCGGCGGCGAGGCGTCCTTCGCCAGCATCGATGTCGCCGACGAGACCTCGGTGGAGCGCGCCTGTAACGCGGCGGCCGCACGATATGGCGGCATCGATGTGCTGGTCAACTGCGCCGCCGTGTTCGTCATGAAGGATCTGGAAGCGACGGCGGACGACTGGCATCGCTCGCTGGTGGTCAACGTGACGGGCACGGCCTTGACCAGCAAGCACGCGGTTCGCCAGATGAAGCGGCGAGGCGGGGGGGCCATCGTCAACCTGGGCTCCATCTCGGCCTTCGTCGCGCAACCCCGGCTCACGACGTACAGCGCGACCAAGGCGGCGGTGGTCCAGATGACCCGCAACATGGCGATGGACCTCGCGCCCCACCGGATCCGCGCCAATTGCTTGTGCCCCGGCGCAGTGTGGACGCCGGCGCTGCGCAAGGTGATCGCCGACAACGGCATCGATCATGACGCCTTCCTCGCCGAGGAATGCCCGAAGATCCTGCTCGGTCGCATAGGCGAGCCGGAGGAAATCGCCGCTGCGGCCCTGTTCCTGGCATCCGACGAGGCGTCCTATATCACCGGAGCGTCGCTGCTGGTCGATGGAGGCTACTGCGCCCGATGAAACTGGGGGCGACGACAGGCGCTCTTGTAAGATGCTCGGGTCATGATCCGCTCCGCCCGCGTCACCATGTCCGACGTGGCGCGCCTCGCGCGCGTGTCGCGTGTCACGGCTTCCAAGGTGCTCAACGATCCATCGGCGGGCTCGCCTGGGGTGCGCCGGCGCATCGAGGCGGCGTGCGAGCGGCTCGACTACGTTCCCAACCTTTACGCACGCAAGCTGGTATCGGGCCGCAGCCGCACCATCGGCCTCCTGGTCTCGTCGCTGACGAATGCCTTCTACGCCGAGATCGTGGAGGCGGCCGAGCGCGAGGCCCTACGTCACGATCACGATCTCGTCTACCGCTGCTCCGGGGACGACCCGGGACTCGAGGCGCAGATGTTGCGACACCTGATCAGTCTGGACGTCGTCGGCGTGGTCGCCACACCGGTGGTGACCCGGCTGAATCTCGCGCTATGGCGCCGGGTGTCCGATCGGCGACCGGTGGTTTTCGTCGACCACCACTTCACGACGCGAGACACCTTCGTCATCGCGGACCACGAAGCGGGAGCTTCAGCCGCCACCGATCATCTGCTGGCGCGCGGCGTAGACGCCGCCCTGCTGGAGGCGTCGGCCTCGCCGGACCACAGCGCGGTAGCAGCCCGCCGCGCGGGCTACATCCGCGCCATCCAACGGCACAAGCGGCGCCCGTGCTTCATCCCTGGCGATCGCACCCTGCACGCCCGTCCCGAGGCCTACGGCCATGCCGCCGTGCTTGCGTACCTCGAGACTCACCCTGCCCCGCGCGGACTTTTCTGCACCAACGATCTGCACGCGCTCGGCGCGATGCGGGCGTTCGCCGAGCGCGGCCTTCAGGTGGGGCGCGACGTCTTGCTGGTGGGCTACGACGACGATTCATTCGCGCCGTTCCTGTCCCCCTCCTTGACGACCGTACGCCAGCCGAAAGCCCAGCTGGGCGCGCAGGCGGTGCTGCGCGTGCTCGAGCAGGCCTCCAGTCAGGTCCCCTTCCGTCCCCGGCACCAGATCCTGCCCGTCGAGCTGGTGGAGCGCGAGTCGACCGGCGCCCCGGTCGAGCGGCCTCGGCGCCGCCCGCGGCCGTGACTGTGCCGCCGGGGATTTACACGTGACAACATCAAACGCCGGTCGTCGGGGTCTTCTCCTGACCGCATGGCTGGCCACCCAGGCCGCCCAGCCGAACGCACACGCGCAGCAGAAGGCCGATCCCCTGCTCGAGGGCTTCCTGAACCCGCCGCCCGAGGCGCGGATGCGCATGTACTGGCACGTATTCGGACCGGCGTGGAACCATGAGGGCATCGACCATCAACTGACGTTGCTGAGGCAGGCCGGTGTGGGTGGCGTGACGCTCATACCGTTCTATCCCGTCGCAATCGACGATCCGGCGAGGGGAATCAAGAACCAGGCTTTTCTATCGAGGGAATTCCTGGACAACTTCGCGTATGCCGCGAAGAAGGCGAAGTCATTGGGACTGCGATTCAGTGTGGAAGGCGGGACCGGGTGGCCGTTCGGCGGACCGACCGTCAGATTGCAGGACGCCGCCCAGCGTATCCGCCGGGTGGCGGTGCCTCCCACAGCCGATGGCACCGCGTATGCGATGCCGACGCTTCAGGAGGGCGAGCGGATCCTGGCGGCGTGGCGTCAGCAGCGACGGATCGACCTGCCCGCCATCGGGGATGAACGGCCACATGGCAACGAACCACTCACGCTTTTCGTGACGGGCCCGACCTATATGAAGGTCAAGCGCGCAGCCCTCGGGGCGGACGGTTACGTGCTCGATCACTACAACACGCCCGCGCTCGAGCGATGGCTGGAGGCGAACGTGAGCCCACTGCTCCGGGCCGCGCCGGGGCTGGTGGAGTCGATCTTCTGCGACAGCCTTGAGGTCTACAACGCGAATTGGACCCACGACCTGCCTCAGGTGTTCCTGAAGCGCCGTGGTTACGACCTTGTCTCTCGCCTTGTCGAACTGTTCGACGACAAAGGCGTGACGTCACCCGACCTCCGTTTCGACTTCTGGCGCACCCTGGCCGAGTTGAACGAGGAACGCTTCACGAAGCCGCTCGGCGCGTGGTCCGGCAAGCACGGCGTGAAGTTGGAAATGGAGGCCTACGGCACGCCACCCAGCCCTCTCACCTCGTTCCGCCACATCGACGTCCCGACCGGAGAGCAGTACGAGTGGATGGGCTTCTCCTTCTCGCGTTACGCATCCTCGGGCGGACACCTCGCCGCAAAGCGCGTCATCGGGGCGGAGGCGTGGACCTGGACCGGGATCCCGAACCGTCTCGTCGATAGCCTGCGCGACCTGAAACTCGCCTCGGACTTTCATTTCCTTGCAGGCATCAACGACCTGACCGGAGTGGGTTTCTCATACTCTCCGCCAAGCGTCGCGCCGCCCGGCTGGCTGCCCTACTTCGGCCCGGTGATGAACCAGAACAACCCGCAGTGGCCCTTCTTCAAGTATCTCGTTCAGTACGTCAACCGGAGCCAGTGGCTGCTTCGACAGGGCAAGCCCATCGCGCAGATCGCGCTCTACCTTCCGGTCGAGCAGGCGTTTGCGCGCGGCCCCGTGGCCCAGATGCCCCTCGACTTTCTCCTGCGCGACCATTTCGTGACCGGCGAGAAGACCGGTGAGTTCAGCCTGGTCAATGCCCGCAAGCACCGCTCCGATCTCATCCACACGCTGGTGACTCGGGGCTACAACTTCGACGGAATCGACTTCTGGACGCTCATCCGGCAGGCGAGTATCAAGGGCGGCAAGCTGATCTGTGGCGACGGGGCCTATTCCGTCGTCATCCTGCCGGACGTGGAGGGGATGGAACTGGAGGCTCTGGAGAAGCTCGCGGAGTTCGTGAGGCAAGGCGGCACGCTCATCGCCACGGGCCGCACGCCGGACAGATCGTTCGGTGGCGCTTCGGGGAACCGGGCGCGTGATCTTCGGCTGAAGCAACTTTCCCGGGAACTCTTTGGCGGCTCATACGTCGGACGCGGGAAGACCGCCTTCGTTGGCGCAGCAACGGACGTCACGTCCTCCGCAGTTTTCACCGAGGGGGCCCGCAACGCGCACATTGCGCCGCTGAGATCGGAGCCGAGCGTTGCCTCGGTGCAACGAAGGACCTCCGACTACGACATCGTCTTCGTCGCCAACACCGCCGACGTCCCCGCCGATTTCACCTTCGGTCATCAGAAGACGCCGGTGCTCCAGCTCGATCCCGCAACGGGCGAACACCGTGTGAGGCTTGCTCCCGGGGGGACGGCCAGGCCCTTGCCAGTCCATCTGGCCGCGCGCGGCTCCACGTTCTTGCTCTACCCTCGACGTGCGACAGCAGAATCTCGGTCGAGACTTGTTCGCCTCGATGCAACCGACGTGTCGTCCCGCGAATCGGTCCGCAAATGGGACGGCGCGGAGTGGAAGGTCACCTTCAGTGGCCCCGATGCGCCGCGCCCCGTGCTGACGGGCGACCTGGTGTCCTGGATTCAATGGCCCGGCGGGAAAGCCTTCTCGGGCCAGGCGACCTACGAGACGACCTTCGCCTGGGACGAGCCGGCGGGAGGGTCTATCAAGCTTCGTTTCCACGAGGTGCGGGAAGCGGGCGAGGTCTGGGTGAACGACAAGCTGGCCGGCGGAGTCTGGCTGCCTCCTTACGACGTGGAGATAGGTCCGCTGCTGAAACAGGGCAAAAACACGGTGAAAGTGACCGTGGGCAACCTGATGCTCAATCGTCTCCTCGGCCTGCCCGACGAGGACCTCCGTCCTCTCCGCGCTGCCTACGGAAATCGGTTTCCCGACCCGCAGGAGAAGAAAGTCACCAAAGACCCGCCGCCCGCTGGCCTGATAGGACCTGTGGAGCTCATCCGGGAGTAGCAGGTGACCGGCTTGCGAACGCCCATCATGGTTCTCCTCCTCCTCGGGGGATGCGTGCGCGAAAGCGAAAGCGATGGCGCTGCGGGGTCGGTGCGGGTGCTCTTCCCACGCCAGGCGGTGACCTCGGCAGAGCTTGCGATCCTCGTCAACACGAACGACCCGCAATCCGTGGCGGTGGCGGCGTACTACCAGGAGAAGCGAAGAATTCCTCCACAGAATGTGATCCGCCTGGCGTTCGACCCTTCGGGCGCCGTACTTGCGCGAGATGGTTTCGCTCCCCTCAAGGCCCAGATCGACGCGGCCACTCCGCCCGAGGTTCAGGCCTATGCGATCACCTGGACCACTCCCTACCGGGTCGATTGCATGTCCATGACCTCCGCGGTGGCGCTGGGCTTCGACGCCAAATATTGCAAGGTAGGCACAGGGACCTGCAGCGCGACGGCCCCGGTGGCCTACTACGACTCGAGCTCGACGCGTCCGCATGACGACCTCGGGATTCGCCCTGCGATGATGCTGGCGGCCGCGTCCGTCGACGACGCCCGGCGCCTCGTCGACAAGGGGGTCGCGGCCGATGCGACCTATCCGGGAGGGAACGGGTACTTCATCAGGACCAACGATGCAGCCCGCAGCGCCCGGTGGCCGGAGTTCAAGCAGACCGTCACGACGTGGAACGGCCAGATGTCGCTCAGTCTGGACTACATCGACAACTCCATGGGAAACGGAGCCAACCATGTTCGTGACAAGACGGACGTGCTCTTCTATTTCACCTCACTGGCCAGCGTCGACGCCATCGGCACGAACAGCTATCTGCCGGGTGCCGTCGCGGATCACATGACCTCTTTCGGTGGACGCGTGCCGAGTAGCTCTCAGATGAGCGCGGTGCGCTGGCTGGAGGCGGGCGTCACGGCCAGCTACGGAACGGTCGTGGAGCCTTGTGCTTTCCCGACGAAGTTTCCCAACGCCGGCGTGCTGCTGTCGCACTATTTGCGCGGAGCGACCATCGTCGAAGCGTACTGGAAGACGGTGCTCTGGCCCGGTGAAGGGTTGTTCATCGGCGAACCTCTGGCCCAGCCGTGGGGATCGAGCTTCACGTATACGGACGGTACGCTCACGCTGCGAACGGTCCTGGTCCCGGGCAAGCGTTACGCCGTCGAAGCGACGAGGGAGGAGGGACAACCGTACGAGGTCGTCAAGGATGGGATATCGGCTTTCGCCGTCCAGGTCACGACGATTGTCATTCTGGACGCCCCGCCAGGGCTGTACCGGCTGGTCGAGCGGCCTCTTTAGAAGAGGTTCAGCGGCGGATCGCCCGGGCCGGTAGTAAGATTGCGTGATTCGCCTGGCTGCTTCTTTGTGCCGCGTAGCGTCTGTGGTGCTCGCCGGTGGCAGTGCCCAGGCGGCCGACTTCGGTCGCGAGATGGTCCCCCTGCTCGACAAGTACTGCGGGTCCTGCCACGGGGGTGACCAAAAGAAAGGGGACCTGAGCTTCGAGGCGTTCCGCGGGGCGGACGAGACGGCGTTGCTCAAGAACATCCACGTCTGGCAGACCGTGGCCGAGCGGCTGGAGGCACGCGAGATGCCGCCCGAGGAGAAGCCGCAACCGACCGCGGCCGAGGTCCAAAGCCTGATGGCCTGGATCGACTGGGCGCAGAGCCGCGCCGCGGCGGACGGCAAGCGCGACCCGGGTCGGGTGACCATCCGGCGGCTGAACCGCGCCGAGTACAACAACACCATCCGCGATCTGCTGGGCGTCGACCTCAAGCCCGCGAACCAGTTTCCCTCCGACGACGTCGGCTACGGCTTCGACAACATCGGCGACGTGCTATCGATGCCGCCGCTGCTCGTCGAGCGCTATCTCGCGGCCGCCGACCGGATCGCCGAGAAGGTGATCGTCGCCGATATCGACCCGAAGTTCCGGGGCGACACGATCGAGGTGGAGAAGCTGGCGCCAACCCCCGCCGGCAGCGCGATCAAGAACGGCAAGCTGGTGATGAGTGCCGCCGGCTCGGTGCGCGCGCATCACGAGTTCCCGACCCAGGCCGAGTACATGTTCAAGGTGAAGGCCGCGGGGCGCGGGGCGCGGCTTGTCCTGAAGGTGGATGGCCAGGAGAAAAAGACCATCGAGGTGCGCGGCTCGTCGGTGTACACGACCAAGTTCGCCGTCGACGGGGGGCGGCACCGGATCGAGCTGGCGTTCGCGAATCCGGCGCCCAAGCGCCAGGTTTCGATCGATTTTTTGCGCATCGAGGGGCCACTGAGGGTGAAGGCGCGCGCGCTGCCCGACAGTCACACCCGGATCATCCCTCGACACCCCGGCGCCGAGACTTACCGCGACGACGCGCGGGAATTCCTGGCGACCCTGGCGACGCGCGCCTACCGGCGTCCCGTCGCCCGCCCGGAACTGGACCGGCTGGTGACGTTCGTCGAGCAGGCGGTCGAGGAGGGCGACACCTTCGAGCGCGGGATGCAGGTGGCGCTGCGGGCCATCCTCGTCTCGCCGCACTTCGTCTTCCGGGTCGAGCTGGATCCGGGCGATCCGGCCGGCGAAGCGCACCCGATCAACGACTGGGAGCTGGCTTCACGGCTGTCGTATTTCCTGTGGAGCGGAATGCCGGACGACGAACTTTTCCGGCAGGCCGCCGACGGCAGCCTGCACCAGCCCGAGGTGCTGGGTGCGCAGGTCAAGCGGATGCTGCAGGACCGGAAGGCCCACGCCCTGGTCGAGAACTTTGCCACCCAGTGGCTGCAGGTCCGGAACCTGTCGAGCATCAGGCCGTCGCGGCGGCGCTTCCCCGGGTTCGACGACAACCTGCGAGCGTCGATGATGAAGGAGACCGAGCTCTTCTTTGAAGCGGTGATGCGCGAGGACTTGCCCCTCGGCACGTTCCTCGAGGCGGACTTCACCTATCTGAACGAGCGCCTGGCGCGCCACTACGGCATCGACGGTGTCGAGGGATCGGAGTTCCGTCGCGTCTCCACGGCGGGAACGCCCCGCGGCGGCGTGCTGACCCAGGCCAGCGTGCTGACGGTGACGTCGAACCCGACGCGGACGTCGCCGGTGAAACGGGGCAAGTGGGTGCTGGAGCAACTGTTCGGGACGCCACCACCGCCACCGCCACCCGGCGTCCCGGACCTGATCGAGGACACGAAGAAGAAGCAGCTGGCGGGAACGATGCGCCAGCAACTGGAGCAGCACCGCGCCGACCCGAACTGCGCCGTCTGCCACCGCAAGATGGATCCCCTCGGCTTCGGTCTCGAGAACTTCGACGCCGTCGGCGGGTGGCGCACGGAAGAGGACGAGAGCGGCACACCGGTCGATTCGTCGGGGGTGCTGCCAAACGGCCAGTCGTTCCGCGGCCCGACCGAGCTGAAGGCGGTCCTGAAGACCAAGGAGGCGGCGTTCCGGCGCTCGTTCGCGCAGAAGATGCTGACCTACGCCACGGGCCGCGGCACCGAGCCGTTCGACCGGGCGGCCATCGACGACATCGCGGATCGCACGCTCGAGGCTGGGGACAGCTTCTCCAGCCTGGTGCTGGCGATCGTCACCAGCGATCCATTCTTGAAGAGGCGCGGAGAGGTCACACCATGAAGTCGCTATCCCGACGGACATTGCTGCGTGGGGTGGGAATCGGGGTCTCGTTGCCGTGGCTCGAGGCGATGGCAGCGCCGAAGCGTCCCAGGGCGCCGCTGCGTTTCGCCGTCCTCTACGTCCCGAATGGCGTGCACATGCCGGACTGGACGCCCAGCAAGGCGGGGACGGACTTCACGTTGCCGTCGATCCTGGAGCCGCTGCGCAGTGTCCGGGACGAGATCACCGTCCTCACGGGCCTCGAGCAACGGAATGCCTTCGCGCTCGGCGACGGACCGGGCGACCACGCGCGGGCTCTGGGCGCGTTCCTGACCGGCGCGCACCCCCACAAGACCAACGGCGCGAACATCAAGAACGGGATCTCGGCGGACCAGGTGGCGGCGCAGAAGCTGGGCCATCTGACGCGCCTGCCGTCTCTGGAGCTGGGCGTCGATCGCGGCGCGCAGTCCGGGAACTGCGACTCGGGCTACTCCTGCGCCTACTCGTCGAACCTGGCATGGAAGTCAGACACGATGCCGCTGGCGAAGGAGGTGGACCCGTCGCTGGTGTTCGACCGCCTGTTCGGCATGGGTGTGGACCCCAAGCGCGATCGCCAGAAGCGCAGCATCCTCGACTTCGTGGCCCGGGATCTCGAGTCCCTCAAGCCTCGGCTGGGCAAGACCGACAACCGCAAGATGGACGAGTACCTGACGGCGGTGCGCGAGATCGAGCAGCGAATCGCGCGCTTCGGGCAGATGCCGCCCGTCGACGCGCCTGCCTTCGGGCGGCCGGAGGAGATCCCGAGCGACAACCAGGAACACATCCGCCTGATGTGCGATCTGCTGGTGGTGGCGTTCCAGAGCGACATCACCCGCATCGCCACCTTCCTGGTAGCGAACGCCGGCAGCAACAAGAGCTACCCGCACCTGGAGATCCCCGAGGGGCACCACGAGCTGTCCCACCACGGCCGCAACCCCGAGAAGCTGCAGAAGATCTCGCGCATCAACCGCTTCCACGCCACGCAACTGGCCTACCTGCTGGAGAAGTTGAAGTCGATCGGCGAGGGGGACGGCACGCTGCTGGACAACTCGATGATCGTCTACGGCAGCGGCATCGGCGACGGCGACCGCCACAACCACGACGACCTGCCCGTGGTCCTGGCCGGGCGCGGCGGCGGCACCGTCAAGCCGGGCCGCCATCTCAGGTACGAGAAGCTCCCGCTGAACAACCTGTACGTCTCCCTGCTGGACCGGATCGGTGTGCCGGTGGATACGTTCGGCGACAGCACCGGCCGGCTGGCGGGGCTGGTCTAAGGTTAGAGCCCGGCCAGTGGCCCCCGGGAGAAGTCCGGGTCGCCGAACTCCGCCGTGGGGACGCCGACGGCGTTGGCCAGGCTGATGAGCAGGCCGTTGTGGGCCTTGCCGCCGAAGTTGACGGCGCGTCCGCCCTGGAAGAGGCCACCGGCCAGCACGTACGGCATGTCCTTGCGCTGGTGGCTGCCGCCGTTCGACTGCTCGTGGGCCCATAGCACCGCGGTGTTGTCGAGCGCGGTGCCGCGCGGATCGGGAATGGCGTCCAGTTTCTGCAGCAGATAGAAGAACTGCGACGCTATCCAGGTCTCGATCAGGACCAGCCACTCGGTGCGCTGCGCCTGGGTCGCGGTGACCCCCTCGCTGCCGTGCGAGATGCCGTGATGGCTCTGATTGATGCCGAGCCAGCTGTATGGCAGGCGGCCCTGACCGTGCTGGAGCGTCAAGACCCGGGTGAGATCACAGGCGATGGCCGCTGCCAGGATGTCAATCTGCAGCTTCATGATCTGCTGGGCATTGGCGGTGTCGACGGGGACGGGCGCGCCCTGATCCGGTGCGCGGCAGCCGGCACCCACGGGGATGTCCAGGCTACGCTCCAGCTCGCGCAGCGACTCGAGGTGGAGGTCGAACTTCGGCTTCTCTTCGCGGCCGAGCGCGCAGCGCAGGTCGGTCGTCTCGCCAATCAGCGCGTCGATGACGCTCTTCTTCTCGCGGCGGAGGCGATCCAGCTCGGTGGGCGATGCGGTCACTCCCGCGAACAGGCGGGTGAACGCCTTGTACGGGCTGTTCTCGGGGCTGATCGGCTGGCCGACCCCACGGCTGGAGATCTGATACGAGACGGCCAGCACCCCCAGTTGCTGCGAGGCGAACTTGGTCCTCGTGCCGATGGCGTTGGCGATGTGCTGATCGATGGAGATGCCCTCGACCCGGAAATTGGTGCCATCACCCGTCGGCTGGCGCGCCGTGAGCATGTTCCGGTAATCCGGGTTGTGGTCCTTGGGGATCGGCGTCTTGTAGGCCGTCTCCATGTTGATGCCGCGCAGGACGGCGATCTTGCTCTTGAGCGGCTCCAGAGGCTTGAGGATGCGTCCGTACACGTTCCCCGTCACCGGGAAGAAGTCGTTCATCACCGTGCCGTTCGGGCTGGAGAACACCACCAGGCGCTTGGGCTGCGTCTGGGCGCGCCCCTCGGTCGCGCGCAGGAACGGCAACGCGAAGGCGCCGAGGCCCACGCCCTGGAGAAACTCACGTCGGGGCGAATAGCGACGGACCATTTTCATTGGCACACC
This sequence comes from Myxococcales bacterium, assembly GCA_031423255.1. Taxonomy (GTDB): domain Bacteria; phylum Myxococcota_A; class Polyangia; order Fen-1088; family Fen-1088; genus JANPFD01. The sequence continues at coordinate 54,575 of JANPFD010000022.1, read as the reverse complement.
TCCTTCGAGAGGGCTCGCCGGCTGCGAAAGGCGTCACTCTTCGCGATGGCCAGGATCAGCTTGCGGAAGTCGGAGCCTGCGTTGTTGAAGTCCGTGGTGAGACGCGCCACCGTGCAGGCGAGGTCCGAGGTGAGATTCGCCGTGGCGTAGGACAGCCAGATCTGGGTCATGCACTCGCGGACCTCGCTGCTCTTCGCCACCTTGTTCGCCAGCTCGACGGCGCCGTTGAACGGGCCGTCCACGTCGCGAGAGGCCACGACCTCACCGGTGGCGTCGATGGTCTTCCCATTTTCGATCGTCCGGAACTTGCCGATCGCATCGTAGCTCTCGAAGCCGAGGCCGATCGAGTCCATCAGCCTGTGGCAGCCCGCGCAGTACGGCTCGCTCTGGTGCCTGGCGTACCGCTCGCGCGTGGTCATCTTCGGATCGGCGCGCGGGATGTTCACGTCGACGTCCGGCGGCGGCGACGGCGTCACTTGACACAGGAAGCGCTCGCGAACGAGGAGGCCGCGATGCACCGGCGAGGTGCTGTCGAAGGCGGCGGTGGTCGCGAGGACCGACGACTGCGTCAACAGACCGGCCCGCTGCATCGGGTTGAGATCGGTCTTGACCAGCGGATCGCCGGTGACGCCCTGGACGCCATAGAGCGCCGCCAGCGTGCTGTTCACGTACGAGTACGGGGCCAGCAGCATCGTCGTCAGCTTGCCGTCGCCCTTCCAGATGGTCTCGTTGATGAACATGTCGGTCTCGGCGCGGACGAACTTCCGGGCGTTGGTCCACATCGGGAACATCGTGGCATTGCGGTCAGCGGCTCCCAGCTTGTCCAGTTCCAGCCACTGCGAGAAGAAGGTGTAGACGCCCGACCTGGCCTTGTCGGAGGCGAGCATGCGCGTGACCTGAGCCTCGATCTCGGCCGGGGTGCCGAGCTGGTTGGCGTCCGCCGCGGTCATCAGCGCCGTATCCGGGATCGTGCTCCACAGGAAGAACGACAGCCGCGAGGCCATCTCGTAGGGGGTGAGCGCCGCCACCGTGGCGCCCACCGCAGGCGCGACGCCCTTCTCGATGTGGTTCAGGAAGACGGGGGATTGCAGCATCGTCTGCAGCGCCAGGCGCACACCGTTCGCATAGCCGCCGGTGCCCTTGGCGACGTTGTACACGTTGAACAGGCGGTTCACCTCGACGTCGGTCAATGGCCTGCGGTAAGTGCGCTTGCCGAAGTTCTTGATGAAGTCGCGGGCGCAGGTGTCGTCGCCGGCGGCGTTCGCGCACGGCACGATCATGGCGAGCTTCCTCGTCACGGCGTTGCGCGCCAGCGTCTCGGCCGTCTCGGCGTACTGGGTGGTGGTGAGGACCGTCGCGGGAGAGCCGGCGTTGTTCTCGAACAGGCCGAGGTGGTCATCCAGCGCGAAGTCGCGGGCCGGGGTCGGGACCGCGGTGTCGTTCAGGAGGTCGCGAATGGCGTTGTTGTACTCGCGGCGGGTCAAGCGTCGAACCGGAGCGGGCGCAGCCTGCGTGGTCACGCCCTTGCACAGGTTGACGACGTCGGGCGGCTTGACGCCATCGGGACCGCTGCCGCCGCTGCCACCACCCCCGGGAGGAGGATTCGTTACATCGCCCCCTGGTTCATCACCTCCGCCACCGCCGCCGACCACGCCGGTGCAGCCAGCGGCCAGCGCCAGAACTCCGAGACAGAAGGTACGTACTGTCATGGCGCCTCCGCGGGCTCAGGGATGCAAGCCGTAAGCCCGCGAAAACCCCAATGTGAGAACGTTTTTATGACACAAAAGTGTCCGGCACGATGAGACAGCTGCACGCTACCCCCTTACATCACCCGAACGGGTGAGAACCTTGAGCCCAAGGTTGACCCGTTGCCAGGGCCAGAAACACGGAGCCGGCGAGCATCAAGGCCACCACGGGGGCAGCCAGCCGCAGGGCGATTCCCTCCGGGGGTAGCCCCGTCCGGACCAGCAGGTACCCGACGATGCCGCCACCGAAGTGGGCGGAAAAATCGATGCCGGGGATGAATGACAGCAGCGTGTTTATCCCCAGCACGACCAGCAACCGCTGTCGCAGGCCCGCGGCGATGCGCGCAGGGATGGCGCTCTGCCGCTGACGCGCCACCGCAAACCCTGCCAGCATCAGCCCCCACAGCGCACCCGAGGCGCCGACCGATGCCGGATTGTTGGCGACGAGCGCGCTGGCGATGCCGCCACCGAGCGCCGACAGGCCATACAGCACCAGGTAACGCCGCCAACCGAGCATGCGTTCGAGAAACCCGCCGAAGCTGTGGAGCCCGATCATGTTCATGATCAGGTGGGCGTTGTTGCCGTGCAGGAAGGCGTGAGACAGGAGGCGCCAGACCTGTCCCTCGCGCACGAGGGAGGCGCTGTTCGCGCCCATGGCCTCCCCACCTGCCCGCCAGTGCAACGTCAGCCCGTACATCACCACGCAGGCGGCGAGCAGGATCGTGGTCACGTGCGGAAAGCGAGCGTGCAGCCTTTGTGCGAACGCGGCGGCCTCCTCGCGCTCTTTTCGACCGCGCTCGATGAGAGCGGCAGCGTCGGCCGCGGAGAACGGAGCGACGCCCGCGAGGTTCGCCTTCTCCAGCAGCTTCAGGCGTCGGCCCGCGACCCGGGTCAGCTGGGCCAGACGGTCGAGGTGATAAAGGCCGAGGCGGTTCCGGTTGTGGGCCTCCCTGTCCGCCTGCTCGAGCACGGGGCGAAGCTCGGGTCCTCCGCCGGTGACCACGGCGATGAGTACGCCGCCCTGGTGCGCGGCGAAGACGCGATCCAGCCGCTGCCGCAACTCCTCGGGCGTCGCGCCGGCTTCGTCCAGCACCACGAGGCCGGTTCCTTCCTCCGGCAGCTCAAGGACTGCCAGCGGCTCCTGATAGGCGATCAGCACCGCGGGTGAAGGCGGGGTGAGCAGGGCCGCGAGCAACCGACGGTGCGCTTCCAAGCGCGCGAAGTGTAGCAGGCCGCGCTCCGCGGGATGGTGTCAGCGTCGGCGCCGTAGCAACAACAACGCGAAGGCCAGGGGCAGGAACAACCACCCGCCGGGCGATCCCGCCCCGAAGGAACAGCCGGTCTTGATGGTGTACGGCTTGTCGTCGAGCGGGGTCAGCGGGTCATCGCCGAATGTCCCTCCCGTGTCGAAGTTGTAGGTCGGGTTGCTGCCGTCGGGTGGGCGGCGGACCTCGGCGCCGGAAACAGCGTCGCGTGGAGGTGTGCTGCTGGCGTCCGCGCGAGAGGCGCCGGCGTCGGGCATCGGCGCGCCCCCGTCGGGCGGAACGGCCAAGAGGGCGACGTCATCGAAGGTGGTCGCGTCCATCACGCTGTCGACGAACACCGCCACGGGCTCGGCCTCGAAATCTCCGCGCAGCACGCCGATGTGGAAAAAACTCGGATACTTCGTGCCCGCCTCGAGGTGCATGGTCTGGATGGCGATCTTGTTGACCACGCGGACGCCGTCGTACCAGAGCTCGATGAAACCGACGCCGGGGTCCGTCGACCACTTCACGTGCAGCACGAAATCGTGCCATCGGCCGGGCGCGAACGAGCCCCGGAACAGCGTGCCGCCCGGCCTGCCGTCGGGCTTGTTCAGCCAGGCGCTGAAGACCAGCTGGTTCTTGTCGACGCTGAAGTCCATCACCTGCTTGTAGAGCGGGTACGACTCCCAGTATCCGATGTGAGTCCGGTACGTCTGCGACAGCGGCATGTCCGGCGCCTGCATGACGCTGAAGGCGTAGTAGCGCTCGGAGTTCTCGAAGGTGGCCGCGGTGGGCGTGTAGGAAAGTTCGACCCGGCGCAGGCCGTTGCCCCACTTGTCCTCGTTGTGTACCTCGCACCGGGCGGCGAACTTGCCGTGGCGCACGGGCGTGCCGACGACCGTGATGTGCGGACCGAAGAGGAGGCTGGTCCATTGCTTCGTGGTGCCGGTCTCGAAGTCGCCCCGCCACACGACGGTCGCGCTGGCGGGAGCGGCCACCAGCAGGAGGACGGCGACCGCGAGCGCCTGTCTACCTCGCGCTGACACCTGTATGGTCCCGCCAGAGCCAACGCAATGCATCGGGGAGGATGGCCCGGCCGTGGTTCTGGCTGTGGAACCCATTGCCCCAGATGATGCGAGAATCATACCCGGCAAAGGCCAACGCCTTGGCCATCTGCTCGTTGCCCAACGGCCAGTTGCCGTGGGCGTTGTCGAGATCGTTTTTACCGTCCTGGAGCAGAACGCGGATCGCCTTGCGCGGGATCTTCCGGATCAGCGCCGGGTAGTTGTGACCGCCCTCCTGCATCGTCTTGCCGGCGGCGATGTTGGTGAAGCTGCCGATCATCGACAGCACCTTGCCGAACTGATCCGGGCGCTGCCACGCCGCCGTGAAGGCGCAGATGCCGCCCGACGAGGCGCCGATGATGGCGCGGCTGGCAGCGTCGTTGCGCAGCTTCACCGTCTTGCCGACCTCGGGGAGGATCTCCTCGAGCAGGAAGCGGACGTACTGATCGGAGAGCGTGTCGTATTCGAACGATCGGTTCTTGCGGCCGTCGGCGAACGCGCCTGGGTTGATGAACACACCGACGGTCGGCGGCATGTCCCCCTTGGCGATCAGGTTGTCGAATACCGTCGGCACGTACTTCACGTAGCCGCCGCCGTCCTGGAACACCATCAGCGCCGCGGGCGTCCCGGCCTTGATCTGCGCTGGCACGTAGATCCACCAGTCGCGCTCGGTGCCAGCGAAGACGCGCGTCGACTTCCACGGCTTTTGCTGGGTGACGACGCCGCGCGGAACGCCGCCGCGGGCGAGGCTGTCCGGGTGAACGGCGTACGCCTCCAGCTTGCCGCCGCCGCGGCTCTGTCCGTCGACCTCGAAGGTCCAGCGCATCGCCGTACCGTCGGAGAGCGAGGCGGCGTTGGCGAAGACCCCGGTGTCGCCCACCGGCTGGAGCGACAGCTTGTAGTTGCCCTCGACGGACACAGCCTCCACCTGCTTCGCCCCTGGCGCCTCGATCGCCCAGGCGGCGTCCAGCCCCTCGACCCGCGCGGCCGTGCCCGCCGCGAGATCCTTGCCCAGCCACTTGCGGATCCGTTCCGCGAGCTGCGTGGCCGCCGGCCCCGTCGGCCTGCCGGCAAGCGCTGCGTGCAACGACACGGGCGTGAGCTCCTGGGCGACGGCCGGCGAGGCGAGAGCGACGAGGATGAGAAGGACGCGCATGACCCGTCAATACCACGCCACCCTGCCCCGGCGTTGACGCTAGAACGCGTCGACGAAGGAAGCGATCGACCGCCGGTACTCGACCTGCCCCATCACTTCAGGCAGGTTGCCGTGGTCGGCGCCGGAAACCGCGACCAGCTGGTGCGGACCGCGGTGGGCGGCGACCAGCTCGCCTGCGTACTTGAACTGCACGTAGGGATCCGCGGTGCCATGGAGCACCAGGTACGGCGCGGCGATGTCGCGGATCTTGCCGATGCTGTCCCAGCGGTCGTTGGCCACGAACGACCTCGGCAGGTCGACGTAGGCGCCATCCTTCACCATGGCCGCCACGGAGGTGAAGGTGCTCTCCGTGATGAGAGCGGCGGGCGCAGCTTGGGCCGCAAGTTCGATGGCCAGGGCGCCGCCGAAGGACCGACCGTAGTAGACGAGGTGCTTGGCGTCGACGTCGGGCCGGTCGAGCAAGAAAGCGCGCGTCGCCGCAAGATCGATCTGCAAGCCCTTCTCGGTCGGGGTACCGGTCGACTTGCCGTAGCCGCGCGGGTCGAGGGCGACGATGTTGTAGCCGAGCGGGTACAGGTACTCGATGCGAGGCCAGGACTTCCCGATGTGGTGACTCTGGCCGTGCAAATAGATCAGCGTCACCTCCGGCCGTCGTCCCGACGAGGGCACGAAGACGGCGTGCAGGGTCTCACCGTCGGGGGTTCGAATCGTCAGGTCCTCGTGCGATGGAATCACCGCCGTCGAAAGATCGTGACCGTCCGCCTCGAGCGGATCGTACAGGAAGCCGTCCAGCGACTGGCACCCGGCGAGCAGAATCAGCAGCAGCACCCTGCTCATCGCACCTCTCCGACGTAGCGGCTGACGCCGACGATCGCCGAGAGGTAACCGTGGTGCGCGGGCGAGATCCAGGTGGGGGCCAGCGGCTCGACGTCGTGGTAGGGGGCCAGCCACTTCAGCTCCAGGGCCAGGCCCCAGCGGCCAAGGCGCAGCTCGGTGCCAGCCAGGGGCCCGGCGACGACGCGCGTGGGGTTGCCGAAGGCGACGGCCACGTCGGCGCCGGCATAGACCAGATGATGCCCGAGCCTCCAGGCGTGAACCCCCGTCACCAGCGGCGCCGCACGGAATGCCTGGAAGTCCGACAGCAGGTGCAGCGATCCAGCGAGGGTCACGGTCGGGATCGGATGCCACGCCACCCCGGGCTCGACGTGCGCGACCCCGTAGGCGGAAGCAGTGGCATCACCGCGCACGCCGACTTCCAGATCGTCACGTACCCCGTAGGCGGTCCCGGCCATCAGGATCGGCGTGGGGATGGTCAGGCCCAGCGCCTGCAGCATCGGGCCACCGAGGCTGGCGTCCGCGACGGCGTTCCCGCGGCCGAGCGGTCGCACACGGGTGGTCGAACAGGCGGCCAGCGCAGCGACGAGGAGAAGGGCCGCTCTCAGGATCCGCCGGCCTTCGTGGGCGCGGGCCGCATGCGCGGGCGGTGGACGTTGAAGGCAGGCTTCTGGTTGGGGTCGCAGTTCGGGCCGAAGCCGTCGGCCTTGAACTCGTACTTCAGGCGGCCGCGCTTGCTGCCCTGCACCGCCTCGATCTCCACCTCGTGGTGGCCGGCGCGCGCCGGACTGCAGTAGGACAGCAGGTAGTAGCGCTTGGAGAAGCCTTCGATGCGGCGGGCGATCTGCTCGAAGCCCGTGGCGATGTCCTCGCGGTTCTTCGAGGCGAAGGTGCCCGAGCGGCCGATGGCGCGCACCTCGCCGTCGTTGATCTCACCGCCGACGGCGATGGCATAGACGTCCAGATCGGTGTCGGCGATGGCCTTGCGCATCGTCTCGGTGGAGACGCGGTGGGCGCGGTCCGAGCCGTCGGTGAACACCACCAGCGTCCCGAAGCGCAGCGGCACGGACGCGTTCTCGAGCTGCTTATCCAGCGCCTTGAGCGCCTCGACGATGGCGCCGTTCAGGTTCGTCGAGGGATCGCGCGGCTGATAGGTGCCGAGCCCCTGGATGCCAGCCTGGGCGTTGCCGCCGAAGCCGACCATGGGCGTCAGATGGGGGCTGCCATCGAAGGCGTACACCGCCAGCTTCTGGTGCTTGCCGACACGTTCGGCAAACGAAGAGGCGGCGCCGATCAGGCGCGGCAGGTCCGGCGAGCTGACCACGCTGCCGCTCATGTCCATGAGCAGGAGGGTGTAGTGTACGGCGGCCACCTCGGGCTGCAGGATCGTCTGCTTGCTCTCGAAGACCGAGACCGGACCGTGGTCCTCGTAGATGCGGAAGTCGGAGGGCTTGAGATCGGGGACGGGATCGCCGCGCGTGGTGTCGACGGTGAAGTAGACGGCGATGTTCGACGGCCGCTGCACGGACTTGTCCACCATCTGCAATTTCAAGCCGGTGCATCCGGTGGCGACGAACGCCAGGGCCACCACTGATGAGCGCATGCGGCGCAGTATATATGTCTGCGTCATGTTCGGGGTGCTGGAGGCTGCGCTGGGCGAGCTGGCGCGCGCGGGGGCGTCGCACGGCGAGGCCCGCCTGGTCGAGCTGGAACGCGAGGCGAGCGCGGTGCGCTTCGAGGAGATCGAGCGGCTGCAACGGAATGCCTCGCGCGGCATCGGCGTCGGGCGCGAGCTGGCAGCGTCACCTCTGCGCTGGACCGTCGGCCCGGGCTCGGTGCGCTGCCCGGCGCTGCTGGTCCGGGACTTCCGCTTCACCGGCCGCGCGGGATGAACAACAGCGCCGACAAAACGACCGCCCCGCTGACCAGGAAGATCGCCGGGTAGCCCACGGCGCCCGCAGCAGCTCCCACGGCCGGCACCAGCATCATCCCGCCCATCAGGGCGCCGTTCAGCAGGGCCAGCACGTGGCCGCGCGCCACCGGCTCGGTCCCGCTGACGGCCAGCGCGAGGCTGGCCGGGAAAAATGTCCCGTGCGCGAGCCCGAACAGGAATCCGAGCGGCGCCAGGCGGCCCGGCGTCAGCAGACTCATGGCAGCGGTGACCGCGCCATACAGGACCAGCGACCAGACCATCGCGCGGCGGTGCCCGATCCGGTCCACCAGCCGGCCGCCTCCGATGCGGACGAGCAGCGCCCCCGCCGTGTAGCCGATGAAGAAACCGCTCACGTGGGTCATGCCCAGCTGCAGCGCGAACGGTTGATGGAAGGTGAACATCACTCCCAGGGCCACCCCCGAGAGCGCCACCACGATGGTCAGCGCGCGCACATGCGGCCGGCGCAGCAGCCCCACCAGAGACACCGGCTGGCGCGGGCCGGGCTCGCGCGGCGGCACCTGCAGGCGCAGGCCGAGCCACCAGGCGACCAGGGCCACGGCGGCGGCGCCCGCGAACACCGGGCGGTACCCGACGACGTTCATCAGCGGTTCCGCCACGGCGGGCGCCAACGCGTTCGAGATCAGGTTCGTGCTGCCGTAGATGCCAATCGCCTGCGCCATCCTGCCGGGCGGGGCGATCATCGTCGTCAGGGTCATCCCCGCGTTGAACACCAGCGTCCAGGACATGCCGTGCAGGCCGCGCAGCAACGCCGCCAGCGGCCCGACCGAGTCGACGAAGGCGAACCCCAGCGCGCCCACCGCCAGCATCAGGTTGCCGATCAGAATCGGCGCCCGCACGCCCCGTCGCTCGAGGTGGGTGCCGAGCAGCGGCACGGCGGCAACGCAGCCGACGCCCAGCATCGCCGACACCACGCCGATCGCCAGCGGCCCGGCGTGCAGCGCCACCGCCATGAACTTCGGCAACAGGAGGAAGACCGAGAACGAGAAGCCGTACGCCAGCTGCATCGCCATCAGGGCGACGAAGCCGCGCGAAAGCAGCGGACGCGCGGGCTCTGGAGGTGAATCGCTCAGTCGACGCTGGCCTCGAAGGCCCCCGTGTCGGTCGAGCCGGCAGTCGCGTCGGGAGGAATGCCGTCGGCAGAGACGTCGGGCGAGGTCACCGCATCGACGGCCCTGTCCTGGGCGGCGTCGGCCGGCGGGGCGGAATCAGGCTGCGCCGACGAATCGGCCGCTGCGTCCTCGGGGCTCTCCATGTCGGGAGCAAACCCGTCGGCCGGAGTCATGTCGGCGGCGCGGTCGGGAGCGCGGTCGGGCATGGCGTCCGCCGGCGTGCCGCCCGAGTCGGTCTCGTCGCCATCGGAGGCCACATCCGGCGCCGCATCCGGCTTCTGCGGCACCGTCCGACGATCCAGGCCGGCGTCGAAGGGCGTGACGTCCCGTGGCTTCTTGCACACCCCGAAGCTGCCGTCGGTCGCCCCGGAAAGGTCACACACCAGGCCCGCAAGGCAGTCCCGTGTGAACCCACACTTCTTGCCGAGTCCGTCGTCCCGGCAACCGACGACAAGAACGAAGGCCAGACCAGACAAAGCCAGGAGACGCACGCGCATGATCCCGTGGTTTACAACGGGGGCGAGGGGTGCGTAAAGGCGCAGCTAACCCAGCGCCAGGATCCACGCGCCGGCGACGGTGCCCGCGGCCCCCAGCCCCAGAGCCACCTGCGCCCACGCCGTCAGAGGCCGCCGCACGACCAGCCCGGCCACCAGCCCCAGCACGAGACCAGCGCCGAGGCCGAACAGATGCGCCAGCACGTCGCTGCGCTCGCCCACGCCCAGCATGGCGAACAACCCCAGACAGGCGGCAATGGCAGTCAGCGCGCGCCGACGGCGATCGACGCGGGTCGTGACACGGAAGCGCCGTACGAACTGCAGCCCGCCCAGGATGCCGATGGCGCCGAACGCAGCCGTCGAGGCGCCGACCGAGTCGTGATGGGCGCCGTGGACGAACGCGGTGACCAGGTTGCCGACGATGCCGGAGGCAAGCACCAGCGACATGGCCAGCCCGGCGCCGAGCCAGCGGCAGAGTGCCGAGAGGAAGATGGCGAGCGACAGCGCGTTCCCCGCGACGTGCGCCAGATCCGCGTGCAGGGTCAGGGCGGTGACGGCCCGGGCCAGGTCGCCGGCGACGATGCGATCGGCCACGGCGCTGCCGGCGGAAAACCATGGGCCGGGCCCGCGCGGCCCGGTGATGAAGAAGAAGGCGACCAGCGCGGCGGGCACCAGAAGCGCCACGGGCGAGGCGCCGTGATCCGGCGGGGGATGGTCGCTCGCCGGCTCGGCAGCCTCGCGATCGTGGGCCTCGAGCGCGGCCGAGGCACGCGCAGCGTCGGCCGGATCGACCAGCACCGCCCATCCGTTGGTCATCGACATCACCTGGTGAGGTACGCCCACCGCCTCGAGCACGAACGCCCAGGCCTCGGCCTGCTGGCCGTCGGGCGAGATCCGGATGATGGCAGTCACGGCTGCCTCGCACGGCAGGCCCAGATCGCGCGCCGGAGATCGCCCGGGTCGAGCCCCTCGCCGATGAACACCAGCTCGCTGCGACGCGCGCCGGGCGGCCAGGGATCGCCGAGGCGCAGGCCGGTCTGGTTCCCGGCGCGCTCCAGGAACCCGCGCCGCTCCTCGCCCGCCAGGTGGACGAACCCTTTGACCCGCACCAGCGCCGACCCCATCCGGTCGCACAGCGCGACCAGCGGCTCGGCCAGCAGGGGAACGTCATCCACGAACGAAGCAGCCACGAGCTGGCCGTGCGCGTGAGGGCGGCTGCCGCGGGCGGGTCGCATGGTCGCCGCTCGATCCAGCAGCCACGGGACGAGCTCGGCCGTCGCCTCGGGCGTCGGTGGAAAAGCGGCACGCGGGGCGTTCGCGTTCAAGGCGTCCAGCGCCCGGTGCAGCGCCGCCACGGCCGCGGGCCGCGCCAGATCCATCTTCGTCAGCAGGATCGCATCGGCGACCTCGACCTGCGCCCGCGCCTCCGGATGGCGTTCGAGCTGGTCGACCCCGGCGTCGGCGTCGACCACGGTCACCACGCCCGTCACCACCACGCGTCCGGGGCGCGCCGCCAGACCCTCGAGGATCGCCTGCGGCTCGGCGATTCCCGTCGTCTCGAGCACGATCCGCTCGGGCCGCGAACGCGCCAGCACCTCGTCGAGGCCGCTCCACAGCTCCTCCATGGTGCGCACCTCGTGGCAGACGCAGCCGCCCGTCAACTCGACCATGTCGCCGGCGCGCGCGCGCAGCAGTTTGCCGTCTATGTCGATGCGACCCAGCTCGTTGACGATGACGGCCAGCCGCCACCGCTGCTGGCTGCCGAGCACCCGGTTGAGCAACGTGGTCTTCCCCGCCCCGAGGAACCCGGTCAGGACGACCAACGGTGTGGGCGCGGGCTCCATCGTCAAACCGTCGCTAATATAACCGAGCGATCGCCGTGGTGCCGGTGGCCCTTATGATGGGCCCATGCGCACGGCCTACGTGGACATGGACGGCCTGCTGGACGCCATGGATACTCACCATCCGGGCGCCCGCTTCGATCTGGACCTGGAGAGCGGCCGCATCAACCTGTCGCCGGATGACGAAGACCGCCAGCTGGAGGTGCCGCAGCGCGATCTGGCCGCCGGCCGCCTGCTGATGCAGTCCTTCACGGCGTCCGTCGGTGACGCAGAGGCGCGCGCGCGCCTGTCGCTGGCGCTGGACCACCAGGATGCCTTCTTCCTGTTTCGCTGGGCCGTCGCCGCCTACCCCGACCTGCGCGTCCGCTGGCAGGCGCGGAACCGCGCCGCGCTCCTGGAGGAGGCGCTGTCCTGGCTGCGAAGCGCGGGCATCGAACCACAGTACGATCTGCGTCCCGTGCCGGCCCCGCGCGCGCTCGGAACGCCGCCGGCCGCGGGAGATCCGGGGCGGGTCGGGCTGCTCGAACTGCTGCTGCTCGGCGTGCCGCCCAAGCTGCCCGAGGGCGAGGACGGCCGCCTGCTGCGTCAGGTGGACGGCCTGAACGCCGATCATGCCCACCGCCTGTTCCGCTCGCTGGCCCGACAGCTCGCCGAGCACCACGGAGTCCCCTTCGAGGAACCGTCCGACAGCCTCACCATCGGGCACACGCGCCTGGCGTTGACCGGGGCGCGCGTCGAACTGTGGATCCAGGTGCCGCCCGCGGTGCGCCGCCTGTTCGTGCGCCCGGTGGACGAGCCGACCTAGACCATCCGCTCGATCTCGCCGTAGCCGTCAGCGAGCGCGACCACGCGGAAGACGGCACCGTTCTCCACCGGCGGGGGCGCCGTGCCGGTCACCGACGCGATGAAGGCGCGCATCGCCCCGCCGTGAGTCACCAGCAGGGTCGCCTCGCCGTCACCCAGCGTGGCCGCGGCGCGGCCGACCGCCGCGCGCATGCGGGCGACCACGGCCTCCTGCGCCTCGCCGCCCGGCGGGCAGATGCGGGCGTCGGCGTGGTACCGGGCCCAGGCTTCGGGGAATCGCACCGCGCATTCCTCGCGCGTGAGCCCCTCGAAGCAGCCGAAGGCGCGCTCGCACAGATCCGGATCCAGCTCCACTGGACCCAGCCCCAGCACCCCGGCAGCGATCTCGGCCGTCTCGCGCGCCCGCGCCAGATGGCTGGCCGCGATCCGCGACAACCCCACGCCGCGCAGACGCTCGGCCATCACGCGCGCCTGCGCTCGTCCCACGTCGGACAGCACGATGTCCGTCTGCCCCTGCCACCGGCCGAGGCGGTTCCATTCGGTCTCCCCGTGGCGCGCCAGGTAAAGGAGTCGTCGCATGGTCATCGCGTCCGCGAGAGGGGCAACGCTGCCACGGCCGCCAATGCCAGCGCCGCACCGGTGAGAAATGCGGTCGGCGCCCCCAGCCGCTGGTAGAGCACGCCGAACAGCACGCTGGCCGGCAGCGCCGCCAGGCCGACGCACAGATGATAGGCGCCGAACCCACGGGCGCGGGCGTGGGCGGGGACAATCTCGGCAACCAGCGCCTTCTGCGCGCCTCCGACCAGCGCGAAGTGCAGCCCGTAGGCCACGAACAGGCCGGCGATGCCGACGAGGCCGGTGACGAAGGCGAACCCTGCGTAGATCGCCGCGTACACCAGCCACCCGAGCGCCAGCGCCCGGCGTCGACCGACGCTATCCGCCAGCGCCCCACCCCAGGCGCCGATGGCGCTCTTCACCACATGGTGAAGCGCCCAGAGCAGAGGCGCCGCGGTGATCGGCAGCCCCGCATCGTGCGCCCGCAGCAGCAAGAATGCGTCCGACGAGTTGCCGAGCGAGAACAGCACGACGGCGGCCAGATACCCGCGGAAGGGCCGGGACAGCAGCGGGGTATTCTGCGCACCCCCGGCGACCCGGGGCGCCTCCTCCACGCGCTTCGCCACCGGTCGGGGCGCCTCGCGCACCACCAGCGCCGCCACGAGACAGGCCGCGACCCCAGGTATCACGGCCAGCAGGAACACCGACCGCATCTGCAGTCCGCCCGCCAGCAGCGCGTACGCCATCAGCGGGCCGATGACCGCCCCCGCATGGTCCATCGCCTCGTGTACCCCGAAGGCGCGGCCGTGCAACTCGGGCGGCGCCGCGTCGGCGATCAGCGCGTCCCGCGGCGCCGATCGCAGCCCCTTGCCGAGTCGGTCGACCATCCGGATGCCCAGCACGAACCAGCCGGTGCGCGCGAAAGCCACCAGCGGCCGCGCCGCCGAGGCGATCACGTAGCCAGCCACCACCAGCGGCTTGCGCCGCCCCACCCTGTCCGACAGGTAACCCGACGCCAGCTTCAGCACGCTCGACAGTGCGTCGGCCGTGCCCTCGATGATCCCCAGCGTCGCGGCGCCCGCCCCCAGCGTCGCCGACAGGAACACGGGGAGCAGCGGGTAGATCATCTCGCTTGCCGCGTCATTGAGCAAGCTGGTCGCCCCCAGCGCATAGACGGTGGCGGGCAGCTTGCGCTGGCTCACGGTCCCCAGCCTACCGCGCTCAAGAGCGTCCGCGGTAACGCCGATGAACACCATGTCAGACCGTGACGAACCCGAACGACCCCTCGCGCATACTGGATCGTCGCCGGTATCCGCGCAGCGAAGTGGTGGCCACCGCGGTGGTCTTCTCGGAAGACCGCCTCCACGGGACGTATCTGGTGCGAGACCTGTCCGCCGGTGGCGCCTGCCTGGTCGGCGACATGGCCGCGCCCGGTGGCGAGCGGGTGACCGTGCTCCTCCAGTTTCCCGGCAAGACGCCGTTCAGCCTCCAAGCGCGCACCGTCCGCAACGACGATCATCACCGGAAGAGCGCCCGCACCGCGATCTCGTTCATCGACCTGTCCGCCGAGGACGAGGACAGCATCCACGAAGCCATCATGAACGCGCTCGAGCGTGAGAACACGCGGCGCTCGGCGACGATCCTGGTCGTCGACCACGACGCCTCTTGCCGCGAGGCGCTCGAGCGGGACCTGCGCGCGCTGGGCCACCAGGCCGTCGGAGTGGCCACGCCGCTCGAGGCGCTGGCGTGGCTCGATCGGCCCGATGCGCGCATCGCCACCGTGGTGGTGGACCTTTCGCCCGGTCCCAGTCAGGGACTCGACGTGCTGGAGTTCCTCGGCGCCCACCATCCGAACATCCAGCGGGTGGTGATGGCCGACGAGCTGCGTCCGTTCCGATTGGACCTGGCGTTGCGATCGGGTCGCGCGCACAAGGCTTTACACAAGCCGTGGGACACCGGCCGCCTCGCCGAGACCATCGGCGGCGTACCGGCAAAGGTCGCCGTCGCCGGCGGCCGCGACTAGTTCGCGAGTGGAGCGCTGCCGATGTGTGGGAAGGCGCACCAGGCGATCCACGCGAACAGCGCCAGATGGAAAACGTAAGTGTTCTGGAACGAACGCTCCCGCCGGGAGCGGCTCGCTCGCAGCACGAGAAAGCCGATGAAGAAAGCGTTCTCGGCGAGGATGCCCATCATGTGCAGCATCCCCTGCTCCTGCGCCCCCCGCTGCCAGTCCATCAGCAGCAGCGTCAAGCTGGACACGGCGACGACCGTGAACAGCGCCATCGATCGCCGAGGCAACCGCCGGCGCCCGCGCATCGCGCCCAGATTCCACAGGAAGAACACGGCCGGGATGATCGAGAAGGCGACCACGGGCCCCGCGATCTGGTAGGGCACCGAGATGACGGCGCTGTGGGGGGTGATCACCGTCGGGGTGCCAAGGGCCACCGAGCCCCAGGACAGCACGACGAGCGCGGCCGTCCCCAGCAACACCAGGGCAATCCGCCTTCCCTGACTCGGCCCTCGCCCGGGCTGGGTCACCTCGACCATCGACGAATCCGGGATATTACGGCCGCGGTGTCATGAACACCAGCAGCGCCGCGCGCCCCGGCCCCGGATTCTCTACACCATGCTCCAGACCCGCAGGGGCCAGCACCGCGTCCCCCTCGTGCAGGGTGGCGCTGTCGGCCCCGACCCGCGCCAGCACCTGTCCTTCGAGCACGGCGTAGATCTTGTCCGCCTCCTCGTGCCGGTGCGGCTTCTGCGCCTGACCGGGCTCGAGGCAATAGACGTCGCAGAAGAAGCGCGCCGTGCCGAACAGGCTCACCTTCTGCATCTTTTCGGCGTCGAAGCGCCGGATGTCGAGGCGCTGGATCGGCAGCGGCATCGCTCGGCATCCTAGCGTACTATGGCGCCTGCGTTGCCCTCGACGCCGTCACCCTCCCGCCTGGTCCGCGTCTTCGATGACGAGGTCTACCCGCTCGTGGGCCAGCGCCTCGCGGAGATGCTGCTGCGTACCGCCACGGTGCCAGCGCGGGCGATGGTGCTGGAGGTCGGCTGCGCCACCGGCGCTTTGACGGCCGAGCTCGCGCACCGGGTGGACGGGGACAGCCGCATCGTCGCCACCGATCCCTCGCAGGCGTTGCTCGACCTGGCGCGGGTGCGCGTCCACGATCAGGAGCACGTCGGCCGTCGGGTCTTCTTCCGGGCGCACGGGCTCGGCGCCAAGCTTCCTTTCGCGGAAGAGACCTTCGATCTCATCATCGCCAACCTCCCGTTCGGCGAGCTGCCAGATCCGGCTGCCGTGCTGGCGGATTACTTTCGCGTCGCCAAGCGCGGCGCGCAGGTGGTGATCGCCACGCTCCTGCGCGGCACGTGGTCCAAGCCGCTCGATCTGCTGCGAGAGGTGCTGGTGCGCCACGGGCGCAAGGAAGCGCTGGCAAAGCTGGACGTCTACCGGGCGAACGAGCCGCCGGCGCCGGAGACCGTGGCGCTGCACATGGAGGGCGCCGGCTGGAAACCCGTCGATGCCGAACTGCAGGGCTGGGAGCTGGTGTTCCGGAGCGGCCGCGAGTTTTTCTACGCACCGGTGATCGAGTTCGGTCCCCTGGCCCGCTGGAAGGATCTGGTCGGCAGCGGCTCCGAGATGCAGGAGACGTTCCTGCAAGTGAAGGAGGCGATCGACACCTACTTCGCGGGACGGGCCTTCCCCGTGAGCATGTTCGGCGGGCGGTTCTCGGCGCGCAAGCCGCGCGGGTAGTTACTTGCCCTGCCGGGCTTTCAGCTTCTGCAGGTAGCGCCGCGCGATCCCGGAGGCCTGGGCGGCCCGTACCACGTTGCCGCCGTGCTCTTCCAGCACGCGCTCGACGTAGCGTCGCTCGAAGTCCGCGATCACCTTCTGCCGCGCGAGCGTCAGGGGCAACCGCATCGCGAGCACCTGATCGACGACATCGCTCGCCTTCGCCGGAAGGTCGGCCTCGACGGGCTGGTCGGCCAGATCGCCGAGCACGATCTGCCGGGCCACCGCGTTCCTCAGCTCGCGCACATTCCCCGGCCACGGGTAGTCGCGCCAGCGGGCCAGAAGCGCCGTCGACACGCTGCCGGCTCCACCCAGCTGCGCGAAGAAGTGCTGCGCCAGCTTGTCGACGTCTCCCTTGCGGCGGCGCAGCGGCGGCAGCTCGATACGCGCGACGGCCAGGCGGTGAAACAGATCATCGCGGAAACGCCCAGCCTGCACCTCGCGGTCCAGATCGCGCCGCGTGGCCGCGAGGATCCGCACGTCGACCTTGATGGGCTGCGCGCCGCCCAGGCGCCTCACTTCGCCGCGCTCGATGGCCCGCAGCAGCTTCGGCTGGAGCGCCGGATCCAGATCCCCGATCTCGTCGATGAGCAGCGTACCGCCATGCGCTTGCTCGAACAGCCCTTTGCGCAAGCTCATCGCGCCGGTGAAGGAGCCGCGCTCGTGGCCGAACAGCTCGCTCTCGACGAGGTTCGGCGGCACCGCCGTGCAGTCGAACACGACGAAAGGGCCGGCGGCCCTCGGGCCCTGCTCGTGGAGCGCCTCGGCCAGCACCTCCTTGCCAGTGCCGGTCTCACCCTCGATCAACACCAGCACGTTGTGCGCTGCCAGCCGCTCGCAGACCGGGTAGATCCTCTGCATCGCCGGACTGCCGCCGATCAGCTTGCCGAACCCCGGTGCAGGCGGACGCTGCGGCTCGCCGCCACTGCGTCGATCGACACGGAAGCGCGTCGACCCGATGCGCACCTCCTGTCCCTCGCCGAGGTAAGCGTCCAGGACCGCCACGCCGCCGACGACGGTGCCGTTCGTCGACCCGAGGTCGGTCAGTCGAAGCCGCCCGTCGGTCGAGTCGAGCACGATGTGGCGCCGCGAGATCTCCGGATCGCCAAGGCGGATGTCGCACGATTCGCTCTTGCCGACGAACGCACGCGGGGCGAGGTCGAAGGTGCGTCCCGCCTCGGGACCTTCCACGACCACCAGAACGAAGGAGGCGGGCTCGTCGGCGGTCTCCAGCCGCGGGCCGACCGCGGTGGGCAGCTCGTCCGTCATCGTGAACCTTCGATCATATAGGATTGCCCGAGGTGCCGCAGCGGATCGGTCGTTACCAGCTGCTCTTGCCGATCGCGACGGGCGGCATGGCCACCGTCTACCTGGCGCGGCAGTCGGGGCCGGCGGGCTTCCAGCGCGACGTGGCCCTGAAGCTGGTGCATCCGCACCTGCGCGAGTCGGGGGAATGGATCACCGACCTCATCGAGGAGGCGAAGCTCGCCGCGCGCATCCGCCATCCGAACGTGGTGCCGATCCTCGACGTGGGAGACGAGGCCGCCGGCGTCTTCCTGGCCATGGAGTACATCGAGGGGGACAGCCTGGCCGGCTTGCTCGCCGCCGCGGGCGGCAAGATCCCGCCGGACATCGGCCGCCGGATCCTGTGCGACGGCCTGGCCGGACTCCACGCCGCTCACGAGCTGAAGGACGATCGCGGCTTCGCGCTGGGTGTGGTGCACCGGGATTTCTCGCCGCAGAACCTGCTGGTCGGCATCGATGGCGTCTGCCGACTGACCGACTTCGGTATCGCCAAGGCGGCGAGCCGGTTGACGGTCACGCGCACCGGGACGGTCAAGGGCAAGGTGGCGTACATGTCGCCCGAGCAAGCGCGCGGCCTTCCCCTGGATCGACGCGCCGACGTCTGGTCCGCTGGCGCCGTCGCCTGGGAGGTGTTCGCCGGCCGGCGGCTGTTCGAGGGCGACGAGGAGATCGCCACGGGTCTGCGCGTCGTGACCGAGAAGCCACCGTTGTTGAGCACCGTCGATCCGTCGCTACCGAAGCCCCTCGCGGAGGCGGTCGCCTCGGCGCTGATCCAGGATGTCGACGCACGCTGCCCCACCGCGGAAGAGCTGCGGCGGCGCATCGCCGAGACCGGTCCGCTCGCCGACCCCTCGGCCGTGGCCGAGTACGTCGCCGACCTTGCCGCGCCCGCGCTGGAGCAGCGCCGCATGCGCGTGGCGGAGTTGCGCGTGAAGGCGCGCGCCCGCCGGCGAGCGCCCCTGCTGATCGGCGCCGTCGCTCTGATGGCCACCTTCACGGGATGGCGCGCCTTGCGGCCGGCGCCTCCACCCTGCGGGGCGGACCTGCAGACCGCCGCCGATCACTGCGGCGCCTGCAACCACTCTTGCCTGGGAGGTGCCTGCGTCGGTGGACAGTGCCAGCCCATCCTCCTGGCCGCCAACCAGGGTTCCCCTTACGGCATCGCCGTCGACGAGGCCCACGTCTACTGGACCAACCTGCGCGCCAAGACGGTGGTGAAGATCGCCAAGAACGGCGACCCGAAGACGCGGTTGCAAGTCTCCGGCGGTGAAGGCGACCCGAGATTCCTGGCGCTCGACGACACGAACGTCTACTGGACCGAGTGGGGAAGGGGCCGCGTGGTGAGCGCCTCCAAGTCCGGCGGCGCGCAACGCGTGCTGGTGAGCGACCAGGCGCAACCCTGGGAGATCGCAGCCGACGCCACCCACGTCTATTTCGGCAGCAGCACCGACGGCACGGTCAAGCGCGTGACCAAGGACGGAACATCGCTGGAGACGATCGCCACAGGCGCCGACGCCGGCGCCATCGCCGTCGACGACGAGAACGTCTACTGGACCGAGCGCCAAGGAGGCACCGCGGGCACGGTGCGCCGATGGTCCAAGCGCGAACCCCTCGGTCGGTTCGTGGTGCTGGCGACCAATCAATCGCGGCCCTCGGGGATCGCCGTCGATCGGGAAGCGATCTTCTGGACCACGTTCAACGGTGGTACCATCAACATGCTCGCCAAGAGCGCCGCTCCGCTGTCGCCACCGACCGAACTGGCGCGCGGACAGTACACGGCGCTCGGCATCGCGCTGGACAGCGACTGGATCTACTTCGCGAGCCGTTCGGGACACACCGTCAGCAGGGTCAGCCGCCGCGGCGGCCAGGTCGTCAACCTGCCCGTGGGCCACACGCGGGGTCCGATCCGCGTGGTCGTCGATGCCCGGGCTCTCTACTGGACGGGCAGCGAATCCAGCGGCGTGTTCAAGCTGGCGAAGTAGTATCCTGGAAGGCGTGCGCGGGCTGCTGGCTCTCCTGGTGATCGCGGGCTGCAGCGCCACGAACGGGGCGACCGATCCCCCGTCTCCCGCCGAGCCGGATGCCTCGGCGGACGATCCTGTCGACGACGCCGGTCAGGATCGCGCGGGCGCAGGGCGTGACGGCGCCGACCGCCCGCCGGCTCCCGTCGACGGCAATCGCCCCGAGTCGCCGCCGAGCACGTCGACCACTCAGTTCCAGAGCATCGGCCTGGGTCCATTCGCGGTCTGCGTCGCGGACACCGCGTCCCTGGTCACTTGCTTCGGACGGGTAGCGGGGGTCGCGAACGGCGGGGCCCGGCATCAGGCCCCGGCGAACTTGAACGCAGTGGCGCTCACGGGGCACCACACGGGCGCCTGTTCCATCCTGAAGGAGCCACCGGCAGCCGATCAGGCTATCCGCTGCTGGGGCGCCTTCATGGGTACGA
The DNA here is from genome assembly GCA_031423255.1 of Myxococcales bacterium. Classification (GTDB taxonomy): domain Bacteria; phylum Myxococcota_A; class Polyangia; order Fen-1088; family Fen-1088; genus JANPFD01. The sequence goes on along the minus strand of JANPFD010000022.1, from coordinate 34,228 downwards.
TCCGGCCTCCCCGGGTGGTCGATCCGGTGGCGCTGACCTCGGGGAACGTCCACGCCTGCGCGCTGGGCCGCGCCGGGAGTGTCACCTGCTGGGGCGAGGCAGGCCACACGCCGCCCGCCGGTCTGCAGGCCAAACGCATCGCCTCTCTCGTCTTCGACTGCGCGATCGCCAGCGACGACCGCGTCGTCTGCTGGGGCCCCGGGGCGCCGGCCCCACCCGCCGATCTGAAGGCGAAGCGGATCGCCGTCGGTGGCCTCTACGACGGCACCAACTCCCACGCTTGCGCGATCACACTCGACGACAGCGTCGTCTGCTGGGGCGCGGCCAGCAGCGCCATCAACGTTCCCGCGGGCCTCAAGGGACGCGAGATCGCCACGGGAAACACGGCCACCTGCGCGGTCAGGATGGATGATGGCATCACCTGCTGGGGCGCCGGAGGCAGCGCGCGCCCGCCAGCCGGGCTGCGGGCGCGGTTCGTCCTCATGAACTACATGTCGGCGGTGGCAGTCACCATGGACGGGCGGATGGTGTTCTGGGGCGATCTCCGCGACGGCAAGGACATGCCGCCCGACCTCCGGGTGCTTCTGCCCCCTCCCTGAGAAGGTGACGGGGTGCGATCCACCAGATCGCATGCGCCCGGCGCGATCATCCCGGCGTCACTGGTAGATCCGCGACATCTCCAGGCTCTTCCCGGGCATGCCGATTGCCTTACGAGAGCCTCGTGCCCGTGCGCCATCTTTGTTGTTTGGGGTTGGCAGCGATCCTTGCGTCATGCGTGGGCGACATCGGAGGCGACCCGGGCGACAGCGACGGGACGCCGCCCGTCGATCCTCTGAACCCGCTGAATCCCCTCAACCCTCCGGGCCCCGGGATGCCTCCGCCCCCGAACGACCCGGTGAGCAACCCGACGCTCGTCCCGGCCAAGCTGTGCGTCGACAACAGCTCCATCAGCTTCGAGCAGCAGGTCAAACCGATCCTCGTGCGCAATTGCGTGACCTGCCATTCGGGTGTGGCGCCGTCCGGGAAGTTCGCCATGGACAAGCTCCTGGCAAATGAGGCCACGGCGCGCGCACAGATGGACCGCCTGGTCCGGATGGACGAGCGGATCATGGCGCTGGAGATGCCGCCGTCGGGCACGCGCATGACCAACGACGAGCTGCGCATCGTCCGCGAGTGGATCTACTCCTTGCCCGGCGAGCCGGACGTCGCCTGGAACGGTCTGCGCCGCCTGACGCGCACCGAATACGCCAACACCGTACGCGATCTGCTCGGCCTGCCCGACACCTTCAACTCTGCCGCCGCGCTGCCCGCGGAGACCACCGCCTATTCTTTCACCCGCGTCGACGAGGCCTCGAATCTCATCAACGACACGCTGACCAAGGGGTTGATCGACGGCAGCATCCGCGCGGTCGACACCTTCTTCGCCGGCGCCGCCACCAACGCCGCCTACGCCAGGACCATGGCCTGCTCGCGCCCGATTGCCGGCAACGAGCGCGCCTGCGCGCAGGAGATCCTCGAGCGCTTCCTGCCGCGTGCCTACCGCCGGCCGGCCACGGCTACCGAGGTGACCGAGATGCTCGGCCAGTACGACAAGACCGTTCTCGGCACCATCTTCGAGGAGCGGATGAAGCTGGTGTTCCAGTCGGTGCTGCTGACGCCGAGCTTCCTGTACCAGGTGGAGCTGGATCCCGCGGGTGCCACCGGGGTACGCGCCCTCGGCGACCACGAACTGGCGACGCGCCTCTCTTACTTCCTCTGGAGCTCGATGCCCGACGACGAGCTGTTCCGGCTGGCAGGCATGGGCCAGCTGAAAAACGCGCAGGTGCTGACCGCTCAATTCGACCGGCTCTACGCCAGCCCGCGCCGGAGCGCGCTTCTGCGCGGATTCGCGCGCGAGTGGCTGCGGCTCGGCGAGCTGGACAACGAGGACACGGTCGCACCGGCGCTGCGGACCAGCATGGCGAAGGAGACAGAGCTGTTCATGCAGGAGCTTCTGTCGAACCCACAGCTTCCGGTCGCACGCCTCGTCGACGCCGACTTCACCTTCGTCGATGCCGCCCTGCGGACGCACTACGGCCTGCCGGCGGGCGACCCCGCTTTCGCCAAGGTCCCGACGGCGGGTACGGCGCGCGTCGGCGGCATCCTGACCCAGGCCGCCTTCCTCACCCTGTCCTCGCCCGACATCGAGACCGCGCCCGTCATCCGCGGCCACTACGTGCTCGACAACCTGCTCTGCTCGGCGCCACCGCCGCCGCCGCCCGAGGTGGAATCCCTCATCGACAAGGTCCGGAACCTCGACCTGCCAAAGAAAGAACAGATGTTGATGCACGCTCAGGGCACCTGCATCTCCTGCCACGCCAACATGGAGCCGATCGGCTTCGGTCTCGAGCACTTCGGTCCGCAGGGCAAATACCGCACCGTCGAGGGGCCAAAGCGCAATCCGGTGGACGCCAGCGGCTACCTGCCGACGGGCGAGACGTTCAGGGACCACACCCAGCTGGCGAAGGTGCTGGCCGGCAAGCAGGCGCTCGGAAACTGCGCCAGCCGACGTCTGATGGTCTACGCGCTCGGGCGTCAGGTCCCGGGTCAGGAGGCCTGCGGCGTGCACCAGGTGTCTGCCGATGCCAACCGCGTCCCGTTCAAGGAACTGGTGCGGCGGGTGGTGACGGGCCGCAGCTTCCGCTCCCGCCGGGGAGGGACGCCATGAAGCTCTCACGCCGGACGATGCTCCGCGGCGGCGGCCTGTCCCTGGCGCTGCCGTTCCTCGAAGTCATGGAGGCACGCGCCCAGGCCCGTCCGGTGCGGCTCTTGATCTTCAACACGCCGAACGGCTTTTACCGCCGATCGATGGTCTCGTCGGTGCCGGAGATGCCGTTCTCGCTCGCGCCGACGCTCCGTTCGCTCGATCCGTACAAATCGGACCTCCTGGTGCTGTCGGGCATCGACAACCACGACCGAGCATCCGGGCAGGACGCGCACTCTCCCCAGGCCGAGATGCTGACTGGCGGTCCGACGTCGCAAGACAAGATCGTCGCCCGCCCTTCGTACGATCAGTTCCTCTCCTCGCGCCTGCGCAAGCTGGGCCTACGGCGCAAGTCCCTCGAGCTGAGCACACGGCGGACGCTCAACGGCCAGGCGTCGAAGATGTTCATGTCCTGGACCTCGACGACGAACTACATCGTCACTCCCCAGAACCCCGATCCGCACGCGATGTACCTGGACCTGTTCGGCGCCTCCGACCCGGCGGCGATGGAAGCCGCTGCGCGCGCCATCCGCCACCGCAAGGGTCTGGTGGATTTCGTGCTGCCGCAGGCGAAGTCCCTGAACACCCGGCTTGGCCGCGAGGATCAGGCGCGCCTGGCGGAATACCTCCAGAGTCTGACGGAGGTGCAGCGCCAGCTGGCCTTGCCGCCGTCGACCTGTGGCAAGAACCAGGAGGCCGCCTTCGCCTATCCGGCGGGCAGCAGCCTCGAGAAGCAGATGGATCTCATCGGCGACCTGGTGGTGCTGGCGTTCCAGTGCGATCTCACCCGCCTGGTCACCTGGCAGTCGGACATCGAGACGGTGCGCATGAAGTACGGCTTCATCACCCCACCGGCGACGCTCGGCGACGGCACGCCACTCGACGCTGCCAGGCGCGACCGGCTGAAGTTCGTGCTGGGGTCGCACGAATACCACAACGGTCTTTCGCACTACAGCCAGGGCACCGTCGACGGCGAGGCGCCGAACAGCCCCGCCACCGCCGAGGAGCGCATCCTCGCTCTGCGCTGCATCGAGGAGTGGAACACCCAGCGCTACGCCCGTGTGGTGGGCAAGCTGAAGGCGCTCCCGGGCGAAGGCGGCGGCACGTTGCTGGACAATTGCATGGCCGTCTACACCGGCTCCATGTCTCACGGAGCCACCCACGACGTGCATGATCTGCCGATCGTCGTGGCCGGACGTGGCGGCGGCATCATCACACCGGGACGCCACCTGCGCGTCTCGGGCGGCACCTCCGGCCATGCCGGATCGCCCGAGCTGTTCGGGCGCAGCGGCCTGCCCGGAACGGTGTACGCCGGCCAGAAGATCGATTCACTCTGGGTCACGCTGGGCGACGCGCTGGGAATCGACACCCGCGCCGCCCCGGGCCTGGGCGAGATCGCCGACACCGGGAACTTCTGGGCGACGCGCGCCCGCCTGAACCTGCGCTGACCCCGCCTTGCACCCCTCGTCGGGTGGACCGATACTCGACGTGCATGCGCAAGGCCGCCCTCACCGGCAAGGAGATCGTCGAGCGGGTCGAGAAGGCCGGCGCCGCCAAGGTGAAGGTGGCGGTCACCGACATCGACGGTGTCCTGCGCGGCAAGTACATCCACAAGGACAAGTTCCTGTCGGGCCTGGACGGCGGGCTCGGGTTCTGCAACGTGGTGTTCGGCTGGGACTCGGCCGACGTCGTTTACGACAACGCCCGCTACACCGGCTGGCACACCGGCTACCCCGACGCCGAAGTGCGCCTGGACACATCGACCTATCGAGAGGTCCCCTGGGACGACAAGGTCCCGTTCCTGCTGGGCGACTTCTGGGCGGGCGGCGCGCCGCTCGAGATCTGCCCCCGGCAGCTGCTCAAGAAGGTGGTGGCGCGCCTCGACGCGGCCGGATTCTCGGTGCTGAGCTCGCTGGAGTACGAGTGGTTCAACTTCCGTGAGACCTCGCAGAGCCTGGCCGACAAGGGCTACGCCAAGCCTGCTCCGCTGACGCCCGGCATGTTCGGGTACTCGGTGGTGCGGATGAACCAGAACCGCCCTTTCTTGAACGCGCTCATGGACGAGATGCTCGCCTTCGGTGTCCCGATCGAGGGACTGCACACCGAGACGGGCCCGGGCGTCCTGGAGGCGGCGATCCTTTACGACCATCCTGTCGAGGCCGCCGACCGCGCCGTCCTTTTCAAGACTGGCGCCAAGGAGATCGGCCACCGCTTCGGCATCCTGCCCACCTTCATGGCCAAGTGGAGCGCCGACCTGCCCGGTTGCAGCGGCCACATCCACCAGAGCCTGTGGGACAGGAGCGGCGCCAAGAACCTGTTCTTCGACGAGCGCGATCCCCACAAGATGAGCGCGACCTTCAAGAGCTACCTCGCCGGGCAGATGCTGTGCCTGCCGGAGATCCTGCCGTTCTTCGCTCCGACGGTGAACAGCTACAAACGCCTCGTCGAGGGCGCCTGGGCTCCGACCCGGGCGAACTACGGCATCGACAACCGCACCACCGCCATGCGGGTGATCCCCGGCAGCGCCAAGTCGACGCGGCTCGAGACGCGGGTCAACGGTTCGGACACCAACCCCTACCTGGCGATGGCCGCGGCGCTGGCCAGCGGCCTCTACGGCATCGAGAAGAAGCTGGAGCTGCCGCGCGGTCCGGTCGCGGGCAGCGGCTATGCCGACACCAGCGCGCCGATCTTGCCGCGCAACCTGCACGAGGCCACGGTGCGGCTCGAACAGTCGCAGGTGGCGCGCGAGCTGTTCGGCGAGGCGTTCGTCGAGCACTTCGTCGCCAGCCGTCACTGGGAGTGGCGGCAGTTCAGCAAGGCGGTCACGAACTGGGAGATGGCCCGCTACTTCGAGATCATATGATTCAATTCAGTTTCCCGACGAGGATCCAGTACGGTGCCGGCGCGATCGGCCTTTTACCCGGCGCGCTGAAGGACGCCGGCCGCGCAAAGCCGCTGGTGGTGACCGACAAGGCGCTGGCGCTCCTGCCGCCGGCCCGGGACGTCGTGAAGATCCTGGAGGCTGCGGGACTGTCGGTGGCGATGTTCTCCGGCGTGTGGGGCAACCCGGTGAAGTCGCAGGTGACCGCCGGGGTCGCCGTCTTCAAGGACCACGGCGCCGATGCCGTCGTCGCCCTGGGCGGCGGCGCGGCCATCGATGTGGCCAAGGCGATCGCTCTCATGGCCCATCACCCGGGCGATCTATTCGACTACGAGGACGGCAAGCCCGACGCGCGGCCGATCGACAAGGAGCTGCCGTACTACGTCTCGATCCCCACGACGGCCGGGACGGGCAGCGAGGTCGGGCGCAGCACCGTGGTCTCGGATGACGAGACGCACGTGAAGAAGATCATCTTCTCGCCGCGGCTCCTGGCGCAGCGGGTGTTCGTGGATCCGAACCTGACGATGGCCCTGCCGGCGTCGGTGACCGCGGGGACGGGCATGGACGCGCTGACCCACCTGGTCGAGGCGTACCTGGCCAAGGACTTCCATCCGATGTGCGAGGGGATCGCCCTGTCCGGGCTGCGGCTCGTCGCCCGCAACCTCGGTAAGTGCGTCGACTACGCGCGCCGCATCGACAGGGGCGACAAGGAGTTGCTCACCGACGAGGCACACCGCGAAGCACGCGGGCTGATGCTGAATGCAGCCCTGATGGGGGGCGTCGCCTTCCAAAAAGGGCTCGGGGTGACGCACTCGTGCGCCCACGCGCTCTCGACGGTGTGCGACCTGCACCACGGGCTCGCCAACGGCATCATGATCCCGTACGCCATGGCGTTCAACGCGTCGGCGGTGCCCGAGAAGTTCGCCGACCTGGCGGCGATCGTCGGGACGCCCGACTTCGTGCGCTGGCTGGAAGAGCTGAAAGTCGCCATCGGCATCCCGAAAACGCTGGGCGAGGTGGGCGTGAAGCGCGAGCACCTCGACCGCCTGGTCGCCATCGCCGTCGGCGACGCCTGCCACCCGAACAACCCGAAGCCGGTCACCAAGGCGGACTTCCAGAGGATCTTCGAGCAGGCGCTGTGATCCGCCCGCGCATCGGGGTGTCGGCCTGTTTTCTCCACGCGGATCCCAAACGGCCGCTGTTCAAGGGCAAGACGCTGCTGTTCGCGGAAGAATCGATGCTTCATTGGCTGATGACCGGCGGCGCGGTGCCCGTGCTGCTACCTCGCGCGGCGGGCAAACTGGATGCCGCCGATCTCCTCGAAGGCGTCGATGGGCTGGTGCTCCAGGGCGGAGCCGACATGTCCCCGCGGCATTACGGCGAAGAGCCGCTGCGCCCCGAGTGGGAAGGCGACCCCGCGCGCGACATCTACGAGATGGAGTTGATTCGCCTGGCGATGGCCCGCAACAAGCCGGTGCTCGGCGTCTGTCGCGGCGCGCAGGTGCTGAATGTCGCATTCGGAGGCACGCTCTACCAGGACGTCGAGACGCTCCATCCCGAAAAGCGCATGCACCGCAACTGGGAGATCTACGACCAGCACGAGCACGAGGTGGCATTTGAACCAGGCGCAATGCTGGGCCAGTGGTATGCCGCCGGGGGCCGCGTGAACAGCGTTCACCACCAGTGCCTCAACAAGCTGGGCAAGGGGCTGGTCGTCGAGGCGCGGTCCGTTCCCGACGGGGTCGTCGAAGCCGTACGCCACGACGGCGGCGCGTTTGCCTACGGCGTGCAGTGGCACCCCGAGTTCATGAGCCCGGGCGCACCCGGGTTCCTCGATCCCGAGGTGCTGCTGACCGCATTCCTCGCCGAGGTGGAGAAGCGCCGATGAAGGTCGTCAATCCCGCCACCGAGGAGGTGGTCGCCGACTTGCGCGAGGACGACGCCGGTTCGATAGCGGCGAAGTACGAGCGCGCCCGTCAGGCCCGTCCCGCTCCGCTGGCCGATCGCCTGGCCGCCATCCGGCGCTTCAAGGACCTGCTGGCCACGCACAAGGCGGACCTGGCGCTGACGCTGACGCGCGAGATGGGCAAACCGATCAAGCAGGCGGGCAACGAGATCGCGGCCATGGCGGGACGGATCGACTATTTCCTCGAGAAAACCGCCGAGGTCATGGCCGACGACGTCGTGCTGCGCGACGGGAAGCTCGAGGAGAAGACCACCCACGAACCGCTGGGCGTGATCGCCAACATCTCGGCCTGGAACTACCCCTACTTCGTCGGCTCGAACGTCTTCGTGCCGGCGCTGCTGACCGGCAACACGGTCCTCTACAAGCCGTCCGAGCACGCAGCCATGACCGGCCTGCGGATCGAGGCGTTGCTGCATGAAGCCGGCGTCCCGAAAGAGACGTTCATCGCCGTCGTCGGCACAGGCGAGGCCGGGCGCGCGCTGCTGGCGCAGAACGTGAACGGCGTCTTCTTCACCGGCAGCTATGGCACCGGCCGCAAGATCGCCGAGACCGTCGCCGGCCGCATGGTGAAGGTGCAGCTCGAGCTCGGCGGCAAGGACCCGACGTACGTCTGCGACGACGCCGACGCACGCGCCGCCGCCGAGAGCCTGGCCGACGGCGCGTTCTACAACACCGGACAGAGCTGCTGCTCCGTCGAGCGCATCTACGTCCACCGCACGATCGCCCCCGCTTTCATCGAGGCGTTCGTCGAGGTGGTGCGCGCCTTCGTCGTCGGCGAGCCGACCGACGAGAACACGTACATCGGGCCGCTGGCCCGCAAGGATCAGCTGGCCGCGCTCGAAACCCAGGTGAAGGACGCCGTGGCAAAAGGCGCGCGGCTGCTCCACGGCGGCAAGCGCATCGATCGCCGTGGCTACTACTTCGCGCCGACGGTGCTCACCGACGTGACCCACCAGATGGCCGTGATGCGCGAGGAGAGCTTCGGCCCGATCATCGGCATCCAGGTCGTCGACGGTGACGACGAGGCGGTCACGCTGATGAACGACACGGACTACGGCCTCACGGCTGGCGTCTACACGCCCGACCAAGCCCGCGCGCAAACCATCTTGCGGCAGGCGAACGCTGGCAGCGTGTACTGGAACTGCTGCGACCGCGTCAGCCCGCGCCTACCCTGGACCGGCCGCAAGCACTCCGGCATCGGCTCGACCCTGTCGGCCTGGGGCATCCGCGCCTTCTTGCAGCCCAAGGCCTGGCACCTCAGAAGCGGCTAGCGCGACTTCTGAGCAGCCTGTCGGGCCAGCAACGCCGCGCCTCGACAGCCGGCCATGTCCTGATCGGCCGCGAACTCGATCGAGGCGTCTTTCGCCACGGCGGGGAACGTCTCGCGCTTGAAGATGGCGCGCACGCGGCCTATGTACCGTTCGCGGAACTCGGTCGAGCTGTCGGTCAGCCCGCCGCCGATGATGTAGACGTCGGGGTCGAAGCAGTTGGCGATCTGCACGAACAGCAGGCCGAGCGCGTCGGCCTGGGCGTCGAACAGCTCTTGCGCCAGCGTGTCTCCTTTTTGCGCGAGCCCCAGCAGCTTCAGCGCCCGCTCGCGACCTGCGTCAGCCACCTTCTGCAACGGGTGGCTCTTGTGCTCGGGCCGCTTGAGCGCCTTGCGAAGGAAGTAGTCCAGGGCCGCCACGCTGACGAACGCCTCGGCACAGCCGGCCTTGGTGCAGCCGCAGATGGGCACGTCGCCGTCCCTGGCGATCTCGTGCGTCGGGAGACGGATGTGGCCGAACTCGGCGCCGAAGCCACGCGAGCCGGTCAGCACCTCGCCGCCCCAGACCAGAGCACCGCCGAAGCCCGTCCCCAGGATCGCCGCGGCCATGATCTTCTCGGGGTCGTCGCGGAACAGGCGGTAGTACTCCCAGTACGCAGCCGCGTTGCCGTCGTTCGCGTAGACCGTCGGGCGCCCGGTGCGCTGCTCGAACACCTTGCGGATCGGGAAGCCCTCCCAGTCCGGATGCTTCAGGTTCGGGGAACGGGTCAACACACCCTCCAGGGACGCCGGGCCGGGCGTGTCCAGCCCGATGCCCGCCACGTGTTCCCATTTGCTGCCCGCGGCCGCCAGCACCTTGTCCGCCGCCATGGCCAGCTGCTCGACCGTCTTGCGCGGCCCCTCGGCGGCCAGGCTGAGAACCTTCTCGCAGTCGTTCACCAGGATCTCGCCCAGGCCGTTGCTGACCGTGGCCTTGATGTCGGTCCCGCCCATGTCGAGGCCTACGAAGAGCTGCTCGCGCGGAGCGTTCATACCTGCTCTCCTGGATATCTCATTTAGTCGCCGTCGCCAATCACCGACGGAGATGCTGCTCAGCGGCACCCGGCTTCGACACGAGCCGCTCGGCTCCCAGGAGCGCAACGCATAGACCCAGGGCCGCCAGCAGGCCGCCTGCCAGATCGACAGGTCGTGGTCTCCCCGTCGCGAGCCGAAGGCCAACGACAACCAGCACCGCGCCCGCGATCACCAGAAGCGTCCCGATCACAGGCTGATTCTCGCCGAAGTTCTCGGATACCGCTCTTTTGGTATGTTCCCGAGCTCGATGCCCCCCTCTGACGCGTTCGTGCTGATCCTCGCCGGTGGCGGCGGGACGCGGCTTTGGCCAGCGAGCCGGCGTGCCCGACCGAAGCAACTCCTGGCGCTGGGCGGCGATGAGTCACTGCTCGCGGCAACCTTCCGCCGCGCGAGCCGTCTGGTCGGCGCCGACCGGACGTTGATCGTCACTGCCGCGGATCAGGCCGAGGCCGTGCGCGGCGCCCTGCCCGAACTGGCTCCCGAGAACCTGGTGGCCGAGCCCGCGCCCCGCAACACCGCCGCCGCCGTCGGTCTGGGAGCCGCCGTGGTCGCCCGCCGCGCCGGACGGAATGCGCGCCTGGCGGTCCTGCCGTCGGATCACTTTATTCGCGACGAGGCCAGCTTTGTTTCCACCGCGGCGCTGGCCCTGGCCAATGCCGGCGAGGCGATGGTCACCATCGGCATCCGCCCCACCCACCCCGAGACCGGCTTCGGCTACCTGGAACTCGGCCGCTCGATCGCCGACGAAGTGTACGAGGTGGCGCGCTTCGTCGAAAAACCCGACACCGCCAAGGCAGCCGCGTACGTCGCCGCCGGCACCTATCTGTGGAACGCGGGCATGTTCTTCTTCACCGCCGAGCGCCTGCTGGCCGAAGCCAGCCGTCACCTGCCCGATCTCGCCCAGACCCTCGAGCGGCTGATCGCCTGCGAAGACGTCGACCTTGCCTCGACGATGCGCGACCTGTACCCGCGCGTGCCCGCCATCTCCATCGACTACGGGATCATGGAGCGCGCCTCGGGCATCCGGGTCGTCGCGGGCGAGTTCGGCTGGAGCGACGTCGGCAGCTGGGCCGCACTCGCCGAGATCCGCGCCGCCGACGCCAATGGCAACGTGCTGGCGGGCGACACGATCATCGCCGATACGCGCGGCAGCGTGGTCATGTCCGAGCCGGGGGCGCCTCTGGTCGGTGTGGTCGGTGTCGACAACCTGGTGGTGATCGCCACGCCCGATGCGGTCCTGGTGGTTCCGAAGGACCGCGCCCAGGAGGTGCGACGGCTCGTCGACGCTCTGGCCTCCCGCGGTCGAAAGGACCTACTTTGATCGCCATGAACCCGCGCATCTTCCGCGAGTACGACATCCGCGGTATGGCCGAGCGGGATCTGACCGAGCCTTTCATTGGCGCGCTGGGCGAGGCGCTGGGCGCGCACTTCCGCGAGGCCGGCGTCCGCCACATCACGCTCGGCCGTGACTGCCGCCTCTCCTCTCCGCGGATTCACCGCACGATGAAGGAGAAGCTGCTGGCCGCCGGGCTGGTCATCGACGACGTGGGCGTGCTCCACTCCCCCGGCCTCTACTTCTCGGTCTTCCACCTGCAGACGGACGGCGGGGTGATGATCACCGCCAGCCACAACCCGCAGGAGGACAACGGCTTCAAGATCATGCGCGGCCGCGGCACCATCTACGGCGCTGAGATCCAGCAGCTACGCGAGCGGGTCGAGCGCGGCATGCGTGCGCCCGTCGAAGCCGGCACCGCGCGCGACGTGGATCTCCTTCCCGCCTACATCGACCACCTTGCAAACAACATCCGCCTCGGCCCGCGGCGATTCAAGGTGGTGCTCGACGGCGGCAACGGCACCGGTGGGATCTCCTGCCTTCCGCTCCTGCGCCGCCTCGGTTTCGACGTCGAGGCGCTTTACTGCGAGCCCGATGGGCGCTTCCCCAATCACCACCCCGATCCCACCGTGCCCGAGAATCTCGCCGATCTGATCGGCCGGGTGCAGCAGTCGGGCGCCGAGCTGGGCATTGCCCTCGACGGAGACGCCGACCGCATCGGCGTCGTCGATCCGCGCGGCCGCATCGTCTGGGGCGACCAGCTGATGATGCTGTTCGCGCGGGAGATCCTGAAGGACCGCCCCGGCGCCACCTTCGTCAGCGAGGTGAAGTGCAGCCAGGCGCTGTACGACGACATCGCGGCCCACGGCGGCCGCGCCATCATGTGGAAGGTCGGACACTCGCTGATCAAGACCAAGATGAAGGAAGAAGGCGCCGTCCTGGCTGGCGAGATGTCGGGGCACATGTTCTTCGCCGACCGCTACTTCGGTTTCGACGACGCGGTCTACGCTGCCGCGCGCCTCGTCGAACTCCTGTCACAGAGCGACCGCACACTGGCCGAGCTGGTGGACACCCTGCCCGTCCTGTACAACACCCCGGAGATCCGCGTGCCCTGCCTCGACGACGTGAAGTTCGAGGTGGTTCGTCGCGCCTGCGCGTACTACAAGGCACGACAGGCGGTGGTCGAGGTGGACGGCGCGCGCATCTCATTCCCGGGTGGCTGGGGCCTGATCCGCGCGTCGAACACCGGCCCGGTGCTGGTGGTCCGCTGCGAGGCGGATTCGGCCGAACGGCTCGCGGCGATCCGCGGCGAGATCGAGGAACGGCTGCGGGTCATCACGGCCGAGGTGGTGCAACCATGACTCGTTGCCTGTTCTGTGGCCTTCACGACGACGAGTGCGAGTTGCTCCCCAGACTCGGCGGCGCCGGGTGCATCCTCTGCCTCGATGCTGCGAGACGTGCGCGCACGAAGAAACTCCTCGAGGCGGGTGAGTGCTGGTTCTGCAAGCAGTCCCGGCCCGAGGTCTACGTCACCCCGATCGTCTCCATCTGCGACGAATGCCTCGACGGCGACGTCCCCGTCGATCCCGCCGCCCTCGCCGACATCATCGCCTCGTCGCAGGACTTCCTCGATCGCCGCCGCGCCATCACCCTCGGCTCGCGCGCCACGGGCGTGGATCCCCGCGGGGCCGGCGAGAACTGAGGCGTCAGAGCCTGATGAAGCCGCGCTGGAGGGCGGCGGTCGCCGCCGCGGTCCGGTCGTTCACGCCCAGCTTGCCCAGGATGTTCACCACGTGCGTCTTCACCGTCCCCTCGGTGATCCCCAGCGCGGCGGCGATCTCCTTGTTGCTTTCGCCCGTGGCGATGTGCCGGAGCACGTCCAGTTCCCGGGGACTCAGTGTGGGGCCGGGCATTCGCTCCTCCAGCCGGCGCGCCACCGCCTCGGGGATGCGGCGCATGCCCGCATGCACCGCCTTGATGGTGTCGAGGATCTCGTCGAGGAACGTGTCCTTGAGGACGTACGCCTTCGCCCCCGCCTGCAGCGCCCGGTGGATGTCCTCGTCGCCGTCGTAGGTGGTGAGCACGATGAAGCGCGCGTTCGGGAACTCCTGGCGGATCTTCTGGATCGCCTCCACGCCGCTCATGCCCGGAAGGCGCAGATCCATCAGGGTCACGTCAGGCTTCAGCTTCCGGAAAGTGTCCACGGCTTCCTCGCCTGTGCGGGCCTCACCCACCACCTCGACCTCCGCCTCGTCCGCCAGGAGAGACGCCACGCCCTGCCGGACGATCGGGTGATCGTCGACCAGCATCACCCGGATCCGGTTCGCCTCGGGCATCGTGTTCCTCCCTGGTTCAGGCCGCGCGCGGCCGCTCGGTGGCGGTCGGGACCGGCAAACGGACCGCCACCAGAGTACCCTCGCCACGCGCGCTCTGCACGGACAGCTCGCCGCCCAGCGCCGCTACCCGCTCCCGGATGCCGACCAGACCGAAGTGTCCGGGGAACTGGGCATCCACGTCGAAACCCACCCCGTTGTCCCGCACCCGCAGCTCGACCACGTCCGGCCCGTACGTGAGTTCGACCGAGATCTCCGAGGCGCGCGCGTGCCGGACGGCATTCGTCAACGCCTCCTGCGCCACCCGCACCAGCGTCTGCTCGTGGTTCTCGGGAAGTGGCCGAACCTCGCCCGACACCGACAGGCGCATCGGCGTCTCTCCGCGGAGCTTGTCGATCACCTGGGACAGCGCCGTCGACAGGTCGCCGCTGTCGAGCACCTGTGACCGCAGCCCCCAGACCGCCCGCCGCGCCTCCGCCAGCGACGCCCGCACCTGCAACCGCGCCTGGTCCAGACACCACTGCGCGCGATCCGGCGCTCCGGCGATCAGTTTCTTCACCGCCGCCTCCAGGTGCAGCGAGATCCCGGTGAACCCCTGCGCCAGGGTGTCGTGCATCTCGCGCGCGATCCGGGTGCGCTCGGCCAGCACCGCCACGTGGCGCGCCTCCACCTGCGCCAGGCGCCGCTTGTGAATCGCCCAGCCGATGATGCCGATCCCCAGCACCACCAGAACCCGGAAGAACACCGTCTCGTGGAAATAGGGCGCGAGGGCGAAGGCCATCAAGGCGCCCTGACGATTCCAGACCCCGTCGTTGTTGGCGGCCACGACCCTGAAGCGGTAGCTCCCCGGCGGCAGGTTCGTGTAGTACGCCGTACGACGGCCCTCGGCGTCGATCCAGTCGCGATCGAAGGGCTCCAGGCGGTACTTGAAGCGCACCTTCTCGGGCGCAGTGAACGATAGCGCCGTGTAGTGCACCTCGAGCGATCGCGTGCCGGGAGTTGCGGCCGCGCCGCTGGCGAGGACGTGCCCATCAGCCACCACCCGTTCGACGACGACGTTGGGCGGTACTGTGTTGATGGGCAGGCGGTTCGGATCGACCGTCGCCAGACCCTTGCTGGTGGCGAACAGCAACCGTCCGTCGCGCGCGCGCACCACCCCCGACGGTCCCATGCCCGAGCACTGGTCGGTCTTCATGCCGTCGCCGATACCGAAGCGGGTGAACGGGATCGCCGTCAGCTTGCCCTGGTCGAACTCGTCGAAGTCCTGCTTGCGCACGCGGAACACGCCGCGCGACGTCGCCAGCCACAGCAGTCCCGCGCCGTCGTCGTGGACATGGAATACCTGGTGATCGAACAGGCCGCGCGTGGCCATGTAGGGCCGGAAGACGCCGTCGCGGTACCGGGTCATCCCCCGGCTGGTGCCCATCCACAGCGTCCCGTCTGGATCCTCGCTGATGTGATAGACGAGGTGCGCCGACAGCGAGGCGGCTGGCGTCCGGTACTCCTTCCACGCCGTCTCGCCCTTTTTTCGGTGCCACAGGCCGTTGCCGAGGCCGACCCACAAGCCACCCTTGCGGTCCTCGTGGAGGCTGAAGACGTTGGGGCCTGGCTTCGCATGGGCGCGCGGATGATCCAGCAGGACCATCCGGTCGTTCTCGTACACGAAGACGCGCTCGGTACCGACGTAGGTCTTGCCACTCGGACTCTCGTACACCACGCGGCCGTGCTCGTTGCGCGGCATCCCATCCGCCTCGGTGTAGGAGCGGATCGTCCCGTCCTTCCGCAGCCGGCAGAGCGCCGAGCGCCCACCCGTGCCGCCGCCGACCCAGAGGCTGCCGTCGGCGCCCTCGAACAGCGAGATCACCAGATTGGTGCACAGCCCGTCGGCGGTGGTGATCGTCTTGTAACGGCCCTCGGCGAAGCGGATCAGCCCCGCGCCTTCGGTGCCGATCCACAGCGCCCCGTCGCGCGTCTGTAGCACGGCGGTCGTCAGGTTCGAGGGAAGTCCCTCCGCCGTGGTGAGCGTCGAGAACTTACCGTCCGACAGCCGCACCAGCCCGCCGGCGCGCGTCCCCAGCCACAGGTTCCCCTCACGGTCCTCGAACGCGGAGATGAAGCTGTCGTTGTTCGGCGCTCCAGGTGTGAGCGCCTGGATCTCGCCGTCGCGCATCCGGGCGATGCCTTCGTCGGTGCCCACCCAGATGTTCCCGTCGCGATCGCGGAACAGCACGTTGACCGCGTCCCCCGGGAGGCCGTCGCCGCGGCCGAGTCGCCGTACCTTGCCCCCGTCATCCCCGTCCAACCGGTAGAGTCCGGTCGAGCTTCCGGCCCAGACGCCCGATCCGTCCGCGAGGATCGCCGTGACACGTTGCCCGTCCAGGCCCTCGACGCGCACGGTGTCGAAGACGCCGGCGCGCATCCGCCCCACGCCCGTCGACGTGGCGAACCAGAGCGTGCTGTCCTCGGCCTCGGCGATCGCCAGCACCCCGCCAAAGGGCAAACCATCCTTGTCGGAGAAGGCATCGAAGCGCCCGCGCGAAAATCGCACCACGCCACGCCATCCGCCCAGCCAGAGATCCCCGCGGCTGTCCTCGAAAGCCGACAGCGTGCCGTGGCTGGCGAGGCCGGTGCGACCACGGAACGACTCGAAGGTCGTGCCGACGGTCTTGCCATTGAAGCGCAGCAGACCCTCGCCCCCGCGCGTGCCGAGCCAGAAGGCACCGTCGCGCGCGATGAGGATGGCTCTTACCTGGTTGGAGGAGCCTATCCCGTCCGTCGGGACGACGGCGGTGAAGGTCTCGCCGTCGAACCGCGCCAGCCCGGCCTCGGTGCCCAGCCACAGATATCCCTCCGTCGTCTGTGCGATCGCGTAGACGCTCGGCTGGGGCAGCCCGGTCTCCTCGCCCCAGGTCCGGTAGGTGTACTGGGACACCCGCTTGTGCGGATCCAGCGCCTGGGCTGGCCCTGCCACGAGCAGCAGCGCCAAGGCACCGCCCGATGCGACAGCACGCACCGGCGAATTGTACTACGCCCCCACGAGGCGCATCGCCCACGCCCACAGCCTGTCGCGGCAGAACAGGTAGACGAGCGCGCTGAGCGACAGGAAGGGCCCGAACGGCACCTCGGTGTGGCGGACCGGCGGAGCATCCTCGGCGGTCGCTGGCTCTGGGACGGCATTCCGACGCTGGGCGAGAAGCAGCGGCACGCTGACGGCAATGCCGACGAACGAAGCCCCGAAGATCACCACCGGGATCGCCCGCCACCCCAGCACCGCGCCCACCACCGCCAGGAGCTTGCCGTCGCCGAGGCCCAGCCCCTCGCGCCCGGTCAGGTAGTAGTAACCGTCGGCGATCACCCGCACCACCACGTAGCCGGCGACGGCTCCGATCCCTCGCTCGATCCAGGGCACGTCCTGCGCGCCGAACGCGGCGAGGAACAGCACCGGCACCGCCGGCAGGGTGATGATGTCGGGCAACCGTTTGGTGTCGAGATCGATGAGGGACAGCACGACCAGCACCCCGGCCAGCGCGAAGTAGACGGCAAACCGCGCCAGCCTGATGGCCGTGGGCACCTCCGGCGCCGCCGCCACGAACTGCCAGAATACCAGCGCCGCCAGCACACCCGACAGCACCTCGACCAGCAGGTAGCGCGGCGAGAAGCGTACGCCGCAGGAACGACAGCGCCCTCGCAACAGCAGGTACGACAGCAGCGGCACGTTGTCGTAGGCCCGCACAGGCTGGTTGCAAGCAAAGCAGTGCGACCCCGGATGCACGACCGACTTCCCGAGTGGGATCCGGGCGATGCAGACGTTGAAGAAGCTGCCCCAGACCGCGCCGAACAACCCCGCCGTGATCACCGCGACAGGCGAGTTCAGCCAGTCACTGGCGTCCACCCGGCAACGGTAGCATTTAGTGGTAGATTCCGCGCTCCTTGAAGCGGATCGCTCTGGGAATGATCGCGATGTCGCTCGCCGGTGAGGCCTGCAAAGGGAACGGGGCGACGCCGTCCCGGCTGACGGCACCCTACGAGGCGCTGGACACCGCGCTGCGGCCCGCTGCCCTGGTCGCGAAGCTGCGCGGACTCCGCGGCGCCCATCTGAAGGGTCAGGCCAGGTTTCACGTGCGTCCGGCCGCGCCGCCCGGGGCGAATCAGGTGCCCGCCGCCCCCGACTCGGTGACCACGGACACCGAGCTCTGGCTCGACGCGCAGGGACAGTTTCGTCTGGTCGAGAGCAACGATCAGGATGGCGGGCGCGAGGTGGTGCTCGTCGGCCGCGAGCTGGCGATCGCGCTGCGCTATGGCCGGATGATCCGCCGACCTGCCCAGGAACCGGAACCGACGCGCCTCCTGGAGGAAGCAGCCAGCGCACCCTGGGCGGCGTGGGAGACCGTCCGCCGCTTCGCCACGGTGACGCCGTCGGGTCCTGGTGCGTACAAGATCGGCAAGGCCGACCAGGCACAGGCGGCCAGCGCCGACGAGCCCGCCCTGCGCCGCTGGCGCGACAGCGTCGAGGTGCAGAGCCTGACCGGCGAGGCTCGCTTCGACGAGCAGTCGGGCGCGCTGGTCAGCTTCTCGCTCGAGTCGGTGTTCTCCGCCAAGCGCGAGGGCGTGCTGCTGGCGGGCGAGACCTCGGTCAAGGCGCAGCTCGACGGCATCGGCAGCACGACCACGATCGCGCCCCCGGCCTCGGAAGAGCTGCGCAAGCGACAACGCACGGTTCTCGACGAACGAGCGCTTCTGGGGAAGGACTTGCGATGAGCGGACAGTCGAATGGACCCTTGCCCCCCATGATCGGTGCCGAGCCCGTGACGCCGCGTGATCCCGCGCGGCTGGCGCATCTTGCCGAGAACCGCTCGCTGATCGTGCGTCGATCGCTCATGTCCAGCGCGGTCGGCGGGCTGGTCCCCCTGCCGGTGATGGACGACATCGTCGCCGGCCGGATCCGCGCCGGACTGTTCATGCGCCTGGCCGCCACCCGCCACGTCGACCTGCCGCAGCCGTCCGCCGATCTGCTGGCCGACCCGCGCGAGGGCTCGGCGTTGAAGAACGTCACCCTGACCGCCGCGGCGCTGATCGCCATCAAGCTGGCCTGGCGAAAGGTCTTCGTGCTGCTGGCGGCCGGTCGCGGCGCCGAGGAGATGGCCACCACCTTCCAGTTCGCGACCCTGGTCGATCACTACTGCGCGCGGCTACACGTCGGTGGTGCCATCACCCGCCCGGACGCCGCTCAGTTGCACAAGCTGATCCTCACCTGCATCGAGCGCTCCGAGAAGACCGCGCTGGTGAACGTCTTCCGCGATGGAGGCAAGGTGCTGGGCCGTTCGCTTCTGGAGGCGCCCCGATGGATCGGCGAACGCATGGCGGCCGCCGTCCAGAGATTCGGCGCCAGCGGCGGCAACCCGGACGTCATCCTCGACGAGACCGAGCGCACGGGACCCGAAGGCGCCGTCAATGCCCGCTGGCTCGACCGCGCCACCCGGCTGGTCGAAGAGCGTCTTTCCGGCCTGGGCCAGGATTACCTGGGAGCGCTGGTGGATCGCTTCGAGACCGATTGGCGCAACCGGCCTGTCGGCGCGGCGCCGCCCGCATCGCCCGGTGATTGAGGCAACCCCGGGCCTTTGCTACGATGAGGAGGTACGTGACGAAGACGCGCCCCGGCCAGAAAAAGACCCCCTCTCCCAAGCCTCGGAAACAGCCGGTCAACCGGGCCCCGGTCCCCGTCGTCGCGTCAGCTGGCCCACGTGTGCGCGCGTCGCGTGACGCGGCGCAGGCTGCGATCGAGTCCGCGCTCGAGAAAAAGGCGTTGCTGCCGGTGCTGCTGGACGTCTCCGCGACCGCCAGCTACACCGACTTCATCGGCGTGGTCAGCGGCCGGAGCGACCGCCAGGTCGACGCCATCTCCGAGAACGTGATTGCCACGATGCAGAGCCGTGGCTGGCGCCTGCTCGGCCGGGAGGGCCGCGGCAACGGCCGCTGGACGCTGCTCGACTTCGGCGACGTCGTGATGCACGTCTTCTATCACCCGGTGCGCGAAGTGTATGACATCGAGGGGCTGTGGATCGACGCCGCGCGGGTGCCGCTGACCATCCCTCCCGAAGCCCAGCTGTACCAGAGCGACGCTCTTTACGCGCTCTAGATGAAAATCCTCGTTCGCGCGGTCGGCAAGATGCGCGACCGCCGCCTGGACGAGCTATGCCGCGAGTACGTCGACCGGGCCCGCCGGCACCTTTCCGTCGAGGTGGCCGAGGTCGACGACGCGGCCGCGCTGGTCAAGCAGCTTCCTGCCGGCGCCGAGGTGATCGCGCTCGAGCCCGGCGGCGATGCCTGGACCACGCGGCAGTTCACCGACTTCCTGGGCGAACGGATGCTGCGTGGGTCCCGCGCGGTGGTCTTCCTCATCGGCGGCGCCGAAGGCCTTCCCGCCGATGTGGTGGCGAAAGCCCAGCGTCGCCTGTCGCTCTCGCCTCTCACCCTTCCCCACCGGCTGGCCAGGGTGGTGCTCTGCGAGCAGATCTACCGCTGCATCTCCTCGTTGCGCGGCGAGCCCTACAACAAATAGCTGAAGTGATAAATTACGCGGCATGAGCATCGGGAAGCGTCTCATCGACCTCGCGCGGGCCGAGCTCAATGACCTGCTCGAACGTGCGGGGAGTTCCTCATCGGAGGCGCACGATCCCGACGATGATCTTTACCGCCGCTACGGCATGAACACGCTGACGGACGAGCAACTCGAGGCCGAACTCGAGCGCCGGCGCAAGGCGCGGGAAACGGCCGCCAAGGCCGCACGGACCGAACGCCCGCGCCCCACCAGTCGCGCCGCGCCCCCGCCGCCGTCCCCAAGCCACAGCGATGAGATCCGTCGCGCCTACGCCGCACTCGAGGTGCCCCAGGGTTCGAACTTCGAGACCGTGCGCAAGTCGTACCGGACTCTGATGCGCAAGTACCACCCCGACCGCCACGTACAGACGCCCGAAAAGCAGAAGGCCGCCAACGAGCTCTCGCAGAAGCTCGGTGCGGCCTACAAGCTGCTGGAAAAGCAGCTTCGAAAGTAGTTACTTCGCTTTTCCCTGGGCGGCGACGGCCTTCATCTTGGCCTCGATCTCGGCCTGATTGCCCAGGTAGTAATGGCGGATCGGCTTCAGGTGGTCGTCCAGCTCGTACACCAGCGGGATGCCGGTGGGGATGTTCAGCTCGACGATCTCCTGCTCCGAGATGTCGTCCAGGTACTTCACCAGCGCGCGCAAGCTGTTGCCGTGGGCAGCGATCAGCACGCGCTTGCCCGACTTGACCAGCGGCGCTACCCGCTCGTGCCACAGCGGCAGGAACCGGGCAACCGTGTCCTTCAGGCACTCGGTCGTCGGCAACTCGGAAGGCGACAGGTTCGTGTAGCGCGAATCGTTGCCCGGATAGTGCGGGCTGCTCTTGTCCAGCGCCGGCGGCGGGATGTCGTAGCTGCGCCGCCAGATCTTCACCTGTTCGTCGCCGTACTTGGCCGCGGTCTCCGCCTTGTTCAACCCTTGCAAGGCGCCGTAGTGCCGTTCGTTCAGCCGCCACGATCGCTCGACCGGCAGCCACAGCTGATCCAGCGCTTCGAGCGCCAGCCAGTGCGTCCGGATGGCCCGCTTGAGCACGGAGGTGAAGCTGTGGTCGAAGACATAGCCCTCGCGCTTGAGCAACGCGCCGGCGGCCTTCGCTTCCTCGAGGCCGGTCTCGGACAGATCCACGTCCGCCCAGCCGGTGAACCGGTTCTCGCGGTTCCAGTCGCTCTCCCCGTGTCGCAGCAGTACGAGCTTGTGCATGGCTAGGCTCCCGGGAGCACGTCGATCATGTTCTTGTGAACCCCCTCGCCGGTCAGCGTGACGGTGCGGTCGGGCCACTTCTCGATCTGCAGGAACAGGTCGCCAGCGGCGCGGTAGCGCCACACCTCGCACGTGCCGGCGAAACGCTCCGGCACCTTGCCCTCGACGGCCACCTGCGCCTGGCCCGACAGCCGCGGCAGGTAACTTTTACCGCGGTACGAGATGGTCTGCGGCGGGGGGGTGGCCATGTCCAGGTCCTTGGCGTCGCTGAACCAGAGGATCCGGTCGTCGGCGTCGTCCGTCAGCGGCTCGATCCAGCGGACGTCGACACCGTCGACCGCGCGGGCCAGGCGGTACACCTTGCCGCCCAGCTTGTACGTCAAGAGACCCTCGACGATGTAGTCCTTGCCCTCGTAACTGATGACGTCGCGCAAGCGCAGCTTCATGGAGTGGTAAGGTCTACCTGTGAACCTCGAGGTCATCAAGGTGCTCGACGACGACGGCCGGGTGGTGCGCCCGGACCGTGATCCGGGCCTCCCGGAGGCGACCCTCCGGAAGATGTACGAGACCATCCTGCTGTCGCGGCTGCTCGACGAGCGTCTTCTGCGGCTACAGCGCCAGGGCCGCATCGGGTTCTACCTGACCTCCACTGGCGAGGAGGCGGTCGCCGTCGGCGCCGCCGCGGCCCTGCGCCCGGGCGACTGGATCTACTCCTCGTACCGCGAGACGTCGTCGGCGCTGTACCGGGGTTACCCGCTGCGCACCTTCCTGTGCCAGCTGTTCGGCAACGCCGAGGATCCGGTGAAGGGCCGCCAGATGCCCGTGCACCACTCGGTTCGATCGCTGAATTTCGTGTCGATCAGCTCGCCGGTCGGCACGCAGATCCCGCAGGCGGTCGGCATCGCCATGGGCGCACAGCTGTCGGGCAAGGACGACGTGGCGTTGACCTTCTTCGGCGACGGCGCCACCTCGACAGGCGCCTTCCACGTCGCCTGCAACTTCGCCGCTGTCCGCAAGGCCCCCTGCATCTTCGTCTGCCGCAACAACGGCTGGGCGATCTCGGTGCCGCGCTCGGTGCAGACGGCCGCCGTCACCTTCGCGCAGAAGGCGATCGCCTACGGCATGCCCGGCGTGCTGGTCGACGGCAACGATCCGCTGGCGATGGTGCACGCCACTGCCGAGGCGGCAGCCCGCGCCCGCCGTGGCGACGGGCCGACGCTGATCGAGGCCCGCACCTATCGTCGGGGCGCCCACAGCTCGTCCGACGACCCCTCCGTCTACCGTGACCCCAGCGAGCCCAAGGAGTGGGAGCCGCACGATCCCCTGCCCCGCTTCCGCAAGTACCTCGAGTCGCGCAACCTCTGGAGCGAGGCCGACGAGACCAGGTTCCGCGCCGATTTCGAGCAGCAGTTCACGGCGACGCTGAAGGAAGTGGAGCAGGTGCCGCCCGCGCCGCCGCTGGCGACGATGTTCTCGGACGTTTACGCAGACATCCCCTGGCATCTCGCGGAGCAGCAGGCGGAGGCCGAGGCGCGCAGCCCCAAGACAGCACCTTGAAGCCCTTCGTCGAGCTGGGTGACGCCGTCGAGCTGGCGTGGGAGCGTGCACACCACGCCGAGGACGCGTTCACCCAGATTGCGGCCGAACAGCTGGCCGCAGCCAACCTCCCCGGGCAAGTCTCGGCGACGGACGTCTTGCGGTGGGGGCTGACGACCCGAGCCCTGCCTGCGCAGCACGACGTGGACGCCACCTTCGGGCAGCCGCCGCTGACCGTGTTCGCCGGGCGCCGCTTCGCGATCATGGTGCTGTTCTGGCTCGACGGCACGACGACCATCCACCAGCACAGTTTTTCCGGCGCCTTCCAGGTGCTCGAGGGGAGCAGCGTCCAGGCCCGCTTCGAGTTCGAACCCCGCCGCCGCGTCAACGAGGATGTGGTCCTGGGATCGCTCCTCGGCCGCGAGGTCGGGCTGCTGAGGCGCGGGGACATACGCCCGATTGTCGCCGGACGAGCCTTCATCCACTCGTTGTTCCATCTGGAACGCCCGAGCGCCACCATCGTGGTGCGCACCTACTCCGACGAGCGCGCCGGCCCGCAGTACAACTACTACCGTCCCGGTCTGGCGGTGAACCAGCTGCGCCGCGAGGAGTGGCGCGAACGGATCGTGCAGCTGACCGCGCTGCTCGAACGTGGCGAGCACCCGGAACGCGAAAGCCTGGAAGGTGCGCTCATCGAGCGCGCCGATCCGTTGACCTGCTTCGTCGGTCTGCGCCGGATCGCCCGCAGCGGTGACCAGGCGCGGCTCGCGCGGCTCGTCGGACGGGTGCAAGATCCCGAGCTGGCCGATGCCTTCGGGGCGGCTCTCCACGAGGCCCGCCGGGTCGATCACGTCATCTCGCGGCGCGCCAACGTGACGGACCCCGGGCACCGCTTCTTCCTGGCGTTGCTGATGAACGCGCTCGGCCGCCGTCACATCCTGGAACTTGTCGCCGCTTACGACATATCCGCTCCCGCCGCCGACACCATCGTCCGGTGGGTCGACGAGCTGTCCCGGCTGACGCTCAAGCTTCAGGCAGGCGGTCAGGCCTGGGAACCGAGCGTGGTCGGCCTGCCGGCAGCCGACGAGCCTTCGTTGCGCGCTCTGCGACTTTTCCTAGAAGGCGAAGGCGTGGAACCTCCTGCGGACCTCGCCACGGCGCCGCTTTTCCGCGAGCTGCGTCGAATGCCCATGTTTCAGGGGCTCTTCTCCTGAGAGCCGTCTGCGGCCTCTTTCGACGCGATCGCGCCCCCGTGGACGAGGCGGCGCTCGGCGCGATGTCGCGGCAGATGCGCCGTCGCGGCATGGGGCCGGGCAAGGTCTGGTCGGCCGGCCCGGTGGGCCTCGGTCACGGGGCAGTCCTCGGAGGGCTGGCGATCGATGCCGACGTCCGCCTCGACAACGCGGGTGACCTGCTGTCGCGCCTCGATCTGCGGCCCGACGAGGTGCCCGATCACGCCACGCTGGTCCTGCACGCCTACCGGCGCTGGGGCCGGGACGCGGTGCCCTTGCTCCTCGGTGATTTTGCATTCGTCCTGTGGGACGCAGACCAGCGCCTGCTGCTGTGCGCTCGGGACGCACTCGGTGTGCGCTCGCTGAGCTACGCGGTCGATCGCGCGCGCGTGATCGTCGCGTCCGATGCCAGCGTGGTGGCAAGCGCAGCTGGTCTCCTGGGGGCGATCGATCCTGGGCGGGTCGCGGACTACCTGCTGGGTGGCTTCTTCGAATGCAGCGACCCCACCAATACGTTCTACCGTGGCGTCCTCCGTCTTCCGGCGGGTCACTGGCTGGCAGTCACCGAGGAGGACGTGACCGTCCGGCGCTACTGGTGGCCCGACGTGAACACCGGGCTACGGTTCCGCTCCGACGGCGACCGTCGAGAACACGTCCGGGATCTGTTGACCGAGGCTGTCGCTTGTCGCCTGCGGGATGTCGCTCGCCCCGCGGCGATGCTCAGCGGGGGCATCGATTCTTCGTCGATCGTCGCGCTGGCGCCCAGGCCGCTCGTCACCCTGTCGGGCATCTCCGACGACGAAGGCTGTCACGAGACGGCGCTCATCCGGCAGGTCGCCGACCACGTCGGCACGTCTGCGGTCTACATCCGTCCATCGGAGCTCGAGCGATTCGTGCCGGCGGTCCGCGACCTGGCCAGCACCTGCGAGGAACCCTTCGACTTCGGAATGCACGACATCCAGTTCCTCGCCTGGGCGGAGGCGCGCGCGCGTGGCATCGACGTCGTGCTGGACGGCATCGACGGTGACCTGATCTTCGGCAAGGGGGAGGGACTCTCGGAGGCCTTGCTGCAAGGACGGGCGCGCGCCGCCTGGAAGGCGGCCAGCGGACGGGCGCGGTGGTCGGGTGAAACGCCGCTCCAGGTTCTGTGGCGCTTCGGTCTCGAGTCGTTGCTGAGGGAAACCGCGCTCGAGACCCGCGCCGGGCGCGCTCTGCGACAGTGGCGTGGACGCGCGGGAGTACCCCGCTACCAGCCTTCATCGGCAAACGGGTTCATCCATCCGGACCTGATACGCCAGGTCGACGTGCCCGGCCGGCTGAGGCATACGCTGGAGCAGATCCGACCAGCGCCGCTCATTCGATCCTCGGCCGACGAGGTGCAACGCGCCCTCATCTGCTCGTCTTTCCTGCAGGCGGGGGTCGAGCGGTACGACCGCACGGCCGCGCACCAGTCAGTCGAGGCCCGACACCCTCTGCTCGACCGCCGCGTCGTGGAATTCTGCGTCGGTTCGTCGTGGGCCGACCTCGAGAGCGAGGGGTGGCCCAAGAGCCTCCTGCGCCGGAGCATGGAGGGGGTCTTGCCCCACCCTGTCTGCTGGCGCCGATGGGCACCCGCGCTGCACGAGCCATTCCGCGACAGGCTGTTCCAGCTCAATGTGGCGTGGCTACGCGGTGTGCTAGAGTACACCCGAAATCACGTGGCACCGTTCGTCGACGTCGCATGTCTCGAAGCGCAGATTCGGCATGCCGATTCGCAAGAAACCTGGCCCGTCGACACGCGTGAGTCTCTCGGTGTGGTGGCGGCGCTCGGCCTCTTCATGGCACGCGCGCGCGGTTCGCCCCCTGACTACGGACCGAGGAACTGAGAATGGCTGGGGGGGTTCAGCCATTCTCGAGTGATCAACGAGGACGCAAGCCGTACGTGAAACCAAAACTCACGTACTTCGGCAGCGCCACGGCTCTTGTCGCCGGCAGCATTGGGAGCGTGCGGGAAAACAATCCGGACTGTTTCAGTCCAGACATGAACCCGAAGATGTGCTGAGTCCGGAGACCGGTGGCGCACTACACGGTCCGGAGCTTCGGTCGCATGATGGCGGACCG
The DNA here is from genome assembly GCA_031423255.1 of Myxococcales bacterium. Lineage (GTDB taxonomy): Bacteria > Myxococcota_A > Polyangia > Fen-1088 > Fen-1088 > JANPFD01. Next base: position 7,964 of record JANPFD010000022.1, on the reverse strand, counting down.
CGTCCGCATGGATGCCTTCGCCCGCGCTCTTCATAGCGTCGTACGGCCAGACAGCGTCGTACTCGACATCGGCACAGGCACGGGGGTCATGGCTCTGCTCGCGTGCCGTCTCGGCGCGCGCCGCGTGTACGCGATCGAGCCGTTGCCCGCCATCCAGATGGCCCGCGAGGTGGTCAAGGCCAACGGCTTCGCCGATCGCGTGACGTTCTTCGAGCGTCATTCGTCCGAGGTCGTGCTCCCCGAGCAAGCGGACGTCGTGGTGTCGGATCTGCGCGGCGCGGTCCCGCTCTACGGGACGCATTTGGTCGACATCGTCGACATCCGGAAACGCCTGCTCGCGCCGGACGGTGTGCTTGTCGGACAGCGGGACCACCTGTTCGCCGCCGTGGTCGAGGCCGAGGAGGCGTACACCCACGCCCGCCGCCCGTGGCAAGGCAACGACCTCGGCTTCGACATGCGTCCGGCCGAGCGGCTTCTCCTCAACCAGTCCTCGGACACGTCGATCGAGGCGCGTGAGCTCATGAGCCAGCCCGTTCGATGGGCGACCCTCGACTACCCGACTCTCAACTCCCCGCATGTCGCCGCGCGCTTCGATCTCGTCGCCGACAGGGCTGCGACCGCGCGGGGTCTTCTGATCTGGTTCGACGCGGTCCTCGCCGACGACATCGGGTTCTCGAATCACCCGGCCGAGCCTCCGACCGTCTACGGCCGGGTCTTCCTGCCGTGGCTCGATCCGGTGCCGCTCGATCCGGGCGACCGGGTCGAGGTGAAGCTGCGGGCGGATCTCGTCGGCCGCGGATACATCTGGGCCTGGGCGACCCGGGTATTCGCCGGGACCCGGGAGAAGGCCGCGTTCGAGCAATCGAACTGGGAGGGTCTGGAGCTGACGCTGGCCCGCGTGCGACGAGCGTCGCCCGAGCAGCGGGTGATGTTGAACGACGCCGGACAGGTGGACGCCTACGTCCTCGCGGCGATGTCGTCCGGGATGACCAACGGCGAGATCGCGACGGCGCTGCTCGAACGTTTTCCGGGTGTGGTGGTCGATCGGGACAGCGCCCTCGTCCGCGTGGGAGAGCTCGCGCGCCGCTACGGCCGGGATGGGTGATGGTCTATTCGTACGGCGGCCTTGCGGTGTCATCCGTGATACCGCTGCCTGCACCGCGTTTCGAAGCCGCCGTGCCGCTCGACTGCCGCATCGAGGACGGGCCGCTGACCGGCCCGACGGCGGGGCCGCCCATCGACGGCACGGGAGACTGGCCGCGCGTGGACGAGGCGCCCGGCGGATACCTGCTGACGTTCCGCCAGTACGCCACCTTCGAGGTGAGCAGCGACGGGGCCAGCATCCGCGTGTGGGCCGGACCAGAAGGGGATCCGACGACCACGCGCCACCTGCTTCTGGATCAGGTACTCCCCCGCGTGCTGACGCTGCGACGGCGCGTCGTCCTGCATGGCAGCGTCGTTGCCGACGCAGGCAGGGCCGCGGTGTTCATCGGTGAGTCCGGAGCGGGGAAGTCCACCCTGGCCGCGGCGTTCTTACGCGCCGGTTGCGCAGTCCTCAGCGACGACGCCGCAGTGCTGGAGCCTCTCGACGGAAGGACCGTGGTGCACCCCACCTATCCGTATCTGCGCCTGTGGCCCGACGTGATGGGACACGTGGCGCCACCCGCAGCAGCGGAGGCCATCGCTCACTACAACGACAAGAGGGGATTCACCCTCGATCAGGCGACGACTCTGGCCGCGCTTCCGGTGGACCGCCTCTACCTTCTGGACAGCGCCGCTCCGGCGCCCGGGACGCTGGTGGAGATCACCCCGCTGCCCGGTGCGAGGTGCCTGGTCATGGCCATGCAACACGCCTTCCGACTTGGGCCGCTCGATCCGCCAGCGATTGGCCGCTCTCTCGACGACCTTGCGGCGCTCGACGCCCTCAAGAACGCGCGCGTCCTGCGCCATCGCCGCGACCTCGGTGCGCTGCCGGACGTGGTCGAGGCCGTCAGGCGTGAGTGGCGCCGGGGCTGAGTTCGAAGCGCATCATGGAGACGTGGCCACGGGCGGCCTCGGCGCTCTCCAGGATGACCTCTCCGTCGAGCTCTATCCAGGCGTGGCCAGCCAGGCGTTCGCCCTCGCGCCGCATGCCGATGACCACCACGGGGCATAGCCCGCGCGCCGCGAGCATCACCGAGGCGACATAGGAGCGCGGAAGACACGGGCGTGACGAGCCCGTCGCGCGCGTGGCCAGGCTGACGGCGCGGCCCAGCTCCGTGGCGTCGAGCCGGTGAACGCCACAACGAAGGACCGGCAACCGGGCGAGGGGAATCAACCAGCGCCGGGCAGCAAACGCCTTCGGCAGCGGCAACGCACCGAGCAGCAGGCGGGCTGCAACCGCCCACCCCACGAGCCCCGCATGGGGCACGAACCCGAGCGCCGTCCACACCTTCATGCTTTTTCCAGGAGGCCGCGCTCGCAAAGAGCCGCGACCAGCTCGTCGAGGTCCCGGCGCAGAGCCGGTTCGTCCACCTCGAACTCCGAGAGCAACGCCCGCTCCACGACGTCTCGCGAACCGTGCACCTTCAGCAGCTCCCAGAATCTGGTGCCGACGGCGTCGAGCCCGAAGTAACGGCCGTTCTCGAGATCGAGCAGCAACGTCTCGCCGTCGAGCTCGCGCGACACGACGTGCTCGGGGACGCGCAGATTGTCAGCCATCACTAGAAGATACGCCGTCCGCGCCGGCCAAAACGGCGTTCCGAGAGCGGGGTCAGCCCCGTCCCCCGGGGTCATTGCCGACCAGCGCCATCAAGTAACCGGGACCAGGCACCGAAGATCTCTGAGAATCGCAATGCCACACGCCGGCCAGGTCATTGGCGGCAAGTATCTGCTCCGCGAGGAGATCGGCGAGGGGACGAGGGGGACGGTCTGGAAGTCGGTCCACAACTCGCTGGGGCGGCCCTTCGCCGTGAAGTTCCTCAAGCGCGAGGGGCCGAACACGGACGTGGCGGAGCTGCGCTTCATGCGCGAAGCGCAGCTCGCGGCCGCCATCCAGCATCGCTTCGTGGTCGACATCGTCGACTTCGGCGCCGCCGAGGACGGCACGCCCTATATGGTCATGGAGTTCCTCCAGGGCGAGTCGCTGGCCACGCGGCTGGCCCGCGGGCCTGACCTGACGGTCCGCGAGCTGGTGCGCCTGGTCGGACAGTCGCTGGTGGGCCTGGAGGCGGTCCACCAGGCGGGCATCATCCACCGTGACGTCAAGCCAGAGAACATCATGCTGGTGGCCGAGGCGGGCGGTGTGATCCCGAAGCTGGTCGACTTCGGCATCTCGCGGATCGAGAACGCCTCGAGCCGGCGCGACGGCAGGATCACCGACCCCCACATCGCGCTGGGCTCGCCCTGGTACATGTCGCCCGAGCAGGCGCAAGGGAGCGCCGATATCGACCGGCGCACGGACATCTACAGCATGGGCGTGATCCTGTACGAGGGCCTCTGCGGGGCCGTTCCGTATGACGACGACGATCACCTGAGACTCCTCGGCAAGGTCTCCCGCGGCGGCGCCGAACCGATGCGAACCGCGCGCGGGGACGTGGGGGTCGAGCTGGCCACGGTCGTGGATCGCGCGATGGCCGCCAAGCCCGAGCAGCGCTTCACGCTGGCAGCCGAGATGGCCGCGGCGCTCTTCGACTCGAACGACACCCTGTCACAGGGCTTGACCTGCCCGGCCCGCGCCTCGCGGCCTGCGCCCAGCGCTCCCGAGCCGAGGCATGTCGTCCCGACGGAGTCGGAGATCTCGCGCGAGATGCTGGCGGCCTCCCCGATCCTGGCGTCGCTTCCGCGCCGGACCCGCAGGCCGGCCGCGGTGGTGATCTCCTTCGCGGCCGGGATCGCCCTGGGATGGCTGCTGCAGTTCCTGTCACCACCTCCGGAGACGGTCTACGTCGAGGTGCCAGGTCCGGCGCCGGCCGCCGTCAGCGCGCCCGTGGCCCCCACGCCGGGCAAGCCGGCGGAGGAACCACCTCCGGCGGTCAAGAAGAAGCGGCGAGCCACGCGCGTCGCTGGACGCTGATCAGTTGCACACGCCGGCGCCGTTACACGACTTGTTCCCACCGCAGGTGCCTGGAGGATTGTTGTCACGGCTTCCGTTGGCGACAAACGTGCAGCGCCCGGGCGTGGAGTCGCAGCGCTTGCATACGTCGGTGCAGGCGGTCTCGCAGCAGAAGAAGTCCATGCAAAAGGCCGTGGCACACTCCGCGGCACCGATGCACAGCGAACCCTGCGCCTTCTTCGGCTGGCAACTACGGCCACCGCTCGAGCAGTAGTTCCCGGGGGCGCAGTTCATCGCGCAGCAGGTGCCGTCGATGCAGAAGCCGCTCAGGCACTCCTGCGGGGCCGCGCAGCCGGTGCCGTCGGGCTTGAGGGTGCACATCCGGTTGGTGCACACCTTGTCCGGAGCGCAGTCGGCGGCGCCGTTGCAAGAGGTCCGGCAGGTGCCGTTCGAGCAAGCGTACGGCGCGCAGGACGACGCGGGCCCGTCGACGCAGATCCCATTCGCGTCGCAGGTGGCACCGGCCGAGCGCTCGACCGTCGACGTGCAGGTCGGCTGCTTGCACATGGTGCCGGCACGGTAGCGCCGGCAACTCCCGGCGCCGTCGCACAGCCCGTCGGTGCCGCAGGTGTTCGTCCCCTGATCCTTGCAGACATCGCGCGGATCCTGGCCGTCAGACACCAGCGAGCAGGTGCCCAGCGCCGTGGTCACGTTGCACGCGCGGCAGGTATCCTTGCATTCGGACTCGCAGCAAACGCGATCCACGCAGAAACCACTCCTGCAGTCGCCGGAATCGTTGCAGGTGACCCCGTTGACGCGCGGTGGGCCGTCCATACCTGGCTGTCCGTCGGTGCCGCCCGTGCCCCCGTCCGGCCCTGCCGTGCCACCCCTTCCGCCGGCCCCGGCATCGCCCTCGCAGGCGTCACCGACATCGTCTGCATCCCTGTCCTCTTGCCGTGGGTTCGCCACCGTCGGACAGTTGTCGATCGGGTCGGGCACTCCGTCGTTGTCGGTGTCGCGGAGCGCCTCCACCTTGAGGACGATCTCGTCGCTGACCTGCCGCCCGCGCTCGAGCTGCGCCCGCTTCGTCCCGTGGGAGACCATCGCCCCGCCCTTCATCCCGATGGCCTCGATGCGCAGCGCCAGGTCGTCGGCGGTCGGCGGGTAGATCACCAACGTGCCCAGATCGGCCTTGGCGCTGGCTGGCACATCGAACGACTGGACGTCGTACGCCACGCCGTGGCCCTGGAAGACGCGAACTTGTACTTTGTCGGGGACCGGCGTCCCCGTGCTGTTCGACAGCGACAGGAGCAACGTCGTCGGCGTGCTGCCTCCGCCGCAGGAGAGGCACATGAGCGCGGCTGCCGCGGTCCAGCGCCTCACGGCTTGAACGTCCCCAGCGAGCCGTTCTTGGTGTACGACGATCCACCCGACGAGAGCAGCACGGCGGTCAACACGCCGGCGGCGACGACGCCGCCCACGGCGCCCCAGAACCACCAGCGCTCGTAAACCGGCTTCTCGCGCGGCGGAGGCGCCTGGACGGTGACGTCCGGCGTGACCACCGGCGGCGACGGGGCCAGCGACGGCGCCTTCCCGGAGCCAGCGGATTGCTCGGCGGCAATGGCGCCCTCCAGCTCGGTCAGCACCTGCTCCACCTCGCCGCGGTACTTCGACTGCGGATCGACCACCAGGAACTTCTTGTACAGGGCGCGCGCGTTCCTCAGATCGCCACGCCGTCGTTCGGAATGAGCCATGTTCAGCAGGAACACCGGCCGCGGTACCAGCGTGTAGCCGGCCTCGAACTCCTTGAAGGCTTCCTCGTAGCGGCTGGCAGCGAATGCCTCCTCGCCTTTCTTGTAGTGCTCGCGCGCCATGCGGGTGTTGTCCTGGGGGACACCCGGCGGCGGCGGCGGCGGCTGTTGCGCATACGCCTGCCCCGCTGCGAGCAGGATCAAGAGGCTACTTGAACGGATCGATCGGGACCGCATTCCGGACCTTGCTGGTGGGGGTGGGACGAGGGCGAGAGGGTTTGGATGGGGATCTGAGCTCGGGGGGACGGGGAGCCAGCGTCACCACCGCCGGCTTGTCGACGTCGGGCACCACACGGAGCGTGGCCGACACGTGGCCGTCTTTCTGGACGCGGAACTCGAGCGGCTGCCGGGCGCGCGGGAAGGTGAGCGTCACCGGCGTCGTGCCCAGCACCCGGGCCTCGCCCACGAGGAAGACCTGCGCACCCGCAGGCTGAGAGCTGATCGAGATCTGGACCGACATCGCCAAGGGCGGCGGAACAGGCTTGTCGGGCACCACAACGGCAGCGGGCGCTGGTGCTGGCAGCGTGGGCTTGAGCGCCCCGAACACGAACAGCGCCAGCATGGTCAACACGGCCGCCCCGACCCCGGTCAAGATCAGCAGGCGACGCCGGCTGGCCAGCCCCTGCTGGTCGCCCTCGACACCGAGCACGGGCGTCGCCGTCTCGTCTTCACCGCTCACCGGCGTCTCGCCGAGCGCCTCGGCGGTCAACGCCGGAAGGCTCCGAGAGGGGGGTGCGGCCATCAGCGCCTTCAGCTCGGCCTGCGGCAAGGAGACGCCCCCGCCCTCGCCCGGGAATAGCGCAGTCATGAACTTCGGCAGCTCCTGGCTCGAGAAGCGCTGCTCGATCAGGAACTGCTCGAGGGCCTCGGCCATGTCGTTCGCCGATGCGTAGCGCGCCTCGGGCTTGCGCTGCAGCGCCCGCATCACGATCTCGTCCAGCCGGCGAGGTACGGCCGGATTCACCTTCGAGGGCGTCGGCACCTCCATCTCCTGCACCAGCTTCATGGTCTGCAGCGGGTTCGTGCCCTTGAACAGCCGCTTCCCCGTGAGCGCCTCGTGCAGCACGATGCCCACGGTGAAGATGTCGACCCGCCCGTCGATGGGCGCTCCGGCCTTGAGCTGCTCGGGCGCCAGGTAGGAGGACTTGCCCTTCACCTGTCCCGCATCGGTCGTCGAGGTGCGCGCCTCGTCCGCGACACGGGCGATCCCGAAGTCCAGCAGCTTCACCGCGCCCGTGTAGGCGATCATGATGTTGCTGGGCGTGACGTCGCGATGAACGATGCCGAGCGCCTTGCCGTCGGGCGACTTCAGCGCATGGGCGTAGCCGAGCCCCAGGCAACTCTGGCGCACGATCTCCGCGGTGACGTTCACCGGCACCAGCTGCCCTCGGCTGACCAGCCGGGTGAGGATGTTCGAGAGGTTGCGCCCCTCGACGTACTCCATGGCGATGAAGTAGGTGTCGTCCTGCTGGCCGAACTCGTAGACCTGGATGATGTTCGGGTGCGAAAGGCGCCCGCACAGCGTCGCCTCGTCGATGAACATCTGGACGAAACTGCTGTTCTCGCTGAGGTGCGGGAGGACGCGCTTGACGACGACGACCCGCTGGAATTGCTCGGGTCCGGTGGCCACCGCGCGAAACACCTCGGCCATGCCGCCCGCACCGAGACGGTCGACGAGGACGTAACGGCCATAGCGCTGCAACGCCGGCTTCGGGGGAGTCCCGGCAGGGGTCGACGCAGGGGGGGAAGCGCCGGACATGGGCATGGCACACCGAGTCGTGACTCGGGTTGTGTCATTTTACGCCCAAACTATTCCAGGATCTCGCTTTCGGCACGGCGCCATAGCGCCTGTTGACGAACCGGCGTCCGTGACGGCACTAATGAAGCAATGTCCATGACACCGAAGTGGGGGATCATCCTGGTGGCTGCGGCTGTCCTGGCGGGGTGCAGCACCAAGGGGGGCGGCACGAAGTTCCGCGGCATCGACGACGACGCGGGAGGGCCCAGCGACGACATGGCCGCCGCCGGCCGAGGTGGTGGGGGCGCGGGCGGGACGGGCCCCGGCGGTGCCGGCGGAGCTCGGGACGGCGGCAGCGAACGGGCCGCCGACGCGCCGGTGG
>JANPFD010000021.1:0-1352 GCA_031423255.1 Myxococcales bacterium | reverse complement strand
GCGGCGAGCTTCGGCACACACCAGGCCACCTGATCGACATCGTCCCCACACTTCTCGAGCTCGCGCACGTTGCCGCGCCGACAAGCTGGAACGGCGAGCAACGGCCGCCGCTGTCCGGCCGCAGCCTGGTCCCGGCGTTCGGCCGGGACGTGACCGTCCCTCGCGAATTCATCTACTTCGAGCACATCGGCAACCGCGGACTGCGCCAGGGCGACTGGAAGATCGTCGCCTCAGGCCCCGAGGCGCCCTGGGAACTGTATAACCTGGCCCGTGATCGCTTGGAGACGCGAGATCTGGCGGCAAAGCATCCGGACAAGGTCACGGCCTTGTCGTCGATCTGGTTGCAAAGCCATGACGAGTTCCGCAAGCAAGGCGCCACCGGGAGCCCGCTGCCGAAGGCCGTAGCTGACCACTGATCAGGGCACCACAGTGGCCGCTACCAGCCGCAACCCATGACGACCCTTACCTTGCTGTCCACTGCGGCCAGAGCCCTGGTGCGGCACAAGCTGCGCTCCCTGCTCACGGCCCTTGGGATCATCATTGGCGTCGGGTCGTTCATCACCATGATGGCCATCGGGCGGGGTGCCGGTAAGCAGGTCGAGGAGCGGATTGCCGGAATGGGGGCTAACACGCTGAGCGTCGAGGCGGAGGGGGCCCCAATGGCCGGCGCCCGCGGTGGCGGCTCCAGCACGCTGACCGACGGCGACGTGGCGGCGATCCGCCGCGAGTGCCAGGGTGTGAAGGCGGTGTCCCCTCGCTTGACGACCCGGGCCCAGGTCGCGTGGGCCGGCAACAACTGGAAGACCGACGTGCTGGGCGTTTCCCCAGAGTACTTCGAAATTCGCTCGTTCAAGGTCGGGCGCGGGGTGGGCCTCAGCCAACGGGATGTCGAGACGGCTAGCAAAGTGTGTGTCATCGGGAGCACCGTCGCCGATCAGGTATTCGGCCCCGAGGATCCGCTAGGGCTCATCATGCGCATCGGGCCTATCTCATGCACCGTTGTTGGCGTGCTCGCTCTGCGTGGAGCCGCAGGTGATCAGGACCAGGACGACCGCGTGTTCATGCCCATGAGCGCCATGCGCACCAAGCTGGTTCGGGGCGGCCCGCCCAAGGTCGTCGAGCGCATCTACGTCCAGGCCCAGTCCACCGCCGACATACCGCGCCTGAAAGAGGACGTGCAGCGCCTACTTCGTCAGCGCCACAACAAGCAGGAGGGCGATGTCGGCGATCCGCAGATTCGCGACATGACCGAGATCGCGGAGGCCGCTCAGGAAGCCGCCACCACCATGACCCTGCTTCTGGCGGGCATCGCCGCAGTCTCGTTGATCGTGGGCGGCGTCGGCATCATGAAC
>JANPFD010000020.1:0-15980 GCA_031423255.1 Myxococcales bacterium | reverse complement strand
GCGCAATCTGCATATGACCGAATACTCGATATTCGACTTGTTGCTCTGGGCCAATGCCGTCGCAGCGATCTGGTGTGTTCTGACGGCGAAGCCCTGCCAGTTCCTCCTGACGAGCAACCTGGCGATCATCGCTCGGTCGTTTGCAAACATCTCCAGGTTTGGACAGCCCTTCTCGCAGGCCCACATGCCAGCGAGTCTTTTCGCGGACAGCAACATGCAGATAGCAGCTCACCTGATAACAATGGCCACGGTTATTGCGGCGGTCTTGTTGGTTTGGCCGAGCCGTTCGAGGCAGGTCCAGGTAGCCAAAACGATGCCACCTGTACCCAGGGTCATGCTCTTTTTTTTGGTAGCGTATGTAGTGTTCCTTGCGCTGACTACCAGGAATATCATGACGACCCCCTACGCTTCTGAAGACAGCTATATCGTCGATCATTCGTTCGCTGGAGGCATTGCGGCGCTAGTATTTTCGGTGCTTCTCTATGAGGTCCAGCGACGTGTGATACTGAAACAACTGACACCACTGAAAGGCCTTGGCACATATTTGCTTATGCTTTTTCTGGTCTTGTATTCCAAGGGATCGACGGGACTAGCGAGCGGGCTTTTCGTGGTCGCTGCAATCACGGTTTTCAGAAACGAAGAAAAGGTCGCCAAGAGAATTCTTATGACCTTCGGCAGCATAGGTATGATCATCATTCTGACTTCTGTCACCCGCGAGATTCGCAGCCACGTTTCGAGTGATGGGACCGCCGAGTCGCTAGGGTCCTACGTGGACTCGATGAAATCCGTTGAAGGAGACATACACAAGACCAGCGAAGGACTCGAGGGCCGGTTCAATGGGTCGCAATATGCGACCCACATGCTTGCTTGTATAGACATCTACGAGGGCGGCGTAAGCCGCGAGTGGCGATCATTTCTTGCGCCCATCGAGAATACCTTCAAACCGAGTTTCCTGCTGAAGCCGTTGGGGCTCGAAAGGCCGATTGATGCTACCTGGGAACTAGGCGCCTATTATTCGCACGGAGGCGGAATATTCGTTCTCGGCGAGTTTTATTGGAATGGAGGTTATTTGTGCGTACTAGTCGGGTGGCTGATGATAGCGGGATTCTGTAGGTTCTGTGATCTCCGCTATCGGTCGTCGGCTCCGTGGCTCATGATGACTGCGAATTTTGGGCCTGGCATTCTGATGGGCGTGGGATATGGTTTCATGCAGATCGGACGACACGCGATCAATGGATTGATCTGCTTGGGGATCGGCCGGCTATGGATGGCAGCTTTTTACCGGTCCAACCCACGCCCTCATGAATCTTCCGCTCGGGAGTCCCGGGATCTCAGGCCGCTGTGAGGATTCGCTACCTCTCGCAGTACTACCCGCCCGAGCCCGGCGCGCCAGCGTCCAGGGTCAGCCATCTGAGTGAAGCCTGGGCCGCGCTAGGGCACGAAGTCGAGGTGGTCACCGGTTTTCCCAACCACCCACAAGGCGTCGTCCCTCCAGAGTGGCGTGGCAAGGTCACCGGCCTCGAGGAGACGAAAGGTGTGCGCGTACAGCGCAACTGGCTGCTGGCCCTGCCGAACCGGGCCATCGCGCAGCGCCTCGTCGCCCAGGCGTCCTACGGGCTGACCGCCGCCACGCTGGGCGCCGCCCGCGCACGACCGTGCGATGTGGTGATCGCGACCCATCCCTCGATCTTCACCGGTTGGGCGGGCCTTGTGCATGCTCGACTCCACCGTGTCCCGTTTGTCCTCGAGGTGCGGGATCTCTGGCCCCAACTTTTCATTGAGATGGGAATGATCAAAAATCCGATCTTGGTGAAAGCGCTGAACGCCATGGAGCTAGCGCTTTATCGCAGCGCAGACTTGATCATCGCGCTCACCAACCGGTTTCGCGATCGAATCATCGAGAAGGGGATTGCGCCCGAGCGAGTAAAAGTGATTCACAACGGCGTGGACTTGACCGACTTTCAGGTCCAGCCGGGCGAGGCGGGGGCAGTACGCCGTGCCCTCAACCTCGACGACAAGTTCGTCGTTTCCTACGTCGGCACGCACGGCGTATTGCACCGGCTCGACCTCTTGATCGACGTTGCGGATCACCTTCGTGGGCAGCCGCGACTGCACTTCCTATTCGTGGGCGACGGCGCCGAGCGACCGAAACTGGAGAAACTGGCGAAGGACCGAGGACTCGTCAACGTGACCTTCGCGGGGCTCCAGCCCTACAGCGCCATCCGCGGGTTCTACGCTGCCTCCGATCTACTCTATGTACCGCTGCGGCCCGATCGGTTCCTGCTCGAGAACTTCGTGCCCAGCAAGATCTTCGAGATCCTCGCGACTGGTCGCCCGATTCTGGGCGCGCTGGGAGGCGAGGCTGCAGGTATCGTCCGCGAAAGCGGACTTGGCCGCGTCGTGACGGCTGGCAATATCGTGGAGATCTGCGAAGCCATCATCGATTGTGCAGCCAATCCGCCCTCGCAAGCCGCACGCGACCTAGCCCGCCTTTTCGTGACGGATTTCTCCTGGGAACGGCTGTCACAAGAGTACCTGGGGCACCTATCGAACCTCGTCAGGAATAGCGGCCTCACTTGAAAACCTCTCTTGTCGCTCTGGCCCTCGGCTTCGTGTTGGCGATCTTGCTGACACCGCTCGTGCGGGCGTGGGCCCGCCGGAGACTCGTGGATTCTCCCGACGAGGGGCGCAAGGTCCATGACACGCCGATTCCCCGGACCGGCGGTCTTGCCATCGCGGCCGGTGTCCTCGGGCCCATTCTGGGTCTGGCCATTTACGAGAACCAGATCAGCGCGCTTATCTACCAGGACCGCGCCCGGATCGTCACCCTGCTCGTGGGCGCTGCTGCGGCCCTGGTGCTCGGTCTGCTCGACGATCTCTTCAGGATGCCCGCGAAGTATCGGCTCCTCGCGATCTTCGGCATCGCCTTGTTCGAGTGGCTCGGGGGCCACCGCATCGACGCGGTGACCGTGCCTTCCATAGGCGTGGTTCACCTAGGGCTTCTCAGCTTGCCCGTGACGTTGCTCTGGATCGCCGGCATCATCGTGGCATTCAACTTCATCGACGGACTTGACGGGCTCGCGGGCGGCGTTGCGCTCATCGGTACGTTGACCATGTTGATGATGGCCTACATCGACGGAAACTTACTCTGGCTCACCTGGGCGGGCGCGATGGCGGGCGCCTTGCTCGGCTTCCTGTGCTTCAACTTCAACCCGGCATCGATCTTCATGGGCGACTCAGGTTCAAACTTCCTTGGCTTTCTGATCGCGCTGGTGTCGCTCCAGACTAGCCGCAAGGGATCCACGGCGGTCGCGTTGTTCGTGCCTATGCTGGCGGCCGGGCTGCCGATTCTGGACGCGGCCCTGACGATGGTTCGTCGCGCGCTGATGCGCGAGGGCCTGTTCGTATCGGAACGAGGCCACATTCACCATCGACTTCTGGACATGGGCCTCACACAGCGTCGGGCCGTGCTCGTACTCTACGCATTCACCGTCGTGCTGAGTCTCTCGGCCATGGCCCTGCTGTCGAAGATCCCGATGCTCCAGCTCGGCGCCGCGGTGGTGATCGCGGCGGCGATCTTCGGGCTGATGTTCGTCACCGGCTACGTTCGCATCGACGACCTGCGGCTCATGTATCGGCGCGGAGTCAGCAATCAGGCGCGCGCCCGGGCCCTCCAAGGGCTGGTCGAGGGCGCCTGCTCTGACATCGACTCGGCTCCGATCTGGGACCTCGAGGCGTCCCTGTCCCGCCTGATTGGCCGCACCGGGATTTCGGGCGTGTCATGGTCGCGCACGAGCGGATCGCGGCTGCTGATCGGCGACTTCGACGACCAGGCCAAGGGTGTGCGAGCGTCGTTCTCCTTTCTGGATGGTAACCAGACGACCGAGATCGTCTTCCTTTGGCGCGGTCGTACCTCGGGCCCAAGCCAGTCAGAGGTCGTGGCGCTGCGAAGGTTCCTGGCGCGCGCCGCCGAGCGCACTCCCGGTACGAACTGACGATACGCTCTGGAACGCTCACGTGATGACGCCGTTTCTGGCAGCGCTCAGACTCTTCGGGGGCGTGATATGACTTTACGCATAGACCTGTGGTAAGCCGGGCTTCCTTCGCGAGCATCCGATGCTGCTTTCCATCGTCGTCCCAGTTTACAACGAAGCTAGTACCCTTCGGACTGTCGTGAAGCGCGTCCACGAGGCAACGCTTCCCCGCGGGATCGACCGTGAGATCGTGGTAGTGGACGACGGCAGCAGCGACGGAAGTCTGAACGTGCTTCGCGCACTCGAAGACGAGGGCCTTGTCCGCCTCATCGCGCTCGAACGCAACCAGGGCAAGGGCGCAGCGCTCAAGAACGGTTTTGCGGCCACGCGCGGCGACATCGTTCTGGTGCAGGATGCGGATCTCGAATACGACCCTAAAGACTACCCCACCCTCCTGGCCCCTATCCTCGACGGCCACGCCGACGTTGTCTTCGGATCGCGCTTCCTGGGCAGCGGCGCGCATCGCGTGTTGTTGTTCTGGCACATGATGGGCAACCGCTTCTTGACGCTCTTGTCCAATGCGGCTACCGATCTCAACGTCACGGACATGGAGACCGGCTACAAGGTCTTCCGCAGAGAAGTGCTCGCTTCGATCACCATTGAGTCCAACCGATTTGGCGTTGAGCCCGAGCTGACCGCCAAGGTCGCGCTTGGCGGATGGCGAGTGTACGAAGTCCCGATTTCCTACTACGGGCGTACGTACGCCGAAGGCAAGAAGATCGGGTGGAAGGACGGCGTGCAGGCGCTCTACTGCATCGGCCGATTTGGGCTTCTTGGCCGCATCAAGCGATCGCTGGGTGGTGGTGGTACCGCCGCCCCAGGGGGGGGCGGCAAGGTACCGGGCGGGTAGTCACAAGGATTGCCCTTCGCGCGGCACCCGCCGCGCAGATCGAACAGATAGAACTCGCCGAACTGGCGGCATGACGTCGACCGGCTTGCGAGTGACACGGGCAGCCGAAATCCGATCGGCCGATCGAGCGGGCGGTTGGTCGGCGCGCGGAACGCGACGATCGCGATATCGGCCTGCGGATCAACGTCACCGTCGTCAACCATTAGGAAGCGCGCGGCGTCGCTCGCCAGTGCCACGCGTGCTGCCGACCGGTTGTAGGCAACGACCTTGGGCTCGCAGCTACGGACGGCTTCGGCGGCCGGGCGATAGCGCTCCTCCAGGTGCCGCAGAGCAAATGCATGAAGCAATGGCCCCAGAACGACGGCGCCGAGCACGAGTGTGCGGGCACGAAACAAGCGCGTGCTTCCCCAGATGCTGGCGGTTGCCATCAGCAAATACAGATGGGCGGGAAGCACGAGGCGCTGTCCTCCAAGTAACGTCTCCAACCAACGGCTAGATTCGTCATGCCACGAATACGGGAAAAAGAACCCGAGCACCGGAAGCGCCGCCAGCGCCCAGCGGTCACACGAACGCGGTCGAATGATCGCAGCCAGCAATGAGAACGGCGGAATCAGCAACAATCCGCCCATGTAGAGGACCACGTGCTGGAAGAACATCTTACCGTCGACCAACGAAGTCGATCCTGGCTGGTAGCCCGAACGCAACGGATGCCCCGATACCAATTGATTCTGCACCAGGAGCAACGCGCCGGCGGCCGCACCGCCGATCGTGATGGGCAGCAGATCGCGCCAGCGTCGCCTCCAGGCCGCCAAAGTTGCGATACCGAAACCGGCTAGCGAGAATGCGTTGGCAAAGCGCATGAAGAACCCGTAGCCGAGCGCTCCGCCAACCAGCGCCGGCCGGCCCCGGTTTTCCCACGCATCCATCGCGAATAGGATGACGACCACCGTCGGCGCGTCCGACATCAGAGTCCGGGAAAAGCTCCAGAACAAAGGATGCGCCAGGAAAACCGCCGCCAGATGGGACGGTAGTCCCCGACGCACCAGCATTCGTGCGGCGATAGCACCGCCCATCAAATGCATGAGAAGGGGCACGACAAACATCCCGCGAAACCCGAAAAGCGCCCCAAATGACAGCAGGATCGGCCACCCATAAGGGTAACGAACGCCCTCGGGCTCCGGGTTGGCGCCCCCGGGAAGCGCAGCACCGTCGAACCACGTCAGCCGCCCCTCGAGCATGAGACGTGCCTGGCCAGCGTAAAGGTATTCATCCGCGTTGATCATCGCCGCCGGCCACAGCAGAACGCTCATCGCGGCGGCGATCGCGATCGCAATCCAGGCATCGCGCAAGCGCGGGTCGGACCAGGGAACTGCGGCTTCGGGGAGCGGCTTCAGCATGCCCGGCTGTGTCCCTGCTCCATATTCGGCGCCAGAGCATGCCCGAAATTACCGCCGCTGAGCGGAAAACAGGAACCGCGCCCGAGCCAGCACGCCCTCCCGAGGTCTTCGGACCGCGCCCGCTCGGCGCGGTGGAAGTGGGTTCAGATCGTTGCGGTCCGGGTCGCCACGGGCTAACGTCGGGCCTCGCGTGGAGAGTAACCAGCAGGATTCTGCCGCCTCGCGCCATCCGGTGCAGGAGTTGATGAGCATCGACGTGCGCGCCCAGATTCGCACCGTCAGGAAACGCTGGCCCATTCTGGTCCTGGCGGTCGCAGCCAGCGTCGGCGGGACCTTCTTTTGGACCTACCGGCAGCCGCGTATCTTCGAGGCGTCCTGCTCGGTGATCATCGATTCCATGGCGCCGCAATACCTGCAGGGCATCAAGGACGTGGTCGAGATGGGCACGGGCAGCTACTGGGGCAACCGTGAGTTCTACGAGACCCAGTACCGCATCATGACCTCGAAGGACATCGCCCTGCGTGCGGTGGACAAGTTGGGTCTTGTCAACGACATCGACTACCCGGTGCCCAACGCAGCCCAGGTCAAGAACCGTACGCCCGAAATGCTTGCTGGCATGGTCGCGGGTCAGACGAAGATCGTGCCGGTGAAAGAGTCGCGCATCGCCAACATCGTAGTGCGGGATCGTCTGCCACAGCGAGCCGCCCTCATCGCCAACGCGATGGCCGATGCCTACATCGAGAAGAACCTCGAGTACAAGATGGAGGGCTCCCGGACCGCTCAGGACTGGTTCCTGGACCAGGCTGGCGACCTGGCCGCGAAGCTGAAGAAATCAGAGACGGAACTGTTCGAGTTCCGCCAGCGCAAGCAGCTCCTCGACGTCAGCCTCGACGACAAGCAGAGCATGACCAGCGAGAACATGCGCACGTACAACCAGAAGCTGGCGGATGTTCGCGCTCGAATCATCGACCTCGAGTCGAATCGCAAGTTCATCCTGGCCGCCCAGAACAACATCGAGGAGCAAGAGAGCCTGCCCGAGATTCGCAACAACACGATCGTCCAGGCCCTGAAGACGATGCACTTCGACCTGCTCCGGAAGAAGGCCGAGCTCGAGACCACCTACGGGGAAAAGCACCCGGCGATGGAAAGGCTCAAGCAACAGGTCCTCACGGTCAATCGTGACTACGTCGCCGAGATCCGCAAAGTCCTCAAGTCCCTGGACACCCAGTACCTGGCGCTTCGTGAGAGCGAGAAATCCTTGGCGTCGGTGATGGAGAAGGAGAAGCGCCAGGCGCTAGAGATTGCCAAGGTCGATGTCGAGTACCGGCCGCTGTTCCGGGAGGCTGAGAACAACCAGAAGCTGTACCAGACCGTGACCCAGCGCCAGAAAGAGACGGGGCTGTCGGGGCTCATCCGGAGCAACAACGTGCGCACCCTTGAGCGGGCCGTCAGGAACGACGCGCAGGTAAGCCCCCGCCTCATGTTCAATCTATCGATGGCGCTCGGCTTGGGCTTGACGCTCGGGATCGGCCTGGCATTCCTCATCGAGGCGCTCGACAACACCCTCAAGAGCCAGGAACAGGTCGAGGCCATCCTGGGCGTTCCAGTGCTGGGCATCGTGCCGATCATCGGCGATCTCGGTGACCGCAAGCTGACGCCCGAGGAACTTCGCGACCGGGATATGGGGGTGTTTCGGGATCCCAAGTCCTCGGCCGCTGAGAGCTGCCGTTCGATTCGCACGAACCTTATGTTTCTCTCGCCTGAGCGTCCCCTGCGGTCGATGGTCGTGACAAGCCCTGGTCCGCAGGAGGGCAAGACGACGACCGCTATCAGCCTGGCGATATCGACCGCAATGGCCGGAACCCGCGTGATCCTGGTCGACACCGATCTGCGCCGGCCTCGGGTCCACCGCTCGTTCGGAATGCCGAACGTGACTGGCGTATCGAACCTGATTGTGGGTGAGACGACTTTGGATGAGGCTGTGCGTCACACCGAGGTGCCCAATCTCGACGTGCTCACCTGCGGTCCCACGCCGCCGAACCCTGCCGAGTTGCTGCACACCGACCGTTTCAAGAACCTTATCC
Organism: Myxococcales bacterium; assembly: GCA_031423255.1. Taxonomy (GTDB): domain Bacteria; phylum Myxococcota_A; class Polyangia; order Fen-1088; family Fen-1088; genus JANPFD01. Next base: position 7,615 of record JANPFD010000020.1, on the reverse strand, counting down.
GCGATCTGACAGCCCGCTATGATCGAGTCATCTTCGATTCGCCGCCGATATCGCTGGTCACCGACCCGGCCGTGATCGCCAACCTGACCGACGGCGTGGTGCTGGTCGTGCGGGGTGGCGTTACGACGAGAGACGCGGCGGCCTATGCCCGGCGGCAACTCGGCGACGCCAAGGCCCACATCTTGGGCGCGATCATCAACCACGTCGATCTGTCCGACAAGGGCTACTACTACCACTACGCGCGCTACTACCGCGGCTACTCGAAGTACGGGCGCTACTACGCCGAAGAGTCCGGTAAGGCCTGACGGCGCGCGCCCAGTGTCTGCGACCGACGAGTTGCCGGCGGAGATCACAGTTCCGGCTCCCCGGCGTCGCCGGGCCGCCGGGGTTACGTTGCTGTCGGCCTATGCAGGGACCGCGATCTCCATGCTCAAGGGGTTCGTCTTTGTGCCCCTCTACTTCAGGTTTTTCGGTGTCGAAACCTACGGCGCGTGGCTAGCCTCGGCCAACATCGTCGGACTTCTGGGACTCCTCGAACTCGGTCTCAGTCCCATCCTACTGCAGCGCTTATCGGCCGCCTACGGGGCGAGGAATCTGAGAGAGTTTTCGGTGGTGGCCGCCGGGGGGCTGGCCTTGTCTGCTGGCGGATGGGCGCTGTTTGCGATTATCGGCCTTTGCCTCGCGCCGTTGGTACCGTCTCTCATTCATGCGCCACCGGATGCGTTGTCCGACCTGAAGATCACGTTCGCGCTAACCGCGGTGGGGGCGGCGGCTAGCCTGGCCAACCAGACGATTCTCTCCATTTCGGGCGCCTGGCAGAAGGCTGACGTCGGTGCAGTCTCGCGCCTAGGTAGCCAGCTCGCCGAGGTAATGGTCATCCTCGCTGCACTTTTCGTGGGCTTCGGGGTTCGCTCGCTTGGCCTGGGAGCGCTGGTCGGAGGCGTCCTTGGGCTTCTTGTTTCGGTCGCGTGGATCGCGCGCCTGTGGCGCAGGCTGGGTCTACCGAGGCCACAGTTTAACGCAACGGTAACACGGGAACTGTTAGTCACGACGGTCCCCATGCTTGGTTCGAGGCTTGCGGGGGTGCTCGCAGGGAACACCGCAGCACTCATGATCTCAGTCCTCATTGGCCCCGGCGCAGCAGCGATCTACGGCATTACCGAGCGGATGTTCCTCACTGTCACGGCTTTTATCAACCCCATCGGTGGGGCGATGGCCAGCGGACTGGCTCACCTTGTGGGCGAGGGGAAAAGAAGACAGGCGGCCGAGGTAGTGCTGGAGGTACTGGCGTTGTGGAGCGTGGCCGCCACCTGCACCATACCCACAGTTGTGGCGATAAGCCGGGACTTCATCGGCCTCTGGGTTGGTTCGGACAAAGACGGGGGATTGCTCCTGACTCTACTATTCGGGGTCAGCGCCATGTCTGGTGCACGGGTCTTTGTTCTACAAATGGTGCTTATTGCGCTCGGGGAAAGCCGCTCATATTCCGCTCTCACTGCGCTGGAATCAGTGGCCAGACTGATGCTGACCGTTTTCGGAATCTATGCGTTCGGCAACGCTGGAATTCCTGGATTCGCGGCTGCAGTCTTTCTGGTGACGGGCAATTTCTACCCGCGTTTCGTGATCCGGAACCTCGAATTCTTGCCTCCTGAACGACTCCGCTTGCATTTCGCTGGCTTCCCACAGGCCGCGACGTGTATGGCCCTAGCGGTAGTCGCCCAGAGCTTGTGGGGTACATCTGATGGTTGGCCTTCGCTGCTTCTTCGGGCGGGGCTTCTCTCGGCCACCTGCGGCCTTATCACCACCCTGACCAGCTCCCCGGCGCGGGCCGCCCTAAGGCGGTTGTGGCGGCTTCGCTTCGCTTAAGGGACGCTTAAGGGCAATTCCAGTCTAGCCGTTCTCTCGGTGCGCCTCGGCCTCGACTAGCGCCTCGTACTGTCGGGCGATGCGCCTCGCATCGAACATCGCAACACGCTCGAGAGCTCGCGCGGCCTTTTCCACCGCCTCCTCTGAATGATCGAGGACATAAGAGAGCATCCGTGCCATCGCATCGACGTCTTGGTCGGGAACCAAGAATCCACATCGACCTCCATCAAGTAGCTCGCGGGGTCCTGAGAGACAGTCGAACGAAACAATGGGGGTACCGATTGCCATGGTTTCGGCGACCACCATGGGCATAGCCTCCCACCGCGACGACAGAACGAACGCAGCCGCGCGCTTGATGTACTTGAGGTGGTTAAGCTGAAAACCCAGAAACCGTACGGACTCGTCAAGGCCGGCCAAGCGTACCCTACGACGCAAATCTTCCTCGAGGGGTCCGCGACCAAGGATCACAAGGCGGGCGTCCCGTTCTTTGCGAAAACGCGCAAAGGCCTCGATGAGGAGATCGATTCCCTTCTGTTCGACCAACCTGCCTGCGGCTATGAACGTCGGGGTGACACTCGACGCGAACCACGGATCATCGACTGGCTCGGCCGCTCGGGCACGAAGGTCAGCGACATCCTGTGGGTTATAGATAATAGATATCTTCGCAGGGTCGATGTGCCAGTTCAGAACAGCGTCGTCGCGGCCACTCTCCGCGGTCATGATCAAACGCTGTGACCATCGGTTGTACATAGGCCGCAACAGCGCGCGGTATATCCAACGAAAGGCGCCTCTGTACTCGTTGAGGGCAAAAGCACGAGATAAGAACGCGTGCTCGCAGGTGATCAGCACCGGGTGACCTCGAAGAGCAGGCTTCACCAGAGCCATGCTCACGTTGGTTACCGGCACAAACGACAAGATCACTTCGGGCGCCAACCTCCGGAGAATTCGCACGTACCGCGGCAGCCTAAGAACGAATCGCGGCCAGGGAAGTCCTAGATCTGTCTCATGCACGACGGCGTCCTTACCAAGGAATGAGACGACCTTACCCTCGCGCCTCCAGAGCACGAGCGTGGGGTCGATACGGCTCCGATCGAAGTGGCGGTAGAGGTTCAGAACCACCCGCTGGACTCCAAGATCGTCCATGTTAGTCATGACCATCGCGACCCGAATCGGCCTTGCGGTTTCGGCGGCAGCGACAGCCTGGCCCGACTTCTGAACAATGGGCGCCCTCATCTTCAGATGCTAAGCTGCGGCGCGATGATTCGTAGAAATTCCGCTTCGCGCGCCAGGGTCGTTGTGTTTGGCGGCGCCGGTTTCATCGGAAGTCATATCGCCGAGGAACTCATCGAACACGGGCATGGTGTCACGGTCTTCGTTCGTCCGACAACCCTGGTCCGGTTGGATCGAACCCTTCCCAACGGCGCCTTTGTCCGGACCGGTGATTTCTGCAATCCACAGGATGTCGCGAACGCACTGGAAGAGTGTGATGTCGCTGTACACGCGCTGTCCTCCACCATACCGATCACTAGTAACCAAGAACCCACCTTCGACATTGAAACCAACCTTCTACCGAGTATTCACTTCCTTGAGCAAGTGCGCCGACGAGGCGTCAGGCGGGTCATGCTGATTTCCTCCGGGGGAACCGTCTATGGCCGTGCAGCGACGCTACCGATTTCAGAGGAGGCGCCCACCTTCCCACTCTGTTCTTACGGCATCGTCAAGCTGGCGCTTGAAAAATACCTGTTCATGCACAGCCACCTCCACGGAACCGAGCACATCATCGTGCGCCTCGCGAACCCTTACGGCGAACGTCAGGGCGCAGAGCGGCGTCAAGGCGCGGTCGCGGTATTCCTGGAAAGAGTCGTCCAGGGCGGACTGATCGAGATCTGGGGCGACGGTACCGTGGTTCGCGACTACATCTACATCAAGGATGCTGTCCGCGCGGTGAGGCTTCTCCTCGAGACATCTGACGCCCAGGGCACGTTCAATCTCGGAACTGGCCAGGGAACTTCGCTGAACGAGCTCGTGCAGAAAATCGAACTGGTGACCGGCCGGAAGGTGGAGGCCAAGCACCTGCCCGGGCGAACACTCGACGTGCCGGCGAACGTGCTCGACATCGGAAGAATACGAAGCGCCACGAACTGGATCCCTTCGGTCTCGCTGGAAGACGGCCTGCGCCGCACCTGGGAGTGGAGGTCTCGCCTGGCCTCGACCTAGCCATAACCGACCATCTGCGCAACATCCTTGCCCGCTCTGCCCAAAGCCGGGGGCTGCCCTGTACAGGCCACCGGCACGTCCGTATAGTCGGGCCCTTGTCCGATGATGAAGTGCGGGCACACACATGTCGAACGCCAGTGGCCCACTCTGGCGACCGTAGCGGACGATAGGCGCACGAACCCGTCCGAGTGGCAACGCTACGAGTTCGCGCAGCAGCACGTCAGCGGCAAGCGCGTTCTGGACTGCGCCTGCGGTGCCGGATATGGCTCATGGCTCATGGCGAAGGCGGGGGCAACGTCGGTCGTCGGGCTCGATCTCTCGAAGGAGGCCCTCGGGTGGGCACAGCGAGAATTCTCCCACGCTGGCGTCGAGTACCGCTTGGTTCAGCCGGGAGAGCCAATCCCGGTCGAGCCTGAGACCTTCGACGTTGCCGTCAGCTTCGAGACCGTTGAGCACGTCGAGCCCGACAAGGCCGGACAGTTCGTCGGCGCACTCGCAAGATCGCTGGCGCCGGGTGGCCGGTTGATCATGTCCACCCCGCTCACCTATGGTCCCGCTCGGCTCCGCCCAGAGAATCCTTTTCACCTCCGCGAATACCAACCCGAGGAGCTGCAGTCGCTGCTCGATCCGTACTTCGAGATCGAGAAGCGCCTCGGTCAGCACAGCGGCGGCTCGTGGCGCTTGTCGGAGATGAAGCGCGCGCCTGGCCTGGGAACCTTGCTTAAGGCCGGTGCCCACCGGCTGCTGCCGTCGCGCGTACGCGACCAGCTGCGAGCGTTTCTGCTCGACAGAGCCTCCGCCTCGGCCAACGCGTGGATCTCGGAGGACCGATGGCGTGATGCCGCTGTCCAGATCGTGATTGCGCGCCGTCGCGAGAGCCTGCCCTCCGAAGGAACCGCCGCCGCACGATGAGCAAGGCACAGCCGCTGTCGCGCGCCCGGATCGCCCTCCTTTACAGCCCCGGCCATCTGCAAGTCGACTATGCGGCCGGCCTGCTCCGAGGTATCGAGCGCGCGCTTCTCGAGCTGGGCGGCCGCGTCTCGACGCTGAACCTAGCGCTGCTGAGGGAGCATATCCGCAGCGACGGAGGCGACTACGCGGACGACTCTCCTTTCGTGAACGGCATCCTCGACTTCCTCGAGACCGAGCGCGGTGCCGACGGCTTCGACCTGTGCTTCGCGCTGATTCACGACTCCTACCTGACTACCCGGATCCAGGAGACCCTTCGGCGCTGCTGCCGCCGCATCATCAACTACCCACTCAACCTGCTTGATCAGCCCCATAGGTTCGACCGGACGATTGCCTTCTGCGACCAGACGTTCTGCGCGGAGGAGGAGGCCCTAGCCCCCCTGCGCGCCCGGCACGGGGACGTCAAGCTGTGCTACGTCCCGATGGCCGCAGACCCGTTCGTCCACAGGTCGATCGGCTCGCCCAGCAATCCCCGCCTGCTGTTCGTGGGGAGTCTGTACTCCAACCGCCGCTGGCTGCTCGAACGATGCGCCCAGGCCATCCCGACCAGCGTCTATGGCCACAACTTCACGGTGCCCGCGACGGTGCGCGATTTAGCCCGTGGGTGGGCTCGCGGCCAAGTCACCCACCCGTTCACGGGCATGAGGATGGTGGTGCGCGCCGCCATGCGCGACCGGAGCATCGTTTCTGATGAGGAGTTCGTCCGACTGGCCGCCCGCCATGGCGTCTCGGTTGGGTTCTCTTCGGTGCATCAGGAGACCACGGGGCGCCTACAGCACAAGGTGCGGCTCCGTGACTACGAAGCGGCGATGTGCGGCCTGTGCCACATCGCCAAACGCATCCCTGAGCTTGAACGCGGCTTCTCGGCCGGCAAGGAGATCCTCTTCTACGACCACGAGGACGAGATCCCAGAAGTCCTGGCCGCTATCCGTGCCGGGAGGATGGACTGGCGCATGATCGGAGCGGCTGCACGACGTCGCTCCGTAGCCGATCACACCTGGACGGTTCGCCTCAGATCGGCGTTCGCGGAAGGTTAGCAATCAAGCGATCGAGGTCGACGTCCCGCACGCCGCATGGATCGATGAACCAAATGAATCATGAACGCAAGCGTCGCAACCCAGGGAGTCGGTGTTTCGCCTGGCGTAGACCCCAGTCGACAACCCGAACAGCCGGCGGGGCCGGGTGCGATTTCAGCGTCAACGGGCGGACTTCGATCAGACGGACCCGCGTCTGGTTGGGCGGGCCGGCCTTGATCCGGGGTGGCCGCATCGAGTCCAGACGCGGGCGCGTCCACGCTGCCTCCGTCCATGACTTGGTCTTTTTGGCCGGATCCATCAACCGGCGGAAGCACGGGTCCGGCCTCGACCGCCATGCTAACCGGCGTATCGATCGCGTCGCTGATGGTGTCCCTCGGACCGGGTCCGTCCCGAGGCTCCTCAGGCGGGGACTCGGGCCCGTCCGCATCCAGTCGCGTTGGTGGGTCCGACCCGGAGCCAACACAGCGCCCACCTGTACAGGCCCCTTCGTCACATTGCGCCCCGGTCGTGCAGACCCCGCCAGCCGCACGCAGTTCCCAGGTATCTTCGGCGCCAAGGCCGCCGAACAGCACCACACGCGCCCGCGCTTCGTCATAAGCCATCGGCTGGCCACTGCTCCAATAATCCGCCGAACGCCTTGCCTCCAACACGTGTTCGAAGACGGAATCGGCCGCGATTTCCCAGGTATCGTTCCTGGCATACCCGCCAACAAGCACCAAGCGAGACCTCACGCGGTGGAAAGCGAGCCCCGCCAGTGCCCGCGGAGGAATGGGTGAACCGCTTGTGCGCTGAGTCCACGAGCTTCCGTCCCACTCCCAGATGTCGCTGAGCGGGACCCCGTCAGCTGCTCCGCCGTAGAGAACCACGCGTCGACGGGTCTCATCGTAGGCCATGGAGTGTCCGGACCGAGCGCTGGGGTTCGTCAACGGAGTGATCCTTCGCCAGGAGTTGCCGTCCCACTCCCAGGTGTCATTCAGCCGTCCCAACTCGTCCTGCCCTCCGAAAAGAACCGTCACCCGTCGGTTTAGATCGTGAGCCATGCCATGTTCGCCTCGCGGCGATGGGCCAGTGTTCAAGTCTCGCCTCATCCACACCCCGCCATCGTTCTCCCAGGTGTCGCTGAGATGTACGTTCGAGGGCGCGTACTTGCCTCCAAACATGACGAGTCGATCCCGGGCCCGATCGTAGACCATCTTGTGGAAGACCCGCGGTTCAGGAGCAACCAACCCGCTTCGCCGTCGCCACCGAACGCCATCCCACTCCCAAGTCTCGTTGAACTCCCCGAGGCCCGTAACCGTTCAGGGGGTGGGGATTGCGAGCGGGAGGAGCGAGGGAGCTGATTTGCCGTGTAGGGCGGCGTGACAGGCGGCGGTGAGATAGGAGAGCACGTGGCGCTTCTGTTTTCGCAGGGTGTGGGTGACGGTCATGAGCCTGGCGGCGAAGAGGGATCCTCGATCGCTTTGCGAGCCGAAGGATCGTTTTCGCCACAGGACAAAGGCCCTCAGGGAGCGCTCGGCTCCATTGTT
>JANPFD010000019.1:0-116128 GCA_031423255.1 Myxococcales bacterium | reverse complement strand
GTGGGCGGTTCGCACCGCCGCCTTGTAGACGGACCTGGCGATCTGGGCCGCCGCGTCCGCGGGTTCGTGAGTCTCCAGCGCTCGCTGGTACGACTCCCGGTGGGTTTCGACCTGGGCAGCCAGGGTTTCCCGCAGCTGCTTGCCCCACAGTGGCGCCGGGACGGTGAGCAGGCGCGAGCCGAGCACCTTCATCAGTCTCGGCTGGTGGCGCTTGTCCGCCGGCGCGTACGTCCAGAGGCCGTCGGGGAACAGCTGGTCCATCGCCGGGCTCGGCCGTGGACGCCCCAGAGCGTTCCACAGCGTGTCCCGGACCGTGCTGACGACGATGTCGCTCTTCGCGCTCTCCGCCAGCACGGCGTTCCAGGCTTGCTGCTCCTCCTTCCCCGCCGTCTCCCTTCCCTCCTCCGCCGCATCGAGCGCCGCCAACGCCTCGGCCATCCGTTGCTGCGCGGCCTCCCCGATGCTGCCCCCCAGCGCCACTGCTTTCCCGTACGAGATCCGTACGTGCGCCTTCACCTTCTCGATGTCTCCATTCACTCCGATCAGATTTCCCATACTCTCTCTTCCTTTCTTCCTTCTTCTTTCGTTGCGTTCGACCCCCGGAGCCAACCGGCTTCGGTTCGGTCGAGGATGGGAAACGCGTGGGGAGCCCGCGAAGATCTAGCGAGCGAAATTTCACGCGGGAAGCACACGCGGGCGGAAGTGGCTGTCCCACATTCACGTCCAGGTTGGTGGAAAAGCCGGGATTTCTTCGAGGTTTGGGCGGGTGTGAAAGCCGTGGGACGGTCGGGCATTTCGGTCGTGGGGGATCGTGATCGGGGTAATCCCGGATCACGTGAGGGAGCGGCGGATTCGAAGGTCAGAGACCGCACGGGGACGTCGGATCGAGCGTCTGAGAAGGTGGCAAGGTGCGGCGGACGGAAGTGTCGCGCCACTCACGAGGTCAGGGAGTGGCGGAGCATCGCGGTGGCGAGGGCTGGAAGCTGGTTGAGGCTGGAACTCTTCGAGTGTGGTGTGGATGTGAAGCGTGTGAGTGCTGGGGGCGTGTCGCTCCGAGGTGCTGCCGACTTTCACAGCGGCGTCTGACGAACGCCGCGGGGGCCTGCGCATCGGGCGACCTGGCGATACTTCACGGCGCCGGCTGGTGACGGGCATGCGAGGCCCCGCCGTCGCGAACACGAGGCCTCTTCAAATCTGCGATCGGGATCGGCCGTGATGATCGGGTCGATCCTGAGGTTTGAAACCTCCGGACCTTCGAGAGACGCCTCGATTTCCGGTAGAGGCGCCGCCAGGTCTGCGATCGACGCAGAATCAACACTCCACGCAACGGGGCGATCGCGCGCGCCGGGGCCGTCGGGCGCCCGGCGTTTGTCCCTCGATGTCGATCCGCGCGAACCTGATGCCGTGCTCTCGGCCTCGTCCGCGCCTTGACCGAAGCGATCCCTTGGGCGACTTCGAACGGGTAACCGATGGCGGCCTCGACGACAAGGGCGTCCTCCTCTCCTACGATGAGACGCATTCCTGAACCAATGCGATCAGCAGGCAAGAGAGCTCTTCAGAGAAGCTTACAAGGCGGCTCCGGCCAGCGCCGCCACCAGCCTTCCCTGATCTGCGGGCACGAACTCCCGCCCCGCTCGCCACAGTTGCACCTCAGGTCGCAGCCGTACATAAACCGCCCGCGCGACGCTGAGAGTGCGATCAGGAGTGCGGGACCAGCGGGCGACAGTTGCGATGGTGGCCAAGGCACCGGCCTGGCGATGGTTGCGGTCTGCCCAGCGTTCGACGTGCTCGGCCGAGGCAAGGAAGTCGCGCTTGTCGCCATTGCAGCGCCCGTCGGCGGCGACCAGATTGTCGATGCCATCGTCGGGGTGCCGCGACCATGGCAGGAAGTGGTCGACCTCGACGGCTTCGGTCAGGCGGCGGTCACAGTAGAAGCAACGACCGGATTGCAAATCGCGCAGCGGGCCTCGCACCGGGTCCAGCCGTATGCGATCAGCGCCGAACAGGAACGCCTCCAGGTGCGCATCGGCGACCAAGTCGTCGTTTATGCGCGCCACCAGCGCCGCCCACTGCCGCTGTACCAGCGGCCGCAGAAGCCCGCTGAGCCGCACCAGATGCTCACCCGCGGCGCCGACGAACTGGATGCGGTTGTCGAAGCTGGTGCCGTCGGCGAACTCAGCCCGACGGATGGTGGTGGACCAGGCGACCTCGTAGATGAAGCGGTCAGGGGTGACGCCGATCTGCTGCAGGCGTGGGAGGGGCATCTCGACGAGCTTCCACTCCACGGAGCGGACCATGCTCTCGAAGGCGGCGGGCGAGGCGGCTCGGGCACGGGCGAGGGGCGCGTGGGGATCGGGAAGGTGCCGGTCGCGGAAGCGGCGGATGATCGAGACGATCTCGGCCTGACCCATGGTGTTTTGGCGGAGGACAGCCGCGTGTGCGGCGCCGAAGGGCGCGGTGTGAGGCCAGTAGAGGTTGACGACTCTCTCGGCCAGTTGGGCGGTGGTGACGAAGGCGGGGGCCTCGCCGGAGCGCGAGGTCTGCTCGAGGCAGAGGTCCATCAGGCCGAGGAGGACGGCGTACTTGTAGGTGGCGGTGAAGCGGCCCTCGTCGAGAAGTGCGAGGACCTTCTCGGCAAAGAGGATGGCGTCGGAGCCCTCGGACTTCCTCATACGCTGCTCGCGCCTTACCCGGTGACCAGCGTCGCGTATTTCTCGAACGCTGCGGCGGGCATCGCGTACTCCAACCGCCACGTCACCGCGATTGGCCTGTCTCCCCTGTGCGCCTCATATTGCACCGGTCCCATGAAAGCGAACGCGTCGCCAGGTGCCGATCTCACGAACAGGTAGAAGCGCATCCCGTTCCCGGGACTCTCGGTGTAGCGGCGGCCAGTGGGCATGGAGACACTCGCGGCCCCCTGGGTCTCCCAGTGGAACAGCCCGCGGCTGATTGCGTAGTCGCGATAGCGTGTCGTTGGGGAGAAGCCGGTCCCGGACTTGTCGAGCGTCACGAAAAGCAATTCGCACCTCTGCTCCTCCAACTTCAGGATGCCTCCCTGGAGGCTCTTCTTTTTCTCCCCCGGCTCCTGGAAACCAACGGCAGTTACAATTTCACGACGCGAGTAGTGGTGATGAAGAGCGAGCGGCCAATCCGGCACGGGGTAAACCTCCGCGGCGATTGAGACGCGCTCGTCTAGAATCTCGCCAAGTTCATTCAGTTCAGTGACGATTGCCGGAGAGTCGGTCAGTTTCTTGACGGTCTCTTCGGCGGCGGCCAGATGCCCGCGGTTCCACAACTGGATGTCGAGCATTGCCATGCGGCGCCGATCGAACGGAGAAAGCGGAAGTGTCGGGTCGCTGACGGCGCTCCGGTGCGCGGATAGCCGCGCCGGCTCGTCGATGTGGAGCAGTCGCCCCAGGCGCCGGCTCAAGTCCTCCGTAGGGGCGTCGTCGCCGTCGGCAAGCCGGGCTCGCCGCTTGAGCGTCGTCCAGCCGCCTGCTTCGTAAACATCCTCCACGTCTCGTCCCGTCTCGGCCAGGTAGTCGCGCATCGACAGCGGCCCAGAGCGTTCACCCGCGAGTTCGCGCAATTCCGGGACCATGGTGCGAGCGGTGGCCAGTGTTTGCCGAAGCGAACGCACGATCTCGTCGCGGGCCACGCGGTCCAGGTGCAATGTGCAGCCGCTTGGAAGGTATGGAAATCCATCTTCAATGGCCTTGCGCAGGCGCGCCCTCGGCACGCCGGTCATGGCTTGGAGGAGGCCATCGAAGCGGAAGCGCTCGTGCTGCTGGCCGATGAAGTCCAGCACCAGACAGGATGTCTTCTGCTTGTCGTGGTGCCGAAGACCGCGGCCCAGTTGTTGAAGGAACAGAGTGGCACTCTGCGTCGGTCGGAGCAGCAGGAGGGTGTCGACGAACGGCAGGTCGACCCCCTCGTTGTAGAGGTCGCAGGTAAAAAGAACGTTCACCCCGCGCTGCCGCAGTCGGGTGGCCGCTCCGAGACGCTCGTCGGCGGGCGAGTCACCGTGGACCGCCAGCGCCGGGATCCCGGCCTCGGTGAAGCGCGCGGCCATGAACCGCGCGTGTTCGACGCTCACGCAAAATCCGAGGCCGCGGATCGACCGAACGTCAGCGACCCGGCGTGCAAGCTGGGCCATGACCAAGGAGGCGCGGCTATCGTTGCCGGTATAGAGGTCGGACAGCGCCGCCTGGTCGTAGCCGGAGCGGGACCATCTCACCGCGCGAAGATCGGTGCTGTCGGAGATGCCGAAGTACTCGAAGGGGACCAGGAGTTGCTGATCGAGGGCCTGCCACAGGCGTAACTCATGGGCGATGTGGCCGTCGAAATCCGGCAGCAGAGACTTGCCGTCGCTGCGCTCGGGCGTGGCCGTGAGGCCGACCAGCAGGTCCGGATCCAACCTGCCGACGACGGCCTGATATGAGGGTGCCGGTAGGTGGTGGCACTCGTCGATGACGACGTGGCGGAAGTGCGTCCCACCGAGGCGGCCGATGAGATCCGTTGCGGCGACGCTCTGGATCGTCGCGAACAGGTGCTCGTGACGTTCGGGCCGCTCGCCATCCACCAGGAGTTCTCCGAATGCTGCGTCCTGCAGCGCATGCCGGAAGGTGTCCCGCGCCTGGATCAAGATCTCCTTGCGATGGGCGAGAAACAGCAAGCGAGGGCGGATCCCGGCGGCCTCGGCGACGCGCGCGTAGTCGCAAGCGGCGATCACCGTCTTACCCGTACCGGTTGCGGCCACGACGAGATTGCGGCGGCGGCCATGAACGGTTCGCTCGACCCGCAAGCGATCGAGGATCTCCTCTTGAAAGGGAAGCGGCCGCAGCGCCACGAGCGAGATCAGCGGCGCCTCGCCAGTACGTTGTGCGCCGAGGGCCATCCTGAGCCGCTCACGCGTGTCGGCGTGGCCGGGGTCGTACGCCTCGAACTCCGGCTCTTCCCACAGGCTATCGAAGGTGCCCTGGAACTTGTCTATTACCTGGGGCAGATCGGCCGCGCACACCTTGACCATCCACTCCTGGCCGCTACCAAGCGCCGTCGAGGTGAAGTTGGCCGAACCGACATACGCGGTCGAAAGTCCGCTCTCCCGATGGAACAGCCAGGCTTTGGCGTGCAGGCGCGTCCGGCGGACGTCGTACGAGATCTTCACCTGCGTCCCCGGTAGACGGGCGAGGCGATCCAGCGCCTCAATCTCCGTGGTGCCGGAAAACACGGTCGTCAGCAGACGAAATCGAGTGCCAGTACCGCGTGCGCTGAACTCCTCCAGTACGTCGGCGAGAAGCCGCACGCCGCCGACCGTGACGAAGGCGACGATGGCGTCCACGCGATCCGCCGTTGCCAGTTCATGGGCCAACTCGCGTCCAAGCGCCGGCTCGCTGCGGCTGCGCGTGAACAATGTCGAAATCGTTAGCGGCGACTCGGGACGAACCGGAGGGTGGCCGCGGTGAATGGCGAGGAGGCGGCGTGGCGGCGTAGCGAGTCGCTGGTCGAGGACAGGGGCGTCGTCCTGATCGTGGGCCCTGGCGAACGTCGCGATCTCCGTAAGCAGCCGTTCAGCTAGGGTTCTCGACAGCTCGGCACGGTCCTTCGTTCCAAGCCCACCCAGCACGCGGGCGATCTCCTGGGCGACATGGCGGGCAACGACAGTAGGGCCTTCGTCGTCGCCAACGACGGCGAGTTGTTGTCGGGCAGCCTCGATGGATTCGAGTGCCCGTTCAAGCTCATGGGTGACCGGATGCTCGTAGACACCGTCACCGAGAGCACGTCCCACCGGAACCAGGATAACCCGGTTACGATGCTGCTCGATGCGCGTCTATGTCGGTGTGACGGACCGCGATTGGTACGCGCACCTCGGTCGTTTGAAGGCACGGCTAGAACTCGGAGGGGACAGACTCGACGAGGTAAATTTCTGGCAACCCAGCGGCAACAGAGTTTTCAAGTCCTTGACCGAAGGCGACCTGTTTGTGTTCAAGCTCCACAGCCCTGAGAACTTCATCGTGGGCGGTGGCGTTTTCGCCACGGCCAAGCTCCTGCCATCGACGCTTGCATGGGACGCCTTTGGCGAGAAGAACGGTGCAGGATCGTTCGAGGAGATGCAGAAGCGTATCTTGAAGTACCGCAGGGCGGCCGACACCCGCGAGTCCGTCACCATCGGCTGCATCCTTCTACAGAGCCCTTTCTTCCTTGAGCGTTCTGCCTGGGTTCCGATGCCGGTCGGCTTTCCTTTGAACGCCGTACAGGGGAAGACCTACGACGCTGAGGCTCCGGAAATGCAGGCGGTCCTTGCTGGACTCGGCCAGAGTGCGGCGTCGGGGGCCAGAGAACTGCCGGGACCGATGTTCGGCGACCCTGTTCCGGTCCGACAACGTCTGGGCCAAGGTACGTTCCGCGTGATGATCCTCGACGCCTACGATCGCAGATGCGCCGTGACGGGTGAGAAGACCTTGCCCACGCTGGAAGCCGCTCACATCCTCTCGGTCAGCGCTGGCGGCCGTCACGCCACGGACAACGGGCTGTCGCTCCGATCGGATGTTCACCGTCTGTTCGATGCCGGGTACGTCACGGTCACCCCGAATCTTCAGTTTCGCGTGAGCGATCGTCTCAAGAAGGAGTTCGACAATGGAGAGGAGTACTACGCGCTTTCGGGCACTACCATCCGACTGCCGAACGATCCCGGGTTCCATCCGCGCAAGCAGTTCCTCGAGTGGCACGCCGACACGCGGTTTCTGGGCTGAGTCATGAGCGAACTCGAACAACTCATCAGGGACCTTCGCGAGTTCGTCGCGGAACGCGACTGGCAGCAGTTCCATGACCCCAAGAACCTCGCAATGCTTCTGGCGTCCGAGACAGGCGAACTCGTCGCCGAGTACCGCTGGACAGCGAACACCGAGGCTGATCGGCTCTCTCAGGATCCCGCTTCGCGTAACCGGATCGCCGCCGAGATTGGTGACATCGGCATAGGGCTGCTGCTTCTCTGCGATCGGACAGGGATCGATTTCGTGTCCGCCATGCGGGACAAGCTCCAGGTCAATCGACGGCGATACCCACCGGATGAATCCCGAGGAAAGCCATCTCGCGAGAAGTAGTCCATACGCTCGTCCTCCTTCCCGGCATGGAGGGCAGCGACATCCTCTTCGGTCCGCTGAAGGACGCCGCTCCGCCCGGGACCGAGGTCATCACCATCGCGTACCCACCAGGGCCGCGGAATGAATACGCGGATCTCCTTCCGATGGTGCGTGCGCACCTGCCCCAGGACCGGTCCTACTACCTCCTCGGCTGGTCGTTCTCCGGGCCGATGGCGTTGATGGTGGCGGCCGAGCGGCCACCGAACCTTCGCGGCGTCATCCTTGCGGCCTCGTTCGTGCGCCGGCCGGTACGATTGCCGTCGTGGATGCGGCGCCTGGCGCAGCCCTGGCTGTTCAAGATGTATCCGATGGCGTTTCAGGTGAAGGCACTCCTCGGGGGCGGTGCGGTGCGCGAGATGCGCCACCTCGTGGCGCGCGCACACGAGCAGTCCGGCGTGGAGGCGCTCGCCTGCCGGGCCAGGGCGACTATGTCCGTGGACGCTAGTGCGCTGCTTCGTGGCTGTCACGTACCGGTGATGTATCTGAGGGCGACCGAGGATCGCGTGATCGCCGCTCGACATGCCGATGAGGCGCGGCGCCTGCTGCCGCGGCTTCAGGTCGTGGACATGCCCGGACCGCACATGGCGCTGGTCACGGATCCGGCTCGGTCATGGGCGGCGCTGAACGCGTTCATGAACCGATGAGCCGTGTACGCCCATCGAGATACGCCCAGACGCGAGACGCCGGTCCAGATGATGCGACGCCTTCCCGAGCCGGATGGCTTGCCGTGCCATATGCTATCTTCCGGCCATGGCTTCCGCGCTGAAGCAGAAGATCATCGACACGGTTCAGGACCTTCCTGATGATGCCCCCGTCGAGGATGCAATCGAGCGGCTCTACTTTCTCTCGAAGGTCGAGCGCGGCGTGGCGCAGTCGGAAGCGGGCCAGTCGCTCTCGCACGACGAAGTAAAGAAGCGCTTCGCGAAGTGACGGTCGTCCGCTGGACACCGGAGGCGGTGGCCGACCTTCAGGCGACCTACGGGCGACATCGTTTACGTGGTGACTGGTTTTCGCTCTTCGCGTCCAATCCTGCGTTGCCAAATCCGTAGGCCGCTCAGCGGACGGCGGCGAGCGCGGTGCGACCTTCGCAGGGACTTGAATGTCGGCGAAGAGCGTTCGTGGAAACAGGTAGTCCTCGCCTGATTCATCCACTACGCGAATGAACCCAAGCTTCGCGGCAGGGGCGTCGTCCATCGCGACGTACAGCTTGCGAGGCTCCAGGGACGCCGGATGTCCGGCGTTCGACAGGCAGATCACGTAGCGCCGCGCCGCCCGATGAGGAGCTCGCCGCCTACGGGAGGAAGCGCTTGATCTTGTATTCCTTGCGACCGATCCCATGCGCCTCGTACCAGTGAGCTTCCGCCGTGTGGACGCTGCCATCCTGAAGCCGGAGTGTAGCAATCCCCTTCCGCTTCCGCCATCGACCTGCACCGTACGCCTTGAGAAGCCGTCGTAGCTCGCGGATGCCGCGACCGGATGCGATCGTCTCCACGTCGCGGACGGGTGGAATGATCTCGAACATCTGCGGGCCCCCACGGTACACGCAGCAGTGGTGGGCCGCCAGTGATGCGATCCGAAGTGCTAGTGGTGATCACTTGAACGCGGCGACGCCGGCCCATCCGGTCTTCGCCCCACCCTGACCCTCGTTCCAGACCGCGCGAGTTCTTATTTACGCGCAGGCGGTCCAGCGGCACGCCACCCGGCCGCCAGTTGTTTGCTCAGCTCGGCCACCAGCGCCGCGTTCTCTGCCTTGCCGGCGACGTTGGTGTTCTCGTCGGGATCTTTTTGGTGGTCGTACAGCTCGACCGCCAGGCGCTTCTTCGCCGGGTCCAGCCACTCGACGAAGCGGTAGCGGTCGGTCTTCATCGCGTAGCCCATGTTCGGGCCGCGCGGGTACTGGCTGAAGGCGGCCTTCTTCCACGGCCGCTTCGGATCGGCCAGCAGCGGGGCGAAGCTGGCGCCCTCGAGGCCCTCGCTCGGCGGCAGGCCGGCCAGCTCGACCAGCGTCGGGTAGAGGTCGACCGTCTCGACCAGTGCGTCGGTCTTGCTGCCGGGCGTGCCGACGCCGGGTGCGTTGACCATCAGCGTGGTGCGGGTGTCGATCTCGTAGTTGGTGTGCTTGCACCAGGCGCCGTGCTCGCCCAGCTTCCAGCCGTGGTCGCCCCACAGGACGACGATGGTGTCGTCGCGGAGGCCCAGCTCGTCCAGCGCGGCCAGCACGCGGCCGATCAGCGCGTCGGTGTAGCTGACCGCCGCGTAGTAGCCGCGGATCAGCTCGCCGGTCATCTTCTGATCAATCGGGCCCTTGCTGGGGACGTCGCGGTAGTAGCGCAGCTCGCCGAAGCCGGTCGCGGCCATCGGCGGCGCGTCCTTGGGCGGGTACGGATTGCGCGGCATCGGCAGCGCCACGTCTTTGAACAGATCGTAGTACTTGCGGGGCGCAATGAAAGGCAGGTGCGGCTTGACGAAGCCCACGCCCAGGAAGAACGGCTTGCCCTTCAGCTTCTTCAGCGTCTCGATCGCCTTGTCGGCGGTCTGCCCGTCGGCCAGGCTGCTGTCGTCGGCCTCGACGCTCTCCCACGCGGGGCCGCGGCTGCCGGCCTTGGTCTGGGGGGGCGTCAGCTTCTGCGGGATGCCGGTCTTCGCGCCCTTCGGGAGGACGCTCCACGACGCCGGATCGTCCAGGCCGCTGTGGTACAGCTTGCCGTACGCCTGCGTGTGGTAGCCGTGCTGCTTGAAGTACTGGGGCAGGGTCACGACGTCCGGCAGGTTCAGCCGGAAGTGCGTCAGCAGATCGTAGACCTTGGTGGTGTCAGGGCGACGGCCGGTCATCAGCACCGTGCGCGACGGCGAGCAGACCGCCTGCGACACGTAAGCGCGCGTGAACAGCATCGACCGCTTGGCCAGCGCGTCCATGTGCGGCGTCTTGGCGAGCTTGACGCCGTAGGCGCCGATCTCGGGGCGCAGGTCGTCGACCGCGATGAAGAGGACGTTCTTTGGTCTGGGCGCCGCCGACGCGAACGCGGGCTGCAGCCAGAACGCCAGGAGGCCGAGAGTTCGCAGAGCCTTCGTCGATGTCCGCATCAGGCGGGCGATTATAGTCGTTCGAGCTACCTACACGTTGCTGTCTCGGAGCGTCCCAGAGCCGGACGGTTTGCCGCGCCACGTGCTATCTTCCGGTCATGGCTTCCGCGCTGAAGCAGAAGATCATCGGCACAGTTCAGGAACTTCCTGATGATGCCACCGTCGAGGATGCTATCGAGCGGCTCTACTTTCTGTCGAAGGTCGAGCGTGGTGTGGCGCAATCGGAAGCGGGACAGGCGCTCTCGCACGACGAAGTAAAAAAGCGTTTCGCGAAGTAGCTTGGCGGGTTCCGGCTGGGGCCGGCTGGCTTGTATCAACTGGCGGCGCGTTTCGCTACGTGACGGCGCGGCCCCCTTCGAAGCGACGGATCGCGTTCGAAATGGATACGAGCTCTCATGCCCAGGACGGCGGAGGCTCTCCACAGTGAGTCGAGCGTCATGCCGCGCTCCCAAGGATCGAGCAGTCGATACACCGCCGCCCGGCTCGTGTGCATTCTCTTCGCCATTTCAGATGGCGTGATGTGAGCTTTCTCCATCGCCCGTCGAAGCTCGTCAGCGATGAGCTTCTTCTCTGCCCTTGCTCGGACTTCCTCGATCTCGCCAGTCTCTTCGAAGAGAGACTCGAGGGTAGACCCAACGTGTTTGTTCTTCATCGTTCAACTTCTTTCTGACGTTCCCTGGCCAAGGCCAGATCGTGGGCTGGCGTCTTTCGTGTCTTCTTCATGAATCCGTGGAGGAGGATCATGCGATCTTGATGAATCGTAAAAATCACGCGATACGCGTTTCCCTCACATTGAGTGCGGACCTCGTAGAGTCCCAAGCCCAGGCCGTCTACTCGTGGCTTCCCTATTTCCGGCCCTCCCCACTGTACCGCCATGATGTCAGCACCAATCTCCTTCCGCACCTCCGTCTCCAGCGAACGGAGCCAGTCGCGAACAGGCTCGTTTGCGCCTTCTGTGCGGAAGAAGACGCAAGTAAAGCGAGGCTGTGGCCGGCGAGCCAAGAAGCCAAGTGTATCAACTTTGGTACGCCAGGCAAGGCCGTCGGCCCTCCAACGCGGTGGGCGTGAGCAGGCGCATTCAGGTCATGCCCGTGAGGTCTCCGGCTCCACGGCTGCGACCGCTCAGGTGGTGCGCCGGAATTCGACGGGCCCTTGTGGGAGTTCGGCCAGCGCTCAGCGGACGGCGGCGAGCGCGGCGGCGACCTTCGCAGGGACTTGAATGTCGGCGAAGAGCGTTCGTGGAAACAGGTAGTCCTCGCCTGACTCATCCACTACGCGAATGAACCCAAGCTTCGCGGCAGGGGCGTCGTCCATCGCGACGTACAGCTTGCGAGGCTCCAGGGACGCCGGATGTCCGGCGTTCGACAGGCAGATCACGTAGCGCCGCGCTGCCCGATGAGGAGCTCGCCGCCTACGGGAGGAAGCGCTTGATCTTGTATTCTTTGCGACCGATCCCATGCGCCTCGTACCAGTGAACTTCCGCTGTGTGGACGCTGCCATCCTGAAGCCGGAGTGTAGCAATCCCCTTCCGCTTGTGTCGTAGCAGTTCCTATTTGCGCGCAGGCGGTCCGGCAGCCCGCCATCCGGCCGTCAGCTGCTTGCTCAGCTCGGCCACCAGCGCCGTGTTCTCGGGCCTGCCGGCGATGTTGGCGTTCTCATCGTCGACCGCGATGAAGAGGACGTTCTTCGGCTTGGTCGCCGCCGCCGCGAACGCGGGCAGCAGCCAGAACGCCAGGAGCCCGATCGCCCGCAGAGCCTTCGTCGATGTCCACATCAGGCGGGCGATTATAGTCACCTACGTGCCGAGTGGAGCCGAACCGGTAGGTACTTCGCGAAGTGTGGAAAGTCCTCGTCTGTCGTCAGGATTGCGAACCGCCTCCGTGCTGCAGCCGCGCAGATCAGGAAGTCGGTGTTCGAGCCTTGGACGCCGGCGGCCTGGCACGTGTTGAAGTACGCGGCAGCATCCTCATGGTCCTCGGCGATCAGGTCGACGTCCGGGAACGCGCGAAGGCGATCGCGCAGCGTCTGGAACTGAGCCGCGTCTCGAATTCCCGAAAGGAGTTCCTGGCGAACAGGACCGATGATCGCCGCTCGACCTTCGCGGACCAGTTCGATGAGCTCACCCACTGCGACGTGTTCAGATGGGCGCCGACGTCGCAGTGCGAGGGACCAAACCGACGTATCGACGAGGACGTTCACGAGCGACGTCGCTGCCGCTTGTAATCGTACTTCGGATCGACGTCCATCTTCCCGAACAGGTCGAGAATACGGACCTGTTCTCGGCGTCGGATGTATTCCTCGAGGGCTTCGGTCACCGTCTCCTTCTTGGTTTTGTGCCCGCCGACGCGTAGCGCCTTGTCCAAGAGGCGATCATCGATGGCAAGGTTCGTGGCCATGTGTAGAAGTCTACACATGTGCATCCGCAGCGCAAGGGGCGGGCCGCGTCGGATCGCAGTACAACGGTGCGATATGGCTCCGGCCTCGCCCCGCGGGATCGTCTCCACTCGGGTCACCCGAGGACGAAGTACCGCGTCGCGGGGCTCGGACTGGGCGGGTACGACCGTGGAGGAGCGCATCAACGCTGTCTGGGAGCTCACGCAGCTGTGTGCAGGAGTGGAGCGGAACCGGTGCCGGACCGGATCTCATCTACCAGATCGGCGTGCCGCCGGTTCGTGTGGACGTGGAAGCGTGGCCCGCTCGCGTGCGGACGAAGTTCGCGGACCAGGATGTAGCTGTGCTCTCGCGCGAACATCTCATCAAGAACAAGCGCGCCGCAGGTCGCCACCCACGCTGGCGGAGGCGGCGCCGAACCCGATCCACCGGCTGCCGCCAGCAACCCCGCCGCCATCGCCAGCGTGCGGCCGACGTCCTCGCCGCGGCGCTACGGATTCCAGATGCCGTTGCTCTCCTTGCAATCCTGCTCGGCTAGACCTGCGATGTCGCCGATGTAGTGGCGGATCTCGTCCAGACCCTGGCAGGCGGCGATGCGGCAGCGGCCATAGGCGTTCGGGACGGAACAGGGCTTGTCGGATGCGACGGCGCCTTGTCCACAGCGGTACTGGGGATCCTTCCAGCCGTTGCCGATCCTGTCCGAGCACCAGCCTCGGCCAGCGGCATTGATGACGGTGCAACTCCCCGAGATCCGCGGAGGGGTCGCCGTGATGGGCACCCACTTGTAGTCGAGGCCCCAGCTCGGGCACGCCTTCTCGGCACAATACGAGTCAATCGGCTCGGGGCCGTCGGCGTAGTAGACGAACTCGCCGCTGCCGACAATGGTCGAAGGTGACACGCACTTGCCGATGGCAGCGGTCTCCGAGCAGGGGCTCGTGCAATAGGTGGCTGGCATTGGCCTCTGCAATTCGCCGCAGTAGCCGCTGTGGAGAGTCGTGCCGCGGAAGGTGAGGCACAGGCCAAACTTCGTCATCCGAGCGTCGCAACGGCACCCGGACGAACCGACGGCGCTCTGACAGACGCTGACGTCGGTCGAGCACTGATCAGCGGGCGCGCCGCCGGTGCCCCCGCGTCCTCCTGCGCCGGCACTGCCCCCCGCCCCGCCCACGCCGCCGATGCCAGCGCTGCCCGCGGCTCCGCCGGCTCCGCCAACGCCAGCGCTACCCGCGGTCCCGCCTCCGCCGGTTCCCCCGCCGCCGCCGATGCCCTACGCCGACGTCCCAGCTTCCGTGCGGGCCCGTGCGAGAAGGTCGGCGACACCCAGGCTGGCCGCAGCGCTCTCCAGGTACGTCAAATCGAGCTTGGCGCCCTGCACCTTCAGCACACCGACGGCGTCCCTCCATTGCGAATCGGCCAGCTTGTGCGCCACCGTATCCTCGGGACTCGCCACCCGCAGACTGAGATTGTGCTCCGGATCCACCAGAACGATCATGCCTCGATCGAGCTGCTGGTCGGAACGTGCATCGGGCCCCACGACGAAAACGTCCACCTTGAACATGGTTGCCAGGTGAATGAGATTGAACTCGCTTCGGCGACGAATGGCGTCCTCGATCATGTCCGCATCGATATAGAAGGTCGCCCCGAGCGCCTTCACCAGACTTTGAACGTGAACGAATTGCAGGGCAGCCACGATGTCCGCGTCATTGGTCGACCGCGGCAGACCGACCCGTGATGGCGGCGGCGCCGGAAGGGCTCTCCTTCACCACCCCTCGCGCTCGGGATCCCAGTCGAAGGCCTTGATCATCAGGTCGCGCCCCAGCGTCAGCGCACCGAGCCTGAGACGAACTTGGCGGTCCGAAGCGCCGATGTACTGGGCGCGGATCCGCCGCTCGGCGAGCCCGATGGTCAACTGTCGAAGGTCGTCGACACGAGCCAGCTTCTGCGCAGGCGTCATCCGCCTGTATCCGTCGACGACGATTCGCTCGATCTCCGGTCGCGTGTCCGAGAGCATCAACCCCTCGACACTAGCATGTGCGCCCGAGCTACGATGGCAGCGCTCGCGCTCGCGATCCCCGGCGCGAGCCGTGGTGACGCGCACGCCTCCATCGGTCGGGGCGTCGTCGCCTCTATGATAAGGAGAGCGCCATGAAGATCGGAGTTCTCGGGACCAAGCACGTGGGGCCGGCGCTGGCCAAGGCGTTCATCACGTTGGGGCACGATGTGAAGCTGGGCGGCCGCGATCCCAGGAACGAAAATGCGATGGCCTGGGCCAAGGACAATGGCCCCAAGGCCTCGGTCGGTACCTTGTCCGAGGCCGCGGCCTTCGGCGAGCTGATCGTGCTTGCCACCCTCGGCACCGCGAACGAGGCGGTGATCGCGCAGGCCGGCCCGAAGAGCTTTTCGGGCAAGATCGTCATCGATGCCACCAACCCCGTCGAGATGAAGGACGGCAAGCTGGTCCTGGCCAGCGCCAGACACGACTCGGGCGGCGAGCAGGTGCAGCGGTTGCTGCCCGACGCCCAGGTGGTGAAGGCCTTCAACACCGTGAACTCGCGCCACATGTTCCGCCCCCAGCTGCCGGGCGGGCCGCCCGACATGTTCATCGCTGGCAACGACGAGGCCGCCAAGAAGAAGGTGACCGCCATCCTGTCCGACTTCGGCTGGCCAGTCGTGGACCTGGGCGGGATCGAGGCGTCGCGTTACCTCGAGGCCATGTGCGTGGCCTACTGCCTCTACGCGTTCAAGACCGGCAACTGGGACCTCGGCTTCAAGCTGCTGCGCAAGTAGCGACGCTTCTCGAAGAACGGTACCCGATCGGGTGAGCGGCGCAGTCACCCGAAGAGGTAGGGTGAATGTCGATGTCTTGTCTGGCGCTGCTGCTGGTGATCGCTCCCGACACCGTCTATGTCGGAGGGGCGATCGTGACCATGGATCCCTCCGGTCGCACCGTCGAGGCCGTGGCCGTGCGCGGCGGCCTCGTCGAGGCGGTGGGGCGGCAGGTCGAGATCCGCAAGCTCGCGGGCCCCTCCACCAAGGTGGTCGACCTGAACGGCCGGACCATGCTGCCCGGCTTCTTCGCCGCGCACGATCACTTCCCTGGCGCCGGCCACGTGGCTCTGCACCAGATCGATCTCAACAGTCCGCCGATGGGCCCGATGATCCGCATCGCGGACATCGTCGCCGCGCTGAAGAAACGGGCCGCCACGACCCCACCCGGCCAGTGGGTGGTGGGCCGCGGCTACGACGACACGCTGCTGGCCGAGCGACGTCACCCGACGCGCCAGGATCTCGACGGCGCCTCGACCGAGCACCCGATCGCCATCATCCACACCTCCGGGCACCTGAACGTGGCGAACAGCCGCGCTCTGGCGCTGGCCAAGGTGGATCGCCAGACGCCCGATCCGCCGGGAGGCGTGATTCGCAAGGACGCCAAGACCGGCGAGCCCACCGGCGTGATCGAGGAGTCGAGCATCGTTCGTCGCCTGATCCCGGGCTTCACCAAGGGCGAGGTGCGGGAGGCGATTCGCTGGTCGGACGCCGCGTACCTGGCCCGCGGGGTCACCACCACGGTCATCGCCGGGGCCAGCCGCGAGACGCTGGCCGCGATCAAGGATGCGCAACTCGCGGGCGCGATGCACCTGCGCGTCGACGCCATGGTGTCGGGCAACGCCGCGCCGCCGCCGCTGGGTTCGCTGCCCCAGGTGCCGGATCGCCTGCGGGTCGCCGCGGTGAAGTTCTGGCAGGACGGATCGCTGCAGGGGTACACCGGGCACCTGTCGCACCCCTACCAGGGCCGCGCGGACAGCGGGTACTCGATCCGTTCCGGCCAGGCGCTGACCGAGCTGGTGGTCGCCTGGCACCGTGCCGGCTACCAGGTCGCGGTGCATGGCAACGGCGACGCCGCCATCGACGAGGTGCTACACGCCTTCCGCGTCGCCCAGGGGGAGAGCCCGCGCCGCGACACCCGCCACCGCGTCGAGCACGCCCAGACGACGCGCGAGGATCAGCTGGACGAGATGAAGCGCCTCGGCGTGAGTCCGTCCTTCTTCGTCGGTCACGTCTTCTACTGGGGCGACCGCCACCGCGACATCTTCCTCGGCCCCGCTCGCGCGGCCCGCATCAGCCCGCTGGCCTCCGCGCGCAAGCGGGGCCTCCGCTTCAGCATCCACGACGACACGCCGGTGACGCCGGTGAACCCGCTGAGGCTGGTGTGGGACGCCGTGAACCGGACGACCCGCGACGGCAAGGTGCTGGGGCCGGATCAGCGGATCTCGCCGCTGCAGGCCCTGCGCGCGGTCACCTCGGATGCCGCCTGGCAGGCGTTCGAGGAGACGCACAAGGGCTCCATCGAGCCGGGGAAGCTGGCCGACTTCGTGGTGCTGGAGCGCAATCCACTGACCGTGCCGCCGCGGGCGATCCGCGACATCGCCATCATCGAGACGATCATCGGAGGGGTGTCTGCGTATCGTCTGCGTTAGAGTCCAGGCCATGCTGCGCGCACTCGCATTGCCATTCCTCGTCCTCGTCCTCTTCCATGGGGCGGCGATGTCCGCTCCGGCGGATCGCGATATCGCCGCGGTGAAGGCCGCCGATGCCGAGCGCATCCGCGCCACCACGAGCAACGACTTCGAGGCGCTCGGCAAGGTCCTCGCCGACGACCTCGTCTACACACACTCCAGTGGGACCACCGAGACCAAGGCGGAGTTCATCGAAGCGCTGCGTTCGGGCCGTGCGAAGTACCAGTCCATCGAGCCGAGCGACCTCCGCGTGCGGCTCTACGGCACCATGGCCCTCGTCAACGGCCAGTCGAAGGTCGTGACCGGCGGGCGCGAGCCAAAGACCTTCGAGATTCGCTGGACGCAAGCCTGGGTGAAGCGCGGCGGCCGATGGCAGCTCGTCAACTGGCAATCGACGAAGCTGCCCTAGCACCGCTCTGAGCACCGCTCTAGCGGGCCAGCGCCCGCAGCCGCGCCTCGAGGGCCGGCATGTCGCCGCGGGAAAAGCCGCTGTTCACCTGGCGGAGGATGCCGCGCCGGTCGATGACGTAGGAGGTCGGCATGGCAGCCGGAGACAGGCGATCTCCGACCGAGGGATCGTGGCCCAGCGTCAGGTTCCACGAGCGGCGGCGTTTCAGGAATGTCTCAGCAGCCGACCGATCCTCGTCGAGCGAGACGGCGATGATCTCCACGCCGTGCGAGCGCAGCCGCACGGCGAGGTCGTCGAGCAGCGGCATCTCCTCGCGGCACGGCTCGCACCACGAGGCCCACAGGTCCAGCAGCACCACCTTGCCTCGCAGCTTCGCCAGATGGATGGCGGCGCTGCCACGCAGAGGCGCTATCACCAGTTCGGGCATGGGACGGTCGACCTGGCCGTCCCCGCCGCCCCCCGCCCCACCGAGGCTCGCGCAGCCGGCCACAAAGAAGAGCAGCACGGCTCGCATGTCAGAACCGGAGGGCCGCGCCGCCCTGGGCGATGTAGCCGCCCTTGCGGGCCTCGTTCGGCGCTCCCGGATCCACGTGATACGACAACAGGTCGAACTTGATGTTCAGCTCCACTTCGTCGAAGAACGCGTTCGGCCGCTGCTCGCGGCGTCGCAGGTACGACAGTTTCGCGCCCGCGACCAGTGTCCGCAGCGGGAACAGCTCGCGATCGCCGGCCCAGTACTGCCCGGCGGGTCCACGCGTCCGGTAGTCGCTGGCCACGCGCGAGAAGACCGCCCCGCTCTGCACGTGGTAGCGGCCGCGCACGCCGACGATCAGATCGGAACCCAGGTACTTCGACACCTCGGCCTCGACGGTCGCCGCCTCCAGGCTCCAGGAATCGCGGTACACCCGGGCCATCGTCGAGACGGCCGCCTTCAGCGACGGGATGGCGTAGCGGGCGCGCAGGAATGAAGCGTAACGCTGCCGCAAGGTCGGCAGGTGCTCCTGCGGCGTGCGTCCCTGGTTGCCGATCGCCACGCGCCGGTACGGGTTCGACTGGAAGCCGTCGATGATCTGGACGGTGCCGCCCAGTTGCAGCAACAGGCGTGGGGTGGCGGTCCAGACCAGCGAGGGCTCGAAGGTGTGGACGGCGATGGACCGGCTGACCACGTCGGTCTGGTCAGTCGCGAAACAGTGCTCGGACGAGGTGAGCGGCTGCAGATCGAGCGGCCCCTGCGCGCCCTCGTTGTTCTGGTCGCACACCGAATCGAAGTTGCGTGTGTAGGCAAGACCAAGGGTGAAGTTGCGATCGAAGAAATCGCCGCGCGCGGCCGCCATGACGGTGTGCGAACGGTAGTCGCTCTCCCAGCCGTAGGAGTAGGCGGCGGAGAGACCGACCAGCGCCGTGTTCACCGAGAGTCCGCCACGTGCCACCTGACGCGTGTCCGAGAACTGCGTGGCGCCGGTGACCGCGTCCGGGGAGGCCGATCCGTACACCGCCGGTGTGGCCCCGCTGACGATGTCCACCTCGTAGCCGGCATTCACCGCGAAGGTCTTGCCGATGTCGGCCGAGACGTCGCCCTGCGGATGGATCACCCGCACGCTCGTGCCCGCGTTCGACAGCTCGCGAAAGATCGTGACGTTGCTCGCGCCCTCGACGTTGGCGTGAAGCAACAGGAGCGCGATCAGTTGCAACCGCAACCCCCTCCGACGGTGCCGTCGCCGCCGAGCGCGCCTTCGCGGAAGGTCATCACGTGGTGATCGGCGCGCCGCTGCTGACTCTGGGTGTCCAGCCGCATCAGGCGGTCGGCCAGGTACGCCCGCTGGTGTGGCTTGACCAGCCACGCCTTCGACGAGCCGCAGCCGGCGAACAGGATCAGGCCTATCATCGCGTGGAGCCACGACAGGCTTCGCCTGGCGGGGCTCGTCGCGGGGGGCCTGGGACCCTCCCAGGGTCCCAGATTAGAAAAGCACCGCAAGGCCACCAGAGTATTCCTTGAGTTCACGTGTGTAGTTCGGGCCGAAGACCAGGTAGTCGCGAAAGTCGAAGCGCAAGGTGATCCGTTTCTTGAGGGCGATCAGCAGACCACCACCGACGTTCGCGGTCGCGTAGTGGCCGGTGCGGATGGTGAACTGGTCGGCCTTCTTGCGCCCCAACGCGCCACCGCCGCCACCGGCGGCGAACAGGGTGACGGGCGAAGAGGGCCACAAGTACAGGTTCACGCCTCCGCCATAGTAGAGGACGTCCGCCTGCTCGCCCACGGTCTCGCCGACGAAAGCCTCGAGACCGACGTGGGGCGCCAGCAGGTACCCGGGGCGAAACAGGATCAGCCCCTCGCCGCCCAGGAAGCCGGCCGAGAACGACAGGCTCACATCCGAGGCTGCAAGCGGCGCCGGAGAAAAAACCGCCTCGACGAATCGCTGGCCGAAGGTGGGCGGCGCGGGCGGTGACGGCTCGACGTCCAGCGGCAGCACCTGGTCGCCCAGGATCCAGCCGTAGGTACCGTCGGGCAGCACCACGCGGAACCAGTAATCCTTCGAAGCACGGCCCTCGGCGCGCAGCGTCTCGCCGCGGGCAGCGACGTAGACCGTGCGGTACGCGAAGCTGGGGCCGGTGCGCACCTCGGCCTCCTCGGCGATCACCCGCACCACCGCATCCTGCGCCCAGGCCGGGGCGGCGACGAGGACCACGGCCAGCGCAAGCGTCCTCATCGTGTCGCGATCCACATCTTCACCAGCATCGCCTCGACGCCGGTCTGCTCGATCAGCTTCCCTCCGCCGTGCGTCTGCCGTCCGTCGGGGCGCGCCAGCAAAGGGCTGGCGTCGACGTTCGTGCACAGGAGCTGCTCCGTCACCGACCGGTAGACGGCAGCCCAGTCGGGCGGTAACGGGATGCTCGGCGCGGAGGTGGGCACCGTCAGGACGAGCAGCCGTGCCGAGCCGCTGTCGTGGCAGCGGGCATCCGCGCAACGCTTGCCCCCGTAGTCCTTGGCCAGGAAGTTCGGCCAGATCTGGCTTGCGAAGAACGCCTGGCTGGGCCGGCAGGCGTTGACGTCGGCTGGCGTCGGGCCGAGGTCGACCGTGCCGCAGGCAGCGAGCGAAAGCGAGAGCACCAGGCACGACTTCGTCATCAGAAGGTGTAGCGGGCAAAAGCGGTCACGGCGACGGCGCCGGTGGTGAACAGCCTCTGGTATTTTGCGAAGTTGCCGCCGAGGCCGAAAGAGAAGTGGCGGCTGAGCGTATGGTAGTCCACGGTCAGCCCGCCGAGCAGCACCGGCAGATTGCGCACGTCGGGATCGGTCAAACCGGCGGTGCCGAGCAGGTTGGTCGACAGCCGCGCCATGCCCGCTCCCCCCATGGCCGCCGCCGCGATCTGCCCGAAGCGCGCCGTCAGCTTCAGCTCGACGGTGCCTTGATACAGCTGCAGGAGCTGCCCCGACTGGGGCATGCGCGGAAAGTGGGTGACGTGCGACGAGCCGAAGGTGTGCACCTGCACCGCGGCCCACCGGAACAGGTCATAGCCGACGCGGGCGCCGACCGCCGCCCCGGTCCCCATGGGCGTGCGCGCCTCGCCGACGAACATCACTGCGCCCACCTCGGCCTCGCTGTAGATCCCGCGCGCGAACTTGGTCGCGTCCGGATACGGCGACACCGGCTCGCCGGTGATCTGCGCGTGCAGGAGCGCGAGGACGAGGGTGGCGACGTTCATGGGCGAGGGGCGTAGGCAGCAGCCATCGGGGCAAAGGTGTCACCGTCGGAGAGCAGCAACTGATCCTTCTTGTCGCGCACGCGGACCAGGAAGTCGAGCCGCATGTGCTTGTTCGAGGTGAAGGTTACGCTGACCCGGAACAGCGCCGGGATCACCACCTCGGCAGGCACGCGTTCCAGCCCGACGGCATTCACCTCGGAGGCGTTGATGAGCACGGCGGCCGGAGTGGCCATCCAGCGCCCGATGGCGTCCAGGTCCAACTCAGCCTCGGCGATGTCATCCTCGCGGACGACGCCCGACACCGTCTGCCCCGGCTCCACGCTGACGGGGACGCCCTGGATCAGCGACAGGACCACCACGTCGTTGTTGTTCGCCCCGGCCATCAGCATCGCCGCGCGGATGGCCCGCGCATCGTAGCTGGTGAACTCGTTGGCGCCATCGACCAGGACCTGCGCGGTACCCCGGTCCTTGTCCAGGTTCGTGATCGAGTACTGGATGGAGATGGCGATGTTGCGACGCCGCAGCCACGGAGCCGCGAAGCCGAGGCCCTGCGCCTCGCTCATCAAGTCCTGCCGCTCTCCGTCGGTCGGGACGCGGAATGGGAGCGTCACCACGGCGGTCGCTTCGCGCGGCTGACCCATGGCCCCGACCTCGAGCGGCCCGTTGTCGGGCGGGAAGTAGTTCGGCGTGTTGGTGCCGCAGCCGAGGATCACAACGGTCATGAGCAGGATTGCACGCATCACGAGCCTCCTTTGAAGAGGAACGGGTAACTCTGGACGATGGTGTCGGCGTCGGACTTCGGGAACTGCCAGTTCTTCACCTGGCGTTCGATGCAACCCTCGACGGCGCGGTTATCCATCGTCGACTTGGCGGTCTTCACCCGGTCGACGGTGCCGTTCTGCTTGATCACCCAGTAGAGGTCGATCCGACCGTTCAGGTGCGGCGCGCGCTGCAGCTCCTTCTCGTAGCAGTACTTGACGGCTGCGGCGTGTGCCCTCACCACGCGGTTGATCTGCTCCTTCGACAGGCCCCCCTCGGCGTCGGGCGTCCCGGTCTCCATCCCCACGCTCACTTCCTTCTCCTTGCCCGTGCCCAGGCTGGGTCCCTTGCGGCCACGCCCGCGCCCCGCGCCGACGTCGAGATCACCCGAGCCCTGGATGTGGCCGAAGCTGGTGCCGCCGCCGCCGAGGCCAGTCCCGACCGTCCCCAGTCCGCCGCTGCCGCGCCCCACTGCCAGCTTGGCCCCCACGAGGCCGTTGAGCGCCTGCTCCATCTCACCGCTGTCGTTGCGCGTGAGCAGCTTGCCCAGGCCCGAGCCCGATGCCTTGGCGCTGCCGACGGCGGCCAGCAATCCGGTCTTGGACACCTTCTCGCGCAGGATGTCCTCGCGGCCCTTGGGCAGGACGGTCTCGTTTTTCTCGGCGTCCGGCTTGCCGAGGCTGCCTTCCTTTTCCTTGGCCCGCCGCGCCTCCGCCGCTTCCCGTTCCCTGCGCTTGCGGTCTCTTTCACGGGCGCGCGCCGCGGCCGCCTGCTTCGCCTGTTCCATCGCAGCCTTCACGTCAGGCGCTTCGGTGATCGGGGCCACGACCGTGGCGTAACGCTCGGGCGTCAGGACGAACGGATCCTGCTTGATGCGCGGCCCGATGAGGAGGATCAGGATCAGCGCCGAAAGCGCCGACACCGACGACCAGAAGAAGGTGCGAAGGAAGAGCGGGTCGCTATCGGCGATTCGCGGCCGGGGGATGTGCTCGGGCGGATCGACGTACTCGATGCGCAGCCGCAGCCGCGTCGTCTGCTCGACGATCACCTCGCCCGAATCCCCGACCTGCAGCGGGATGTCCCGGTAGGCGGCCCGGCCCAGCAGGAAGCGCTTCGGCGCCGGCCCCGACAGGAGCGAGGCGACGTCCGTCGGTTGTCCGTAGCTCTGCACCTGACCGGACATCCCGGGCCAGACACGCAAGCGGTACCCGGTTTTTATCGGGTTCAGCACCCGCATCTGGCGCGGCCAGATCGGCGACGGTGGCGCCACGAACGTCGATGCCTTGGTCGTGCCGAGGCTGACCCCTTCCTTGCCGCGCAGCAAGCGGTAGCCGATCGGGACGCGCCCCCAGAGGTAGACGGCCTGTAGCTGGCTAGAGCCCCTTGTCATCGCTGCTCTTCTCGAGCTCCTTCATGAAGGAGCGCTTCTCGGGGCTGGTGGTGTCGAGTTCCAGCTTCACGCGGTTGAGGAAGAACAGCAGCTGCGGCGTCTTCAGCTTTCCTTCGACGTCGAGGCCCGTGAACGTGTAGACCCTCGACTTCGGCGTCTTGGCGGGCGCAGGTTTCGCCTTGTCCGCGGCCCACGCCGGAGACATACCGGCAATAACCAAGACGAGAGCGAGGCGCCTCATGGCTGTCCTGGCCGAAGGTTTCATCTTACCTCAGCTCCTTCATGCGGGCGTCGGCATCGGCACGTTTCGGATCATCGCGGGGTGCCACCTTGCGGTACATCGTGAGCGTCTCACGCGCCCTCTTCTTGTCCTGCTGGAAGTCCATGTACAGCACGGCCAGGTTCCACAACGCGGGCGCGTAATTCGGCCGGACCGCCAGCGCGCGCTCGTAGGCGACGCGCGCCTCGTCGAAGCGTTTCTGGCCCCTCAGCGCCACGCCCAGCGCGAGCTGCGCGTCGGGATCGTCGGGGTCGATGTCGACCGCCTTGCGGATCTGCTTCTCGGCCCGCTTGTAGTCGCCGCAGTCGAGGTAGACGTTCGCCTCGTTCAGGTGCGCCTCGCGGTACTTTGGATCCAGCATCGATGCCTTGTCGAAGGCCTGGAATGCCTCCTGCGAGTTCCCGCGGGCCAGCTCGACCAGGCCCAGGTTGTTCCAGACCGCGGCTGTGGCCTTCGCCTGCGAGTCGAGCTCGATCGCGCGGCGAAAGGCCGACTCGGCGAGTGGCAGCTTCTCCATCTTGAAGTAGATGAGGCCCAGCGCGTTGAAGGCAGCCGCGTTCTTGCTGTCCTTGGCCAGCACCGCCTTGATCTGATCCAGCGCCTGATTGGCCTGGCCTCCGTCACGCAACGCCTGCACGTACCGCAGGCGCATGTCCTGGTCCGTCGGCTCGGCGGCGGACTCGTCCGCGAACAGCGACTGCGCCTCGGACCAGCGCCGGCCGCGGCCGAGGACCTCGCCCAGAGCGATCACCGTCTTGCGCGAGGCTGGCTGCAACTTCAGCGCCTTGCGGAGCGCGTCGCGCGCCGGCTCCCAGCGGCCGAGCCGCGCCTCCACGACACCCAGGTCGTGCCAGGCCTCGAACAGCTTGTCGTCCAGGCCCACGGCGCGCGTGAGCTGATCGCGTGCCGCCTCGAGGTTCTTGCCCCCGAGCGCCATCAGCCGCACCCCTTCGTCGAACAGCGGGCGCGCCTCGGGCTTGGCCTTGGGCAAGACCGCGGGCGCGACCTTCTTCGACTTGCCGGTTGGCTGCGCGTGACCGCAGGACGCGCCGAAAAGGGCGAGGAGAACGACGTACTTCACCGTCGGATCTCCTCGATTGGTTCCAGCGACGGCGCGCGCGCCTCACCCAGGCGAGCCCCCAGCCGCGCCTCGGCCTCGGGCGGAAACTCGCCCTGGTCGAGCTGCGCGAGCGACTGCCGCAACGCGCGCGTGTGCTTGTTGTACACGCCGATCTCGATCGCCTTGGCGTAACCCGAGCGGTAGGCGTCCAGGGCCTTGTCCTCGATGACCACCACCGACTTTTCCAGCTCGTCGCGGTACACCTGCTGCTCCTCACGCGACAGCTCCTTCGGCGGCTTGGCGTTGCGCATCGCCCGGGCGAAGGTCTCGTAGGCCTGGCCGATGCGGAACAGCGCCGCCGTCGCCCACTCGGGGACACGGAAGGTCACCACGTCCAGGTAGATCTTCTTGGCGTCGTCGAGGAGCTTGGCTTTGTCCTCGAGCGCCTTGACGAGCGCGCGGGGCCTGCCGCCGATCTTGACGGCGTCGTACTCGCGGAACAGCAGCTCACCTTGTAGGTAGCGAGCCTCGGCCGCGAAGAGCGCGGTCTCGTCGCTGCGCTTGTGGCTGCGGAAGTGGGCCAGCGCCTTGCCGAGCGCCTCCTTGGCCTTGCCATCGGCGCCGAGCCTCATGTGCGCCTCTGCCTCGCGCACCATGGCCTGCACCACGCGGGCGTCGTCGCCGTGGCTGTGCGAGAAGTCGGCGAAAGCGACGACTGCACCGCGGAAGTCCTTCTTGTCGAACAGCAGCGTCGCCTTCTGGAACGCGATGTCGCGGGTCTCGGGCCGTCCCTTGTACTGCTTCTCGAAGGCGGCGAAGTGCGCGACGGCTCGGTCGCTCTGGCCCATCGCCTGGCGCAGGAGCGCCGCCTGCCGCAAGGAATAAGGCGCCTGCGCCGCCTGTGGGTAGCGGGACGCCAGTTGCTCGTAGAGCGTCGCCGCGGGCGCGTAGTTGGCAATGCTCTCCTCGATCTTCGCCGCCGTCAGCAAAGCGACCGGCGCGTCCGCGGCCTTCGGATAGCGGTCGGCCAACGACCGGTAGGCGTCGACGGCCCGCTCGGGACGGCCGGCCTTCTCGTAGGCGGCGCCGGCGTTGTTCAGAGCCCTGGGTGCGCTGGCGTGCGCAGGATACTCCTTGGCGATGCGCTCGAAGAACGCAGCCGCCTTCTCGTGCTGCTCCTTGGCGGCGTAGCCCTCGCCCGATTTCAGCATGGCGCCTGCGATCACGTCGTCCAGGCGCGCTTGATCCGCGCGGCTGGCAAAGGCCTTGGTCGCCTTGAGCCGCCGGGCCCAGGTCTCGATGTTCTCGTAGTCCTTGGCCGCACTGAGGCACTCAAGCAGCCGGTCGCCCGCGGGGCCCGCCACGGGACTCGCCGGGTAACGCTCGACGATCAGGCCGAAACGCTTGATCGCCTCGTCGTAGTCGCCGTAGTCGAAGAAGAACTGCCCGTTCTTGTAGATGACCGTGACGATCTCCTTGTCGTTCGGAAACAACGTGGCGTAGAGATCGGCCGCGTCGGCGAAGCGGCGGTCATCGTCGGTGACGTCCCGTTTCTTGCGGGCGCCGGCCGGCGCTGGCGGACGCAGCTTCTCGAAGGCCTCCATGGCGTGGAGAAGAGCCCCCTTGTGATTCGGGCCCACGGGCTTCGACTTGCCTACCTCCAGGTACTCGCTCCCGGCGGCGCGCAGATCGTGCAGCTTGAAATACAGGATGTCGGCACGCAGGTAGCGCAGCTCGGCGGCGTCCGTCGCGTCGGGAAATTGCTGCAGGTAGAAGGCGTAGGCGTCGGCGGCGTGGCCGTAGCGCTCCTTGTCGACCACGCGCGACTCCTTCTCGTTCCGCTGCGCCTGGGCGTGCAGCCCCTTGGCCTGTGTGCGGATGAGCTCCTCGTTGACGGCGCGCGCCCGGACAATCGCCTCGGGATGATCGAAGTTCGCCTTGGCCCAGGGGCTCTTCGGGCCGTAGTCGACAGCCATCTTGCGCATCTCGGCGGCCGCACGGTCGCCCCGCCCCATCGCCTGGTACGACTCCACGACCCGCCGGTGCAGCTCGGGCGCGTCCAGCTGCTTGGCGTCCAGCTGGAGAACGAAGAGATAGGCCTGCCCAGCTCGTTCGTAGCGCGTTTGATCGTAAACCGTGTCGGCCAGGCGGCGCATCACCCGCAGCGAGTACGTCTTGCCCCCGATCTGCGCGAGGAAGGCGTAGGCGTCGTCGGCGGACTTGGTGTCATCCTCGGTGAACAGCTCGACCAGATAGTCGAGAGCCTGGTCCTGCAGCTCGGCGGCGCGCTTCTTCTCCTCGGCGCTGCGGTCCTTGGCCTTCTGCGCGAGGTCCAGCACCTCCTTGAATCGCGCCGCAGCCCGATCGCTCTTGCCCAGTTTCCAGTAGCACCAGGCGGTCTTGAACAGCGCCAGGCCGTAGAGCTGCGAGCTGGGGAACTTGATGACGTTCTCGTAGGCTCCCAGCGCGCGCGCGAAATCCTGCTTCTCGTAAAAGCGGTACTCGGCAAGCGCCATCCAGGCATCCGCGCGAAAGCGCGAGCGCGGAAAATCCCGCAGCAGGCGCTGGAAGTAAACCACCGCCTCGTCGAGCCGCCCCTCGTCTCGCAGCGAGAAGGCATACAGATAGATGACCGTGTCGATCTTGCGAAAGCGCGGATAGTCACGGATCAGGCGCTCGTAGGTCGACTGCGCCTGCGAGAGGTCCAGCCGGGGCGTCTTCTTCGGAACGTTCGGACAGACGCTGCGATCCGCGCGGCAAGCCGCGACCGCCTCCTGATGCTCGCCCATGCGGCGCAGGTAGGCGGCCTGCGCCTCCTCCCAGGTCAGCTCCGCCAGCTTGAACAGGGCCTCGGCCGTCTCCTCCGACGGCACGCTGTCCTTCAGATAAGCCTCGAGCAGCTTGATGGCCTCGCGGCGCACCCCGGTGGCCTCCTGCTCCTTGGCCTTGATCAGCGCCTCGATCTCCGGAGCGAGCGGTGGCGCGTCCTCCGCGCGCGCGCGCACGGTTGGCACGGCAACCAAGGCAACGACGACCGACAGAGCGAGAGCGAGCCGGCGCATGATCACCTGTAGTTGACGTACTCGTCAGACCAGTGCTCACCCTCGAAGGGCCAGTACTCCTCGTCGTCGCTCAGCGTCCCTTCGGCCTGCAGCTTGTGGAACAACGACGGGGGGATCTTGCCGGCGTACAGGTTGGCGATCTCGCGCTCGAGCTTCTTCTTCTTGCCGACGGTGGCGTCGATCTGCACGAGGCGGGTCTGGCGCAGGATCGCGCGCAGCCGTTGATCGAGCTCGCCGAACGACTCGGCCGCGAGCGTTCGCGACGCCTCGACCACCTTGAGCCGCAGCACTGTGTAGCGGCGGGCCAGTTCCTCTGCCGCGCGCGCCTCGGCCGTATACGGACCGGCCTTCTCGGGCGGATGGGCGGCGATCGAGACGTCGAGGAGCAGGTTCCCGAGCCGCTGCGCCAGCGCCGTGTCCTTGGTCCCCGCCGCAGCGAGCGCCTCGACCTCGTGGAGCAACTGGGTGGCTTCGGTGGACGACGAGGTTGCCGCCGTCCTCGACGAGGCCTCGCTGCCCAGCGCCTGCCACAGCGTCACCGCCGCCGTGGCCTCGGCCAGGTCCAGGTCGATCGCCTTCGCCATGTCGTGCAGCGTGCCAAAGCGTCCGTCCAGCTTCAGCAGAGACAGCAACTCTTGGTCCTGGTCGCCCGACGGGCCGAGAGTCGCCGCAGGGTCGAGCAGGCGATCGACGAGAGCGTTGCGGCGGGCCTGGTCTTTCCGGAGCACGGCCAGGCCATCGACGATCGGCTGGTAGGTGCCCACCACCGCGGCGACGGCGGCCCGTGACCGATCGAAGGCGCACGACTTCAGGTCGAGGTTCGCGCGGAGGATGGCGACCTCGGCGCGCAGCGGCGAACTGGGGAACAGCCGCTCGAATTGATCGACGAAGGCGCGAGCGGCGTCGTTCTCCCCCTTCTGGTACATGGAGTGCGCGGCCTCGAACAGCGCCTCGGCCAGGTGCTCGGACTCGTCGGGGATGGAGAAGTAGAAGTAGTAGGCCTCGTCGTAGCGATCCTGTTCGTGCGCGATGCGTCCCAGCGCCAGGTGGGCCAGATCCTTGATGGCGAAGTACCGCTGATCGACATTGAAGGCCAGCTTGTCCTTCTGATCGGCGATCTCGCAAAAAGCCTTGCGGGCGTCCTCGAAGCGCCGACGGCGGGCGGCGACCAGGCCGCGAAAATAAGCCGCCGCCGGGTAGAGCCGCGACTTGCGATCGACGGCGTCGAAATGGGTGGTGGCGGCCTCGAGATCCTTGCTGCCGTAGGCGGCGCGTCCGCGCAGGTAGGCCAGCTCGCTGGCGCTGTCGGGCGGCAGCTGCGGACGGGCGGACAGCAGGCCCGCCATCCGGCCATAAGCGCGGGTCTCCAGCGCCAGATCGACCAGGCTCCGATGGGCGGGCACGAAGTAGGGACCGTCGGTGCCGTGCGCGAGCACGCGCAGCAGGTAGCGCTCGGCCGAGCGGATGGCGCCTCCGCGCAGCAGCGATCTCCCCAGGAGAAACTCGGCGTCCTGGAAGGTGGGCGTGTCCTTCCAGGTCTGGTAACGGGGTGACTCGACGAGCGCGAACAGGCGAGTCGTCGCTGCGCGGGCGTCGCCACGCACCAGCAGATCCTCCGCCTCTTGCACCGTGGCCTTCAGGGACTCGGGCGAAGCGCTCTCGGCGGGCAGACGGCGCGACTTCTCCAGGTCGTCGAGGTAACGACCGATCGGTTCGTCGTCCGCGGCCTGCGCCAGGATCGTCAGCAACAACCACACGGCCGTCATGTCAATCGCTCTCCACCTCGATCTCGGCGGTCGGCTCGTAGGACGCGCTGCTGCCGTCCTCGTCGAGGGTGATGAGGACGTGCGTCTTCTTTCCTTCGGGGAGCGAGACGGAGAAGGTGTGCTCGGAGACGTAGCCGCGCCTGGCATCCTCGCGGCCCCGGACCTCGATGCGCACCCCCAGCACGTGGGGTCCTGGCGGCGCGCTCCTGGCGGCCAGCGCCACCGGCGCGTCGCCGGTCACGCTCGCAGACTCCCAGAGGCGCACGCCGTCGAAACGCACCTCGGCGCGCTTGAGAAGGTGGTGCTTGGCTCCTTTCCAGCGGATGGTGGGCAGGAGCTGGGTCGAGAACAGCGCCTTTTCCAGCGTCTCCCGCCGGGCGCCCGATCGGAAGAGCGCATCCTTGAGAGCCTCGTACTCGGCGCGCAATGCTTCGACATTCGTCGCCGGTTTCTCCGGCAGCGGCGTCTCCACCGGCGCGGGAGCAGGCTCTTTGGGCGCCTCCACGGCGGCCGGCTCGGGAGCGGGCGTCGGGGTCTCGATCGCAGGCACGGGCGCGGGCGCGGGCACGGGAGCCACCGGCCGTGGCGCCGGCTTCTTGCGAACGGGCCTGCCAGGACGGGTCTTGGCCGCCGGTGGCCTCGCGGGCGCAGCGATGGCCGTCGCCGTGAAAAGCGTCGCCGCGAGTATCGTGCGAAGGATCATCCGGGACCTCACTCGGTGAAGGGCAAGAGGACGCTCAGGCCGAGCGTCGCCGCCACGTCGTTCACCAGCAGCTTCTCGGTGAGCAACTGCTGCCGGTAAATGTAGTCGCGCACGTCGAAGCGCAGGGCCACGGCGCGCCCGAGGAAGAACATGAAGCCGATGCCCGCGTTGCCGGCGATCCCGCTCGACAACACGGAGTCGACGACGCCCGCGCCCGCGGTGACGAACAGATCGAAATGCACGATCGACGCACCCGATTGCATCTTCGCGTGCAGGGGCGCCCAGACCAGGTTGGAAGCGAAGAGCAACGCCTTCCGATCGCGGCCGCCGAGCACCGAGAAGGTGCGTTCCAGCTCGGGCCCGCCCGCGGAGGTGATCCGCGTGTACGACCCGCTGGCCTCCACGGCCAGATCCTCGGTCAGATGGTAGGCGTAAAGGCCGCCGACGACGTAGGTGGCGTCGAACAGATCGGAGACGTAATGCCCGCCGCGCACACCCAGTTCGTGGCGGTTCGTCTTCTGAACCAGGCGATCCTTCACCGAGCGCTTCCGTCGCTTGGCGTCGAGGTCCGCCTTGATCGACTCGTCGACGCAGATGCCGGACTCGACCGGGGTCTCGGCGCGAGCCACCCCGGCGACCAGGAGCGCCGCAATCAAGGTCAGCCGAGCCACAGGCCGAAGCCTCCCAGCAGGATGAGGTTGTGGGTCATGCGCCCGCGGCCGAGCACCTCCTGCGGCAGCATCAGGTCGCGAACGTCGAGCCGGAACGCCAGGTACTTGCCGAGGTAGAGGCGCAGCCCGGCGCCCGCCTGCCACGTCAGGCCCTGGACCGAGTCGTGGAACGTGCGGCCGCCGCCGGCGAGGAGGAACAGATCGCCATGGACGATCGTCGACTCGGTGAACTTGAACTTCGCGTGAATGGGCGACAGCGTCACCGCCGCCAGGGCCTGGAGCGCCGAGCCCGACGCGAATCGCTTCCGTTGATCGAACGCGGAGAACGGTTCCTCCAGGCGGAAGTGGACGGGCGCGTAAGTGACCAGGGCCTCGACGCCGAAGTCCTCCGAGGGAAAAAACGACAACCCGCCGCCGAACGTATAGGTGGATGACAGCACGTCCGAGGCGTAGAAGCCGCCGACACCGGCGACTTCGAAGCGATGGCGCTTGAGGAAGTCGCGCTTCTGCACGCCCTTGCGCTCGAAGCCGTCCTCGGACATGTCCTCGAGGCAGGAGACGCGCGTCGCTGGAGCTCCTTCCGTCTCGATCGCCTGTTCACCGGCCTCGGGAGGATCGTCGCTTCCCTGCGTCCATCCCGCCCTAGGCAGCATGATCGAGAGCGCCAGAGTCAGCATGACCGTGCGCATCGGCAGCGACAGCGTAACTGATCAGCGCGGCTTGCGTCGATACTTCGCCGGATCGATCCCCAGTTGCTTGATCCAGCGCCAGACCGCGGCACGCTGGCGGCCGAGCGCGCGAGACACGTCGGCCACTTGCCCCGCGTGCTGCGCCAGCAGTGTTTCCAGCTCCGCGGCGCTCGGCGCACGCTCGGGTGGCTTGCGGCCGCCTTTCACAACCGGCGCTCGGTCGTCCGGCGTCAGGAGACCGTCGGGAAGATCGCGCTGGGCGACGGGACGGCGTCCCTCGACGAGCGCGATCGCCGTCGCGAGCAGCTTCTCGAGCTCGCGCACATTCAACGGCCAGCGGTGAAGCGACAGCGCGCGAAACGCCGGAACCTCGAAGACCAGCGTCTCGACCACGCCGCGCGCGCGGGCGAAATGCGCGATCAGCGGGCCGAGGTCCTCGAGGTGCTCGCGCAGCGGTGGCAGCGTCAGGGGCGCCGCGCCCAGCCGCGCCAGCAGATCGTCACGAACCCCGGAGTTGCCACCGGGCGCCACCGGTCGGTTGGTCGCGGCGATCACCCTGACATCGAGGCGGCGCGCCTGCGTCGAACCGAGCGGCGTCACCTCCTTGTCCTGCAGGAACCGGAGCAGCTTGGTCTGCGCCTCCGCGTTCATCTCGCCAATCTCGTCGAGGAACAACGTCCCGCCGTGAGCCTCCTCGAGCAGCCCCGCCTTGGCGCCCTGCGCGGTCGAGTGCGCACCCTGCCGGTAGCCGAACAGCTCGCTCTCCACGAGATCGCGAGGCAACGCCGCGCAGTTGATGGCCACGAAGCGCCCGGCTCGTCCGCTCGCGGCGTGGACGGCGCGGGCGTACACCTCCTTGCCGGTCCCGGTCTCGCCCGACAGAAACAGTTCGTCCCCGGTGGTGGCCAGCCGGCGCAGCTTCTGGCAGATGCGCGCCAGAGGCGGCGCGCTGCTGGCCACCGGCCCCAGGGGACGCGCCTGCTCCTCGTCCAGCGCCTCGCGATCGGCGGCCGAGATCAGCCTGAAGACGAACAGGTGGTTGCCGACGAAGATGCGTCCCCCGTCAGGCAGACGGACCTGCCCCGTGACGCGCGCGCCGTCGAGGAAGGTGCCGTTCTTGCTCCCATCGTCGTGCAGCTCGTGGCCGGCGGCGCCGCGAACGATCCTTGCGTGGCTGCTGGAGGCAAGGGCGTCGTCGAGCAGCAGGTGACCGGCGGGAGCGCCCCGCCCGATGACGAGTTCGTCGCGGATCACCCACAGGCGCTGCCCGGGCGACGCCAGACGATCCGCGCGACCGGCGTGGATCAGCACGGGCAGGTCCGCCCGCTCGCCGCGGCCGAACGGCGACACCAGAGCGGTGAGCGTGCGCTCGGCGGTCTTGGCCATCGGCAGGGATGTTACTTCAAGGACAGTCGAGGGGGACCGGCCGCGGTCGCGGGCGCAACGGGGGCAGGCCATCGCCCAGCTGGCGGCTGGTGTTCGCGCCCCAGCAGAATGTGACGCCGTCGGTGCGCACGGCGCAGGTATGCGCAGCGCCCGCGGCCACCCGGGCCACGCGCGAAAGGCCGGTCACCGCCAAGGGCACCGACGAGGAGCGGCCGGCTCCGTCGCCGAGCTGCCCCGCCTCGCCCGCGCCCCAGCACCAGACCGAGGCGTCGCGGCGAAGCGCGCAGGCGTGGTCCGCCCCGGCGGTGATCGCCTGCGCGTCCGTGACCGTCGCGATGGCCACGGGCCGATCGGAGGTGACGTCGCCCCAGCGCCCCCAGCACCAGACGCGGCCACTCTCCTCGCGCACGCAGGTGTGGGCGGAACCGGCGGCGATCTCCACGGCGGCGACCTCGAGCGGCACCTCGGCTGGCCTTGCTGCGGTCGCTCGGCCCCAGCACCAGACGCGGCCACCGCGGACGATGGCGCAGCTGTGAGCGTCGCCAGCCGCCACCGCCTCCACGTCCTCCACACCGGCAACTGCGGCCGGGCTGGGTCGGTCCGTGGAGTTCCCGTCGCCCAGTTGCCCCTCGCCGCCTGCGCCCCAGCACCAGGCCTGGCCTCGCACCCGCGCACAGCCGTGCGCCGCTCCGAGTGCGATCTGATCCACCGCGGCGAACGCCATCGCAGGCACCGGCACGAGGTAGTCGACTCGATTGCCGTCGCCGAGCTGGCCGTCGACGCCGCGGCCCCAGCACCAGAGGCGCCGATCGAGCGTGACGGCGCAGGTATGGGCACCGCCAGCCGCGAGCTCGCGCACGGCGCCCGGGAGCCGCACCTCGACG
This sequence comes from Myxococcales bacterium, assembly GCA_031423255.1. Lineage (GTDB taxonomy): Bacteria > Myxococcota_A > Polyangia > Fen-1088 > Fen-1088 > JANPFD01. The sequence continues at coordinate 82,230 of JANPFD010000019.1, read as the reverse complement.
GGCGACGCGCGATCGAGGGCAGCGCCGTCACCGAGCCGGCCGTTCTGCCCCGCACCCCAGCACAACGCGCCGCCGTTGGTGCGGCGAACACATGTGTGCGCCGCGCCGGCCGCCACGTCGGCCACCCCGGTCGCGAGCGCCGGCATGGCCGAAGCGCGCAGCACCGCGGTTCCCACGCCGAGCTGGCCAAAGCGATCGTCGCCCCAGCACCAGAGGCCACCGGCACGCTCCACCGCGCAGGAGAAACCCTCGCCCGTGGCCAGCACCGCCGCGGGTGGCAATCCCACGACCGCCACCGGCACGCCGAAGGCCAGCGTGGTCCCATCACCCAGTTGCCCGGTGCCGTTGGCGCCCCAGCACCAGACGGTGTCGTCCCCCTTCCGTGCGCAGGTGTGCTGGTCACCGGCGTGCAAGGCGACGACCTCGGAAAGGATCTTCACCCTGGTGGGAACCGCGCGCATCACCGAGGCGCCGTCGCCGATCTGTCCGGCGCCGCCGAAGCCCCAGCACCAGACCGAACCGTCGACACGACGGGCGCAGGTGTGGAGCAGACCGGCGCTGACATCGTCGGCGTCGTCGATGCCGGCCACCGCCATCGGCGTCGAGCGACTGGCAAGGCCACCATCGCCGAGCTGGCCGGCCCCGCCCGCGCCCCAGCAGAGCACGGTCCGCATCCCCAGCCGCGCGCACGCGTGCCGCCCACGCAGCGCCAGCTGGACGGCGCCCGACACGCCGCTCACCGCGACCGGACGCAGGGAAGCGGTTGCACCGCCGAGTTGTCCCTCGGTGTTTCCACCCCAGCAAGCGACAGCGCCACCGGGGAGCCGCGCACAGGTCGACACGGCCCCGGCCACCACCTCCACCGCGCCTTCGAGTCCCACGGCGACGGGGCGCAGGCGAGTCTCGCGGCTGCCGTCGCCGAGCTGACCGTCGCCATTGCCGCCCCAGCAGCGGAGGATCGCGGCGCGGTCGATGGCGCACGAGTGGGCGGCGCCCGCGGCGATGGCCACGGCGCCGTCGATACCCGCGACGCGCACCGGCGACGAGCGCGGGCTGGTCGTTCCGTCGCCGAGTTGACCGTTCTCGTTCGCACCCCAGCACCAGACGCTGCCGTCCTGCCGCCGCCAGCAGGCGTGCGCACGGCCGGCAACGACGTCCACGACTGCGTTGGCCCCACAGGCCGCGGCGACGCACGTGCCGGCAACCCCGTGATCGGCGTGGCGGGCGTAGCGGCGGCCGAACGGACAGCCCGTGTCGGGGAAGCTGCACAGGTGGTTCGCCTCGCAGACGCCGGTGCGCCCTTCTTGCCGGCACTGACTGTCCTCATCGCATCGGAAACGGGGCGGACCCAGGCAACCGGCCACCAGCGCTGCGCCGGCGAGCAACGCTCGTCTCAAAATCGGCCGCCCATGCCGGCCCCGCCGGGCGAGATCCACAAGTACCGGCCCGTGCCGCCGACGACCAGCAGCGCTCCTGCCACGGTCGTCGCCACACCCAGACGCTGCCGATCCACCGCCTTCGCCCGCGCCGCGCCGTAGTCGTCGAGGTGCTGTGATCGGCGCGCATCGCGGTCGAGCGTGGCAGCCGACATCAACAGGCCAGTGCCAGCCGCGATCGCCGCCAGACCTGCGCCGACCAGCACCCCGCCCAGCCGATCGTGATACCAACGACTCTTCGCAGGCGGGGGCAGCGGCGCCATCACGGCCAGAGGCTCGGGTGCCCGCGGTACCTCGGCGCATCGGGTGACGGCGATGCGGGTCGCCTCGACCTGCTGAGGCGGCGGCTTCGTCGCCAAGAAGCGTTCGTAAAGCGGCAACGCCGCGCCGCAGTCACCGCTCAGCCGCGTGGCCTGCGCCTGCGCGAACAGGATCTCGCGACGCGGATCCAGGCCGTACGCCGCCTGGAACTCGCGCACCGCCGCGATGTAATCGTGCGCGCGATACAGCGTCATGCCGGCGTCGTAGCGCGCCTTCGCGTCGGGCCGCATCGCCTCGTCGGCCGACGCGCGCCACGCCCACACGAACACGACGATCGTGAGGAGGAGGCGCACGCCCCGAGAGTACTACGGCGGCACGGGCGAATCGGGATCCCACACCTTGACCGGCTTGCCCGACGTCGCGGCTCGCTTGCGGGCCTTCGTCGCCTTCGGAACATCGGGCTCCAGCGATTCGACGCTGGCGGGAGGCGGTGGCACTGGCGCATGAACGGGTGCCGGTTTCGGCGGCGGCGGTGGCGGTGACGATTCGGATCGAGGCCAGGCCAGCGCCATCACCACGCCCGCGATCAGCACCACACCCGCCGCGATTCCCAGGCGCCACGTCGGCGCCTTTGGGACATGGACATCGGTGACCGTGGGTTCGAGCGTCGGCGACGGCCGTGCGATTTCTTCGGGCACCGCTGCCACCAGCGCCGGAAGGTTCGCGGGGCCGAGCTCCAGCGCTCGCAGCCTCGTCACCATTTTCGCCGCGGTCTGGAACCGTTCCTCCCGCGCCGGCCGCAGGGCCTCCGTCACGATCGCCTCCAGCTCCTCCGGATAGTTCGCGCGCCGCTTCGACGGCGGTTCGAACCGCCCCGCGACGATCGCGTTCATCACCTCGAAGTCGTTGTCACCCTCGAAGGGCCGGGTGCCCGTCGTCACCTCGTACAGCAGCACGCCCAGCGAGAACAGGTCGCTCCGCCGGTCGAGGTGACCCGCACGGCACTGCTCGGGCGACATGTACGCGCACTTCCCCTTCAGCACGCCCTGCCGCGTCTCCGTCCGCTGCGCCGTCCACTTGGCCACGCCGAAGTCGATGAGCTTCACGCGCCCATCCCGCCCCACCAGGACGTTCGACGGCGAAACATCGCGATGAACCACCTCTTGCTCGTGCGCGTGATGCAGCCCCTCGGCGACCGCCGCCACGATCGTCGCCGCGTCCGCCAGTGGCAGCAGCGCATGGGCCCTCAGGAGCTCGCGCAGATCGCACCCATCGATCTGCTCCATGGCGAAGAAGTAGTCGTCACCCGCCTGGCCGACGTCGTACACCTCGGCGATGTTCGGGTGCCCGAGGCGCGCCACCAGGCGCGCCTCGTCCAGGAACATCGTCACGAGCTCGGGGTCGCGCGCGTGCTGCGGCAGCAGGCGCTTGCAGACCACGCGCTTCTCGAACCCGGACAGGCCCTCGGCGACCGCCAGGTAGACCTCGGCCATCCCTCCGACCGCCAGCCGCCGAAGCAGGCGGTACTTGCCCAGACGCTCCACGCCCTGATTGTGCCGCACGAGAGGGGGGGCCCGCGAACTCGATGTGGCGCAACACGAGTTGCGCAACTCGTCTGGCTAACTGCGCGAGAACACGTCCGCCCGCGGCGGCCCGGGCGTTGCAACCAGGGAGCGCATGGTCACCCCGCGAGTGCTGGCGATGTTTCTGTTCGTCGACGCCTTCTTCCTGGCGTGCAATGACACCAAGACCTCGACGCCTGGCGTCCCGCCTGACGTCAAGGCGGTCATCTTTCTCCAGCGCGTCGCCCGCAACGACGGCGTGGGGAACGTGTTCGACTACACCAGCTTCGCGCCCGGCGGCCGGATCGTGAAGCTGGAGCCGGCCTCCGCCGACGGCCGGCTGACCAACCTGACCGCCGACCCGATGTTCGCCGAGGCCGACTTCATGTCCTGGGACCTGTCCTTCGACGCGAAGACCATCGTCTTTTCGGCGCGCCTGAAGAACGAGAAGCGCTTTCACCTCTTCACGATGGCCATCGACGGCAGCAACCCCCGTCAGCTGACCGAGGGCCCGGCCGACTACGTGTACCCGATCTTCATTCCCGGCGGGAAGGTGATGTTCACCACCAGCAAGGTGGTCGAGGCCGGCGCCCCGCAGTTCCAGGACGAATACGAGCGCGCCACGACCGCCCAGGTCGGCGTGGTGAACCTCGACGGCACCGGCGAATCGCTCGGGCCGCGCAACGTCTCACACCGGGTGGCGCCTGCGCTGATGCCGGACGGCAACGTCGTCTACACCGAGTGGCTGCACCTCGGCGACGTGAACGACGGGCACCTGCGCGTGATGAACACCGACATGACCGGCCAGCGTGAGGCGTTCGGCGGCGAGGGCCGCGGCATGACGAACAGCTATCTCAAGGCCCGCGCCATCAGCAGCTACAGCACCAGCACCGGCCGCACGAGCCACAAGCTGGTGGCGATCGGCACCTCGCGCGACCGGACGCTTCAGGCGGGCAAGCTGCTGCTGATCGATCTCGGCGACAGCGAGAAGACCGCCGACGTGAAGGACCTGACTCCGCTGGTCCCGGGCGACCGCGTGCCGTCTCAAAATGGGATCGGCCGCTACTACGACGCCGAATCGATTGGCGACCCGAACGACCAGCGCTTCCTGGTGTCGTGGGCCGACGGCCCCGTCGAGACCGAGCTTCTGGAGATGGCCAAGACCAAGGCCAACTTCGGCATCTACGTCTTCGACGCCAGGACCGGCCGGCGCTTCCCGATCTACGACGACCCGGGCATGTGGGACGTGCTGGCTCGCCCCGTCAAGCCGCGGACCGAGCCTGCCATCACCCAGTCGCCGGTCAGCGGCACCTCGTTCGTCGTCGGTGCGCTGAACGTCTACGAGTCTTCAATCTTCAAGGAGCTCGCCCCCGGCTCGGCCATCAAGGTGCGCATGCTCGAGGGCTTCTCGTCGGAAGAGGGGTTCCCGAACATGTTCGGCCTGACCGAGTTCGACGGCCAGTCGCGCTTCGGCGAGGTGCCGGTCTATGCCGACGGCTCGTTCGCGGCGCGTCTGCCCGCCAACGTCCCGGTGCACATGCAACTCATCGACAAGTTCGCCATGTCGATCGCCAACGAACCGATCTGGATCAGCGGCCGCGCGGGCGAGCAGCGTTTCTGCGGCGGCTGCCACGAGGACCGCGCCAAGAACACCGTCATCAGCCCCGGCACCACCGAGGCGGTGCAGCGCGGCCCGATCGACCTCGACGTCCCACGCGCGCGCCGGGTCTCGGCGACGGACTTCAGCTACGCCAACGTGCGCGGCGTTCCCTGGGACAAGGCGATCCAGCCGATCTTCGACAAGAAGTGCGTCGGCTGCCACAACGGCGCGCCCGGCCCGGCCAACGCCAGCTACACCGTCATCGACAAGACACTGGGCACGATGCAAACCTTCGTCTTCGACTTGCGCGGGCAGAAGGTGCAGCTCGTGGTCGGCGAGAAGAAGTCCTACGACTTCACCGCGTCGTACATCTCGCTCGTCGGCCTGGGGATGGAGATCGGCGAGAACAACGTCACCATCACCGGCAACATGAAAACCTACCTGACACCGGGCGAGGCCCGTAAATCCGAGGTCATCAAGAAGCTGAATCCGCCGCAGCAGTTCCCGGCGGCGAACGGCGGTGTGCGCGCCTTCCCGGGCAAGGTCCATCCGACGGATCTCGGCGGCATGGAGCTGACGGCCGAGGAGTACTACCTCTTGATCCTGAACATCGACATGGGCGGCCAGTACTATTTCCGCGAGAACAAGGGGAGCAGGTAACCATGAAGACCAAGGTCGTCCTCTTCACGGCTCTGACGTTCGCGTCCAGCGCGTATGCAGGCCGCGGCTCCAGCCCCGGCGCGGTCAAGAGCGCCATCAGCTCGGACGGCTACGATGCCATCGCCACCGAGCTGGAGCGCGCGGAGCACCTGGTCTGTCCGTCCTGCGTGCCGATGGTGCGCGCGCTGGTCGATCACCAGGATCGGCGCGTGCGCCAGGTGGCGGCCTGGTGGCTGGCGCGCCGGGGGCTCAAGCAGGATCTGCTCGAATCGATGAGCGAGAGACTGACCGGCGATGACGCCGTCAAGGCCCGCAACGCCGCCGACGTGCTGGGAGGCCTGCGCCTGCCGGACGCCGTCGCCCCGCTGGGCGCCGCGCTGACCGCGGGCCGCTTCAATGCCGAGGCCCGCAGCGCCATGGCCCGCGCCATCGGCGAGATCGGTGACATCGACGGACAGCCGGCGCTGGTGACGGCATTGCGCGCCCGCGAGCCTTCGGTGCGCGCCGCCGCGGTCGAGAGCCTACGCGATCTGCGTGGGTTCGAGGACGCCGCGGCGGCGGCCTCGCTGCTGGCCGACACCGACGCCGACGTGCGCGCCGAAGCCGTCTCCACCATCGGGTTCCTGCGCGCCCGTGCCGGCACGCAGCCGGTCCGCGCGATGGCGGCGCTGGTCGCCTCGGATCCGAGCGCCCGCGTGCGCAAGAAGGCCGCATGGGCGCTGGGCGAGATCGGCGCTGCCGCCGACGTGGCCGGTCCGTCCCTGCGCGCGGCAGCGCAGCACGACAGCGATCCGCTGGTCCGCTCGATCGCTTCGGCGGCACTGGCGAGACTCTCGCTTTAGGATGGCCCGGTGCGTGCGACAGTCGCCGCTCTGGCCCTGACCCTGCTCGCCTGCAACAAGCAGGAGTTGCCGGAGCGGCGGTTCTACGACCAGCAGATCCAGCCGGTGTTCACCTCCTTTTGCGTCGGAAACACGTCGCCCTGTCATCGCGTGGACCCGGACACCGGCACCGCACTCGGCAACCTGGACCTCAGCTCCTTCGAAGCGGTCCAGAAGAGACGCGACGTCCTGCGCACCTACGGGGCCTACCCGCAGCCGGTGCTCCTGTTGAAGTCGCTGCCCGAGGAGACGGTGCTCATCCCCTACGGCAGCAAGCTCTTGACCAGCGAGATCCGGCACGCGGGCGGCAAGACCCTGGCGCCGAACTCGGACGCCTACTACGAGCTCAAACGCTGGCTGGATAACGGCGCCACCCGCGACGGTCTCCCCCCCGAGGCCAAGCGCCGCGAGGGCCAGGGCGGCTGCAACGTCGCCATCGTCCCGGCGGACGCAACGACTCCTGTCGACCGCGGCTCCGCGACCTACCGCACCTTCGTCGCCGACGTGCAGCCGCTGCTCCGCCAATCGTGCGCCTTCTCCACCTGCCATGGATCCCTCCAGTCGGACTTCCACCTCACCTGCGGCGACGACGACGCCCAGCTCGGCGCCAACTTCGTGCGCGTCTCCGGGTTCGTCGCGGAAGCGCCCGCCAGCGTCGAACAGAGCGAGTTCCTGCTGCGGTCGCTCGACCCGCGCGCCGGCGGCGTCAACCACACGGGCGGAGTCTTCTTCCCCTCGCGTGAAAATGACACCTGGAAGAAGTTGCGCGACTGGGCAGCACAGGTGCAGGCCACTCCCCCCACGCGCCCGCGGCGCTCCAGCGGCGAGACCTTCTTCGCCGACAACGTGATGCCCGTCCTCATCAAGCGCGGCTGTGCGCTGGAGGGATGCCACAGCCCGAACGGGTTCAACGATTTCCGCCTGCGCCCCGGCTCGCCCGGATTCCTGTCCCGCCAATCGGTCCGCCGCAACTACGAGGCGGCGCTGACGGAGTTCATGTCGCTGGATACCGTCGACGTGCGGCAGTCGCGTCTGGTGAAGAAGAACCTGTTTCCCGCGCGCGGCGGGATCGCCCACCGCGGCGGGCCCCTTCTGGAAGGTCCCGGACCGGACAGCAGCGCCCCCTGCCCCACCCCGTTCGACGCGGCGAAGTCCTCCGCCTTCTGCATGTTCAAGGAGTGGCACCGCATCGAGCGCGAGGATCACAGGACCACGGTCTCGCCCCTGGCGAGGGCCGCGGTCATTCCACTCGCGTTCGTCTCTCGACCGCCGGACAGTGACGGCCCCCTCGAGTTCGACACCTTCCGGGGCGGCGCCGATCTGAAGCTGGCCGACGCCCACCTGGGCGACGACGGGCGGGTCGCCACCGTCGACAATGTCCGCAGCGCGCTTGGGCCATGCGCCGGCCTCGCCGGTCGCATGGACCTGGACGTGCGCGGCCCAGAATGGAGCTACGACGCTGCCCGTCTGGTTTTTTCCGCCAGGATCGGCGCCGGATCGGGCCTCGACCTCTGGCTGCTCGACGTGGGCGCGGGGACCTGCCGCCGCTTGACCAACGACAACGGCCGCATGCAAGGGCCCGTGCGTGTGCACAACTTCGATCCGGTGCTGGCACCTGACGGCAGCCTGGTGTTCGCGTCCACCCGCAGCGGCAGCCTCACCCTCAAGCGCCTTTTGCCCAACGCCGATCTCTTCCGCGTCGGTCCGACGTTCGATTTCGGCAAGGCCGAGGCGATGACGTGGCTGCTGAACTCGGAGCTGGCTCCCACGTTCATGCAGAACGGTCAGATCTCGTTCACCGCCGAGAAGGCGACGGCCGGCTTCTATCAACTGGCCGGTCGGCGCATCAACTGGGACCGCACCGACTACCATCCGCTGCTGGCCCAGCGCGCGAAGTCCGACGACACCTTCGGCAACGTACGTGCCTCCGTCGACTATCAGCAGGCGACCGAGATCCGCGAGGCGCTGGACCGGAACTTCCTGGTGATTCTTTCGGACGCCACGGCTCGGGGCGCAGGTGGAGCGCTGGCCAGCTTCAACCGTTCCATCGGCCCTTTCGAAGCCGGCCGCGGCGAGGTGACCTTCCTGCGATCGCTCGTCATGCTGGACGGCGCTGCGACGGGGCGCATGGGCACCCAAGGCGTCTACCGCTCGCCCTACCCGCTCCCCGACGGCGCGGTGCTGGCCTCGTACGCGGCGAACGTGCGCGATCCGGCGCGCGACATGCCCCGCTACGATCTGGTTGCCCTCGACGGCGGCGGCCGGCGCATGCTCCTGCCGGGCGGCGCGCAGTCCTTCGTCGAGGGCACCCTCGGCTACAAGAGGTCGTCGCGCCTCCTGTTCAGGAACCTGCCGCAGCTGGTCTTCGGCGGCCAGGGCGATCAGGGCAACGACAGCGCGGTCGTGCACTTTCCCGATCTGCCGATGCTCACCACCCTCCTCGGCTCGAACCTCCGGCGCGGCCGCAACCTCGCCGGACTCGACGGCGCCACAGCGCTCAAGGTGTACGAGGAGCAGGCACCACCCTCGGCGTCGCCCGATCCGGCGGCCCTGATGGGCGCCGAGAAGGTGTTCACCCAGCGCAAGGCGCTCGGCGCCGCGATTCTCGCGCGAGACGGCTCGGTGAAGGTGACGCTCCCCGCGGGCAAGCCGCTGATCCTCGAGCTCGTGGACAAGGAGGGCAAGCCGCTCTTCACCATGCAGGAGGAGCACCAGCTGGGCCCCGGCGAGGCGATCAGCCCCGGCGTCCCCCGCGCGTTGTTCAACGGCGTCTGCGCCGGCTGCCACGGCTCGATCAGCGGCGCGGAGCTGGACGTTGCCGTCACGCCCGACGCACTGACAGGTGCGTCGGTGTCGTTATCCCGCGACACCGACGCACAACAACTGCGGTAATTAACTTAAATGACGAGGCGCAAAGGCTCGATACACTAACGAAGCAATGACAAGTCTGCGCTCGGTGGTGATCCCCGGCTTCGTGGTCGGCCTGGCTCTGGGCCTCAGCTGTGGTGGCAAGGGGAAAGGCCTCTACGGCGGTATAGATGATACGGGAGGCGACGGAGGGTCCGGGACGGGCGGCAGTGGCACCGGCGGTAGTGGCACCGGCGGCAGTGGCACCGGCGGCCGTGGCGGCACCGGCGGCAGTGGTACCGGTGGATCCGGCACCGCGGGACGCGGCGGCACGGCCGGCACGGGAAGCGGCGGCGCTGGCGGCATCGGCACCGGCGGCACAGGCGGCACCAGCACCCTGTTCAAGCCCAAGAGCTTCGACTGCACACCGGGCACCACCCAGTGCAGTGACAACAAGGATAACGACGGCGACGGCAAGATCGATGCTGCCGACCCCGAGTGCATCGCGCCTTGCGACGACGACGAGGGCACCTTCGCCACCGGCATCCCCGGCGACAACCGGGACGCCTGCAAGCAGGACTGCTTCTTCGACGGCGACTCCGGCTCGGGCAACGACGGCTGCAACTGGGATCTGTCGTGCGACATGGCGAATCCCGGCAAGAACACGGGCTGCCCCTACTCGCCGTCGAATCGCTGCGCCGGCCAGGTCACGCAGACGGCCGAGTGCGTCCGGAATTGCCGACGCCTGGTGCCGAACGGCTGCGACTGCTTCGGCTGCTGTGCGGTCCCGAACCAGGCCTTCTCGGTGCTGCTGGTCCCGACCTGCACCGCCGCCAAGTTCGGCGATGCCAACGCCTGCCCGCGCTGCACGCAGAACACCACCTGCATCAACACCTGCGACACCTGCGAGCTGTGCATCGGCAAGACCACCCTTCCCGCAACCTGCAACGTTCCCCCGCCCGGCACGACAATCGGCGGCGGTGGCGCCGGCGGCAGCGGCACGGGTGGCACCGGCGGCACGGGCGGCGCAGGCGGCGCAGGCGGCACGGGCGTTCCCCCGGGCCCTTCACCCTGCGGCCCGGGGATCGTCTACTGCGGCAACGGCGACGTCGTCTGCTCGGTCGGCTACTGCGTCACCGGCTGCTGCCTCATCCCGTAGGCTTCTTCAGCCTCGCCAGGCGCTCGGCGATCGTCTTCTCGTATCCTGAAGACGACGGCGTGTAGTACGTCTTCTTCTTCAACGCGTCGGGGAGGTACTGCACGCCGGTGGCGTGATTGCCCTCGAAGTCGTGGGGATACTGGTAGTTCTGGCCGAAGCCCAGCGACTTCTGGAGCTTCGTCGTCGCGTTGCGCAGGTGCAGCGGAGCCGGCAGAGCGCCGTGCTCGTCGACGTCCTCCTTGGCGGCCGCGTAGGTCGTCAGCGCCGTGTTGCTTTTCGGCGCGGCCGCCAGGTAAAGGACGGCCTGGGTCATCGGCAGCACGCCCTCGGGCATGCCCACCAGGCGGAAGGCGTCCAGCGCCGACACCGCCACGGCCAGCGCCTGCGGATCGGCGTTGCCGACATCCTCGGACGCGAAGATGACCATCCTCCGCAGCACGAACATCGGATCCTCGCCCGCCTCGAGCATGCGCGCCATCCAGTAGACAGCGGCATCAGGATCCGTCCCGCGCAAGCTCTTGATGAAGGCGCTGACCACGGTGTAGTGCTCGTCGCCCGCCTTGTCGTACAGCAGGGCCCGTTTCTGCATCGCCTCCTCGACGGCGCCGCGATCGATTTGCCTGAGCCCGGCCGCGTCGGGCGCCGGCACGGATGCGGCCGCTTCCAGCGTGGCCAGCGCCCGGCGGGCATCTCCCGCAGCAGCGCGGGCGATCAGGTCTCGCACCTCGGGGGGACAGTCGATCTTCTCCTTGCCCAGCCCTCGCTCGGTGTCTGCCAGTGCGCGATCGACGACGAGCCGAAGGTCTGCCTCGCCGAGCGGCTTGAGCACGACCACCTTGGCCCGCGAGAGCAAGGCCGCGTTCACCTCGAATGAAGGATTCTCGGTGGTGGCGCCCACCAGGACCACCGTGCCCGCCTCGACGTGGGGCAAAAGAGCGTCCTGCTGAGCCTTGTTGAACCGGTGAATCTCGTCGACGAACAACAGTGTCCTTGCGCCACGCTGGTCCCGGCGGACGGCGGCTCCGGCGATCTCCTCGCGCAGCTCCTTGACACCCGACATCACCGCCGACACGGCCACGAACTCGGCGCCGGTCTCGGCCGCCAGCAGCCGCCCCAGCGTCGTCTTCCCCGTGCCCGGTGGCCCCCACAGGATCAGGGATGACAGCTCCTTCGTCTCGAGCGCGCGCCGCAACCAGTGGCCCGGCCCGAGCAGGTGTTCCTGTCCGACGAACTCGGCCAGGGTTTGCGGGCGCATCCGCTCGGCCAGTGGTTGACCGCGGCGGTCCTTGGAAGCGCTCCGTGAAAACAGGTCCGTCATTTTCCTTGCCCTTTGTAAGCACCGAGCAGCCCGTCGAGGCGCCCGGTCTTCGAGATTCGCACACCCTGCAACGCGCGGCGGCTGACGATGACGTTCTCCTCGTGCCACAGCGGCAGCGCAGGCAGATCCTCGGCCAGAGCCCGCTGCGCCCGCGCGTACAGCGGCTTGCGGCGCTGGGGATCGATCACCGCCACCGCCTGATCGAGCAGGCCGTCCACTTCCGCGTTCCGGTAGCGGAAGCGGTTCAAGCCCGCCCACCCGTTCGCGGCCGTCGGGATGCGCGCCGAGTGAAACACCGCCCGCAGCACGTCCGGCTCGACCACGTCGGTCAGCTGCAGAGAGAACAGCTGGAAGTTCCCCTTGCGGACGTCGTCCATCAGCGTGGCGAACTCGAACGGCCGCACCTCGATGGTGATGCCGACGTCGGCCAGCATGCGCGCCATCACCCGCACGAGGCCGATCCGGTCGGGTAGCGCGCTGGTCCGCCATGTCAGCTCCAGGTGCGGATGACCCGCCTCGGCCAGCAGCCGGCGTGCCGCCGCCGGATCGTAGGGCCAGCCGCGCGCCTCCGGGTCGAAGAACGGATTGCCCTCGTCGAGGATGCCGCCGGCCAGCGCCGCATGCCCACGCAGGCGCGCCGCCACCAGCCTCCGGCGATCGATGGCCATCGCGATCGCTTGCCTCACGCGCCGATCGCGCAGGACCGGATCCTCCAGGTTGAAGCCCAGATACGACACAGTGGCGCTCGCACCGTAGACGACGGTCAGATCCGGCTCGTGCTCCAGGGTCTCCAGCACCAGCGGCGTCACGCCGTTCTCGATGAGATCCGCAGACCCGCCCATCAGCGCCAGCACGCGCGAGTTCGGATCGCGGATGGTTCGCACCACCAGCCGCTCGGTCCTCGGCTGGGGCCGATAGTGGGGATTGCGCGCCAGCACGACCCGATCGGTGCCGCGCTCGACGATCCGGTAGGGTCCAGCGCCCCCGGTCTCGGATCCCCCTCGGCGGTCGACGATCCCCAGCCCCTCGAGGTCGGTGGTCAACGCAGCGTACGGCCGTCGCAGCCGCAGGCGCACGGTCCGGGCATCCAGCACCTCCACCTTCTCCAGCGTCTCCTCCCAGACCTTGCGGTACGGGCTGCCCATCAGCGGATCCATCACCGTCGCGAAGGTGTGGCGGACGTCCTCGGCGTCGACCGGCCGCCCGTCGGGGAAACGTGCGTCCTGACGCAGCCGCGCGATCCAGGTGCGGTCATCCTCCGAGGTGAGAGATTCGGCGAGCCCCGGTGTCGGCCCCAGCCCCAGCTCGGCCGCACCGACCAGGCCTGGTGCGATGAGCCGACTGACGCGCACCTCCCATCCGGTGTACGCGAAACGCGGATCCAGGCGGGCCACCGGCGCGTCCACGAGGACGACGATCTCGTCGCGGGACGTTCCCTCGCGCCGGCACGCGAGCAGCGCGGCGAGCAGGAATAGACGGCGCCGCATGGTTTGCGCATGATAGACGACGGTCGATGCGAGCTGCTGCTGCCATCCTGCTTCTCGTTTGCAGTGGGGGCATGGCGCGCGCCCAGACACCCGTCCTGCCCGCGCTGGTTCCACCGCCCGCGGCCGTGGGCGAGAGGCGCGACTGGCTGCGCACGCGCCTCGACGAGCTGTTCGCCCTTCCGTCGCTGGCCAACGCCAAGGTGTCGGTGGTGGTGACCGAGTCCGACGGGGGCAAGCCGCTTTACAACCGCGGCGAGAAGGCGGGCCTCAACGCCGCCTCGAACGTCAAGCTGGTCACCTCGGCGGCGGCGCTGGCACTGCTGGGCCCCGAGTTCCGCTGGCGGACGGCGGTGTACGGCCCCTCGAAGGCAGGAGGCCGCTGGCTGGATCCCGGCGGCGAGCTACCCGGCGATCTCTACCTGCGCGCCTCCGGCGATCCCACGCTGACGACCCAGCACCTGGCCGAGCTGGCCGCCGAGCTGGCGGCGCTGGGCCTCCGGCGCGTGCGCGGAGCGTTGATCGTCGACGCCAGCTCGTTCGAGGGCGGCACCGTTGGCCCGGCGTACGATCAGAAGACCGAGTCCGCCGCCTTCCGCGCGCCCTCGTCGGCCGCGTCGCTCAACGGCAACTCGATCGCGGTCACCATCACCGCGGGCGCCACGGCCGGGGCGCCCGCACGCGTGGTGCTCGACCCGCCGTCGCCGTACCTCCTGGTCGACGGCAAGGTGATCACGGCACGCCAGGGACCGGCCGTGCCGCTGGTCGAGACCCAAGACGGCGGTGGCGGTGACGCTGGCCCGGCCCAGACCAAGATCAGCGTCTCCGGTCGCATCCGCCTCGGCGCCGAACCGCGCATCTTCTTCCGCCGGGTGGTGCATCCCGAGGTGTTCTTGGGGCAGACCTTTCGCCAGATCCTGACCAAGCGCGGAATCGCCATCGACCGGCCGCTGAAGATCGCCGCGGTGCCTGACGGCTGGCGCGCGCTGGCGACACACGACTCGCCTCCGCTGGCGATCGTGGTGCATGACCTCAACAAGCGCTCCAGCAACTTCGCCGCCGAGCAGGTGATCCGCACGCTGGGCGCCGAGGTGGTCGGCCGCCCAGGCACCTGGGACAAGGGACTCGAGGCCGTGGCCCGCTACCTCGAGAGCGTCGGCATCCATCGCGGCAGCTACAAGATGGCCAACGGCGCTGGACTCTACGACTCGAACCGCTTCTCGGCCGATCAGATCGCGCAGGTGTTGCGGGCTGCGATCCGCGACTTCCGCATCGCCGGTGAATTTCTCGCGTCGCTGTCGGTGGCCGGCGCCGACGGCACCTTGGCTCAGCGGATGGCCGGCACCGTCGCCGAGCGATACGTCCGCGCCAAGACGGGCACGCTGGCGAACGTCAGCTGCCTGTCCGGTATCGCCGGCGCGCCCGGCCAGCGGCCGCTCGTCTTCTCGATCTTGATGAACGACATCGCGAACCCGTTCGAGGCGCGGGCCATCCAGGATCGAGCGGCCGAGATCCTGGTGTCGTATCTGGAACAACGCCCCCCTGCCGCGTCGCCCTAGACCGACGCGTCACAGTCGACCGTTCAGCGCTTCCCCACGAGCCGGATCTCTGGTTCGATCAACCCCATGCTCAATCTGCGTTCCTTGGTGTTGGTCGGGGTCTGTGCCGTGGCCGCGTGTGGCTCGAAGCCGTACGGAAGCGGCGGCACCGAGGAAGGCAATGGGACCTGGGGCGGCGGCTCCGATCCCAACGGCGGCGGGTTCGGCACCGGCGGCGGCGGCTCGGGCGGGCCGATCATTCCGCCCGACTTCAAGCCCCCGATGACCAGCGACGCTGGCGCCCCCATCAGCAACAAGGTGGGCTGCCGCAACATCGACCTGGTCTTCTCGATCGACAACTCCAGCAGCATGACCGAGGAGCAGATGGCGATGGGGACCAAGATCTTCCCCGCCTTCGCCATGAAGCTGCAGCAGCTGGGCGGCAGCTTCGAGAGCTTCCGCGTAGGCACGCTGGACGCCTGCCCCAGGCCGGCGAACTTCAACACCCGCGGCAAGGGCGGCGCCTGCAACTTCTCCAGCGGCAAGCCGTGGATCGACTCGAAGTCGACGAAGCTGGTGCAGGAGTTCCAGTGTGTCGGTGCCATCGATTCCACCGGCAAGACGTGCACCGGCAACAACGACGACGAGCAACCGGCGTCGACGGCCGCGGCCTCGCTGGAGGCGCCGGCCATCACCGGCCCGAACGCCGGCTTCCTGCGCAAGGATGCCGTGCTCGTCGTGCTGGCGATGACCGATGAGGACGAGCAGCCGATGTACACCACCGCCACCTCGGCCAAGCAGGTACACGACCGCATTCTCGCCCTCAAGGGCAACGACCCGAAGATGGTCGTGTTCCTGGGCATCGCCGGCTCGAAGATGTGCACGGGGCCCTACGGGACAGCCTCGGACGCCAGGACCATGAAGGCGATCACCCAGATGTTCGTCGACAAGCAGCGCGGCGTGTTCTGGGATCTCTGCGCCGGCTCGCTCGACGAGGGCCTGGGCCGCGCCATCGACGTCATCAAGCTGGCCTGCAACGAAGCGCCCTTCATCCCTTGACGTTGCCTTGATCGCATCGCGCCGCCAGGTCCTGCAGTCACTCCTGGCGGCTGGCGTGACGCCGGGCGCGCGCCGGGTGAAGCTCGGCCTGGACAACTACTCGGTGCGGGCGATGAAGTGGAAGGCGGCCGAGCTGGTCGACTACGCGGCGAAGCTGCGCACCGACTCGCTCTTCATCACCGATCTCGACGCCTTCGACAGCCTGGACGACCGCCCCTTGACCGAGGTGCGCAAGCGCGCGGCCGACAAGGGCGTGCAGCTGCACCTCGGCACCTGGAGCGTCTGCCCGACGTCCAGCACTTTCAAGAAGACCTGGGGCACGGCCGAAGAACACCTGACGCTGGCCATCCGGGTGGCCAAGGCTCTCGGCTCTCCCGTGGCGCGGGTGGTGCTCGGAAACGCGCAGGACCGCAGCTCACCGGGGGGGATCAGAGCGCGCATGGCCGACACACTGAAGGTGCTGAAGGCCTGCCGCGGACGCGCCGTCGATGCGGGCGTGAAGATTGCGCTCGAAAACCACGCCGGCGACATGCAGACCCGCGAACTGGCGGCGCTGATCGAGGAAGCCGGCAAGGACTATGTCGGGGCGAACATCGATTCGGGCAACGCCCTGTGGACGATGGAGGATCCGCAGACAGCGCTGGAGGTACTGGCGCCCTACGTCGTCACCTCCAGCCTGCGCGACGGCGTGGTCTGGGAAACCGAGCGCGGCGCCGTCGTGCAGTGGACGGCCATGGGCGAAGGCATGGTCGACTTCCGTGGCTTCTTCGCGCGCTTCGTCGAGCTGTGCCCCGGGGTGCCGGTGCACATCGAGACCATCTCCGGCGGCCGACGCGAGTTCCCTTACCTGGAACCGGCCTTCTGGAGCACCTATCCCGATCACCGCGGCGCCGATTTCGCCCGCTTCGTCGCCCTGGCGAAGCGCGGAAAACCGCGAGAGCCGGTGAAGCCGGTTAACGACCAGGAGTTCCAGCGCGGCGAGATCGAGAGGAGCCTGCGGTACTGCAAAGAGACCCTCGGTCTCGGTCTGCGGGCGTGATAAACGATCGTCCGTGAAGACGACGCCCCTTTACGAGGCCCACAAGCGGCTGGGCGCCAAGCTGATTGATTTCGGCGGCTGGATGATGCCGGTGAACTACCCGGCCGGAATCATCGAGGAGCACAACGCCACGCGCACGGCGGTCGGGGTGTTCGACGTCTCGCACATGGGCCAGGTGCACTTCCGAGGCCCGCGCGCCGCCGAGGCCGTGCAACGTCTGGTGACCAACGACGTCGCCAAGCTGGTCGACGGCAAGGCGATGTACACCGTCGCCTGCAACGAAAAGGGCGGCATCGTCGACGACCTCATCGTCTACCGGGTGCGCGCCGATCACTTCCTCATCGTGGTGAACGCGTCGAACATCGCCAAGGACGTGCGCCACTTCGCCGACAACGTCGGCACATGGTGCGACATCCAGAACGCCTCCGACGAAACGGCGCTGATCTCGTACCAGGGACCCAAGGCCGAGGAGACGCTGCAGCCGCTGACCGGCGTGCCGCTCGGCAAGCTGGGGTCGTTCCAGTTCGTCAGCAACGTCCCGGTCGGCGGCAAGCAGACCTGGATCGCGCGCACCGGCTACACCGGCGAGGACGGCTTCGAGATCTTCTGTGCCACGGCCGACGCCGAGGCGCTGTGGAACACCCTGGTCGAGACGGCGGGCAAGGTCGGGGGCAAGCCGGTGGGTCTGGGCGCCCGGGACACGCTGCGGCTCGAGGCGCGGCTGTCTCTTTACGGCAACGATCTGTCCGACGAGACCACGCCGCTCGAAGCCGGCCTTGGCTGGGTGGTGAAGCTGGACGCCGGCGACTTCATCGGCAAGGAGGCGCTGGTACGGCAAAAAGCCGAAGGGCTGAAGCGCAAGCTGGCCGGCTTCGTGATGATCGGCCGCGGCATTCCTCGCCACGGCTATGCCATCCACGCCGGCGCCGACAAGGTGGGCGAGGTGTCATCCGGAACGGTAGGCCCGACGGTGGGCAAGAACATCGGCATGGGATACGTACCGGCGGCACTGGCCGAGCCGGGCACGAAGCTTCAGATCGACTGCCGCGGCAAGATGGCCGACGCCGAAGTCGTAAAAGGCGCTTTTTACAAGCGCGGGACCGCGTAGAATCGGAGCCCCCATGAGCGACAAGTACCCCGACGATCTGCTTTTCACCGAGGACCACGAGTGGGTCCGCGTGGACCCCAAGAATCCGAAGGTGGTGACCATCGGTGTCACGCAGTTCGCCGTAGGACAGCTGGGTGACGTGACCCAGGTGGACCTGCCGCGCGAGGGCGAGACCTTGAAGGCGCACGACGTCTTCGGCACCGTCGAGTCGGTCAAGGCGGTCTCGGACCTGTTCGCTCCGGTCTCGGGCAAGGTGGTGAAGGCGAACTCGCCGCTCAGCGACTCGCCCGAGTACGTCAGCGAGGATCCCTACGACGGTGGTTGGATGGTCCAGATCGAGATGTCCAACCCCGACGAGATGAAGAAACTGATGGACGGAAAAGCGTACGAGCAGTTTCTGAAAGAGAACGAGGAGTAGCCTTGGCCGATTCGTCAGGAAGAATGGAACCCTCGGAGGGTTCCATACCTCCCACGACGGAGTCTGCCGGGCAGAGCCCGTCAGACTCCACGCGAATGGACGGATTCGCCCCGCGCCACCTCGGGCCGACCGAGGACGACGTCCGCGAGATGTGCAAGGAGGTCCGCGCCGGCTCACTGGACGAGCTGGTGGCCGAGACCGTGCCGGCTGCCATCCGGACCGCGTCGCCGCTCGATCTGCCGCCCGCCGCCAGCGAGCACGAGCTCCTGGCCGAGGCTCGGGCGCTGTCGCTGAAGAACAAGGTCTTCCGGTCGTACATCGGGATGGGATACGCCGACTGCATCACGCCGCCGGTGGTCCTGCGCAACGTGGTCGAGAACCCCGGCTGGTACACCGCCTACACGCCGTACCAGGCCGAGATCTCGCAGGGCCGCCTGGAAGCGCTGCTGAACTTCCAGACGATGGTGATGGACCTGACGGCGCTCGACGTCGCGGGCGCCTCCTTGCTGGACGAAGGCACCGCCGCCGCGGAGGCCATGATCATGCTGCACGGCCTCGACGAGCGCGAGGGGGCGAGCACCTTCTTCGTCTCGGAGCTGTGCCACCCGCAGACCATCGAGATCGTGCGCGGGCGGGCCGAGCCGCGCAGCATCCAGGTGGTGGTCGGCGACCACGCCTCGTTCAAGTTCCAGCCCGATGGCAAGGTATTCGGCGCGCTGGTGCAGTACCCGACCACCGATGGCACGGCCATCGACTACCGCAGCTTTTGCGAACGGGCCCATGGCGCCGGCGCCAAGGTGGCCATGGCCTGCGATCTGCTGTCGCTGGCGGTGCTGACGCCGCCGGGCGAACTGGGCGCGGACATCGCGCTCGGGAACTCGCAGCGCTTCGGCGTGCCCCTTGGCTACGGTGGTCCGCACGCCGCCTTCTTCGCCACGCGCAAGGAGTACACGCGGCGCATGCCCGGCCGACTCATCGGCGTGTCGCAGGACGCGCAAGGACGCACCGCTTTCCGCATGGCCCTGCAGACGCGCGAGCAACACATCCGCCGCGAGAAGGCGACCAGCAACATCTGCACGGCCCAGGTGCTGCTGGCCGTCGTCGCCAGCATGTACGCCGTGTACCACGGGCCCAAGGGGATCCGCCGGATCGCCGAACGAGTGGCGCAGATGGCCTCCGCTCTGTCGCGGGCCCTCGGCAAGCTGGGCTTGCGGGTGAAGGCGGGGTCGATCTTCGACACCGTTCGCGTCGACGGCAGCGCCGAGGAGGTCCGTGGCTGGATCTCCACGGCCGAGTCACGCGAGATCAACCTGCGTCCGCTGTCGACGACGGCGGTCACCGTCACCCTCGACGAGACCACCTCGCCCGCCGACCTCGACGCGCTGCTGGGCGTATTCGGCAAGGCCAAGGCCGAGCTGGGCCCGCTGGACCTGCCCGAGCCGCTGCGCCGCAAGAGCGCCTACCTGACCCACGCGGTGTTCAACGAGCACCACTCCGAGACCGAGATGCTGCGCTACATCCGCCGGCTCGAGGCCAAGGATCTGTCGCTCACGCACTCGATGATCCCGCTCGGCTCGTGCACCATGAAGCTGAACGCCACGGCCGAGATGATGCCGATCACCTGGCCGGAGTGGAACCGCCTGCACCCGTTCGCGCCGACGAATCAGGCCGAGGGGTACCAGGCGATGTTTCGCCAGCTCGAGACGATGCTGGCGGCGATCACCGGGTTCCCCGGGGTGTCGCTGCAGCCGAATGCCGGCTCGCAGGGCGAGTACGCGGGACTGCTGGTGATCCGCAAGTACCAGGCGAACCGCGGCCAGGGCCACCGCGACGTCTGCCTGATCCCGTCGTCGGCGCACGGGACGAACCCCGCTTCGGCGGTGATGGCCGGGTACGAGGTTGTCGTCGTGAAGTGCGACGACAACGGCAACGTCGACGAGGCGGACCTCGCGGCGCGCGCCGCCGAGCACAAGGACCAGCTCGCCGCACTGATGATCACCTACCCCTCGACCCACGGCGTGTTCGAGGAGGGCGTGAAACGGATCTGCGACGTCATCCACCAGCACGGCGGCCAGGTGTACATGGACGGCGCGAACATGAACGCGCAGGTGGGACTGACCCGCCCGGCGGAGATCGGCGCCGACGTCGTGCACATCAACCTGCACAAGACCTTCTGCATCCCGCACGGCGGCGGCGGCCCCGGCATGGGCCCGATCTGCGTGGCCGCGCACCTGCAGGAGTTCCTGCCAGGGCACCCGGTGGTGAAGACCGGCGGCAAGTCTGCGATCGAGGCGATCTCGGCGGCGCCCTGGGGCAGCTCCAGCATCCTCCTCATCTCGTGGGCGTACATGCGGATGATGGGCGGCGACGGACTGACGCAGGCGACGAAGCTCGCCATCCTCAATGCCAACTACGTGGCCGAGAAGCTGCAGGCGCATTTCCCTGTGGTCTACCGGGGCCAGCGCGGCCGCGTCGCGCACGAGTGCATCCTGGACCTGCGTCAGCTGAAGAAGACCGCGGGCATCGAGGCCGAGGACGTCGCCAAGCGGCTGATGGACTACGGCTTCCACGCGCCGACGATGTCGTTCCCGATCGCCGGCACATTGATGATCGAGCCGACGGAGAGCGAGTCGCGCGCCGAGCTGGACCGCTTCTGCGAGGCGATGATCGCCATCCGCAAGGAGATCGCCGAGATCGAGAGCGGCGGGCAGCCAAAGGACGACAACGTCCTCAAGAACGCGCCCCACACGGCCGAGGTGGTGACCGCCGACGAGTGGAAGCGTCCCTACCCTCGCCAGCGGGCCGCCTATCCCCTGCCCTGGCTGCGACGGAACAAGTACTGGCCGCCGGTCGGGCGGCTGAACAACGTCATGGGTGATCGCCAGTTCGTCTGCGCGTGCCCGCCGATCGAGTCGTACACCTGACCTTCGACTCGAAAGACCAGCACCGGGCGTGGCTCGCATCGCAAGCGGCGCTGCCTGCCGGCTTTCGCGTCGGGACCAGCCGGTTCGAGTTCATGCCGGTCGAGGCGCGCAAACCGGCGAAGATGACCCTGACCCTCATCGCGCTGGACAGGCCGACCGACTCGTTTGCGGCGATGTTCACGCGCAACGCGTTTCCCGGCGCGCCCGTGATCATCGGCCGGCGGCGCCTCGACGAGCCGACGCTGGGGGCGGTGATCGTCAACAACAAGGTGTCGAACGTGTGCGCGCCCGACGGCGTCGCGGCGTCCGAGCGGATCTGCGGCGCCGTGGCCGAGCGGCTGAAGCTGAAACCGGCGCAGGTCCTGCCGAGCTCGACCGGTGTCATCGGCTGGCAGCTGCCGGTCGATGCCATGGTGCGGGCACTCCCCGACACACTGTCGCCAACCTCGGTGCTGCCCGCCGCCGAGGGGATCATGACCACGGATCTCTACTCGAAGGTGCGGCGGGCCCAGGTGGGCGCGGGCAGCATCGTCGGCATCGCCAAGGGCGCGGGGATGGTCGAGCCGAACATGGCCACCATGCTGGTCTACCTGCTGACGGATCTGGCCGTGCCCCGGGCGGCGCTGCGGGCCACACTCGCAAGAGCCGTCGACGCCAGCTTCAATCTGATCAGCGTGGACAGCGACACCAGCACCTCGGACACCGTGCTGGCGCTGTCATCGGGCGTACGACCCTGCCCCGATCTGGCGGCCTTCGAGGAGGGGCTGGCCACGGTCTGCCGCGAGCTCGCCGAGGACATCGTCCGCAATGGGGAAGGCGTGCACCACGTGATCCGCGTGACCCTTCGTGGCGCACCCGCCGCGCTGGGCAAGGCGATCGTGAACTCCCCGCTCGTGAAGACCGCCATCTGCGGCAACGATCCGAACGTGGGACGGATCGTGGCGGCCATCGGCAAGTATGCCGGCGCGCATCCCCTCGACCTCGGCCAGTTGAAGCTGCGGCTCGGCGGGACGATCATCTTCGAGGGAGGCGTCTTCCGCCTGGATCCCGCGGTCGAGGAGGCGCTGGTCCGCCACCTGAAAGACGCCGAACTCTACGAGAAGGCTCCGATACCCGCCTTCCCGGCCCACGAACGTTGCGTGGAGCTGGAAGTCGATCTGGGAGCGGGCGACACGACCACGGTGCTGGGCGGCGATCTCACGCACGAGTACATCAGCGAGAACGCCGACTACCGGAGCTGACTACATGCTCCCGTACTTGAAGATCTTCATCCGCGGCGAGCCCGAGAGTTCGAAGAAGAAACCGAAGCGGAAGGTGATCGTGCCGTCCTGCTCGACCAGTTGCTTGGGCGGGTTCGGAAACGGCTGAGCCTGCTTGAACGCCTCGATCGCCTCGTCGTCCAGAAACTCGACGCCCGACGGAGTCTCCAGCGCCACGCTGGCGAGGGTCCCATCGGGCTTGAGCGCCACACGCAGGAGGGTGTAGCGGTCCTTGCTGCCGTAGATGGCGCCGCTCGGGTCGCGGCGGCGGTACTCGTCGGCCGGGCTCCAGTGATCGCGCACCTGCTGCTTCACCCGGTTGAAGAACGACGCGAACTTCCACTTCTTCGCGTTCAGCGCCGTCTCGGCGCCGTCGTCGATGTCCTTGAGATGATCCTGGCTGCCGCTGCCGATGGCGCGCGCCAGCTGCTGCTCCGACGGCAGCAGCGGAGCCGGCGCTCCCGTGACGTTGGGAGCCTGCGGACCGCCCGAAGCGCCGCCCGGCGGGCTGCGCGTCGTCGGCTGCTGGCCGGTGCCTTTCCGTGCCAGCTCACCCTTGTCATCGAGCGGCGCCTCGAGCGACTCGCCCGGGAGGCCGCTCGGCGTCGGCGCGACCATACCGACGGCTCCCGGAGGCGCCTTCTTGCCCTCGGGGCCCGGGTTGCGCATCGCCATCATCCCGGGCGGCGTCGGGGGCGCAGTCTTGGGCTGCGCGGGAGGCGTGGCCGGACGCGACTCGGCGCTGTCGCCCTGCTGGTCACCCTGACGCGCGCGTTGATCGAACTTGCCGTACTTCTTGGTCTCCTTGGCGACGCTGACATCGTACTCGGCGGCGAACTTCGCCTGGTCCGGGCGCTGCTCCTCGCGTGGCTTCGCCAGATCCACCACCTGCCCCGGCGCCTCCTTCTTCTCCTCCTCCTTCTTCTTCTCTTCCTCCTGCCGCTTCTCTTCCTCCTTCTCCATCTCGGCCACCAGCTTGCGCGAGGTCTCCTCGTCGAGCGTGCTGATGTCGATGCTCTCGGGGACGTTCTTGCCGGCGGCGCTCAGCGCCTCCAGCTCGGCCTGGCGGGGCGCCCAGAAGAAGGTGAAGAGGCCGATGCCGACCAGCACCTCGACGTGAATCAGCAACGCCAGAAGGACCCAGGACGCGATTCGACGGCGAGGCCGCCGCTGGGTGTGCTGCGAGGAAGCCATGCAAAAGCAGCCGAGCTGCTGGGATATTTTAGCTGGTTTTCCCCGGACGCCAGCGAGATCGTCTAACGGATGACCGGGTTTTGGAACGCCACCGGCATCGACACGGACAGTTCGCGCGTCATGCGGGGGAACGGCGCGGCGCGCGTGACGACGGCCAGAGCCTCCGCGTCGAACTCCTGGAAACCGGCTGACTTCAACAGGCGGACCGGGCCCGCGAGCCGACCATCGGGGCGGATCACGAAATGGATGACCGCCTCACCCTGCTGGAGCATCAGCGCAAGACGCTTGGGAAAGCGCAGGGCGCCCTCGATGCGCCGCCGGATCTCGGCGCGAAACCGCTGGTATTCCCGCTCCGAAGCGCTGACCGCCAGTTCGGGACCGCGGTCCCTGTCTCCGCGCGCGCCGGTCGAGGCGGGGGCCTCCCCGAGGCTGGCTCGCGGCGTCGCGCCCGGCTGTTCGGCCGGCCCGTGACCGCTGACGCCATTTCCCGGCGCGGCGGCAACCGCCAGATCGATGCGCCCTGGCCGCGGCTCGTCCGAAGCGGCACGCAGCCCGCGATCATCCGCGGCCACTCCGATGCGCTCGGCATCGAAACGCCTGTGCCCTTGCTCGGCGTCCAGCGGTCCCTGACCGCGCGTCTCGTCGCGCCCGTCGGCGGCCACCGGCGCGGCAGGAGCCGGAGCGGGCGCCTGCTCCTGACTGTCGTCACCAGGGATGACCACGGCCTGCGACGGATCGCCGGCTGCTGGCTGGCGGCTGCGTGCGGAATCGCCGATACCGACCACCGGTTCCTGGCGGATGGCCTGGGGCGACGACGGCCGCGCGCCGGTCTGCTCGCGCGAAGGTTGGTACAGCTCCGCGCCGTCGCTCAGACGCGCCCTCTGCGTGGCGGTGTCGCGGCGGAACGACTCGCTGGGTCGTCCGGCGCCGTCGCCGGTGTCAGGGGCGGCCACGCGGCGCAGCGGCGTCGTGCCGACAGACGGTGCCGTGGCCTGCGCGGCCCAGGCAGCCTGGTCGGAGGTGGTGCCGGGAAGCTCGGTGGGATCCTGAACGTCCAGCAGCGACGGTTCCTCGAGCGCGACGAAGGTCGGTTCCTCCCCGGTGTCCCACGGGGCCGTGGCCGTGTCCGCGGCTGTGCCAGGCACGCTGCGCACCACCACCACCACAAGGACGACCAGGTGCGCTGCCGCGGACAGGCCTCCGGCGCGGAACAGCGCGGTGCGCTCTGGTCGCGACATCTCCCTTATAGGTTAACATCGCCCGCCATGCCCCCGGAACGCACGCCGATGACCGAGCAGATGCTGCTCCGCGACGTCGGACGCGCCATCGGCGACTGGAGCCTCGTCGCCGACGGCGACCGCATCATGGTTGCGGTCTCGGGGGGCAAGGACAGTTACTCGCTGCTGGTTCTGCTGCGCGCCCTGCAACGACGCGCCCCCGTCCGTTTCGACCTGGTGGCGGTGCACCTGGATCAGGGTCACCCCGGGTACGACGGGACCCCACTCGAAGACTGGCTGCGACGCGAGGGATTCACCTTCGAGATCCTGCGCGAAGACACCTACAGCATCGTCACCGACAAGATACCGGAGGGGAAAACCTACTGCTCGCTCTGTTCCCGCCTGCGCCGCGGCATCCTCTACTCGGCGGCGAACAAACTCGGCTGCAACAAGATTGCACTCGGCCATCACCGGGACGACGCCCTGGAGACGCTGCTGCTGAACCTGTTCTTCGCCGGCAAGCTGGCCTCGATGCCCGCGCGCCTGGTGAGCGACGACGGGGCGCACGTCGTGATCCGCCCGCTCATCTACTGCGCCGAGGCCACGCTGGCCCGCTTCGCGACCGAGCGCGCCTTTCCGATCCTGCCCTGCAACCTGTGCGGCTCGCAGAGCGAGGCGCAGCGCAAGCAGATGAAGGCGCTCATCACGCGGCTCGAAGGGGACCACCCCCAGGTACGCAACTCGATGCTGGCGGCGCTGGGCAACGTGAACCCCAGCCACCTCCTGGACCGCCGCCTCGTGCCGAGCCACGGCGAGCCGACGCCCGAGCTGCTGACCATCCGTTCCGTGCGATGAACCCGTGGCTCCTGACGATCGCCCTGGTCGCGATCGTCGAAGCGGCGGCGGAGCCGGGTGTCGCCTGGATCGCGCCCGTTGCGGCCATCGCTCTGATGGCGATCGCCGTAGGTTGGACGCGGCCTCTGCGACAGCTGTCGATCGAGCCCCTTGCCCGACGGCTGTCGATCCTGCTGGCGGTGGCGGCGCTGACCGTCGGCCTCGCCCTCCGGGCGTTCGCCTTCGCACGAACCTCGCCGTTTGCGAAAGGCGAGATGCTGTCCCTCGTGCTGAGAGCCAGCCGCGCCCTTTTCGACGGCCATAGCCCCTACGCCACCTACCACTTTCCCTGGCCCGTGCCGCTGACCTACTGGCCGGGGACGCTGCTCGCCTACGCGCCGGCTCAGCTCCTGCACTACGACGTCCGGTGGACCAACGTGGCTGCCGAGCTGGTGATCGCCACGCTGGTGGTGCGGCTCGGTGGGCGGCGCGTGGTGCCCGTCGTCGCTGCCTGGTTCCTCCTCCCCGGATCGCTGGAGTGGACGCAGATCACCGCCGCCCCGGTGGGGTGGGCAGCGATCGCCCTGACGCTGGCCGCGCTGGCCACCGATCACCGACGGGCAGACGTCGCCCTCGGGCTGGCCGTGGCGACCACCCCGTTTTCCTGGCCGCTGGTGCCCCTGGCACTGCTGCGCTGGAGAAAAACCGCCTCGCTCCGTCGCGCCGCGGTGACTGCGGGCGTGGCCATGCTGTTGATCCTCCCCTTCTTCCTGTGGGCCCCGCGGGCGTTCATCGAGGGGACCGTGCTCTGGTTCAACCAGATGGACGGCTTTCCGCGCAGCAAGTGGATCGAGAGCCGGACCTGGGCTCGCTACACCGGCCTGGCGGGCGTGTTCTGGTCGCTGGGCCTCGAGCGACTGCTCAAGCCGTTCCAGCTGGTCGCCGTGGGCGTCATCGTATGGCGCTACGCCCGCCGCGGCGCGACCGCGGCTCTGGTGCCGGCCTTCGCCACCGCGATCCTGATCGTCTTCGTGGCGCTCAACCCGGTCATCTGGCCCTATCTGTACCAGCCAGCCATCGTCGCCGCCCTGCTGGCGCTGGCGGTCAGCGATTCAGCAGGAACCGCCGCATGAACTCGATGGTCGCGTAGAACTGGAAATCCGCGTTCTTCTTCTTGGCGAAGCCGTGGCCCTCATCCTTGGCAAGCAAATACCAGACGGGGGTCTTCTGCTTTTTGAGCGTCGCCACGATCTGCTCCGCCTCGCCGACGGGAACCCGCGGGTCGTTCTTGCCCTGCACGATGAAGATCGGCTTGGTGATCCTGGCGGCGTTCCGCAACGGCGCCACCTTCTCGAAGAACGCGCGGATCTTCGGGTCACGCTCATCGCCGTACTCGGCGCGGCGCAAGTCGCGGCGGTAGGCTTCGGTGCGCTCGAGGAAGGTGGTGAAATGCGAGATGCCCACCACGTCCAGCGAGCAGCGGATCTTGTCCGCATAGTGGAATGACACCGCCAATGTCATGTAGCCGCCGTAGCTGCCCCCCATCACCAGGATCCGGCCGGCGTCGATCTCCTTGCGCGTGGGGATCCAGTCGAGCAGCGCGCCGATGTCCTTGACCGAATCCTCGCGGGCAAGACCATTGTCCAGCTTGAGGAAGCTCTTGCCGTACCCCGCCGAGCCGCGCACGTTCGGGTACAGAAGCGCAACGCCCAGTTCCTCGAGGAAGAAACGGTAGCGTCCCTGGAACGTCGGCCGCGACTGCCCTTCGGGGCCGCCGTGAATGACGATCGCCACCGGCCGCGGTCCCGAAAAACGCGCTGGCGGCAGGTAGAGGTACCCCGAGATGATCTTGCCGTCGAAGGACTTCCACTTGACGAGTTCAGGCTCGCGCGCGCCGGAGGTGTCGAGGCCGCCGGTCTCGCTGGTGGTCCACCGGTCGATCTTGCCACTGCGAAGATCCAGCGAGAAGACATCGGCGGGATGCCGCGCGCTGACCAGGCCGAAGGCGAGCTCGCGGCCGTTCGGATGCCAGCGGAGGCCACCGACGTTGCCGGCCGGCAGCCTGGGCCGCGGCCGTTCCCGTCCGGTGCGTGCGTCCAGCAGGCGGAGCACGCCGGTGCCGTCCTCGTTGGTCACCACCGCCAGCGTCTTGCCGTCGCGGGCCAGTTCGAAGTCCTCCACGTCCCACTCGACGTGAGACGACAGCACCCGGCGCGCCTTGCTGGCCAGATCCAGCGAGACAAGCCGCTGGAACTCGCTGTCCTGGTCGGTGACGGTGAAGATGAACTTGCCGTCGGGGCCGAACTGGCCGCCCGCGTAAGCCACCTTCTCGCCGCCACCGCGTGGGGTGACCGCCTGCCGCTCTCCCGAGGTCGTGTCGAAGAGCCAGAGGTAGCTCTCGTTGATCGACACGTACTCCTGCACCAGCAGACTCTTGCCATCGGGCGAGAGATCGAGCGGGTTCCAGCCCCCACCGTCGACCTCGGCAAGCAGCCGCTCCGACCTGGGGTCGCGCGGATCCTGCAGGTAGAGGTCGGTGTCCTTGCCATTGCGTCGCGTGGAGGTGTATGCGCGTCGGTCGCCCGCATCGCTGAAAACGCCCAGACTGTTGCGTGACTTGCCGTCGGTCAGCAGGGTCACCTGGCCGGACGGCAGGTCGTACCGGTACCCCTGGTAGAACTCGTTGCCGCCAGTATCCTTCTGGAACACGAAGTGATCGACGGAGGGGAAACGAGCACTCATGACCGGCTCGGGAAAGAACGTCAGCTGCGTGCGCGCGCCACCGGGAAGCCCCACGCGGTGAAGTTGCGGGGTGTCGGCGAACCGGGTAGCGACCAGCACCTGCCTGTGTGTCGGGTGCCAGTCGACCAGCGAGGCAGCCCGCGCCTCGGCATGACGCCCAGCCTCCTCTATCAAGCTGTCGGGCAGAGGCGGGATGCCGTCGATGACCAGGTTCTCGTTGGGCGTGATCGCCGCCGCGACCAGTAACCACAGCATCAGAACACCGAGACCCGGGCGACGATCGGCGTGGTCTGACGGCTCTCCGCCAGGGCGTTCACGTACTCGAGGATCTGCGGGTGCGTGAAGATGAGATCGTTGAAGTCGGCCCGTGACAGCTGCAGCACGAAAGAGCGGCCGCCCATGACGACACTGGCCGTGGCCGGCCCGCGCGTCATCAGGGAGATCTCGCCGAACACCTCGCCCGGCCCCAGGGTGGCGATGGTCTCGCCGTCGCGCACCACCGAGGCGCGCCCCGCGAGCACCACGAACAGCCCCGGCGACAGCTTGCCCTGCTCCACCACCGGCAGCCCGCCATCGACCTCCAGAAACTTGAAGCGATTCACCAGGGGCCCGCGATCGTCGGGCGGGAAGGCGCCGAAGAGTGGGCTGGTCTCGAGCAGCACCTGCACCAGGCGGTCGCGCACGAACTTGACCACCACGCTCAGCAACTCGGGCGCCTTTTGCACCAGCGTCCCGAAAAGCGCCCGATCGATGGCCAGCAACTGCGTCGCCTGGGTGGCGACCATGGTGGCACTGCGCGGTTGATCCACCAGCAGCGCGATCTCGCCGAAGAACGAGCCCTCCTGGAGCCGGGCCACCTCCTCGGGCGCGCAGACCGCGATCTCTCCCGAGGCGATGACGTACAGCATGTCGCCGATCTCGCCCTGCGCGAACACGACCTCGCCTGGCTCCAGGCTGACCAGCGTCACCCGCTCGATCAACAGCTTCATGTGCTCGTCGGACAGCGCCGAGAAGAACGGCGTCTTCGGGAAGGCGTCGCGCACCAGCGCCTCGGGATCGCTGTCGAGGAGGGTGGGTACCGCCTCGAAGTCGGCGATCGGGATCTCCATGGCGGAGGTCCCGGTGGGCGTGTCCAGCCCCGTGGCCGGCTTGGCCCCCGGCACCAGACGTCCCAGCGGCACTTGCGGCAGCGAGCCTCCAGGATCGTCGGGGTCGATGAGGATCAGATCGTCATCGTCGTCCGACGGGGGCGGGGGCACCCACCGCGCGGCCGGCGGCCTGGGCGCCGCGGGGCGTTCCGGCACCTTCATCGGCCGCAACACGATCGGCGCCTTCACCTCGACCTGCCGTGGCAGCTCCAGCAACTCCAGCGCCGCAGGGATGACAGGCACCCCCCGGACGCCCGCTTCGGGCGCAGGCCCCTCGGTCGAGAGCGAGTGCTCGACCACGAACGGCTCGTCGTCCCCGGATAGATCGACGACCTGCCGCTGCGCGGGCATCTGGTGCCGCGGCGGGGGTGGCGGTGGCTCGTCGCGCTTCGGCTGCGTGGCCGTGGTCCGCGGGGGCGGCGGTGGCGGTCCCCCCTTGGCGGCCGCACCCTGGATCTGTGGGACCATCTTGCGGGCCACCTCGTGTGTCGGATCCAGTTCGAGGATCAGCTTGCACACCGCGATCGCCTTCACCACCAGCCCCGCCTTCGCGTACGCATCCACCGCGCGCGCGAACGCCCCCACGGCGTCCTTCCCCTTCCCCAGTTTCTTGCAAGCGTCGCCCTGCCGCTGGGCCCAGACCCCGTCGGTCGGCTCGGCTTTCTCCAGCGCCGCGTAGCACTCGACGGCCTTCTTCCAATCCCCCTTCTCGACAGCGGCAAGCGCCGCATTCCTCAGCTTGGTGCGCGCATCCGCCATCTAGCTCACCGCGACTTTGACTCCCGACCGCCTGCGCGTGCCGGCCGTCCACTTCGCCGTCGGCACCGGGCGAGCGAGCGCCAGGGCGAGCACCTCGGACATCGTCCGCACCGGCTCGATCTTCAGCTTGGCGCGCACGTGCGGGGGCAGGTCCTGCAGGTCGGGGACATTGCCCGCAGGCACGATCACGCAGCGAATTCCGGCGCGAACGGCGGCCAGCAGCTTCTCCTTCAGGCCACCGATCGGCAGCACCCGGCCACGCAGCGTCAGCTCGCCGGTCATGGCCACGTCCCGTCGCACCGGAATCCCCGACATCAGCGACACCAGCACCGTCGCCATGGTGACCCCCGCGGAGGGACCGTCCTTGGGCACACCTCCCGCCGGCACGTGGATGTGGATCTCACGATCGGCGAAGAAGTCACTGCGCAGCCCCAGGCTCAGGGCCTGCGCCCGGGCGTACGACAGCGCCGCCTGCGCCGACTCCTTCATCACGTCGCCCAGCTGGCCGGTCAGGGTCAGCGTTCCCTTGCCGGCCATCACCTGCGCCTCGACGTGCAGCACCTCGCCGCCCACCGGAGTCCAGGCGAGCCCGTTGGCGATCCCGACCTCGTCGGCGTCGCGCCGCTCGTCCGGCAGATACTTCGGCACACCCAGCAGCTTCGGCACGTCCTCGAGGGTCATGGCGGACGCCGCGGACTTCTTCTTCGACCGCCCGCCGCTCTCGACGATCCGCCGGGCCACCTTGCGCGCGAGCTGGGCCACCTGGCGCTCGAGGTCGCGCAGGCCCGCCTCGCGCGTGTACTCGGAGATGATCTTGCGTAGCACGGCCTTGCTCAGCACCAGCTCGCGCTCGGTCAGACCGGCCTCGGCGATCTGCCGCGGCACCAGGTAGCGCTCGGCGATCGCCAGCTTCTCTTCCTCGGTGTAGCCGGCCAGCCGCAGCGTCTCCATGCGGTCCCGCAGCGGCGCCGGGATCCCGTCGGCAAAATTCGCGGTGGCGATGAACATCACCTTCGACAGGTCGTAGGGCACGCCCAGGTAATGATCGCGGAACGTATGGTTCTGCTCGGGGTCGAGGACCTCAAGAAGCGCCGCCGCCGGATCGCCGCGGAAATCCGAGCCCATCTTGTCCACCTCGTCGAGCAGGAAGACGGGACTGCGGCTGCCCGCTTGCTTGATCCCCTGCAGCACACGCCCCGGCAACGCGCCCACGTAGGTGCGGCGGTGGCCGCGGATCTCGGCCTCGTCGCGAACGCCGCCCAGCGACACCCGCACGAACTTCCGCCCCAGCGCCCGCGCGATCGAGCGCCCCAGCGACGTCTTGCCCACGCCCGGCGGCCCCAGGAAGCAGAGGATCGGCCCGTGCGCCCCCTTGCGCAGCTTGTGCACGGCAAGAAAATCGAGGATGCGCTCCTTGACGTGTTCCAGGTCGTAGTGATCCTCGTCCAGCACGCGCAACGCCGTCTTCAGATCGACCGGCGTCTCCTCGGCGTCCTTCCAAGGCAGCTCGACCATGGTGTCGAGATAGCTGCGCACCACCGCCGACTCGGCGCTCTCCGGGCTCATCAGCTCGAGACGCCGCAGCTGCTTGTCCGCCTCGGCCTTGGCCTCGACGGACAGCCCCGCCTCGGCGATCTTCAGACGCAGGTCCTCGACCTCGTCTCGAATGGAATCGGCGTCGCCCAGCTCGTGCCGGATCTGACGAAGCTGCTCCCGCAGGAAATAATCCCGCTGGGTCTTCGACATCTCCTCCTTGGCCTTGCTCTGGATCTTGTTCTGCAGCTCGAGGATGCCGGTCTCGTTCTCCAGCGCCTGGTTCACCTTGATGAGTCGTTTGACCGGATCGTCGGTCTCCAGGATCGCCTGAGCGTCGGGCAGTTTCAGGGTCAGGTTCGAGGCGACGAGGTCGGCTGTGCGTCCCGGATCGTCGACGTTGGCCAGCACCATCGCCAGTTCGGGCTGCAGGCTACGGCCGAGTTCGGCGACGCGCTCGACGTTCTGGCGCACGGTACGGATCAGCGCCTCGACCTCGTTGCCCGATGCCGAGGTCACTTCTTCCAGCACGTCCAGCCGCACCTTGTAGCTCGGCTGCTCGGTCAAGAAGCGCTCGATGCGCGCGCGGCACAGTCCCTGCACCAGGATCTTCAGCCCCCCGTCCGACAGCTTGCGCATTCGCATGATGACGCCGACCGTCCCGGTGCGGTAGAGCGCGGCCGGCTTCGGATCCTCGTCCGCGGCGTCGCGCTGGGCGACGATGAAACAGAGACGCGACTCGGTCGCGAGGGCGGCGTTCACCGCGTCCAGAGACACCGGCCGCGACACCCGCAGCGGCGCGATCATGTACGGAAACACGACCAGATCCCGCACCGGAAGGAGCGGCAGCACGTTCGGGATCTCGTCGGTGACGCCGCGCTTCTTGGCGTCGGTGTCGGCACCCATGGGCCCACATTAACAGAAAGCGTCGCGGTGGGCGTTCCTTGAGGTAAAACCCGCCCATGCTGATCTCCAGACGAGACGCCCTCAAGGCCGGAGCCCTGGCACTGGCCGCCCCCCGCATCGGCATCCTCCAGGCCGCCCCGCGCAAGTTGCCGATCGGACTTCAGCTGTATTCAGTGCGCGCGGACTGCGCCAAGGACTTCGACGGCACCCTGGCGAAGGTGGCCGAGATGGGGTTCGAGGGCGTCGAGTTCGCCGGCTACCACAGCTACGCCGGCAATGCCGAGGGCCTGCGCAAGAAGCTGGACCAGCTGAAACTGAAGGCCGAGGGCGCGCACCTGGGCGCCGGCAATTTCGCGCCCGAGAAGCTCAAGCAGACGGTCGCCTTCCACAAGACGCTGGGCTGCAAGTTCCTGATCCTGCCGGGCGACGGTCGCTACACCCACCCCGAGAAGAGCAAGGAATACGCGAAGTGGATCACCGACCTCGCGGCCGCGCTCAAGGCCGACGGGATGTACACCGGCCACCACAATCACACCAAGGAGTTCGAAAAGGCTCCGGGTGAAGTCGACAAGACCTACTTCGACCTCTTCGCCGAGCGCACGAGCAAGGACGTCATCATCCAGCAGGACTGTGGCTGGACGGTGATGGCCGGCCTCGACCCCATCGCGATGATGAAGAAATACCCGGGCCGCATGAGGACGACCCACATCAAGCCCAAGCTTCCGAAAAACAGCCCCGCCGGGAAGAAGGCGCTCATCGGCCAGGACGTCACCGACTGGAAGGCCGTGGTCCAGGCCTGCGGCGACATCGGCGGCACCGAATGGCTGGTCCTCGAGCAGGAGGACTACCCCGACGGTATGTCCCCGCTGGAAGCGACGAAAGCGTCGTTGGCCGGCCTCAAGAAGCTACTGGGCTAGGAAGCCCACGAAGGAGGGCTTCGGCGCGGCCACCGGTGTTCCCACCGGCGTCAGCTTCCCGTCGGTCCGGTTGATCCTGAAGACCGCCACCGAGTTGCCGTCCTGGTTGCCCACGACGAGAAATGTCCCGCTGGGGTCGATGGCGAAGTCGCGCGGCGTGCTGATCATGCGCGTCTCCCAGCTGGCGTTGCCCAGACGCCCCGTGGCCTCGTTCACCGGGAAGATGGCGATGCCGTTGAAGACGCGAATCGAGCAGTAGACGAACTTGCCGCCGGGGTGAACCACGACGTGCGCGCCGTTGGACCGGCCCATGTAGTCGGGCGGATGCGTGGGGAGCGTCTCGGGGTCGGACAGCTTGCCTGCGACGGCATCGTACTTCCACGACACGACGCTGTCGTTCGTCTCGTTGATGGCGTAGGCGAACGGCCCTCTGGGATGGAAGGCGATGTGGCGGGGACGGGCGTCCGCGGCGCTCATGGCGAACGGCGGATCGTTCGCCGTCAGCTTGCCCGTGACGACGTCGATCGAGTACTGGGCGATCTTGCCGACCGGCGGCAGGTCCCTCGTCGCCTCGGGCGCGGGCACGAAGACAAATTTTCCCGCCGGATCGCTGACGATCTGGTGAGAGTGGTAGGCGAACGGCGTCAGGATGTTCGCCGGCAGCGGATCGACCACGGCGCCGCTGTCCATGATCGCCAGGGTCGCCACGTGGCCGCTGCCGTAGTTCGCGGAGAGCACCCACTTGCCGCTCGGGTGCACCGACAGGTGCGCCGGGCCGCTGCCGCCGCTCGAAGCGTCGTTGATGCGGGTCAGGGCACCGGTCTGCTGGTCGATCGACAACGCGATGATCCGGCCGTTGCTGCCTTCACTCAGCGCGTAGAGGGTCTTCTTGTCGGGGCGGATCGCCAGATACGACGGGCTGCCGCCCACGTTGGTCATCGACTTGAACGTCAGCTCGCCCGTCGGCAGGTCCAGCTGGTAGACGCGGATCTGCGGGTCGTACCCGCTGACGTACACGAGCGGATTGCCCATCGCGACGGCGGAATCACCGGCGGCGTCCTTGATGACGACAGTGGCGGTCCCGCTGCTTCCACAGGCGGCGACCATCAGGAAGGCGCAGGCGCAGACCATCGACACATGCTGCATGACTACTGACGTAGCACGATGGTCGAGCCCTGCGCCATCGCCCGCTTCCGGTAGGCGCTGGGCGTCGTCCCGCGGCTACGCACGAACTGGTTCGTGAAGTGGCTCTGGTCGTAAAAGCCCGTCTGCATCGCCACGTCGACTATCGGAAGGTCGGTGCTGGCCAGAAGCCGGCATGCGGCGTCGATGCGAATCTGGGTGATGTAGCGGTGGGGCGTGGTGCGGAACTTCTTCTTGAACTGCCGCTCGAACTGGCTCACCGACAACCCCACCTTCGCCGCCAGTTCGGGCACGCCGAGCGGTTCGGCGTAGTCGTTCATGATCGCCTCCAGCACCGGCGCCATCGACAGGAAGCGGGCGCTGGCCAGGTTCATCTTCTTGAGGTCGCGGGTGATCCCCAGGACGCCGATGACCCGGCCTCGCGCGCCGCGCACCGGGAGCTTGGTGGTGCTGAACCAGTCGATCGATCCGTCCTTGTTGCGCACCAGCTCGACCTTGTCGACCAGGGGCTCGCCCGACGCGATCACCGCGTCGTCGTCGCGGCGGTAGCTCTCGCAAAGGTCCGGCGGAAAGAAATCCTCGTCCGGCCTGCCCACGAGCTCGTCCGCGCGGGTCACGCCCATGAGACCGGCAAAGGCGCGGTTGCCGTAGACGAAACGGCGCTGGCGGTCCTTGGCGAAGAGGTACACGTCGGGGAGGTAGTCGACCATCGACCCCAGCAGGCGCTCGATGCTTCGGTGGATGCTGATTTTTTCCAAGGTTCTGAGAAGAATAGATCCGTTCATCCGCAAGATGACGTGAGCGCAAAGCCACGGCTGAAGGTAGTGTCTGCCCATGGGACGACTGGCCGTGACGCTCGCCCTTCTGACCGGCTGCGCCACCTCGACGACGGGCGGACTGCGGCTGACCGGCCGCGCGCTGGTGGCGGTTCCCCAGCAGGACCACGCCGTGTTCCTCACCTGGCGGTTCCTCGCACAGGACGGCGCGGAGACGGCCTTCTCCGTGCTACGCGCCGGCAGCGCCGAAGGCCCCTTCGCCGCCGTGGGCGAGGCGCGCACCACGACGACGTTCCGCGACCGGCCGGGACCCGGAACATTCTTCTACAAGGTCGTGCCGGGCAGCGGGACGTCGTCGAATGTGGCGCGCGTGATCACGGCGCCCGTCGGCCACGACTGGGTCGAGGTGATGCCGGCGGCGAAGGGGCGCAAGCTGCAGTTCTCCGAGCGTCACTTCGCCGACACCGACGGTGACGGCGAGCTGGAGTTCGTCACCTACTACCCGCAGGTGCCGACCTACCGAGGCGCTGCGTCGACCGAGAGCTACAAGATCCAGGTGTTCGGACTCTTCGATGACGGGCCGCCGCGCTGGACGTTCGATACCGGCATGGGGATGCAGCGCGAGCCGTTCGCCGCGGGCGACAAGCGCATGGACTGGGACTACGAGTGGACTTTCAAGCCCGTGGCCTGGGACATCGACGGCGACTTCAAGGCCGAGATCGTCACCCTGGCCAGGCGCGACGGCCGCTACCAGTACGTGGTGCTGAAGGACGCCGGGGACCACGCCGAGATCGCCGGCGCCATGGACTCGCCGATCCCCGTCGGCGTGCAGGAG
This sequence comes from Myxococcales bacterium, assembly GCA_031423255.1. Classification (GTDB taxonomy): domain Bacteria; phylum Myxococcota_A; class Polyangia; order Fen-1088; family Fen-1088; genus JANPFD01. The sequence goes on along the minus strand of JANPFD010000019.1, from coordinate 45,673 downwards.
AACAACAACCGACACTTTCCCTTCTTCGCCAACCTGGGCGGGCGCGGCTCCTCGTTCTTGCTGCAGCAAGGGACGTACGACTACTGGGAGATGTGGGCGTACGACTGGAGCGGGCACGGGTTCGACCTGCGCTGGCACGTGAAGTCCACCGAGCCCGGGTTCAAGGGGAACCGATCGAGCTCGCACAGCATCACGGTGCTGGATATCGACGGCGACGGTCTGGATGAGATCAGCAACGGCGCCACCCTGCTCGGCCACGACGGGAAAGTCATCTGGGCCGCCAACGACTTCTTCGGTCCCAGCACCCACGTCGACGGACAGGTGATCGACGACATCGATCCGCGCAACCCGGGGCTCGAGCTGATGACCCATGAGGAGCAGACGTACGTGCCCGCCAGGAAACAGGGCGATCGCTACGCCCTCTACGACGCGCGCACCGGACGGGCGCTGTGGACCAAGCACGCGCCTGGTGCCCACCTGCAGCTGAACGTTGCCGTCGACATCAGCGGCCGCGACGACGGTGGGCTGGACATCCTGGGGACCTTCGGTGGACATGTGCCCAAGGGGACGTTCGGCACGACCTTCGACGGCCACGAGCTGGCATTCCCGTTCGCCGAGCTGCCGATCAACGGCGACCGCATCTGGAGCATGGACTGGGACGGCGCCCGCGGCCACCAGACCTGCCTCAACTTCACCAAGATCTACGGCCGCGGGGGCAAGCTGCTGTACGAGGTCGATCTACGCGACGCACCCGAGGGTGACGTCATCCCCTGGAACGAGCACCGCCTGTACAACCTCTGGTTCAACGTCGACCTGGTGGGCGATCACCGCGAGGACATCCCGATCCAGATGCGCGACGGCAGCATCCGCGTCTACCTGAACACCAGCGACCCGCCGACGCGCCGCCGCACGAAATGGCAGAGCCACTCGTACCAGATGATGCAGGCGCCCGGAGCCTACCGTTACTTCATCGCCGACCTGGACTGACGGTACCGATGCACTCGTGGCCACTTCTCCTGGTCCTTGCACCGCTGGCGGCGCAGGCGGCCCCGCCGATCCGGTTCAACAAGGACATCCGGCCCATCCTCTCGGAGAACTGTTTTCGCTGTCACGGGTTCGACTCGGCGAAACGAAAGTCGGGGCTGCGACTCGACACGCCCGAAGGCGCGATGGCCGATCTCGGTGGCTACGCGGCGATCGTCAAGGGACGGCCCGGGCAGAGCGAACTGGTCAAGCGCATCGTCAACCACGATCCCGACGAGCTGATGCCGCCGCGGGAATCGGGCAAGAAACTGACGGCCGCGCAGATCGACCTCTTGAAGCGATGGATCGCCGACGGCGCGCCGTACGAGCCGCACTGGTCGTTCGTGCCGGTGGCCCGCCCGGAGGTGCCCGGTCAGGGGAACGCGGTCGACGTTTTCGTCAACGCGCGGCTCGGTGAGGAGGGGTTGGCCCCAGCGGCAGAGACGGATCGGGCCACGCTGGCGCGCCGGGTGTCCCTGGATCTGGTCGGGCTGCCGCCGATGCTCGAGGAGATCGACGCCTTCGTCGCCGACCGGCGCGCCGATGCCTACGAGCGCTTTGTGGACAGGCTGCTGGCCTCGCCCCACTACGGCGAGCGGATGGCGATGTTCTGGCTGGACCTCGTCCGCTACGCCGACAGCATCGGCTACCACAGCGACAACGCCCGCGAGGTGTCTCCCTTCCGCGACTACGTCATCAAGGCGTTCAACGACAACAAGCCGTTCGACCGCTTCACCGTCGAGCAACTCGCCGGCGACCTCGTGCCGAAGCCGACACTGGAGACGCGGGTGGCATCGACCTACAACATGCTGCTCGAGACCACCGAGGAGGGCGGTGCGCAGCCGAAAGAGTACGAGGCCAAGCTGGCGGGCGATCGCGTGCGCAGCGTCTCGGGCGCCTGGCTGGGCGCGACCATGGGCTGCGCCCAGTGCCACGACCACAAGTACGACCCGTACTCGGCGCGCGACTTCTACGCCATGTCGGCGTTCTTCGCGGACCTGCAAGAGAGCCCGATCATGAGCCGCAAGGAGCACCTGCTGGTGCCGACGCCGGTTCAGCAGGTCCAGCTCAAGGAGGTCGAGGCGCAGGTGGACCGGGCCCGCTGGAGGTTCCAGGAGCCGTCGGAGGCGCTGACCCGCGCGCAGGAGGCATGGGAAGCGAAGGTCGCGACGGCGCTCGAGGCCGTCAAGGACGTCAAGACGCGCTGGACCACGCAAGAGGTGGCCGAGGTCTCGACCGAGAACGGGACCATCCTGACGATCGACGGCAAGACGCTGGATGGCTCAGGCCCCACGCCCGATGGCGAGACGTACCAAGTCACCCTGGCCCTGGGTCAGCAGAAGGTGACGGCCCTGAAGCTGATCGTCGAGGGCAGCTCGCGCCACATCAACAAGGGCTACGCGCGCGCCGGGAACGGCAACTTCATACTGACCGGTGTCGAGGTGGACGCCGTCGGCGACGACGGCAAGGTGCGACCCGTGAAGGTGAAGACGGCGGCCGCAGACTACGAGCGCGCAGGCTTCCCGGTGGCGGCCGTCCTCGACGGCAAGCGCGAGACCGGATACTCGGGCGACGGACATCGCACGGTGCAGGCGTCGCGCGGAGCACCGGAGCGGAACCTGGTGCTGGTGCTGGAGCGGCCGGTGACCGCGGGCAAGCTGCGCGTCACCCTACGCCATCAGTCGCGGGCGCACCCGAAGCAGGTGATGACCCGCTTCCGCATCGCGGCCACGACCATCGCCGACCCCGAGTTCGCGGGCCTGGTTCCAGACGAAGCGGTGAGCCTGCTGAAGAGGATCGCCGCCGCCGAGCGCACCCCCGCCCAGGCGCAGATCGTGAACGATGCTTTCCGCCAGAGCACGCCGATGCTTGGCAATGTGCGCCGCGAGCTGCGCCGCCTCGAGGGCGACCGCCAGGAACTGCTGGCCGCCATCCCGCGCACGCTGCACTCCATCCCGACCGAGCCGCGCACGGTGCGCCTCCTGCCGCGCGGAAACTGGCTGGACGACTCGGGCGAGGAGGTGAAGCCCGCCGTGCCGCACTTCATGCCGCAGATCGAGACCGAGGGCCGGGCCACTCGTCTCGACCTCGCAAGATGGCTGGTCCGCCGCGACAACCCGTTGACCGCGCGCGTGCTGGCGAATCGGCTGTGGAAGCTGTACTTCGGCCACGGCCTGTCGCGCGTGCTCGATGACCTGGGCACTCAGGGCGAGTGGCCGAGCCACCCGCAGCTCCTCGACTACCTGGCGGCCGACCTGGCGGAGAACGGCTGGAACGTGAAGCGGCTGGTGCGGCTGCTGGTGACCTCGGACAGCTATCGTCGGTCGTCGACGGCGACGGCCGAGCTGAAGGCGCGCGATCCGCTGAACCGACTGTTCGGCCGGCAGACGCCGTTCCGCCTGGACGCCGAGCTGGTCCGCGACAACGCGCTGGCCATCAGCGGCCTCCTGTCGCCGCACATCGGCGGCCCCAGCGTGAAGCCCTACCAGCCTGACGGCTACTGGGATCAGCTGAACTTCCCCAAGCGGTACTACGAGATCGACCACGGAGAGAAGGGCCACCGGCGCGGCCTTTACACGCACTGGCAGCGCACGTTCCTGCACCCGAGCTTCGTGGCCTTCGACGCCTCGACGCGCGAGGAGTGCACGGCGGAGCGGACGCGCTCGAACACACCGCAGCAGGCGCTGGTCCTGCTCAACGATCCGACCTACGTCGAAGCGGCGCGCGTCTTCGCCCAGCGGATCCTCGCCGTGAAGGGCGACCGTCTCACCTGGGCCTTCCAGCGAACACTCGGGCGCAAGCCCACGGACGCGGAATCGCGCGTGCTGGCGGAGCTGCGGCAGAAACACCTGTCGATGTACCGCGACGATGAGAAGGCTGCCCGCGCGCTGGTGCAGGTCGGCGACGCCCACCTGCCCCGCAACGTCGATGTCGTCGAGCTGGCCACCTGGACCTCGGTGAGCCGCGCCATCTTCAACCTGCACGAGACCATCACCAGGAACTGATCAGAGGAACTGACCATGAACCGACGGGCATTTCTCGGCAGAGGCGCGGCGGGCTTCGGCTCGCTGGCGATGACGTCGCTTCTCCAGCAGCAATCGTCGAGCGCGGCCGGCGGCATCATCACCCCGCTGGATTTTCCGGCGCGCGCCAAGCGGGTGATCTGGCTGTACATGGCCGGGGGGCCGTCGCAGCTCGAGACCTTCGACTACAAGCCGAAACTCGAGGAGATGCACGGCAAGCCGATGCCGGAGTCCCTGACCAAGGGCCAGCCGATAGCGCAGCTCCAGAACGCGCAGCAGCTCAAGTGCTTCGGGCCGCAGTACCCGTTCGAGCGCTTCGGCAAGTCAGGGCAGCAGATCTCCACGCTGTTCCCGCACATCGGCAAGATCGCCGACGACATCTGCATCATCCGCTCGATGAAGACGGAGGCGATCAACCACGACCCGGCGCACACCTTCATGAACACCGGCACCACCATCTCGCTGCGCCCGGCGATGGGGTCGTGGTTGCTCTACGGGCTCGGCAGCGAGGCCGCGGACCTGCCGGGTTTCGTGGTGATGGTGTCGACCGGGAAAGCGGGGCAGATGCAGCCGATCGCCAGCCGCCAGTGGTCGGCGGGCTTCCTGCCCAGCAAGTACCAGGGCGTGCGCTTCAGCTCGAATGGCGACCCGGTGCAGTACCTGTCCAGTCCCCCGGGCGTCTCCGCGCAGAACCAGCGCGACGTCATCGACACCGTCCGCGGCCTGAACCAGATGCACGACGAGGTGGTCGACGATCCCGAGATCGCGACCCGCATAAGCCAGTACGAGATGGCGTTCAAGATGCAGACCAGCGTCCCGGGCCTGATGGACATCTCCGACGAGAAGAAGGAGACGCTGGACCTTTACGGCGTCTCCCAGATCGACGGCAGCTTCGCCTCGAACTGCCTGCTGGCGCGGCGGATGGCCGAGCGCGGGGTGCGCTTCATCCAGCTGTACCACCGCGACTGGGACCACCACGGCGCGGTGAAGAAGAACATGAAGATCATCGCCGGCGAGAGTGACCAGGGGGCGGCGGCGCTGGTGATGGATCTGAAGCGTCGCGGGCTGCTGGACGACACCATCGTCGTGTGGGGCGGCGAGTTCGGCCGCACGCCGATGGCCCAGGGCGACGGCCGCGACCACCACATCAAGGGCTTCTCCATGTGGGTCGCCGGTGGCGGCTTCAAGGCCGGGATCACCCATGGCGCCACCGACGAGTTCGGCTACAACGCCGTCGAGGACGTCGTCCACGTCCACGACCTGCATGCGACCATGCTTCGTCTGCTGGGCGTCGAGCACAAGCGCCTGATCTTCAAGTTCCAGGGCCGTGACTTCCGCCTCACCGATGTTCACGGCGACCTGGTGACGAAAATCGTCATCTAGACCACGGGACAAGAAACCCCGTATCCTGGCTATTGGATGGGGGTCCGAGAGGAGGAGGCGTTGCGCGCGCAGGCGGCGTCGCTGGCGAGCATTGGCGATTTCGACGGGGCGCGAGCAGCGTTGACCGGGGCCATAGATGCCGCTCCCAACGATCCCGAGCTGCACGCCCTGATGGGCTGGTACAGCTTCAAGTGCCAGAAGCTCGCGGCCCCCGAGCGTGATCGACTGGCCGAGCACCACCTCAACGTCTCGAACAGCATCGCTGCCGACAACGTCCACGCCACCTACTGGCAGGCCCGCCTGTGGATCGAGCGGGGTAATCTGCCACGGGCCCGCGCCGCCCTCGAGGCCGTCCTGCGCAGCAACCCCGGCCATCAGCTGGCCAAGGAGTCGAAAGAAGCGATCGATCGACTGGACGGCAAGACCCCCGCCCCGACCGCAGTGGCTGCCGGGCCACGGCGGCGGCGACCGGCGGCGCGCGTCGGACTGGTCATCGTCACCGTGCTGTCCCTGGTGGCCGGCGGCGCAGGCTACTGGATGCTGAATGCCGAGAGTCGCGAGCTGCGCGATCTGGCGCGACAACTGGGCACCGATCTGTCCCTTCGTTCCGCGAGCCGGGACAAGGACGAGCTCCTGGTCGACGTCGGGGGCTCGCTGTCGTCGCTCTCCGTGCCCGAACAGAACGGCCAGATGCAGAAGATCGTCGACGGCGCCGCGAAGATGGGCATCGCCCACGTGTTCTTCTTTGCCGACTCGAAACCGCTGGCAGAGGCGCACGAAGGCAAGTTGTGCGCAGACGAAAGTTGCCTCACGACGCCGCCACCGGAGGTCGGCGAGGACGGCACGGTTCGCGCCGGTAAAGGAGCCCCATGACGAGGAACGAAGGATTCACGCTCGTGGAGCTGATGCTGGTGGTGGTGATCATCGGGGTCCTGTCCGCGGTGGCCATCCCCGCCTTCAGCCGGTACGTCAAGAAGTCGAAGACCACCGAGGCGATCATGCATCTGGACAAGATGTGGACCGGCGCGGTCACCTTTTACGAGGCCGAGAGAACCGACTCCCTCGGCGTGGTCTTGCCAAAGCAATTCCCGGGTGACGGCAGCGGCTGCGGCTTCATCTGCGCCTGGAACCCTGCGAGCGGCTGCTCGACGCGGAAGAAGTGCCCGCAGAATTTTTTTGCCCTGACAAGCTCCTGCTACGCCTGGGTCCGGACCGGCTATTCGCTGAACGGCGATTTCGCCTACTCGCCCAACTTCTATGCATTCGCTTCGGGGGGCGTGGCTCACAGCGTGCAGGCCATCGTCCAAGGCGATCTCGATTGCGACGGGGTCGAGAGCTACTACGAACTCAAGGGCAGCGTTCACAGCACCTGGAACAATTCCACGACTCCAAAGGTGGACCCCTGGCGAAGCGCCGTGCGGGTACTCAACGCCCTCGAGTAACGACTACACCAGGTCCTTGAGCGGCCCCGTACAGAACTCGGGGTCCCCGAACGTACGCTCGCCCGGAAGGCCCATGGCGTTCATCAGCGAGACCAGCAGGTTGTTGTGCGGCTGGTTGCTGTACTGCAAATAGCGGCCGGTGCGGAAGTAGCCGCCGGCGCCGCCCGCCATGACCCAGGGGATGTCGTTGAGGGTGTGGCTATTCCCCTTGCCGAGCTCGTTCGTCCAGAGCACGACGCTATTGTCCAGCACCTTGCGCCCGTCGACGTCCTCGACATCCAGCTTGCGCAGCAGATAAGCGAACTGGGTGGCGTACCACTTGTTGACGGCGATGAGCTGGTTCTTCACCGTCGTGTTGCTGTCGGGCTCGTGCGACAGCGTGTGGTGGCCGCCGCTGACGCCCAGCCAGGGGAAGGTCTGGCCGCTGGTCGACCCGTTCCACAGGAAGGTGGCCATCCGCGTCTGCTGGCAGCGCAGCGCCTCGGCCAGTAGATCCATCTGCAGCTTTGCCACGGCCTCGTAGTTCGTCGTCGAGTAAGGATCGATGCGCGGGCCGAGCGGTGTGGGCGCGCAGATGAGGCCGCTCGACGCCGGAGGCACCAGCTGCCGCTCGAGGTCGCGCATCGACTCGAGGTGACGGTCCAGCCGCGCCTTCTCGTCGGTGGGCATCCGCTTGGACAGCGCATTCACCTCGGTCTTCACATAGTCGACGAGGCTCTTGCTCTCGGCCAGGAGGCGCGTCGCCGTCTTCTCGTCGCCGGTGGCCAGGACGCCGAAGATGCGGCTCCACACGCGGGTCGGATCGCTCTCCACCGGCACCGGCTGGTTGGCCCCGAGGTACGAGAGCCGCTGCCGGTTGCCGCTGCCGGTGACGCGCACGCCCAGTTCCAGCGTCCTGAAACGCATGGTCGTCACCGTCTTGGAGGCGATGTACTGGTCGACGGAGATGCCGCCTGCATACCCCGCCGAGGCGCCGCCGCCGCCGGCCATGTTGCCGGGAAGCATCGCCCGTCCCACCAGGCAGTGGCCGGCGCCCTTCTGGTGCGCGCTGCCCGGGCCGCGTCGGCCCGACGAGTAGTGCACCCCCTGCATGACGTTCAGCCGGGGCTTGAACTCGGTCAGTGGTTCGAGAATCGATCCCGGCGCGAAGCTGAAGTCGGTCCCGGTGCCAACCGGCTTCCAGGCATCGGGGATGGTGCCGCAGGGGGTGAAGAAGATGACCATGCGCACCGGAGCCGTGGCCGCGTAGAGCGGGCTCGTGCGGATCACCGGCAAGGCCACCGCCGGGATGGCCCCCAGCGATTTCAGGAACTGGCGGCGTGAACGAGAGCAATTCATGGGCTCACCTCCCCGGGCAGTGGGCGACGAAGTTGGAAGGCGTCGGTCTGGGTGATCGCGGTCAGGATGGTCCGGATGTCGTAGTTCGAGGCGGCGAAGGCCTGCTTCACCTTCCGCAAGGTGCAGGCGTCACCGGCGGCCTCGGGCCCCTGGGCGTAGCCGACCAGGTTGCGCACCACGCACTCGCGCACCTGGTCGCTCGCCGACAGCTTGCGGGCAAGGTCAGGCACGCCACTGAACGTGCCGTCGACGTCCGAGCCTGTCAGCACGCCGCTGGCGTCCACCGCCTTGGCCGCGTCGGTGTCGCGCCAGCGCCCGATGGCGTCGTAGTGCTCGAAGCCGAAGCCGATCGGGTCCATCAGCGTGTGGCAGCCCCGGCAGGCGGCGACCTCCGAGTGCATGCGCAGGCGGTCGCGGTTGGTGACGCCCGCCTTGGGCACGGGTGGCACCACCATCAGATCCGGCGGCGGATCCGGCGGCGTCGTACACAGCAGCCGCTCCCGCACGAATTTGCCGCGATGGATGGCGGCGCTGGTGTCCGCGGAGGTGTGGGCCGACAAAAAACCCGCCGTCGTGAGGAAGCCCGAACGCTTGACGGGGTCCAGAGGCGCGCTGTGAAACGCTTCATCCGTCGGTGGCGTGACTCCGTAGTGCGGCGCCAGCGACGTGTTCACCCAGGCCACCGGTAGCGTGAGCAGCGTCTCCAGCCGGCCGTCGCGCTTCCACAGCACGTCGTCCAGGAAATAGCGGCTCTCGTTCTTCATCGGCTGCAACAGCCGCGTGAACGTGGGGTACTTCCTCAGATCCTTGTCCACCTCGTCCAGCAGCTCGTACCCGGCCCAGCGCTGGTGGTACGTCACCAGCAGCGCCTTGGCACGGCCGTCGCCCAGCATGCGCTTGGCCTGCGCGCCGATCTGCGCCGCCGTTCCCAGCTGGCCCATGTCGGCGGCGGTGAACAGCGTCGCATCCGGCATGCTCCCCCACAGGAAGTACGAGAGGCGCGAGGCGATCTCGTACTGACTCAGACGCACGACACTCTTGTCTGGCGCGCCGACCTCGACCCGGTACAAAAAGTGCGGCGAGACGAGAATCGCGCGGATCACCAGCTGGATGCCGTGTTCGAACGTGGTGTCGGTGCGTGCGATCTTGTAGATGTTCAGCAGCCGGCCGACCTCGTCGGTCGCCAGCGGCCGGCGGAAGGCGCGCTTGCCAAAGGTCTGGATGAACTTGATGGCACACGGCTCCTCGCCGTCGGTGGCCACCTTGCAAGGGAGCAGCGGCGTGAGACTTGCCGGTGACGCCGCCGAGACCGACAGGTCGTCCGCCGCGCGCCAGGCCTGCTCGGCCCAGACCGGCGAGACGATCAGAGACGAGGCCGCCTGGTACAGATCCTCTCCGTGATCGTCGTCGGGCAGCGTATTGCCGACGTCGCGCCGGTCGTTGAGCAGCACGCGGATGGTGGCGTTGTACTCGTCGCGCGTGAGGCGACGCAGCGGCGAGTTGCCCGGCGCCGCTTCGTTGCAGGAGCCGGTGGGCTCATCGACGCGACCGCCCATGCCGCCGACCCCGGTGCCGCCCGCACCCCCACCGCCGGGCGGGTCGTCATCGCCGTTGTTCCCGCCGATGGCTCCGCTGCAGCCGAACGCGGTCGCCAGCAGCGCCGCTGTGATGAGGTTGGTGCTTCCTGCGTACATCGTGCCTCCTATTCGGCCGTCCAACGGATCGCGGCCTCGACCAGCTGCCAGCCGGCGGCAGAGAGATCGGGGATCACCCAGCTCGAGATGAACAGGCCCGTGCGCCGGGCCGGCGCGTCCATGCCGATCATGGGGACGCCTCGGTCGTAACCGAACACCATCGCCCTGGTAGGCTCGTCGGGGACGGTCGCCACCCAGTGCGCGAACGGGCTGGGTGAACCCCAGCGCACGTGATGCTTGCCCGCGCTGACGCGCACCTCGCCGCCGAGACCCGCGGCCAGCGGATGCGACGGCGCGTTGATCACCAGCCGGCTGGTGATCACCTTGCTGCCCTGATCTTCGGGGCTCCGGTTGGTCATCGCCAGCTCGTCGTACAGGTTCGAGGCCCACACGAGGATGGGGATGGGGAGATGGCGGAAGGTTTCTTCGATCCCTGGGTTGAGCACCGACGAGGTGATCACCAGCAGCGCGCTGGACCGGATCTCCGGGTCGAAGGGCGGTCCCGAGACACGCACCCTCACGTCGAAGCCCATCCGCTCGAGGCGCGCCCGCATCAGCTCCTCGGTCGCGTCGGGACCGGCGCCGCCCACCAGCAGCGTCGCCACGCGCGGGCCGGTGGTCAGCGCCATCGGACGCCCCTCGACGGCGGTGGCCTCCTGGCCAGCTTTCATCTCGAGGCGCTGCCCTCGCCTTTGCAGGCTGACCGTGCCTTCCTCGACGCGTACGCGCGTCTCGGTGACGTTCACGGCCATGGTGAACCGCGCGCCGACGGCCGTGACGTCGGCGTGAGGCGAAGCGAACGCCAGGCGGCGGGTCCCCTGCGCCCGCACGCGGCCGGTCGGCATCACGACCCGCGCCGCCTCGAAGGTGGTGACGACGGCCTCGCTCGTGAAAGTCAGGGTGGTGCCGTCGGGGTAGCGGACCTCGGCCTCGCTCCTGGGGCCGATGGTCGCCAGTCCCCGACCCTCCACCGTCGAACCGGGCTCCATCGGCGCCCGCCGCTGGCCGTCGATCACGAGGACACGGCCTTCGATCCGGGCGAGCACCGCCACGGGTGCCAGCCGCGGAGGAGCGAGTCGCGGGATCTGCGAATCGGCGAGGCGGCCGGCAGGAGCTTCGGCCACTGGCATCTGGCGACGCCCGCGGATCACGCCCAGCGAACCGACCACCACCACGGCCGCGGCGGCCAGCCACACCATCCGGTTGCGCCGCATGCGGTCGGCCTTCTGCGCGCGGATGCGCGGCTCGATCCCGGCGACGAAACGCTCACGGTCGCGATCAGCCTCGAGGCGATCGCGGAAGTGCGTGACGAACCCCTCGCGCTGGTCGTCGGGAAAGGAGAGAGCGTACAGCAGACCGTCGATGCGGGCGTCGTCGCGCAACCGCTCGCGCCCGTCGCCGTCCAGCCCGCCGGCCAGGTCGCGCTGCTCCGAGCTGGACAGCGCCTCCTCGGACAGGAAGCGGGTCCACAGCTCGTCGACGCGCGCCATGTTCATGTGAGCGCCTGTTCCATGCAGGTCTTCAACGCCTGGCGGATCCGCAACAGCGCCATACGGACCGCGTTCTCGCGCCGGCCGAGGCGCCGGGCGATGCTGGCCGCGGTCTCGGCCTTGAAGTAGTGGGCGCTCAGCAGCTCCAGGTTCTCGTGCCCCAGCTTGCTCACGCAGCCCTCGAGCGCCTGCAACTCACGATCGTGCGTCAGCAGAGCCGTCGAGCCGCTTTCCAGCCACTCGCTTTGCAGGCGCAAGAACGCGTCCTCGGCCGGGGCGGTCGTGCGGCCCTGCCGGCGCGTCTGCTCGCGCAGGTGCCAGGCCACCTGTCGGTGCGCGATGCCCAGCAACCATGCGCGGAACCGCCCGTCGCCGCGGAACGCTGCCAGGCTCCGGTGCGCGGCCAGGAACACCTCCTGCGCCATGTCCTCCACGACGTCACGTCCGCGCACAAGTCCGGCAACGTAGGCACGGACGGCCGATTGATGAATGCGGACCAGCTCGCAGAACGCCTCGGTGGATCCATTCCGGGCCTTGTCCACGAGATCGAGTTCGCTGTCGGCGTCGCTCATCCCTGCTGATGCGGTTGCGCGGATCGACCGATCGTCACAAGTGTCCTTCTCGACAACGTTTTCGGCGCCTCCCGGCGCGCTGCGCGTGTAAGACGCACCCTTTCACTCATCGTCAGGAGCTAACAGTTTCTCGAGGCTGCGAGCGGGACCGAGCCAACGCCAGAGCCCGTCCGGCATAGTGAGGGCAGGCAATGATCGAATCACTTCTGGCGCACCGAGAGTGGCTGCACCGGCTGGCGGCCCACCTGGTCAGGGACACGAGCGTCGCCGACGATCTGGTCCAGGAGACCTGGGCCGCCGCGCTGCGGTCGCCTCCGGACCCCAACCGGCCCCCGCGTCCGTGGCTGGCCGAGGTGCTTCGAAACCTGGTCCGCATGCGCGCCCGCGGACAGACCCGGGCGCGGGCAGCGTTCGCCACCGACGCCGTGGACGCCGCTTCTCCGCCATCGACGGACGCCATCCTCGAGCAGCTGGAGGCCCAGCGCATGGTGGCGGACCTCCTCGCCAAGCTCGAGGAGCCGTACCGCACGGTGCTGTTGCTGCGTTACCACGAGGGCCGGGAGCCGTCGCAGATCGCCCGCGATCTGCAGCTTCCCGCCGGGACGGTGCGCTGGCGCATCAAGGAGGGGCTGGATCGGCTGCGCGCTCGGCTGGATGCCCGCGTCGGCAGCCGGCGCACCTGGATTCTGATGGTGGCGCCGTGGGCGCGCGAACGTGGGCCGTGGTGGAAAGGAGCGATCGTGATGTCGAAGACCAAGGTGGCGTTGATCGTGGCGGCCGGCGGTTTGGTGGCACTGGGCACCGCCGTTCGGGTCCAGAGCGCCGGCAAGGAGGCGAACACGTCGGTTCCAGCCGAGGTGACCAAGGCGGCAACACCGGCGGTCGACCAGCCGTCGCCGTCAGTCTCTCCCGCGCCAGCTGGCCGCCCGCTCCCGCCGAAGTTCGTGCCGGCGGTGGCGGCTCACCCGATCCTGGACAAGGAGTCGATAAGGACGGCGATCATGGAGGTCGTGCCGCAGATCAAGCAATGCTACGACCGCCACCTGTCCTCGCACCCCGAGGCCCAGGGCCGTGTCGTCGTCGAATTCACCATCCGGAGGCACGGTGACGAGGGGCGAATCACGGACGCGACGATTGTCCCCGACGAGCGCGACGGTGGCGTTGCCGAGCTGAAAGCCCCGCTGGTCGAGCAGTGCATCCTCAACAGTCTGGCCGAGCAGACGTTCCCCGCACCCCAGGGCAGTGGGGTCACCGTGGTGAGATACCCGTTGACGATGCTTCGGCCCCCCCGACCCGACGCCAGCGCGCACTGAGATATCACTGAGATATCATCGGGGCGTGCCCCTGGGCGTCCTGGTCACGCAGTGTCTGCAACACGACTTCGTGGCCCCGCTGCCGGCCGGCACGGCGGTACCGGGGCCGCTGCACATCGGGCCCCGCGAGGCGCAGCGGCTGCTGGGCGACGACCCGGCTGGCGTGACGGAGCCGGGCCTTGTCGTGCCTGGCAAACCGTGGCTCTGGTGCGCGAGTTGGCCACCCCCCACGCGGGGGAGACGCGCCCGACTGGATACCAGACGGCGCTCCTCCGTTTCGCCGCGCATACTTTGTCGTTCACCGAACCGACGCCCCTGCAGCTCCGCTGGGCCCTGTGTGGGGCGGGGCTGCTCACGAATAGCGTTTGACAAGCCGCCGAGCGCACGTCTAGTGTCCGGCGCGACAACTGAATAACGGTCACAGGTGAATGGGAAGCCGGTGCGAATCCGGCGCGGTCCCGCCACTGTGAGAGGGGAGCGAGCTCCGAAACGCCACCGGGATGAACATCCTGGGAAGGCCGGAGCCGCTAGGATCCTCGAGCCAGGAAACCTGCCTGTGACCAATGAACTGCGTCTCCCGAGGAGGAGCAAGCGGTGCCTGGCTCAATCAAAGTCCATATCCTGCTGGCGTTACTGACGCCGGCCATCGCGCAGGGCGAACCCGCGTACGAGACGGTCGTCACCGCCCCCGTGACTCCGCACGAGGACAACGCCGCGTCCGCCTCGGTTATCACCGCCGAGCGCACACCTCGCAGCGCCGAATCGGTGCCGCAGCTCCTGTCCGAGCTGCCGGGGGTGACGGTCACCCGCTGGGGCGGCCTGGGCGCACCGGCAACGCTGTCGATCCGCGGGTCGGCCACGAACCAGGTGCTGGTGTACCTCGACGGCGTGCCCCTGAACACCGCCACCTGGGGCGCCGTCGACCTGGCGCTGGTGCCGATGAGCGGATTCGAACGGATCGAGGTGTACCGGGGACAGAGCCCGATCGCGTTCGGCGCCTCGGCGCTGGGCGGCATCGTCTCCGTCGTCAGCCGGGTGCCGCACGCGTCCGGGGCGAGCGCTCAGGCCGGAGGCGGATCGTTCGGGACGCGCTTCGCGGGGGCCGAGGCAACCTGGGCCGGGACGCGCATGCGCGTTCTCGGCAGCGTCAACCACCTCGCCTCGACGGGCGACTTCCCCTACGCCAACGACCGGGGCACGGCGTTCGTACCGGGGGACGACACCACCACCCGCCGGCAGAACAACGAGCTCGCCCAGACCGACGCCCTGCTGCGCGGCGCCCTGTCTCTGCCCGGCCGGCGCGAACTCTTCGGCTCGATCTCCTTCCTGGACCGCGAGCAGGGGCTGCCCACCCTCGGGATCTACGATTCGTACGAGGCGGCGCTGGGAACGCGGCGCTGGCTCGGCACGCTCAGGTACGACGCGCACGACGATCTCGGCACCGGCGGCCGCTTGCGCGCGACCACCTATGTCTCCGACACCGAACAGCGCCTCCACGAACCGCTGCCCGAGGTCGGGTACGCGCCGGCCGAGACCCGCGATCGCACCACCGCCGTCGGCAGCACCGTCACCGGCGGCGGCTTTCTCACCTCGTGGTTCCGCCTGAACGGCGTCCTCGACGGGCGGTACGAGACGTTCCAGCCGCATGACGACCTGCAGGACACGCCGAGCGGTCCCCCTGCGACGCGCCTCTTCGGCGCCGCGGGCATCGAACCGCACTTCACCATCGCCCGTCTGGAGATCATCCCCTCGGTGCGCTTCGAGGCGGCGCACGACGAGGTCTTCGACCGCGATCTCTTCGGGCAAGCGTCAGGGGATGTGGAGCCGCGCACCTACGCCGAGCCGATCCTGCGCCTGTCGGTGACGGCGCAGGCACTTCCCTGGCTGGACCTGCGCGCCAACGGCGGCCGCTACGCACGCCTGCCCACCACGTTCGAGCGCTACGGCAACAACGGCCGGGTGATGGGCAACCCCACGCTGGTGCCCGAGTGGGGCTGGAACGCCGACCTCGGCGGCACCGTCACGCTGGGAGCCAGCGAGGGGACCGGGCTGACGGTCGATGGCGCGATCTTCGGCTCGCGCGTGCACGATCTCATCGACTGGCAGAGCGGTGTCAGGACGTCCCGGGCGCGCAACGTCGACGAGGCGCGGGTGCTCGGAGTCGAGCTGTCGACGGATGCGCGGCTTGGACGCCACGCCCGCCTCGTCGCGCAGGGGACCTACACCGACGCGCGCGACGCCAGCGAGATCGCCGCCCGCCGCGACAAGCAACTGCCCAACCGCCCCCGCGTGCGCGCCTACGGCCGCCCCGAGCTGCGCCGCCTCGCGATCGGTGGCGGCTGGCACGCGGGCGTGTACGGCGACTGCGATGTCACCGGCGGCAACTACCTGGATCCGGCGAACGTCATCTCCGTGCCGGCGCGCGTCCTGTTCGGCGCCGGCGCCCACATCGAGAGTCCGTCGGCGACGTGGCGTCTGGTGGTCAGCGCTTTCAACCTGGCCGACGCCCAGGTCACCGATCTACTCAACTACCCCCTCCCCGGCCGATCCCTGTTCTTCACGCTCGCCTGGCATTCACCAACAAAGGAGACCGTTCAATGACTCCCCGACGCCTTTCTCTTTCCCTGGCCCTGATGTGCGCTGCCTGCGGCAGCAACAACGATTCGAAAACAGGATCGCTCGACGGCGGATCTGCTCCCGAGGGAGGGTCCACTCTCCAGGCCCAGGGGATCGCCGTGGTCAGCAGCGACTACAAGTCCGCCTCGGTGTCGCTGCTCGCCAGCACCGCCGCGGGCCTGACGGTGACCAAGGCCGACTGCATCACATCTGGCACCAAGGCGCCGCAGCTCTCCGCGACGCTGTCGGCAGACGTCGTGCTGCCCTCGCGCCCGCAGCCGAAGAACGAGCTGGTGATCATCGACCGGGGCAACAGCGCAATCACCTGGCTGGATCCCGGCACCTGCGCCGTCAAGCGGCAGCTGAGCCTCGGCAGCGGGTTCGCCAGCAACCCGTATGACGTCGCCACCGTCACGGAGCACAAGGCGTACGTCCCACGCTACAACCAGAATCCGAAGGACGAGGCCGAAGGGAGCGACCTCGTGGTGATCGATCCGACCACGGCCGAGCTCAAGGGACGGATCGATCTGCGGCCCTACGCGACCAAGGGCGACAAGCCGATCCTCGCCAGGCCTGCTCGGGTGATCGTCGTCGACGACAAGGCGTACGTGCTGCTCAACAACCTCAGCGCCGACTTCAAGGCGGCGGGCGCCGGGCGGATCGTGATCGTGGATCCCGCAACCGACACCGTGACCGGCATGATCGACTTGCCGACGCTGAAGAACTGCAGCACCATGGCGTTCGTCGCGGAAGACAAGGCGTTGGCGGTCAGCTGCGGCGGCCTCTTCGGAGACCCGCAGCAGCTTGCCGAGTCGGGCGTCGCCTGGGTCGATCTCGAGACCAATCCGCCCACGGTGCGAACCACGGCTGGTTCGACGTTCGGACGCGCGGTGTCGCCCAACGACGCGGCGGGCGCCACCCCCTGGCAGATCTACACCATCGTTCCCGGCGACTTCAAAGGCACGCCGCCCGACGAGCTGTGGGAGTACAACTTCGGCAACGGCAACGCGCGCAAGATCGCCGAGGCCACGGGCGGCTTCGTGCTGGGCGGCTTGCTCTTCGACAGCGTCAACAAGCGCCTGCTGATGGCGGATGCAGCGGACAAGATGCCGCTCGTGCGCTCGTTCGACTTCGCCGAGGTGCTTCCGGCACGCGGACCGACGGTGACCGCCACGCCCACGGGCCTGCCGCCGCGAACGCTCGCCTGGTACTAGCGCCCATGCCTCGCAAGGTCGCGCTCACCTACCTCGCGCTGCTGCTGCTGGCGGTGGGAGTGGGCGCGGCCGGCCTGCGCTTCGGCCAGGTCAGCCTCGACGATCCGGCGTTGAAAGCCACGCTGCTCGAACTGCGCGCCTCCCGGATCGCCGCCGCATTCCTCGCCGGCGCGGCGCTGGCGATGGGCGGCTGTGTCGCGCAAGGTGTGTTCCGGAACCCGCTCGTCAGCCCCGACATCCTCGGCAGCAGCGCCGGAGCGATGCTGGGCGGTCAGGTGGCTCTGCTCGGCCCGGTGCTGCTGGGGCAACCGACTGCCCTCTCCACGCTGCCGCCCGAGATGGCGCTTCCGCTCGGCTGCCTGGCCGGCGCCGCCGTCGCGCTGGGGATCGTGCTCCTGTTCGCGCGCGAGCGAACGACCACGCTCACCGTCATCCTGACCGGGTTCATTCTCTCGTCGCTGTTCCTGTCGCTGGGGGGGTTCGTCATCAGCATGGCCCAGGACAGCTGGGATCTGGGGCGCGCGGTGGTGGCATTCACGCTGGGTGGCGTGGGCGGCGTCGGGCGGCGGCAGCTGCTGGCGGCGGCGCCGCTGGTGATGGGTGGCGGGATTGCCGTCTGGTTCTGGGGCCGCACGCTGGACATCCTGCTGTCGGGCGAGGAGGAGGCGACCGCGCTGGGCGTGAACGCAGGTCAGGCGCGCCGCTGGTGCATCGTCTGGGTGGCGGCGCTGACGGCCGCGGCGGTCTCGGTGGGCGGGACCGTGGGCTTCGTGGGCCTCATCGTTCCTCACGTCCTGCGGCCCCTGGTCGGCGTGCTGCACCGGCGGCTCCTGCCGGCGGCGGCCCTGGCGGGCGGCACCTTCCTTGTCGCCTGCGATCTCCTGGCGCGCGTGCTGCCGACGCAAACCGAGGTGCCGCTGGGCGTGATCACCGGGCTCATCGGCGCCCCGGTGTTCCTGGTGATGGTGGCCAGGGCGGCGCGGGAGTGGGCCCATGGGTGAGCCCATGGTCGAGGCACGAGGGCTCTTGGTGAAGCGTGGCGACAACGTCGTCGTCGACGACCTGTCGTTCACGCTGGAGGCGGGCAGCATGCTCGCCGTGCTGGGGCCGAACGGCGCCGGGAAGAGCACGCTGCTCAAGGCGATCGTCGGGCTGGTCCCGCATGGCGGCACGCTGGCGGTGTCGGGCGCCGACGTGGCGCTGATGACCCGGCGCGAGCGCGCCCGCCGCATCGCCTACGTCCCACAGCACTCGGCCCTCGAGGCGCCGCTCCCCGCCCGCGAGGTGATCGCCCAGGGGCGTTTCGCCCGCGCTGGGTTGCTGGGAAAGCCCACCGCCGACGACGAGCGCGCCGTGGCCCGCGCCATCGAGCTCACGGACGTCGGGGCGCTGGTCGATCGTGCGTTCTCGCGTCTGTCTTACGGTGAGCGCCGCCTGGTGTTGCTGGCCCGGGCGCTGGCCACCGAGGCGACCATCCTGGCGCTGGACGAGCCGACGGCGGCGCTGGACGTCGCTCACGCGCTGAGGCTGCTGCGTGTCCTCCGCCGGCTGGCCGACGACGGCGCCGCGGTGATGGTCGTCCTGCACCCTCTGCACGAGGCCGTCAGCGCCTGCGATCGCGCGCTTCTGATGGCCCGCGGCCGCTGCGTCGCCCACGGTCCCACGGCGGAGGTCATCGCGCCCGGCCCGGTCCGGCAGGTGTACGGAGTCGAGATGGTCCCCGGGGGACAGTTCGGTTACCGCCTGGAATCCCCATGAACCGCGTGTCCATCGCCAACGCGTCGGGCTTCGGCATCGTGGTGGCCCTGACAGCCCTGGCCACGCGGCCCACGGCAAGGCTGAAACCGCCGGCGGCGTATCAGATCGCAGCGCCGGTTTCACGCGCGCAGCTCGTGGACGGCGGCAAGGCGGTGGCCGACGCCGCGGGCCACCCGGTGCCGCTTCGCCCCTACCGGCGCATCGCCTCCACCAGCCTGCTGACCGATCGCCTGCTGCACGAGCTGTGCGAGCCGGATCGGATCGTGGCGTTCTCGGCCGTCGGCGTGCGCACGTCCCCGTGGGCCTACCAGTACGCCGGCAAGCCGAGCACCGAGGGCGTCGACGCGGTCGAATCGCTGATCGCGCTGCAACCCGACCTGGTGCTGATGAACCGCTTCGGTGGACCGGGCCAGGTGGGCAAGCTGCGGGCCGCGGGCATCGAGGTGTTCGACCTGGGCGAGTTGCACGGACTCGCCTCGGTTCTCGCCGCCGCCGACACCGTCGGTCACCTGATCGGCCACCCCGAACGCGGCGAGCAGTTCGCGCGCTCGCTCGAGTTGCGCATGCGCCGCGTGGCAGCGAACCTCGGCGATCGTCCGCGCCGCCGCGCGGTGTACGTGGCCGTGGCCGGCACGCACATCTTCGGCGGCACCGTCGGCACCAGCTACCACGACGTGCTCGATGCCGCGGGTCTCATCGACGCGGCTGCCCAGCAGTTCCGCGACTGGCCCGACTACACCGCCGAACAACTGCTGGCGATGGCGCCCGATCTGGTGGTCACCAAGGTCGGCGCGGCCTCGAAGCTCTGCGCCTACCCTGGCGTGGATCGCCTCGCGGCGTGTCAGGACCCGACACACATCATCGAGATGCCCGCCGGACTGCTGGACGAGCCCGGGCCGACGATGCTGGATGCGGCCGAAATGCTGTACGACCGGGCGTACCCGGTGAGAAACTGACGGTCCCATGAGCCGCTATCAACTGAATCAGCCGGGCTACGGCGAGACCATCGAGCTGAAAACGGCGACCAGGACCCCCTGGCTCTTCATGCTGCTGCTGGTGGCCGGGGCTGGCGCCGCCGGGTACTGGGGCTTCGGCGAACGCAACCGTCTGATGGGGCGCGCGACTGCGGCCGAGGTGGCGGCAGCGAAGGCCGAGACCGATCGCAAGCTGCTCGAACAGGAGATGAAGACCCTCCAGGAGCAGAACCAGCGCCTCGAGGCGGCGCGAGAGAACCTGACCCGCAGCATGGAGAAGACCTCGAGCGCACTCGCCGAGTTGCAGGGGACGTACGAGAAGCTGCAGGACAAGATGAAGGACGAGATCGCCCACGGCGACGTCACGCTCTCCAGAAAAGACGGGCGGCTGCAGGTGGATCTGGTCGACAAGATCCTGTTCGAGTCGGGCGACGCGCAGATCTCGAAGCGCGGCGAGGGCGTGCTCGGACGCGTGGGCGGCGTGCTGGCGACCATCGAGGACCGGCAGATCCAGGTGTCCGGCCACACAGACGACGCGCCCATCTCGAAGAAGCTGCAGGAACAGTTCCCGACCAACTGGGAGCTCTCGGTGGCGCGCGCCACGAACGTCCTCCGCTTCCTGCAGGACAGCGCGAAGGTGCCGCCCGAGCGCCTGGTAGCCACCGGCTATGGCGAGTTCAAGCCGGTCGCGAGCAACAAGAGCGCCCGCGGCAAGGCGCGCAACCGGCGCATCGAGCTCTTGCTGCTGCCGTCGCTGGCCCCCAAGAAGATCTCGGCCTCCTCGCTCCAGGAAACTTCGAAACGTTCCCACAAGAAGTGAGAGGACCCTGACCGACGGCATGGACACGGGCCGCCGTTCGCCCGTAGTCTCCCGATATGATCACGCTCTCCCGTCGCACCCTGTTTCAGTCGGCCGCCGCCGTGGCCGCCGTCTCGACCGTGGAAGTAGGCCGCGCCGCCGCGGGCCCGCACCCGTCGCCGCTGAAGATCGCCCTGGCTTCGTACTCGACGCGGAAGCTGACCCTCGATCAGACGATCGACCTGTGCAAGTCGATGGACGTCAAGTACATCAACATCAAGGACGTCCACCTGGCTCGCACCCTGCCGCTGGCCGAGGTGGCGGCGGCGCGTGCGAAGATCGACGCAGCGGGGCTGATCGTCACCGGCGGCGGCGTCATCAACTGGGCCAAGAGCGACGCCGCTCAGATCAAGAAGGACTTCGAGTACGCCAAGGCGGCCAAGTTCCCGATGATCGTCGCCATGCCCTCCAAGGAGGTGCTCGACATCGTCGACAAGATGATCAAGGAGTACAACATCCCGGTCGCCATCCACAATCACGGGCCCGAGGACAAGATCTTCCCCTCGCCGCTCGACGCGCTGGCCGCCATCAAGGGCCGCGACAAGCGCTGGGGCGTCTGCATGGACATCGGCCACACCGCGCGCACCGGGGTGGACCCGGTCGACGCGGTCGAGAAGATGGGCGACCGCCTGATGGACCTGCACATCAAGGATCTCAAGGACAAGATGAAGAAGGAGACGCAGACCGAGGTCGGACGCGGCTCGCTGGACATCGTCGGGCTGTTCAAGGCGCTGCAGCGCAAGCGCTACAGCGGCCACATCGCCCTCGAGTACGAGATCAACGGGGACAAGCCCGAGAACGGCATCCGCGAGTCGATCGCGTACATGAAGGGCGTCGCGGACGCCATCGTCGGGTGAGCCACTGCCCCTGGTTGCACGCGTACCAGCGCCGCGCCACTCTCGTGGTCTCTGGCTCGCGGGCGCCCTCGCGCTGACCGGAGCGGCGGTGGCCGCCGTTTTCTTCACGAGGCGGAGCCCGCCACCGCCACCTGCCGTGGTGTTGCCGGCTCCACCCGCGCCCGCCGCGGTCCCGCCTCCGCCACCGAAGATCCTTGCACCGGCGCCGACGGTGGCGGTTGCTCCGGCGCCCCGCCCGCGCCTGGTCGAGGAGGCCGCGGTCCTGCCCCCGCCGCGCCTCTCGGTCTCGTCCTACTGGCACGAGGGCGCCGAGGGGCATCGACGGGGACTGCGCGACCAGGAGACCTCCCGCGCCCCGATGCTGGTCTACTTCCGCGTGGACTGGTGCGGCTACTGCCGCAAGGTGGACCAGGAGGTGCTGCCCACCAACTCGGTGAGGCAGTTCCTGGGCGACGTGGTGAAGGTGCGCATCAATCCCGAAACGTCGCCGGCGGATCGCGCGCTCGCCGACACCTACGGGGTCAAGGGCTACCCGAGGGCGTTCCTGATCCCGGGACCAGGCGCCAAGCCCGAGGACGTGGAGATCCAGAGCGAGAAGTTCGTCGAGGAGTGCAAGGCAGTCGCGACGCGCCAGTCCCAGAACCTCGTCTCCGAGGGCGCGACCAAGGTGCGCGGTGGCGACCTGGCCGGTGGACGCGCCGACCTCGAACGGGCGCTCGCGCTGGATCCGAAGAACGCCGATGCCTTCGAGTGGCGAGGGCTGGCCGCCCTGCAGGCGAAGGAGCCAGGCAAGGCCGCCGGCGATCTGAAGCGGGCGATCGAGCTCCGGCCTGACGATCCCTACCCCTACGCGGCGCTGGCGTCGCTGTACCAGGAGGCGGGCCAGCCCGACGACGTCATCGAGATTCTTTCGCAGCTGATCACGCATCAGCCCTCGTGGGAAAAAGGCCGGGCCTTCCGCTTGCGGGCCCGGAGCTACCACGACAAGGGCGATGAAGCGCACGCCCGGGCGGACCTTCGTGAAGCCTGCCGTCAGGGCGACACCGGGGCCTGCGGCGGGCCGCTATAATCACGCCATGCGATTGGCGACACTCCAGGACGGTGGACGCGACGGCACCTTGGTCGTCGTGCGCGGTGACGCGCAGTCGTGCGCCAAGGTCCCCGGCGTCGCGACGCTGCAGGCCGCGCTCGATGACTGGGAGCGGGCGCTCCCGACGCTGCGCGCAGCCGCCGACCGTCTGGAGCGCGGCGAGGGCCAGCCACTGCGGCTCGCGGACCTGACCTGTCCCCTCCCGCGCGCCTACGAATGGGTGGACGGCTCGGCGTTCCTCAGCCACGTGCGTCTGGTACGCCGCGCGCGCGGCGTCGAGATTCCCCCCACGCTCACCACCGATCCACTGGTTTATCAGGGCGGCTCGGGAACGCTGCTCGGGCCACGGGACCCGATCCCGCTGCTCTCGCCCGACTGGGGTCTCGATTTCGAGGCCGAGATCTGCGCGATCCTGGGCGACGTCCCGATCGGCACGCGCGCCGCCGAGGCCGCGCCCCATGTCCGGCTGCTCTGCCTGGCCAACGACGTCACGCTCCGCAATCTGGTCCCGAACGAGCTGGCCAAGGGCTTCGGCTTCTTCCAGTCGAAGCCGGCCACTGCCTTCTCGCCGTTCGCCGTCACCCCCGACGAACTGGGCGACGCCTGGCGCGACGGGCGGGTGCACCTGCCCGTGCAGGTCTCGCACAACGGCGTGGTGGTCGGCACCTGCGACGCCGGCGAGATGCACTTCTCGTTCTTCGAGCTCGTCGCGCACATCGCGCGGACGCGGGCCTTCACCGCCGGGACCATCCTCGGCTCGGGCACGGTCTCGAACGAGGATCCCGCGCGCGGCATCTCCTGCCTGGTCGAGCGCCGCATGCGCGAGCAACTGGAATCCGGAACGGCGCGGACACCCTATCTGGCCGTGGGCGACACCGTCCGGATCGAGATGGGTGACACGTTCGGGGCGATCGAGCAGAAGGTGGTACCGGCATGACCTCCATCGGGATCAAGAAGATCGCGGCGCTCGTCTACTATGTGCACGACCTGCGGCGCGTGCGCAGCTTCCTCACCGATAGGCTGGACTTCGCCGAGGTCGGGACCTCGGGCGCCGAGCTGACCCAGCGCGGGCGGCAGCAGTCGGCGCTGTTCCAGGCCGGCACCGTGAACCTGCTCGTCTGCGCGCCGTCTGGAGAGGGCGGCCGCGCGGCGCGCTTCTTGCGCAAGCACCCCGAAGGCGTAGGCACCGTGGTGTTCGAGGTGGAGGAGATCGAGCGCGCCTTCCGCCTCCTCGACGAGCGCGGCGGAACTCTGATCACCGACATCGAGCGCTTCACCGACGACGGCGGCACGCTTGCCATGTTCTCGATCACCACGCCGTTCGGCGACACCACCTTCCGCTTCATCGAACGCCGCGGCCACCGCGGCTTCTATCCAGGGATCCAGCCACATTCGACGCCGCTCGGCGGAAAGAACCAGTTCGGCTTCCAGCGCATCGACCATCTGACGTCCAACTTCCAGACCATGGGTCCGGCCCTGCTATGGATGGAACACGTCCTCGGCTTCGAACGCTTCTGGTCGGTCCAGTTCCACACCCAGGACGTCGCCAGCAACCAGCGGCGGGGATCGGGATTGAAGTCCGTGGTCATGATCGACCCCGACTCCAAGATCAAGTTCGCCAACAACGAGCCGATGCGGCCGTTCTTCAAGAACTCGCAGATCAACATCTTTTCCGAGGACTTTCGCGGCGACGGCGTCCAGCACGCCGCCATGCACGTGACCGACATCATCTCCACCGTCGAGGGGCTGCGCACCCGTGGCGTCGAGTTCATGCCGACCCCCGGCACGTACTACGACATGCTGCCGCCGCGCCTGGACCAGCTCGGCGTCGGGACGATAGACGAGTCCATCGACATATTGCGGAAACAGGAGATCCTGGTCGACGGCGAGGGGGCCAAGCAGTACCTGCTTCAGATCTTCCTCAAGGAGGCGTCCGGCCTTTTCCATGATCCCGAGGCGGGTCCGTTCTTCTTCGAGATCATCCAGCGCAAGGGCTCGCGCGGCTTCGGCGCCGGCAACTTCCGCGCTCTGTTCGAGAGCATCGAGCGCCAGCAGAAGCTGGCCAGGCGGATCTCGTGATTCACCATGTCAAGATGAGGGGCTGGCGGGACGGGCTTCGCCCGACCGGTCAGCGGGGGTTTGGGGGGACGCAGAGGCCGACCGGGGCGTCCGGACAAGCATGCTCACATTCGCGCGGCCGGGCGGTCCCCCCATCGTGATCGAACGGCGGCAAGAAGGGCGTGTCCCGGCCAAACCCCACATCGCCTTCCGTGACGACAAGGGCAAGTTGCTCCACGAGGAGTGCCTGACCCGCGACGGCTTCGACGGGCCGTACACCATCGCCTACCACCAGGACCGGCCGCACACCCAGGTGCATGCCGAGCTGGATCACGGCTGGACGATTCCGGTTTCCGCGGACGAGGGCCGCCGGCTGGCCAAGCGTCACTACCGCACCCAGGACGTCCACTCCGAAAAGGCCCGCTCACCCGTCGATGCGCGCGTCCCCCTGCTGTTCAACGAGGACGTGGTCCTCGGCGTGCTCTTCCCGAGCGCGCCCGATCCGGTCTACTTCGCGAACAGCGACGGCGACGATCTCTTCTACATCTTCGAGGGCGGCGGGCTCCTGCGCTCGCTGCTGGGCGATCTGCGGTTCGAAGCCGGCGACTACGTCTGCGTGCCGCGCGGCATCCTGCACCGGTTCCTTCCCGACGAGAACCGCAAGCAGCACTGGCTGTCGATCGAGTGCCTGGGTGGCGTGTCCGCGTTGAAGCAGTTCCGTAACGAGGCCGGACAACTGCGGATGGACGCGCCCTACAGCCACCGCGACTTCAAGCTGCCGGTGTTCACCGGGCCCACGGACGAGAACATCCGCTCGCTGATGGTGAAGCGCAACGGCACGTTTCACGGATTCCGCCACGACCACTCGCCGCTGGACGTGGTCGGCTGGGACGGCACGGTCTACCCGTGGGCCTTCCCGATCCTGAACTTCCAGCCGCGCGTGGGGATGATTCATCTTCCCCCGACGGTTCACGGCACGTTCGCGACGCGCGGCGCCCTCGTCTGCAGCTTCGTGCCGCGCCCGCTCGACTTCCACCCCGAGGCCGTCCCCTGCCCCTACCCGCACTCGTCGATGAACTGCGACGAGTTCATCTTCTACTGCCGCGGCCAGTTCACCTCGCGCAAGGGAGTCGGACCCGGCAGCGTGTCGCACCACCCGATCGGCGTCCCCCACGGGCCGCACCCCGGAGCCTACGAAGGGAGCATCGGCCGCAAGGAGACCGACGAGCTCGCGGTCATGCTGGACACCTACCGACCGCTGCACGCGACCGCGGCGGCACTGGAGATCGAGGATCCGGAGTACGAGAGGAGCTTCGTCGGTTGAGTGACCGCGGCCCGCCGACGCGCCTGCGCCGGCCGTCGTTTGCGCCTGCGCTGCCGCAGAAGCTGGAGCTGGTGGTGGTGAGCGGCCCCGACAAGGGGCGGCGTTTCCCTCTGGAGGCGCGGGTTTACGTCGTCGGCAAAGATCCCGGATGCGATCTGCCCCTGGGCGACACCGCGATCTCCTGGCGTCACCTGGAACTGGACGTGCTGCCGCATGCGCTGGAGGTGCGCGACCTCGGATCGACCAACGGTAGCTTCTACGGCGGGGTGCGCTTCGATCGGATCCAGGCCAACGTGGGCGTCTCCATCGCCATCGGCGACACCGAGCTGCGCGTGGTCGCCAAGGAGACCGCGGGGGACGAGGAGCGCTTCGGTCTGTTGCGCGCGACCAGCCGGGCGATGAAAGACGTATTCCAGCTGGCCCGCCGCGCGGCCGAAAGCGGAGCCACGGTGCTCATCGAAGGCGAGACCGGCACTGGCAAGGAGCTTCTGGCCGAGGCGATGGCCGACGCCTCGCCACGGCGCTCGGGTCCCTTCGTCGTCTGCGATCTGGCGGCGGTCCAGCGCACGGTCATCGAGAGCGAGCTCTTCGGGCACGTGCGAGGCGCCTTCACGGGGGCTGACCGCGATCGCAAGGGAGCCTTTGCACTGGCCCATGGCGGCACACTGTTCCTGGACGAGGTGGGCGAGCTGGATCTCGAGGTGCAGCCGCGGCTCTTGCGCGCGCTGGAGGCCCACCAGATCAAGCCCGTCGGCGGCAGCGCGTACGAGACCGCGGACGCGCGGGTGATCTCCGCGACCAACCGCGACCTCGAGCAGGAGGTGCGCGCCGGTCATTTTCGCCGCGATCTCTACCATCGCCTGGCGATCGTGCGCATCGCCCTGCCCCCGCTGCGCGATCGTCCCGAGGACATTCCGGCGCTGGTCCGCCACTTCCTGGAGCTGGCGGCCGCGCAGGCGCACCGCGCGCCTCCGGAGATCCCGCCGACCGCGATGGCCGCGCTGGCCGCCTACGAGTGGCCCGGCAACGTGCGCGAGCTGAGGAACGTGCTCGAGCGCGCGTTCGCCCTGGCCCCCGACGAGGCGGTGCTGGACTCGGCGCGCTTCGGCCTGGACGGAACGCGAACGGCGGGCGACGTCTCGACGGCGGGAGAGGCTCTACCGTTCAAGGAGGCGCGCGAGCGTCTGGTCGATGCGTGGGAACGCGAGTACCTGGCGGCGCTCATCGCCGAGACCGGGGGCAACATCTCGCTGGCGGCGCGGCGCGCGGGCATCGCCCGGATCTCGCTGCACCGCCTGATGCGCAAGCACGGCCTCGGCAGGCCCGACGCCGAGCCCGTCTAGGCGAGACCGGCGAGCGGCCCGGTGCCGTAGTTCGGGCTGCCGAAGGTCGCCAGGCTGGTCATCCCCATGCCCTGCGCCAACGACGTCAGAAGACGGTTGTGCGGCACCGACGGGGTGAACGACAGGTAGCGGCCGGTGCGGAAGGCGCCACCCATGCCGCCCGCCAGGACGTAGGGCATGTTCCGCCAGTCGTGGTTGTTGCTGCGCGCGTTCTCGGTGCACCACAGGACGGTGGTGTTGTCGAGCATCGTGCCGCTTCCCTCGGGCACCGCCTTCAGCAGATCCAGGAAGGCGCGGTACTGACCGGCCAGCCAGCGCGCGGCCCGGTCCAGCTCGTTCTGCGCCGCCAAGTCGGTGGTCGCCGCGTGCGACAGCGAGTGCCAGCTGGTGCTCAGCTGCGGCGTCAGCCAGGGCATGCGATGGCCGGTGGGCGCATTTCCCCATTGCAACGTCACGATCTTCGTTTGCCCACAGGCCAGCGCCGCCGCAGCCAGTTTCATGTGCATCTCGCCGACGAGCGGGATGTTGTTCTCCGACATCACGTCGATCGGCGTCCCCAGCGGCGCTGGCTTCTGGCACCCCGCACCCGGCGGTGGCGTCGGCTGGGACAGACGTGTCTCCACGGCGCGTAGCGCGGTGAGGTGCGCGTCCAGCTTCTGCTTGCCGCCTGCGCCCAGCTTGCCACGCACGGCGTTCAGGTCCTGGTTGACGACGTCGAGGACACTGCGCTGCTCGGCGCGCAAGCGCTCGAGCACCTTGGGATCGCCCACCGACCCGGTGATGCCTCCGCCGAAGACCCGATTGAAAAGAGCATAGGGGCTGTTCTCGGGCGGCACCGGCATCGACGGACCCGAGAACGACATCCGGGTGTGAGGCGAAGCGGAGCCTTTCACCGCAACGCCCAGCAACAGCGACGCGAAAGGCGTGTCCTTGCCGACGCTCTGAGCCAGGGCCTGATCCAGCGAGGCGCCGCCATTCCAGCCACCGCTCTCGTTCCCGCCGCCGTTGAACTGCGTGCCCGCGAGGCCCGGAATGCCGGTCAGCATGTTCAGGTTCCCGGTCGGGTGCCCGCCCATCTGGGGCGAGTCCTTGAACGACGTCATGTCCACGCCCTGAAGAACGATCAGCTTGTCCTTGTAGGGAGCCAGTGTCTCGAGGATTGATCCCGCCGGGAAGGTGAAGTCGGTCTGGCCGCCAGCCGGTTTCCAGTTCCCCGGGTAGCGACCGGTCATCCCCGTGTTCGTGTAGAAGATGACCAGCCGGCGCGGATACCCGGACGTCGCGCCCCGCGCCTCCATCAGGGGAATGAACGGCGCCAGGGCGGCGGCGCCACCGAAGCCCTGCAGGAACTGCCGACGCTTGAGGATCGCTCGCGAAGTCATCTCAGGGCCTCCCTTCATCCGAACGGCTGTAGCGGAACGCATCGGTGCGTGGGATGGCCGCGATCAGCTGGCGCACGTCGTAGCCGCTGGCGGCGAACACCGACTGCAACTCGGACAGCGTGCACTCATCGTCGGGCGTCTCCAGGCGGCCGAGCGCGTAACGCAGCCACTTGATGGAGACGCACTCGCGCACCTGCCCGCTCTGCGCCAGCTTCTTCGCCATCTCCACGCCGCCGCGGAAGGGGCCGTTGAGATCCTTGGTGGCGATGAACTCGCCGCTGGGATCGACGCGGGCGCCGTTCGCCTCGACCTGGCGGAAGCGGCCGATGCCGTCGTAGTTCTCCATGCCGAGGCCGATCGGATCCATCAGCGCATGGCAGGCGGCGCAGGTCGGATCGTCCCGGTGTTTCTCGAAGCGCTCGCGCGTCGACAGCCTGGGATCGAGACCGGGCGGGTTGTCGTTCACGGCCGGTGGCGGCGGCGGCAGCGGCGAACAGAGGAGTTGCTCGCGAATCGCCTTGCCGCGGAACGTGGGCGAGGTCTGGTTGTCGTGCGCCTGCGCGGCGAGGAAGGCAGGCAGCGTCAGCATGCCCGCGCGTTGCGTGGCATTGAGATCGATCTTCTTCCACCCGTCGTAGACAGGCGCCGTGGGGCCGGGGTCGGGTATCCCGTAGAAGGCCAGCAGCGTCGGGTTGGCGAAGGTGTACCCGCCGGACAGAAGGGTGGACAGTTTTCCGTCACCGTCGCGCAAGGTGTACTTCACGTAGCGGTCGAGCTCGCCGCCAGCGCCCGCGGCCAGCGCCGCCGTCCAGGCCGGGAAGACCTTCCTGTCCTTGGGCAACTGCTCGACGGCGTCGACCATCAGCCACTGGCGATGGAAGCTGGCCAGCGTGGCCGCAGTCTTCTTGTCGGCAATCATACGCGTTGCCTGCGCCACCACGCCCTCGCGCGTGCCCAGCTTGTTGGTGGCCGCGGCATCGAGGAGCGCGCGATCGGGGATCGATTCCCACAGGAAGAACGACAGCCGCGACGCCACCTGGTAGCCGTCCAGCGCCACCGGCGCCGTCGCGGCCGGCATCAGGATCCCACCGTCCAGGTGGTACAGAAAGTACGGCGACTGCAGCATGGCGGCGATCACCAGGCGTGCGCCGTTGGTCACGGTCGAGCCGGTCTTGCCGGTGGTGTACAGAGTGAATAGCCGCTGCGTCTCTTCGGTGGCCAGCGGCCGGCGGTAGGCGCGGCGGCCGAAGTCCTGGATGAACTGGCGCATGCAAACGTCGTCACCCATGGCCGCTCGGTCGCAGCCCAGGATCATGTCGAGGCTCGCCGCTGCCTTCTCCGCCAGCCTGCCCGCCGAGCCCATGTAACTCTCGAACTGCAGGTCCGAGACGGTGACGCCGGCGTTGCTACGGAAGCCTCCGACCTCGGCGTCCTCGGAAAATCCCGCCACGGGATCGCCGACGTCCAGCGGCACAAGCAGGTCGCGCACCGAGTTGCGGTACTGGTCGTTGGTCATGAACCGCAGCGCCGTCCCGCCGACTCGCGTCCCGCCCATGCACTGGGCCGTCGGCGGTGGATCAGGCGGCGGATTGCCGGGAGGCGGCGGATTCGTGCCGTCAGCACCACCCCCCCCACCGCTCATGCTCGCATCGATACCGCCCATGCAGGCGGAAACCATAACCAGGCCCAGGAGGCTTGCGCGCATCACAACCTTCGATAGAGCAAGGCCCGGGCCGTCAGCGAGGCGGTACGAACCTTCATGTTTTCGCGTGGTTCGCCGCCACCATGCACGCGCGAGTACCAGGGTGTAACAGGAAAGTACATACAGCGGCCCTGTCCCCTCACCCCCATCCCTGATCATTCGACAGGCGCCGTCCGCCGCTTGAGCATACGGGCTAGAGTGAGGCAGCCGGGATGGCGATAGACGCGTTCGGGCCGGGCGCAAGGATCGGCAAGTACGAGATCGTGCGCCGGCTCGCCGTCGGCGGGATGGCGGAGATCTACGTCGCGCGCGCTCTCGGCATCGAGGGCTTCGAGAAGCTGGTGGTGTTGAAGCGCGTCCTTCCGCAGTACCTCAAGGACGAGGACGCCGTGCGGCTGCTGCTGGACGAGGCACGCCTGGCAGCCACTCTCGATCACCCGAACGTCGCCCAGGTGTTCGATATCGGCGAGACGGATGGCGAGTTCTTCTTCACCATGGAGTATGTCCGCGGCGTCGATCTCGTCGACTTGCTCCGAGGCGCCGCCGCCAAGAACGAGCGCCTATCGCTGGCCGACGCGCTGACGATCATCATCGGCGCCGCGGCGGGTCTGCACCACGCGCACGAAAAGGTCGACGCCGAGGGGCGATCCCTGGGAATCGTCCACCGCGACGTGTCTCCGGCCAACGTGCTCGTCACCCACGAGGGGATCGTCAAGGTCGTGGACTTCGGCATCGCCAAGGCGCGCACCACGCGCCGGCCGGCGACCCGCGCCGGCGAAGTACGCGGGAAGACCGCGTACATGTCACCCGAGCAGTGCCGCGCGCAGCCGCTCGACCGGCGCAGCGACGTGTTCGCCATCGGCATCCTCCTTTACGAGCTGACCACCGGCACCGGACCGTTCGGCGATGGAACGGAGTACGAGATCCTGCACCGGATCGTCACCGGGGACATCCCACCTCCGTCGGACCATGTTCCGGGCTACCCGCCAGGCCTGGAATCGATCGTCCTCAAGGCGCTGGCCCGGCGGTGCGAGGATCGTCACGCCACGGCTCTCGAGCTCCAGCTCGCCATCGAGGCCTTCGCGAAGGAGCAGGGCCTGGAGCTGTCGCCCCGCGGACTGGCCGCGACGATGGAGCGTCTCTTCGGGAAGGACCACGTCGACCAGACGGTGATCCGCCCGGCGCGTTCGGTCCGACCGCGCCGTCGATGGGCGGCGGCGATGGGTGTCCTCGTCATCGTCGTCGGCGCGGCGGGCCTGGGGCTGCGGCACCGTCTGTCCAGCGGCGGACGATGCTTTGCCGGCCTGGCGCTGGGAGGCAAGCATGGCTGCCTGTGGCGCGACGACGGTACGGTCGCCTGCTGGGGCCGCGGGCAGTACGGGGAGCTGGGCAACGGTCAAAGCCCCGACACGCCTCGCCTGACGGCGGCGGCGGTGCGCACCAGTGCGACGGAGGTGCTCGACGGTGTCGCGCAGGTCTCCACCGGGGACGACTACACCTGCGCGCGACGACGGGAAGGATCGATCTGGTGCTGGGGCAGCAACGCTCTTGGTCAGCTCGGCAATGGGAAGCGCGAAGGCATCGGTGTGTTCGCGTCCACGGTCATGGAGAAGAACAAGAAGCCCACCCGGGGGGCCACCGATCTCTTCGCCGGCCTCCGTCACGCCTGCGTGCGCAGGGGGGGCGGCGCTCTGTCCTGCTGGGGGGACAACAGCCGCGGCGAGCTCGGACGCAAAGGGGGCGGCGCTTTCATGGGTACGGTCCCGCGGGCCTCGGACGGACCGCAGTTCGCACGCGTGGCGCTGGGCCTCGGCTTCACCTGCGCCCTCATGAGTGACGGAACGGTTCGCTGCCTCAGCGGTCCGAACGACGGCAGCTTCGGCGCGGCCTTCGAGAACCGGATCATCAACGGCCCCGACGATCAGCCCCTGTCCGGCGTTGCGGACATCATCGCCCGGCGCGGACACGTCTGTACCCTCCAATTCGATCAGACGGTGCGCTGCTGGGGAGACGGCAGCGCGGGCGAGCTCGGCAGCGGTGAGTTCCGCGACGCGGTCGTGGCCATGCCCGTCGTCGCCGCGCCCGGTGGTCCGGCGCTGACCGGGGTCCGCGCGGTGCGCGCCGGTTGGTCGCATGGCTGTGCCCTCAAGATCGACGGCACCGTCTGGTGCTGGGGGCAGAATGATTTCGGCCAGCTCGGCACCGGCGAGCGCGGCAAGACCAGCACCACCCCGGTGCAGGTGCTGCGCGGCCCCGAGCGACAGCCCCTCACGAATGCCGTCGACCTGATGCTCGGCAATTTCTCCAGCTGCGCGCTGACCGGGGACGGCGCCCTGTGGTGCTGGGGCCAGAACGACTTCGGCCAGCTCGGCATCGGCGACACCGTCGATCGCGCCGTCGCCACGCACGCCGTCGCGGTCTGCCCTTAGCCTACACGGCGGTGCAGAAATGACTTCGCCGCCGGCCTCGTCTGGGGCCAAACACCCGGGCGCGCCTCTCCGAGGTGTTACCTTTTCGCGGGCCCTTCCTCTCTGTCGGTCACCTTCCGCCCTCGCGCGCTGCCCTTGGTGGCGTGTCGAGACCGTGGCGGCCGCGATAGCGGCTCCGGGTCATCCCGAAGGCGTGCTTGGGGCGCGAAATCCGGGCCTCGGCGAAAACCAACGCTAGCCAGGCCACGGGAGTACGGCTCGTAGGACGCCCCTCTCTATGACCCGTCGCTCGCCGTGGCTCGAGTGCGTCGTCACCGATTTTCGTGCAAGGTGGTGCCCGGAACGGGCCGCCGGTCTACTTGGCGTTGACAGCGACTGTAGCAGCGGGATAAGCGGCTTAATGTCATTGTTGCCCCGGTCTCTGCCGTCGAAGGAAGGTACCTCATGATGCGCTCCCTTGTACTGATGACCCTGGCGGTGACGACAGTCACCGTCACGTCGTGTGGCGACGACGAGACGACGAACGCTTCGCCCGGAACGCCGGGAAGCGCACAGACTCCCGCCACGGGCGCTTCCGAGATGGAGGCATGGCTGGGCGCGAAGCACTACGCCGCGTGGCACTGCGAGCCGGCAGCCCACGACGCCAGGTCCCCATCACCGCATGGTCGTAACCGCATCTGCACGAACGATCTCCTGAGCGCCCACGCTCAGGGCGAGTATCCCGTCGGGGCAGCGGCGGTGAAGGAGATCGACTCCGGCGGGTCGATCTCGGGTCACGCCGTGTACCTCCACGTCAAAGCCGGCACGACCGGGGACACCTGGTACTGGTACGAGAAGCTCGGCGGCCGGGTGGTCGCCGATGGAACCGGCGATTCTGGCGTGGCAAAATCGGTGTGCGTGGGCTGCCACCAGGCCGCCGGGACAGATGCGATGCACTCGGGTCACGACTTCGTGTACACCCAGGTGAAGTGAGGGCCACGGGCCCTCCAAAAGGGGTCATGGCGCGGAAGTGCTGTGCGATCATCCGGCACCATGTTCTTTGCCGTGCTGGTCACCACCGCCTCGGCGCTGGCCGCCGACGTCTCCGCCGCGAAGACCCCTCACATTCTGTGGCTCATCGGCGAGAACCTCAGCCATGACCTGGGTTGCTACGGCGCCAAGAACGTCCGCACGCCTAACCTCGACCGCCTGGCGGCCGAGGGTGTCCGCTACACGCAGGTCTTCGCCACCAACCCCGCCTGCGCACCCAGCCGCTCCGCGTTCTTTGCGGGCATGTACCAGACCACCACCGACACGCACCACATGCGGTCTCATCGCGCCGATGCTTTTCGCCTGCCGCCGGGGGTCCGACCCATCACCCACTGGCTGCGCGACGCGGGTTACTTCACCGCCAACCTCAAGACCATCGGCGATCAACAGGTGGGCACGGGCAAGCTGGACCTCAACTACGTCAACGAGGGCGCCATCTATCATGAGGGGGCCGCCGACTGGTCTGCGCTGAAAGGCAAGCGGCCATTCTTCGCCGTCGTCAACTCGCACGAGAACGAGTACGACATCTACGATCGGCAGACCGCCAAGAAATCGCGGGTCGAGTGGGTAGGCGAACGCGAACACGAGCGGATTGCCACGGCGACCAACGTCACCGCGCCGCCTTACTACCCGCCCCATCAGGTCGTGCGCGAGGAGTGGGCCCGCTACCTGAACTCCGTCTCCGGCATGGATCGCCGCATCGGCTGGGTGCTGGACAGGCTACGTGGCGACGGGCTGGAGGATGACACCGTCGTCATCTTCTTTGGCGACAACGGCCGTCTGGAGCCGCGCGGGATCCACTGGTGCTACGACAGCGGCTTGCGCGTGCCGTTGATCATCAGGTGGCCAAGGAATCATCCGGCTCCGGCGCAATACCGGGTTGGCAAGGTCAGCAACCAGGTTCTCAGCCTGCTTGACGTCACCGCTACCACATTGGCCATGGCCGGTGTGCCCCGCCCAACGCTGATGCAGGGCCGTGTCTTCCTGGGCGACCGCGCCGAGCCGCCACGGCAGTATGCCTTCGCCGCGCGCGACCGCATCGATGAGACGGTGCAGCGCATCCGCTCCGTACACGACGGACGCTTCCACTACATCCGCACCTTCACCGAAGGCCCGACCTTCGCGTCCCTGAACCGCTACAAGGAGAAGGCCTTCGCCATCATGCCCGTCATGCGAGAGTTGCACGCGCATGGCCGGCTGACCGGCGCCCCTGCAGCCCTCATGAAGATGCGCGGTCCGGGCGAGGAGCTCTACGATCTCAACGCCGATCCGCATGAGATCCGCAACCTGCGCTCCTCTGTAAAATCCGAGCACCGCGCGTCGCTATTGCGCCTGCGGACTGCGCTGGACACCTGGATGACGGAGACCGGCGACCGGGGAGCCTTGCCCGAGCCTCCCGAAGTGCGGGCGGTGATCGAGAAGGAGATGCACGAGTGGTTTGGCACACCGGCCTGGCATGCAGCGCCTGCGAACCAGCGACGGTGACACACGAGCACGAGCGCGGCGATCCCTGTCGCTCGTCAGCGCCGCGTCAAGCGACGACTCCGTGATCTGGACGCGGGGCGAACGCCTCGTGACCTCCAGCCCCTGCGGGGATGACCAGCACGAGACCGGCTACGACGTCCTCCTCTGGATCGAGGAGGCGGTCGTCACGCGAGGGTTCCGGCCACCCACGATCCATGTCCACTCCGCCAACAGCGCTGCCAGGTTGCGGATGCTAGCCGGCGCGTTGGCGGTCGGAATCCGGCTTCGTCTTGGCGTTTCTGGCACCTGGCGGTTCAAATCGGCTTGGGGCGCGTGGCCCGACGGCGGCGCTTCACGGTGCGGACGGGGATCGCCGGGATCTGATCGTAAGGCGCGATCTGGAAGATGACATTGCCGTCGACGTCCGAGATCAGCATCTTGCCGGTGGCAGGGTTCCAGCGCGCTCCCTCCAGCCACTGATAGCCGCTCTTGACGAGCTGGGCGGCCCTGGCGCGACACCGCCGTAAGCACGCTATCGGTAGCGTGCAACTACGATGAGCCCATGAAGTGGCGCTTGCTCGGGGGACTCTTCGTGGCATCCGTGACGACCGCCTGCGTGGGCGACATCGGCGCGTCATCCGATGTCTCGCCTGGCCCTGGCGGCGACAGTGCCCTGGATGACGGGATGAACGTGGGCGGATCGTCCGGTAGCGCCGGTTCCGGAGGCAGCCAGCCGGTGCGGCTCGCGGCCGCGCGCCTGTCTCGCCTCACCACGGCTCAATACAAGAATGCCGTCCGGGATCTGTTCGGCGCGTCGATCGCGGTTCCTGTCACCGAGCCCGACGATGAGGAGGACGGCTACACCTCGATCGGGGCGGTGAAGACTCCGCTGTCCGCGCGTGGGGTCGAGCAGTACGACGCCGCGGCCCTGATCATCGCCCATCAGGCGTTTCTGGGTGCCCAGAAGAGGGAGAGTCTCCTTGGCTGCGCCCCCTCCAGCGCGGCAGACGCGTGTATCCGCACCTTCATCGAAAAATTCGGGCGCACCGCCTGGCGGCGGCCCCTGGAGAGCATCGAGGTGGATCAATTCGTCAGGCTGACCACGACGGTGGCCACGACTTTCGCGGATGTCTGGATCGGCCTCGAGTACATGGTGGCGGCTCTCCTGCAGTCGCCCTACTTCGTCTATCGGGTCGAGCTCGGCGAGCCGGACCCATCCTCGCCCACGCGGCGTCGGTACACGGCCCATGAAATGGCGACGCGGCTCTCCTTCGTGCTCACCCAGTCCATTCCCGACACCCTGCTGCTGGACGCTGCCCAGGGCACCCAGCTTCTGACGGCCGACGGTGTGCGCGCCCAGGCGGTTCGCCTGCTGGGCACAGATCGCGCGCGCGACGCCGTGATGCGCTTCTTTCGCGAGTATCTGGGGCTCGAGCGTCTCGACAATCTCGTGAAAGACGCCAGGACCTTTCCGCGGGCCTCGGCCACCCTGGGTCCGGCGATGCGCGGGGAGATCGAACGGGCGATGGCGAGCCTGGTGTTCGACAGGAAGGGGAGCGACTTTCGCAATGTCCTCGACACCCACAGCACCTTCGTGAACACCGAGCTGGCGAAGTTGTACGGCGTGGCGCCGCCCTCGGGCAGCACCTTCGCCCCTGTCGAGCTGCCTGTGGCCGGTCAGCGGGGCGGGCTGCTTGGTTTCGCGGGCTTCCTGGCGATGAACGCTCACGCAACAATCGGGTCGCCGACCTTGCGGGGAAAGTTCATTCAGGAACACCTCCTGTGCCAGACGGTGCCGCTCCCGGGAGCCGACGTGAACACGACGCTGCCCCAGGCGAGCGCGTCCCAACGGACTTTGCGTCAAAGACTCGAGGAGCACAGGAAGAACCCCGAATGCATCGCCTGCCACGCCTTCACGGATCCGATCGGCTTCGGCCTCGAGCACTTCGACGGCATCGGCGCCTACCGCGACACCGAGAACGGGGCAGCCATCGACGCCACGGGACAGCTGGATGGAAAGGCGTTCGATGGCGCGCTCGAGCTCGCTGGATTGCTCAAGACCAACGAGAAATTCGCGACGTGCGTGGTGCGGCAGCTGTACAGCCACTCCGTCGGACACCGGGACGCGGACGGAGAACAGGGGCTGATCACCGCCCTCGCCGAGCGTTTCAGGAGGTCAGCCTTCCGGTTCTCCGACCTCGTCGTGGAGGTTCTTGCCAGCGACGGCTTCCGCTACGCGGCTGTGAATTAGAAAGGCGGATCCATGGCGAACAACATCATCAATCGACGCGCTCTTCTGCGGGGCAGCCTTGCCGGCACCGCCGTTCATGTGGCGTTGCCGCCCCTCGAGGCGATGTTCAACGGCAACGGGACGGCCCTGGCGGCTGGCGCAGCGCTGCCGCTCCGATTCGGGATTTTCTGGTGGGGCAACGGCGTCCGGATGAAGCACTGGATTCCCGACATGACGGGCTTCTCCTGGGTTCCCAAGGAGGAGCTTGCCCCGTTTGCCAACGTCAAGGAGTACGTCACGGTGGTGACCGGAATGGGTCTGGTGACGGGCACTGGCGCGCCCGCGCACCACATGGGCCGCGCATGTCAGCTCACCGCCACCGGCGATCGGGTCAGCCAGTACGGGGCGTCGGTACTTCCTTCGGTCGACCAGCTCGTGGCGAAAGCCTGGGCGGGGAAGACCCGCTTTTCGTCCCTTGACGTCATGGTCTCGCAAAGAGGATTTCAGAGCGCTCGTGCGCGCGGCCAGGTGTCGCAGACCGGGAATGGCGGATTCAGTCCCGGTGAAGCCTCACCGGCGGCGGTATTCGATCGCCTCTTCGGGGGAGGGACGACGCTTCCCTCGTCTCCGGACGGGGCGAAGAAGGTGCTCAGCGCGCGAGCGAGTGTGCTCGATTCGGTGAAGGCTGATATCCGGCGGTTGAACGCCCGCC
Source organism: Myxococcales bacterium (assembly GCA_031423255.1). GTDB lineage: Bacteria > Myxococcota_A > Polyangia > Fen-1088 > Fen-1088 > JANPFD01. The sequence goes on along the minus strand of JANPFD010000019.1, from coordinate 7,354 downwards.
TCGGCGCCGCGGACAAAGTGAGCCTCGATCAGCATCTCGCCGGCATTCGCGCCCTCGAGGTCCAGCTGCAGATGGAATCGGCCGCGGGAACGTGCGCCAGGCCAGCGAGACCGGGAGGCGCTTCGCAGGACTTCTCACGCGAGCCGCTGGAGGAGGTGTCGCGCGCGATGTCTGATCTGCTCGTTCTCGCCCTGGCGTGCGACATGACCCGCGTGTTCACGTTCGAGTTCACCCAGATGCAGAGTGACACCGTCTTCTGGCAGGTGGGCATGAACGAAGGGCTGCACAACATCACGCACCAGTCCGGCCCGGCGGCGGAGGAGCAGGCCCACAAGGCGACGGTGTTCACGATGAAGCAGTTTGCGTATCTGGTCGAGAAGATGAAGGCGGTCAAGGAGGGTGCCGGCAACCTCCTGGACAACAGCTGTGTGTACGGGACCTCCGAGGTCGGTGAGGGCTTCAGTCACGACTGGAACAACTTGCCGATCCTGGTGATCGGGAGCGCCGGCGGAGGACTCAAGGCCGGGCAGCACATCAAGTCCGCCAGGAGGGGCGAGAACAGCAACAAGGTCCTCCTCAGTATGTGCAAGGGCCTGGGCCTGCCGTTGACCCAGGTCGGAACGGGGACGACCGCCACCGTCGACGTGATGCCCGCGATGATGGGCAACCCGCGCGCCTGAGGCTCAGGGGCGAAAGCCCGCGACGGACACGGGGTAGAACCGGTTCTCCAGGTTGCCGTCCCCGAGTTGCCCGGTCTGACCGAGGCCCCAGCACGAGACGCCCGCGGCGTGGCGGCCGCAGGTGTGCTGGTCACCGGCGCTGAGCGCCACGAAGTCGCGAATCTGATCGACCAGGACGGGCGGCGATGGACTCCGGGTCGCGCTCCCCAGCTGGCCGTATCGGTTGTCGCCCCAGCACAGGGCCTCGCCGCTGCGGCGCAAGGCGCAGACATGCCTGGCGCCAGCCGTGATCTGGACCGTGTCGGCGAGCGCGGCGAATTCGACGAGACCGCTGGCGTTCCGCACGAGCTCCGTCGTGCCTGCCGCCGGGACATCGCCCCAGCAAGTCACGGGTCCGGCGCGACGGCGGACGCATCCAAACGTGGGACCCACCGTCAGCTCGACGGCGTCGTCGATCCCCGCGACCCGCACGCCTTTGAACCCGGTGGCGTGTGTGCCATCGCCCAGTTGCCCCTGCTCGTTGGCCCCGAAGCAGGACACCGTACCGTCGGCGTGCCGGGCGCAGGTGAAGTCGGCGTCGGCATCGATCTCGGCGACATGCGCCAGGCCTTCGACCGGGGCAGGCGAGGGGTCAGACTCGACAGGCGGCCGGCCGAGCTGTCCGGCCCTGTTCATCCCCCAGCAGCGAACCGTTCCTGTGGCGCTGCGCGAGCAGGTGTGTCTGTTGCCCGCGGCGAGCTGCACGCAATCGGAGACGCCCGACACCGGAACCGGGGCCGACTCGTTCGGCGTACGACGGCCGGTGCCGAGCTGCCCCTCGGCGTTGCGCCCCCAGCACGAGGCGTGGCCGTCCTGGCCGCACGCGCAGGTGTGAAAAAATCCCAGCGCGACGGCGGCCGGCCGGGACACCGTGGTCACGACCTTGCGTGTCGGCAGGTCCCGGGTGTGCCCGAGGCCAAGCTGGCCCTCGTTGTTCTTGCCCCAGCAGTAGAACGTGCTGCCTTCGCTCGCGCACGTGTGCCAGGCGCCCGCCCAGAAGTCGCGTGGTCCGCCCGGCAGCCGGGTCGGCGGCGTCCTGTCGTGCAACACCAGAGCCGACGTCACCAGGACCGCCACGATCAGAAGGCCAAGGCCAACGGTGCGGCCGCGGCGTTTCGCGCGGGTGGCGTGAGCGGCCGCTTCGTCCAGGCGGCGGATCTCCATCGCGAAGCGCTCGGCCTGCTCGGCACGCACGGCCACGAAGTGCCTCTCCATGAAGTCCTTCAGCTCGACCGGGCCCTCCTCGTCGATGAGCGCCGCCAGGATCTCCTCGAGGCGCGAGACCAGGTCGCCGGCCGACTGACAGCGCTGCGCGCGATCCTTGGCCAGCATCTGGAACGTCAGCTCGACAAGTGCAGCCGGCACGTCGTTTCGCTCGTGGCCGATGTCCGGCGGGGGCTCGGACATGATCCGCCGGACGCCGTCATAGCCCTTCGTGTTCGGGTAGAGCCGCCGTCCCGAGAGCAGCTCGAACAGGATCACGCCCAGTGAGAAGAGATCCGAGCGCCGGTCGGGCTCCTCGAAGCGGAGTTGCTCGGGCGACAGATAGCCCACGGTGCCCTTGATGATGCCGGCCGTGGTCTCGGAGGCATTGCCCATCGCCTTGGCGATGCCGAAGTCGGTCACGCGCACGCTGCCGTCGAAGCCGACCAGGATGTTCTGAGGCGATACGTCCCGATGAACCAGGCCCAGCGGCTCACCGTCGCGCCCGCGCAGCTCGTGGGCCGCCGCGAGCCCACGCGCCGCTTCCAGCACCAGACGTGCGGCGATCTGCAGAGGCAGCCGCGCACCGGTCTGGCCCGTGAGCGCGATGATCTTCGACAAGGGCACGCCGTCGACGAAATCCATGATGAGAAACGGGCCCTCGGCATCCTCTCCGACATCGAGCACACCGACGACGTTGGGGTGATGGACCATCCCCGCGAGGCGAGCCTCGTCCTTGAACATCGTCCGGAACGTCGGGTCCTTGCGATACTGCGCATGCAGCCGCTTGCGGGCGTAGCGCCTCTCGAAGCGGCCGTCGCGGGCCAGCACCAGCTCGACGTGACCCATGCCACCGCTCGACAGCTCGCAGACCCGCAACAACGAGCGGATGGCGAGGGGAACGGGCGCGTCGGACACCCGCCTATACTATGGTAGGGGCCGCTCTGGTGGCAGCAGCCGATGGACACTGACAGCGACGTGCACCGCCTCGCCTCTGACGCATTCTCGCGCGGCGAGCACGGTGATCGGCGCGCGATTTCCGATGGGCTTGCGGCGCTGACGGCAGAGCGTTCGCCCGTTGCGCAGGCATGGAAGGCAGCGCTGGCGGCGCTGCTCGACTCGTTCGAAGCGGCAACGGCGCCGGATGCTCCCATCGGTGCTGTCGAGGCGTTCGTCGATGGACCCGAGCCGGCGCGGCGGATCGCGGCGCTGGCGTGGGCGTTGCGGGCACGGGTCCGTGTGAGCCTGTTCGATTGCGACGGACTGGTCGTGTTGGCGCAGCAGCAGGCACGGCTGCTGGCCGGCACGACAGATCCGGTGGCGCGGCTTGCCCTGGACACGTCAACGTTGTGGCTGGCGATTGCCCGCGGGGCCGGCTCCCCGGACGCCGCGCAAGCGCTTTTGGAACAGGCGACCGCACTGAAGCACGCTCCCACCGTGATCGAGGCGATGCTCCAGCGGACGTGGATGACCCTGGCGGCGGGTCAGATCGCCGAGGCCGTGGCGCTGGCCCGGCGTGCGTTCCTCATGGCCCAGTCCGAGGCGCTTCCCCAGCTGGAATGGATGGCCAGCCTCGTTCTGGCGCGGACGCGGCGCTACGCGGGACACCCCCACTTCGCGGTTCACATCCTGGGCGCGCTCGCGTGCGTGACCTCTCCGTCGTGGTACCCCTGGATCGCCTGGGAATTGGTGCTCGCCGGTGGTGAAGCCCAGGCCAACGAGTTGCTGCTGCGGCCAGCGACCTCGCCGTTGTCTCCAGCGAGGGAGGCGAGCTCCGCTCTGGTTCGTGTGCTCGCCGCGGCCCGGGGCGGCGACCGCGCCGCATTCGAGAGCGCCGCTGCGACGGTCACGGCGAGCACGAGGGGCTTCGCCAGCATCGCGTACGAAGCGGACGTGACCCTGGCGGCCCTGGACGCCACGCGTCCAGCCACCGGTGATGGGGAGCGGTGGCGCCTCGGAGGTACCGTGCATCCCCCTTGCGGGTTGCACGGCATCGGCGCCGGCACGGATCCCGACGAGCCCGGTGAACATCAGGACGCGGTCGCCTACGTGATTGCCGAGCCGGGGGCGAAGGGGCGGCGCGTGCTGAGGCCTGGCGTCGGTTTGGCGGGACGTTCCTGCGAGCTGCAAGAGTCAGAAGACACCGACCTCGGCGGCGCGCGCACCGACACGGGGCTCGCCACCCTCCTGCTGGCAGGTCCCGAGGGCCTCGCTGACGACGAATTCTTCAAGGCGGTGTATGGCTTTGCGTTTGTCTCGGGACTCCATCACGGAGTCCTCGACGTGCTCATCCACCGCATGCGCGCGCGTCTGGCTACCGCCGGTACGATCACGCGCCACGGAGATCCGGCGCGGCTGGCCCTTCGCCTCGAGCGTCGCGTGGTGGTGCCGGATGTGCGGTGCGCTTCGCCGCTCGCCGATCGCTTGTTGCGATTCCTGGCCGGGCGTGGAATCACCAGCGCTGCCGACGCTGCCGGGGCGCTCAGCGTGTCTGCCCGCACCGTGCAACGAGCGCTGCAACAGCTCGTCTCGGACGGGGCTTGCAGTCTCGAACGGGTCGGCCGTCGCGTCGCCTACAAGATCGAGGACACGGTCTTCACCAATCTCACGTCACTGTCCGGGCGCATGCGCGTCGACTGATGCGCGTCATGGCGTGACGTGTCAGGGCCGCGCTCCTGACGCGAGCGCGGCGATCTCGGCCGGGGGCAAGGCGCGGTTGTAGAGCATCAGCTCGTCGAGGCGGCCGAAATAGGTCTCGCCGATGTTGTCGGTGGCGTCGTTCAGCTCGCCGCCGATGGTGAACGGCGAAGTGTCGCGGGCCACGCTGATCGCATGGGCGGCCTGGGCCACCTGATTGCCCTGGACGTAGAGGCGGACGGCGCTTCCGTCGAAGGTGAACGCCAGGTGCACCCACTGGTCGAGCGGCAGCTGCGCCGGTGCGTTCAGCCGCAGGCCTGCGTTGGTCTGATCGTTCAGCAGGACGCCGGGGGTGCCGACAGTCAGGTAAAGGTTGTAGTGCTCCCTGGAGGTGATGCCCGCCTGGCGACTGGCGATCGTGCAGGAGCCGGCCTGGTGTGCCGTCCGGTACGTCCAGACTGACATCGTCAAGCCACCGGTGATCGAGTCGAAGGAGCGCGAGGCCGGGACGCGGATCCAGGACTTCGAGGAACTGCCCGGCGGCAGATCGAAGGCACCGCCGATCCGCCCGCCCACCCAGCGCTGTCCCGGGCTGGAGCCACGCACCTCGCCGGTGTTCCGGTTGCCCGATGAATCCTCGGCCATCAGGCTGCCCGGCGGTTCGTCGAAGCGCCAGAACGCGACCAGGCCGCGCGTCAGATCGAGGATCGGCGGGGCGTCGCCAGCCGGCGCGTCGGTGCCCGCGTCGCGAAGATCCGCAAGCTCGGCGGCGACGTCCATGGCCATGTCCGGTGCTTCCGCAAGCGCCTCCCTGGCATTGCCATCACGCGCCGGGGCCGCATCCATCCCCGCGTTGTCGGCGCTCGCGGGCACCGAGAGATCGACACACCCCAGAGCGGAGACAGCGACGGCGACGGCGGCGGCAAGCCGGGCACGGACGACGAACACGCCGTCATTGTACCCCGGCGTCTCCACCGTCTGGCCACGCGCATCTTCAACAGATGACCGCCGCGCCCGAGCCGCCCGGGAACGCCGCCGGACGATAGAGCGGAACAAACGCAGGCACCTGATATCGGACTAGACTGCGCCGCCATGAAGCGCCTTGTCGTCACCCTCGTCTTGCTGGCCTCGCGCCTCGCCTCGGCTGACGTCTCCTTGCCCGCCGTCTTCGGGGACCACATGGTGCTGCAGGAGGGACGACCGGTGCCGCTGTGGGGGCTGGCCGAGCCCGGCGAGAAGATCACCGTCACGGCCGCCGGCGCCACCGCCGACGCCACGACCGACAAGGCCGGCCACTGGAAGGTGACGCTGGCAGCGCTGCAGGCGCGCGAGCCGTTCGACGTCACCGTGCGCGGCAAGAACACCGTCGTCTTCAAGGATGTGGTGACCGGCGAGGTCTGGCTCGCGTCGGGCCAGTCGAACATGGCGTGGCCTCTGCACGGAACGATGCACGCGGCACCCGTGCTGGAGAAGGCGAACCACCCGCGCCTCCGGCTGTTCCAGGTCGCCAGGCTGAAGTCCTTCGGCGAGACGCCGTCGGACGTGGTCGGGAAGTGGACCCTCTGTACCCCCGAGACCGCCGCTGATTTCTCCGCCGTGGGCTACTTCTTCGGACGCGCCCTGATGGAGAAGCTGGATCGCCCGGTCGGCATCATCCACACATCGTGGGGCGGCACCCCCGCCGAGGCCTGGACCAGCCGCGAGGCGCTCGCCGCCAGCCCCGCACTCAAGCACATGCTCGACGCCGGTCCCGACAAGCTGCGCGCTGCCACCCGGGCCTACGAGGCCGAATCACACCGGGGCACTCCACCTCCCCGCGATCCGGGCAACGAAGGGGCGAAACGCGGCTGGGCCAAGCCCGAATTCGCCACCACCGACTGGGAGAGCCTGATCCTTCCCGCAACCTGGGAACAGGAGCTGCCAGAGCCTTTCGACGGCGCCATCTGGGTGCGCAAGGAAGTGACCGTGCCCGCCGATTGGGTCGGCCAGACGCTGACGGTCCACCTCGGCCCGATTTTCGGTTGTGACACCACCTACGTGAACGGAGTGCAAGCCGGCGCCAGCTGCAACGAGAAGCCGCGCCTCGACATCTGGCCCCGCCGTTACACCGTTCCCGCCTCGGCCGTCCGCACGAACCGGGTGGTGATCGCCGTCCGGGTCTTCGATGCGAGCGGGCCGGGCGGCTTCACTGGCCTGCGCGAAGATCTGCGGCTGGTGCGCGGCGACTCCTTCGACGGACCGTCGGTCTCGCTGCGCGGGGAGTGGCGCTACCAGATCGAGGTCAGGCTTCCGATCACCCCGGTCACCCGCCGCTCGCCCCCGGCGACGGTGCTGACCTCGAACAGCCCCACCGTGCTGTACGACGGCATGCTGCGGCCGCTCGCGCCGTACGGAATCAAAGGCGCCATCTGGTACCAGGGCGAATCCAACACCAAGCGCGCGTTCCAGTACCGCACGCTGTTCCCGGCCATGATCCGCGGCTGGCGCCGCACCTGGGGCCAAGGCGACTTCCCGTTCCTGTTCGTGCAGCTCGCGGCGTACCACCCGCGCTGGCCGCCCCCCGGGCAGTGGAGCCCCGACGAGTGGGCAGAGTTGCGAGAGGCGCAGCTGATGACGCTGGATCTGCCGCAGACCGGGATGGCCGTCAGCATCGACATCGGCGATCCCGACGATATCCACCCCCGCAACAAGCAGGAGGTCGGCCGACGACTGGGCCTCGCGGCGCTGGCGCAGGTGTACGGGCAGGAGGTGCCCTACTCGGGGCCGCTCTACACCGGACAGACGGTCGAAAAAGG
>JANPFD010000018.1:0-33882 GCA_031423255.1 Myxococcales bacterium | reverse complement strand
GCGGCGGTTCCGGCGGCGGCGGCGGCGGCTCCGGCGGCGGCGGCGGCGGCACCTCGGACGGCGGCGGCAACCCGGATCGCCCACCGGCTGACGGCGGCGGCTCCGGTGATCGTCCGGCTAGCGAGACAGCAGCTGGCGACCGCCCGACCGGCTAACAAAAGAGTTTCGAAAAACGGCCAGCTCCATCCCGCGTCAAGCTGGGTGGGCTGGCCGTTTCCTATTCGGGGCGGGCCCTACTGCATCAGCTTGCGGAGGGCTTCGTTGACTGCCTTGGGGTTTGCCTTGCCGCCGGTCTCTTTCATCACCGCGCCGACCAGGAACCCGAGCACCTGCATCTTGCCGCCCTTGTAGCGCTCCACCTCGTCCGGGTGAGCGGCGATCGCCTTCTTGCAGGCCTCCTCGATGAGCCCGCTGTCGGACACCTGCGAGACTCCCTCGGCCTTCACGATGTCCGAGGCGCGGCGCTTGTCCTGCCACATGCGCCCGAATATTTCCTTGCCCTGCTTGCCCGAGACGGTCCCCTTCTCGATGAGGTCGACCAGCTCGGCAAGAGCGGCGGGCGGGACTGGCAGATCGCCGGAGGCCAGCGCGCGCGCGTCGTCGACTCGGCCGAGGACCTCGTTGATCACCCAGTTCGCGGCCTTTTTTGTGATGGGAACCCTCAGAGGGTTCCCAAACCCTCCCGCGATGGGCTCCGGCGAGCGAAGCTCGCCTGCGCCCGACGCGCCTGATGCGCTCGCCTTGATGACGGCGTCGAAGTAATCGGCGATCTCGTGCTCGGCGACCAGAACACCGGCGTCCTGCGCGGTCAATCCCGACTGGGTGTAACGGTCGAAGCGGTCCTCGGGCAGCTCGGGTAGCGACGAGCGGGCGCGGTCCAGCCAGGCCTCGTCGATGTGCAGCGGCGGCAAGTCCGGCTCGGGGAAGTAGCGGTAGTCGTGGGCGCTCTCCTTCGAGCGCATCGAGGCGGAGGCACCCTTGTTCGCGTCCCACAGGCGCGTCTCCTGGACCACCCGCTCGCCACGGTCGAGCAGCGCCGCCTGGCGTTTCACCTCGTGCTCGATGGCGTCCTTCACGTTCTTGAAGGAGTTGATGTTCTTGAGCTCGGCCCGGGTGCCGAGCTTGGTCTCGCCGCGCGGGCGGATGGAGACGTTGGCGTCGCAGCGGAGCGAGCCCTCCTCCATGTTCCCGTCGCTGATGCCGAGGTAGCGGACCAGGGTCCTCACGGCGCGCACGTACTCGGCGGCCTCCTCGGCCGAGCGGATGTCCGGCTCGCTGACCATCTCGCACAGCGGAACGCCGGCGCGGTTGTAGTCCACGAAGCTGACGCCCGCAGCAGCGTGGACGTTCTTGCCGGCGTCCTCTTCCATGTGGATGCGCACGAGACGAATCGCCCGCGCCTCACCGCCGAGGCGGAATCGGATGGTGCCCCCCTCACAGACCGGTTCGTCGTACTGCGAGATCTGGAAGCCCTTCGGCAGGTCCGGATAGAAGTAGTGCTTGCGGGAGAAGCGCGATCGCTCGCGGATCTTCGCCCCCACCGACAGGCCCAGGCGCACGGCCATGTCCACGGCGTCGTGGTTCAGCACCGGCAGCGTGCCCGGCAAGCCCAGCACCACCGGATCGGTGTGCGCATTGGGCTCGCCGCCGAATGCGGTCGACGACCAGGAGAAGATCTTGGTCTTCGTCGCCAGCTGGATGTGGCACTCGAGTCCGATCACGACCTCGTACTTGTCGTGTGCGCTCATGATGGATCCTTGGGGAGCCGCGTGGGCGAAGACGGGCTTTGCTCGCCGGCGCCCGTCGCGGGGGGGCGCGGGGACCCTTCCAGGGTCTCCGGGGGCAATCGACTGTGCCAATCCGTCATTGCCTGGTAGGCGCCACCGATGCGGAAGACCGCCTCCTCGCCCAGCGGCGGGCCGACGAACTGCAGGCCGATCGGCAGGCCGGCCTTGGTGAAGCCGCAGCACTGGCTCATGGCGGGCACACCGGCCAGCGCCGGGGCGACGGTGTAGATATCGGCCAGGTACATCTGCAGCGGGTCAGCCAGCTTCTCGCCCAGCTTGAAGGCCGGCAGCGGCGACGTCGGTGTGGCCAGCACGTCGACCTGCGAGAAGGCTGCCTTGAAATCGTCGTAGATCTTGCGTCGCACGCGCAGCGCCTTGCCGTAGTAAGCCTCGTAGTAGCCTGAGCGCAGCACGTAGGTGCCAAGGATGATCCGGCGCTTGGGCTCGGAGCCGAAGCCCTCGCCGCGCGTGCGGGTGTACAGCTCCTCGAGCGAGGCAGCCTGTTGCGCGCGATGCCCGTAGCGGACGCCGTCGTAGCGGGCCAGATTGGAAGAGGCCTCGGCCGTGCAAACCAGGTAGTAGGTCGCCACTGCGTATTGCGTGTGCGGCAACGAGACAGGAATGATCCTGGCCCCGGCCTTGGCGAGAGAATCGATGGCCGCGCGCACCGAGGCCTCGATCTCGGGATCCATGCCGGCGGTGAAATACTCCGCGGGCACGCCGACGCGCATGCCCGACAGGCCCGCGCCGCAGGCTGCGACGTAGCGGCCAGGAGCGTCGGGAATCGATGTGGCATCGAGGGGATCCTGGCCAGCGATCACCTCCATCTGCGCGGCGACGTCCTCGACGGTGCGTCCGAACGGGCCCGGGTGATCCAGCGACGAGGCGAAGGCGATGACGCCATAGCGCGAGACACGGCCATAGGTCGGCTTCATGCCGGCGATCCCACACAGCGATGCCGGCTGCCGGATGGAGCCGCCGGTGTCGGTCCCGAGCGCGCCCGCGCAGAGCGAGGCGGTGACCGCCGCCGCCGAACCGCCCGACGAGCCGCCGGGCACGCGGTCCAAGGCCCACGGGTTCCGCACCGGACCGCGCGAGCTGTTCTCGTTCGACGAGCCCATGGCGAACTCGTCCATGTTCAGCTTGCCCAGATTGATGGCGCCGGCCGCCGCGAGTCGCGTGGACGCCGTCGACTCGTACGGCGGCACGAAGCCGCGCAGGATCTTCGAGGCGCAGGTGGTCTCGAGGCCGCGCGTGACGAAGATGTCCTTGAGGCCGATCGGCACGCCGGCCAGCGGGCCTGGGTCCTTGCCGGCGGCAACCTGGGCGTCGACGGCGTCAGCCCGCTTGCGGGCCCCCTCGGTGTCGACCAGCAGATAGCAGCCGAGCGCCTTGTCCAGCCGGCCGATCCGATCCAGGTAGGCGTCGACGAGATCGCGCGCCTTCCACTTGCGGCTGCGCACCCCCTCGGCCAGCGACGCGATGGTGGCTCCGGCAACGTTGGGCGTGGCCATCAGGTGGTCTCCGCGATGATGCGGGGCACCTGGAAGAAGCTGGCCTCACGGCGGGGCGCATTCCGGAGCGCCTCATCGATCGTCAGCGAGTCGCCCACGGTGTCCGGGCGCGTCGGGCAGTCGAACGGGACGGCGTGGGTCATCGGCTCGGCGTCGCCGGTGTCCAGGTTCTTCACCGTGTCGATGTAGCCGAGGATGGCGTCCAGCTCGTGGGTCATCCGCTCGACCTCGGCGTCGTCGAGACGCAGGCGTGCGAGCGTAGCGATCTCGCGGACTTCGTCGGCTTTTATCCGGGGCATCGGAGGCTGTTTTTACCACTGATTCCGCCTGGGTCTAGCGCGTTGGGACGGGACTGATATAATGGCGGACCTGGTGCGAAGGACACTCGCCATAGGCCTGCTGGCCCTCGCCGCCTGCGACGGTAGCGCGCGCCACCCGGACGCCTCGGCGCCGCAGTTCCAGCGCGTGGTCTCGGTGCGGGTGGATGCCCCCTCCGGAGGCGCCCCGACGGTGTCGATCTGGGCGTTCCGCGCGACGCTGACCGGCCTTCTGCCCGGGGACGACCTTTTGGCCGTGGTCGATCCCCTGGTGGCGCCTCAGCCCGAGACCCGCTGCGAGCTACGCGACGTCGCCGGCCCGGTGCGCGCCCTGCGCGGCCGTGATGGCGCCGTCGATCTGAAGGCGCTGCCGGGCGTGGGCCTCGATCTGGACGGCGGCCTGGTGCTGCGTCCCTCCTCGCGTGTCTACCCGCAGCTCGGCGAGGTGGTGGGCGGTGTGATCGGCGAGGCCGGTCCCGTCACGCTGATCAGCATCCCCGAGCGGCTGACGTTCAGCGTCGGCGACGCTCGCGAAAGCATCCCGATGCCGGAGCTGCCGCGCCTGCTCGATCAGGACGGCAATGTGCTGGCGGCGGGCTCGCGCCTCGACGGCCGCGGCGATCTGATGCTCTCGGTCGGCGGGCCGCCGCGCAGCTTCGTCGAGATCCGCCCCTTCGGCGCGCCGACCGCGATCGCCTGTCCTGCGGGACCCGACGGCCGCGTGACCGTGCCGCGCGACATGCTCGAACGCCTGATGGTGGTGAGCGGCCACGTCCCGGTGTCGTTCGAGGCTGTCTGGCGCGAGAGCCGGATGGTGCACGCAGGTGGGCAGCCGACGCGGCTGTCCTTCGAGGCGCGGTCCTCCGCGGTCCTGGACCTGCGGCCGTGAAGCTGACCCCGGGACGCCGGGACATGCGGAAGTTCCGGCGGCGCCCCGTCGAGCTACCGGTCACCGTGCGCGCCGCAGCCAATCGCGTCCAGGGCGGAATCCGGCTGGACGCCGCCGATCTCTCCGAGGGAGGCGCGTTCCTGCGATCGGATCTGCTGTTCGAGGTGGGCGAGCGCCTGGAGCTGGACATCGTGCTGCCGAACAGCCGGGTGGTCCGGGCCCGCGGCCGGGTGGTCCGCGTCTCACGGAGCGGGGGGCGCCAGAGCCTGCCGGGCATGGGGATCGAATTCACCGAACTGGCGGCGGGGGACCGGCAGACGATCGCGCTGGGGCTGCTTTCCCCGCCGAAGCGCGTCCGATAAGGTGAGGCCATGGCCGAGACTCTCGACGAGCTGACCTACGACTACGAGGACAACGGCGTCCTGGTCCGCAAGCAGATGGACAAGGTGGTACTCACCAAAGGGTCGTGGGCGACGGTCATGTTCCTGTACCAGGAGCTGGACAAGGCGAGCGGCAAGTTCCGCGCGCCGAAAATGGCGATCGTGCGCTTCAAGAAGGCTCGCGGTGCCTACCGGAAGCAGTCCTCGTTCAACGTGTCCAGCGAGAAGCAGGCGCGCCAGATCACCGAGGTATTCGACAAGTGGTATCCCAAGATGAAGGAAGCTGCGACTGCGGCGGCCGAACAAGAGGAGTCGGACAGTCCCGATGAACCGTAAACGCATAGGCCTCGCCCTGCGGGCGACCGACAACGACTACCAGCAGAGGTTGCGCGCCGACGCGCTGACAGTGGCGGCGGAGCTCGGCTTCGAGATCGAGGTGGTGGCGGCGCAGAATGATTCGAACCGACAGCAGCAGCAAATCACGAAGCTCGTCGAGGGGCCGAAGGGGCCCGAGCTGGCCGCCGTGCTGGTGAGCGCCGTGCGCGACGACGTTCTGGGGGACGTGGCGCGCCTGGCGACGAAGGCGGGCATCGGCTGGGTGGTGCTGCACCGCGAGGCGCCCTACCTGGCGGCCCTGCGCGACGAGTTCCCGACGCTTCCGACCTTCGCGGTCACTCCCGATCAGGAGCAGATCGGCCGCATACAGGGTCAGCAGGTCAAGGCCCTCCTGGGCGACGCGGGGCACGTGCTGACTGTGACGGGACCACTGCAGACATCGTCGGCGCAAAAGCGGCTCGACGGTCTGCGCGCGGTGCTCGGCAGCGGAACATTCACCATCACCGTGCTCGAATCGAACTGGTCCAGCGAGGGCGCGCGCATGGCGCTGGAAAAGTGGCTGGCCGAGCAACCGAAAGGGACCCGGCCTTCCATCGTCGCCTCCCAGAACGACGAGATGGCTCTGGGCGCGCGCCAGGCGTTGCGCGACGGTTCGATCAAGCTGGACGACGCGGCGCTGGAGAAGGTGCCGATCACCGGGGTCGACGGGTCGCCCAGCTTCGGACAGCGCCTCGTCCGCGAGAAGCGCATCATTGCCACCGTGGACGTGCCCTCGACGGCCGGTCCCGCCCTGCAGGCACTGGCCCGCTCCCGCGACACAGGCGAGCGCCCGGCGGCGCTGATGGTTCTGCCGATCAGCTCCTACCCGGAACTGACCGCGCTCAGTCCTCGCCCTTGAAGATCTTGCCGAACATGCCGCCCTTGCGGGCGGTCTGAGCCGGACCCTTGGGGGCCGCGGCGCGGGTCTCGGCCGCCTTGGACTTGCGCATCCCGATGAGGCGTATCTCGCGTTCGGCCTCGACCAGGCCCGGATCGGCCTTGAGCGCGGCGCGGAAGGCCTTCTCGGCTTGATCGATGTCGTTGAGAAACTTGTGGATCTGGGCGATCCAGAAGTGACCCTTGCCGAAGCGGGCCTCCTCGCGCACGGCGGTCTCGAGCGCGGCCAACGACTCGCGAGCCACCGATTCTTTGCGGACGCGCGGATCGTCGAAGCGGGCCCAGGCTAAAAAGGCCCGGTACTGCGGCTCGGCGGGGTTGGTCTTGACCGCCTCGCTGAACGCCTCGAGCGCCCTGGGGAAGTCGCCCTTCTTCAGGAAGACTTCGCCCTTCTGGAACGCTTTTTCCGCCTCGATGATGGCCATGGCCACACCGGTGTCGGTCTTCTTGCCGGCGCGGGTGGCAACGTAGTCCGAACGGCGCTTGGGATCGGTCAGCACCGCGACCGCCTCACCCATGCGCGCCGTCACCTTCTCGGCCTGGGGCGCGATGTCGCGCAAGCCGACTGCCGCCAGACGATCCGGGTGGAACTGGCGAACCGCCTTCATGTACGCGCCGTGCACCTCGTCGTTGCTGGCGTTCTCCTGCAGGCCCAGCAGCTCGAAGTGCGAGGTGGTCCCCAGCTTGCTGGCCAGCTCGGTCAGTGTCTTGCGCAGAAACTCCGACCCGGCGGAGGTGGCGTTGGGTACACCACTGGGAGTCATCCGTCGCGCAGGCGTGTTGGTGGCGGCGGGGAAGCGGCCGGACGCAGCCGGGGCGACTACCTCGGTGACACCGCCGCCCGTCATCCAGGTGGTCCGGACGGCTCCCGGGGGCGGGACCACCGGCCCCGAGGTGATGGCGGCCGCCTCGGCCGCGACCACGGCAGAGACCTCGGGACGCCCGGCGATCGCCGTCGCCTCCAGCAGATCGCTGTAGAGCAACGCCAGTGTGACCGCGCGGGCCTCGACCGGCTTGCCGCCAATGCGCGGCAGATCGTCCAGGGTCAGTGTCCGCGCCCGTAGCGAGCTGATGGTGAGGTCGTTCTGCCCGAAACCCATCGCTTGCAGGAAATTCACCGGCGTGGCGATCAGCTTGAAGGAGTAACCGCCGAGCGGGGCAAGCTCCTCGCGCAGTCGGTCGTCGTCGTACGCCGACCGGATCCCCGGAAAGAGAATGGCCCGCGGATCCAGGCGCATCAGCTCGAACTCGTCGCCAGCGCCGAAGTTGTGGCTCTCGGCGAAGATCTCGTAGGTGCCCTTGCGGGCGAAGAACAGCCGCGTCAGCTTGCGGCGCATCTGGGTCTTGAGGACATCCGCGAGCGCCTCGCGGGTGATCGCCTTCTGGGACACGAGAATGTCCCCGAGGCGACGCCCCGTGCGGTTGCACTCCTCGTTGGCCCGAGCGACGATGTCGGCGCGCACCACGCCGCCATCCATGAGGATGCGGTCCAGACGGTCGACGTGGCTCGGAGCCTCGATGTGTACCGGGAAACCGTCGCGCAGGTAGGCGCGCGTCAGATCGCCATCGCCATCCGTGACCACCAGGCTTCCGGTGATGCGCTTGCGGAACAGCTGCTGGATGAGCCGCGGGACCGGGCGCTCCCGGAGCTGTCCTTGTGCCGCGGGGCGGATGCGCTCACTCGATTCATTCGACAAGTTGCTACTACCCCGTCCCCGTCGGCCCATGTTTCGTCAGGTGGGCACCGGTGTCAACCGAGGTCGGATTTCGGTAAAACCGGGATCCACGATGTTGCTCGCTCTCTTCACCGCGGCGTCGGCCGTGATCGCGAAACCCGCCGTCCCGGAACGGGAAATCGGCTGGATGGACACGCGCATCAATCAGATGGACATGGGGCCGTTCGTGGCCCAGTCCTTCGGCGTTCCGGGGGGCGACGTCGCCAAGGGCGTCCTCTACGACACCAAGACGGTCACCTTGCGGGCGGGATGGACGGGAAAGTTCGTGGACTTCGATCCGCTGCGTTTCGGGCTGCAGAACCTGCCCAAGATGGGCGGCGAGGTCGCTTTCAGCATGCCGGGGGCCACCACCGGCGCGCGCTATCGAGGCCTTCACCTGCACGGCGATCTGGGACTACCTGGGAAGCAGGGCTACTCCGGGAGCGCCTTCCCCTTCGTCTCGGGTCCCAGCCAGATGACCGCCATTCCCACCAGATAGATGAGGGTGAGGGTGGCGCCGGCGCGCGCGTAGCTGCCGCCGAAGTAACCGACCAGTTGCCCCTGCATCAGCGCGCCGCCGGCGGCCAGCACGCGGCCGGTGTTGTAGCAGACCCCCTGCCCCGTGGCGCGCACGCGGGTCGGGAAGAGCTCGGGCAAGTACAGAGGGAACCAGCCGTAGAACGACGCCGTGGTGAGACCGACCAGGAAGATGCCCACGAACAGCGAAGGGCCGTATTCCTCGGGGAGCACGCGGAACAGGAGCGCCGTCGAGGCGAAGGAAGCGATGCAGAGCCACAGGAACGCCGGCCGGCGACCGATCCTGCTGGCGAGCAGCGGCGCCAGCAGGCATCCGATGGTGGCCCCCGACGCGCTCAGCATCTGGGCCACGGCCTTGGCCGAGGGACGCGTGCCCCCGGTGATCTTGTCGACCCACAGCGGGATCCATTGCACCGAACCCCAGGTGCCGACGAGCACGATGGACGCGAGCGCGATCCCGATCAGCGTGCGTCTGCGCAAGATCGGCGAGAAAATTTCATGCAATGGCCGGGAGGGGCCCTTGGCCGCCGACTCCTTCCACTTCTCGGACTCGGGCACGAAGATGCGGATGAAGAAGACCAGCAGCGCCGGCGCCGCTCCCACGAGCATCAGCCAGCGCCAGGACTGATCGGTGACGTGTACCAGCGCCGCCACGATCGCCACCAGGAAGTAGCCCAGGTTGCCGGCAGCGCCCATGGCGCTCGCCAGCACCGGCCGGTGCCGCTCGGGCCAGCTCTCCATCACCAGGGCCACGCCGAGCGACCACTCGCCACCCATGCCCAGCGCCGCCAGGGCCCGCGCGCCTCCGAGTTGCCAGGGAGCCTGGGCGAAGTAGCCGAAGCCGGTGAAGAGCGCGTAGGTGAGGATGCTCAGCGACAGGGCCCGCACGCGGCCGATGCGATCGCCCAGCCAGCCGAACGCCAGCCCGCCGAACGCTGCCCCGATCAGGAACAGCGCAGTGATGTTCCCCATCCATTGGCCGACGTCGGCCTCGTTGCCCCCGAGCATGCTCCGCAGCGCGGGGCGGGCGACGATGGGGAAGAGGCCCATCTCGAAGCCGTCGAACAGCCAGCCGAGAAACGCTGCCGTCAGCGCCATCCAGTGACGCCGCTCGAGGCTTGCAAAGCCACCCGAGGGGGGGCCTGCCACGGGCTGATTCACCCGATCTCCCTGATGGGCGCGGGAAGCACCCGCTTGATCTCCGCCAGCCGGTAGCCGAAGCCAGGACCACGAATCGTCGACAGATCCAGCAGTCCCTTGCGCCGCTGGTACAGGCCTGGGTGTACCGCCGCCTCGGCCGCGGAGGCGGCCGGGTAAAACTGCGAGGCGTTCGTCTCGACGCCGCGGATGGTACCCGCGTACGCGGCCAGGAGGACGTGGGGGATCATCGCCAGCATCGGGTTGGTCAGATCCTGAACCATCAACGCCATACCGTGCGCCTTGGCCCAGCACAGTGACAAGAGCGCGCCGCTCTGGGTCTTGCAAGTCTTCAGCGCCACGCCGGTCCAGCCGAGCGAGCGTCCGAGGCGCACCAGGCGCCAGTCGTGCGCACTCTCGTCCATGAAGAGCGGCTTGCGGGCCGACAGACTTCGCACATCGATCCGGTTCGCTTCCAGGTCATACGGGAACGGCTGCTCGACGTACAGGATGCGGTCGAAGATCGCCGTGTGATCGCGGCGCAGGCGATCGAGGATCTGGTTCACATACTCCGGATCCTGCACGGTGCAGTTGAAATCGACCGACAGCACCTCGACATCCGGCGCCAGCTTGCCCACGGCTATGATCCGCGCCTCGTCCCAGGCAGCGTCGGTGCCGCGCAGCTTGATCTTGAGTGCATGCAAGCCATCGCGGCGCACCCAGTCCCCGAGGTGCACCGGGTACCCGTCGGCAGGGGCGTCGGGGCCCACGTCCTCGGGCAGGAGCGGATCCACGCCGCCCACCAGGTGCCAGGCCGGCAGCGTCGTCGGCGGGGGAACGAGATAATCCGCGGGAAAACGGCCCGCGAACGACACGTCCTCGGACGCTGGCTCGATGAAGCTGGCCAGATCGAGGCTGAGGTACTTCTTGTTGTAGGTCTCGTACACGGGCACGCCGTGCAACACGCCGTAAGCGTCGTGAAGCGCGATGTCGAACACCGACGCGCAGACCAGGGCCCCCAGATGCGGCATGGGTTCACTGCGGCCGACATTGAACCGGTGGAGGAGATCCGGCAGCGCGCGTTCGAGGAAAGCGCAGCCGATCTCCAGCGCGTGGCCGCTGGCGTCGAAATTCACGTAGGCGCCGCACAACTGCTCGGTGAACTCCTTGAGCACCGCGAGGCGCTGCTCGTACGGCAGGGTGCCCGGCCAGACCCACTGGACCGCCAGCGGTGTCTCGCCCCAACCTTCCGCCATCTTTCCGTCGGTGCCGCGGACGCGCAGCCGGACACGCGCGCAGGTCACCTCGGTCATGATCTCGGGCCCGAATTTCAGCGGCACCCGCGCCTTCACCGGAAGGAAGTAGAGCGCTGCCGCGGTGATCCTGACGTCGGTATCGCGCGCCATGGGAGGGGCATCATGCCATCGAATTGAGGTAGATTCCCGCGGTGTCGATCGCGGTCTTCGTGAACCCGCTGTCGCGGGCGAACCGCCGCGACCCGGGCCTTGCAGGCCGCTTCGCCGAGATACTCGCCGACACCGGTCGAGTGATCGCATCGGCCAGCCTCGACGATCTGGGCAAGGAAGCGCGCGCGCTGGCCAAGGCGCCTCCGACGGTCATCGGCATCCACGGCGGCGACGGCACGCTCCACAAGACGGTCTCGGCGCTGATCCGCGGCTTTGGCGACGAGCCGCTGCCGCCGATCGCGATTCTGACCGGCGGCACGATGAACGTGGTGGCCGCCTCCCTCGGGTTGCGCGTCGATCCCGACCGGTTGCTCGAGGAGTTGCGTGAACTCGCCCGCTCGGGCCAGGCACCCGAGACCATCACCCGCCGCTGCCTGCGTATCGGCGACGGGCACGGCTTCGTCTTCGGCAACGGCATGATGGCCACCTTCCTCGAGGAGTACTACGGCAAGGGCAAGGGGACCTACGGCGCGCTGCGGGCGATCTGGATTTTGACCCGCACCTTCTTCTCGGCGCTGGTGGGCGGCCGCTACGCGCGCAAGATCTTCGGGTGCTTCACGGGCACCGCCATCGTCGATGGCGAGTCCCTGCCCTGGCGGACCCTGACTGCCATCGGCGCGGCCACCGTGCGCGAGGTGGGTATGGGCTTCAAGCTGAACCACCGCGCCGACGAGGATCTCGACCGCTTCTCGGTTCTGGCGGTTCACGCCCGGCCGCTGTCACTGGCGCCGGACCTCTTCGCGGCATACGACGGCCGGGGGTTGGCGGCCAAGCGCGCGTGGAGCGCCGTGGCCACCCGTCTGGTGCTGGAGCCGGACGAGGGCGATAACCTGTACACCGTCGACGGGGACCTGTACCGCAGCCGCGGGCGCCTGGAGGTGTCGATCGGGCCGGCGTTGCGATTCGTGAAGGTGTCTTCTGCCCGTTGATACGGTACGATTGTCCGCTCGATGAGCACGTCCTTTCCCCTCAACGGGATGCGTGTCCGTTTCTCCGGCGATACCAACGTCGGAATGAAACGCGACCACAACGAGGACTCGTTCCACCTGCCGCAAAGTGAACGCCTGGCCGTCGTCGCCGACGGGATGGGGGGCCATGCCTCGGGCGAGGTGGCCAGCAAGATGGCCGTCGAAACCATCGCCAAGTTCTTCAGCGAGACCGAAGGCGAGCAGGAGCCGACCTGGCCGTTCAAGATGGACCGCGGCAACCGCCACGACAACAACCGGATGGTGACGGCCATCAAGCTCGCCAACCTGCGCATCCACGAGGAGGCGCAGCGCAACCCGGCCTGCTCGGGCATGGGTACCACGGTGGTCTCCACGCTATTCCTCGACGATGCGGTGGTCGTCGGCCACGTCGGCGACAGCCGCGTGTACCGCCTGCGCGAGGGGATGTTCGATCAGCTGACCGAGGATCACTCGCTGCTGAACGACTACATCAAGATGAAGCACCTCACGCCTGAAGAGGTGGCGGCCTTCCCGCACAAGAACGTGATCGTGCGGGCGCTGGGGATGAAGCCGACGGTGCAGGTGGACCTGATCGTCGATACGCCGCGGCTGGGGGACGTGTACATCCTCTGCTCGGACGGGCTGTCGGGGATGGTGACGGATCCGGAGATGGCCAGCCTGGCCGGGACCGAGACGGATCTCGACAAGCTGTGCGATCGCCTGATCGCGGCCGCCAACGCCGCCGGTGGTGTGGACAACGTGACGGTCGTGGCGGCGCGGCTCGAGCGCGAGTGACCGCCTCGCTGGACCGGCGCGTGGCCGAGGGGCCCGATCCGGACGGCGCACGCCCGCACCTCGAACGCTACCTGGAGTTGGGCGGCGAGGCGCCGGCTGACGACGAGGGGCAGGCGCTCCTGGTGAGCCTGCTGTCGAGCGGGAGCTTCTTGCCGGAAATCTTGATGTCCGACGTGGGACGGTGGGAGGCGCTGCGGAGCGATCCGTTCTTGCGACGACCGAAGCCGCGCGAGATCGCGCTCGGCGAGGTGGTGCAGGCCGTGGACGGTGCGCGCGATCTGCCGGATCTGCAGAAACGCCTTCGCCTCTACCGGCGCCGGGAGATGCTGCGCCTGGGGGCGCGCGAGACCTGGGGCCTCACCCTGGAGGTGGCCCGCGAGCTGTCGGCGCTGGCCGACGCCAGCCTGGAGGCGGCGGTCGCCTTCTCCGATGCCCAGCTGCGCGCCGGATTCGGCGAGCCGATCTCGCCCGAGCGGACGCCGTCGTTCGTGGTGCTGGGAATGGGCAAGCTGGGCGGCGACGAGCTGAATTTCTCGTCGGACGTGGACCTCATCTATGTCTACTCGACGGACGAGGGCGTGGCCGGGCGGCTCAGCCTGCACGAGTACTACGCGCGGCTGTCGCAGATGGTGACCGCTGCGCTGTCCGAGATCACCTCGGACGGGCTCATCTTTCGCGTCGACCTGCGGCTGCGGCCCGAGGGGCGCAGCGGCGCCATCTGCAACTCGCTGGCCGCGTCCGAGAGCTACTACGAGTCGTTCGGACGGACCTGGGAGCGGCAGGCGCTTCTGCGGGCGCGGCCTGCCGCTGGCGATCGGGCGCTGGGCGACGAGATCCTGACGACGCTCGCTCCGTTCATCTACCCGCGCTCGGTCGGGCCCACGATGCTGGACGACGTGCTGGGACTGCGAAAGCTGTTCCGCGCCACGGCGGAGGGACCGGCCTGGAACGTGAAACTCGGCCGTGGCGGCATCCGGGACATCGAACTCGTGGCGCAGCTGCTGCAGCTCCTTCACGCTGGAAAACGCCCCGAGCTCCGGGAACGCGCGACACTGGTCACCCTGCAGAAGCTGGCGCTGGCCGGTCTTCTGACCGACCAGGAGACCCGCTCGCTCTCCGCGGCCTACCGGGTGTGGCGGCAGATCGAGCACCGGCTGCAGCTGGTGCACGCAGCGCAGACGCACGAACTGCCGGCGGACGATGAAGGGATGGAGCTCCTGGCCCGGCGCCTCGGCGTCGCCAACCGGACGGCTCTCGATCGACTGCTCGCCGAGCACCAGGCGGCGGTGGTCGCTGTTTCCGAAACGCTGGGCCAGCCGGAGGGCGGTCCATCCGAACTGGCGCTGCGCCTCCTGGATCCGGCCTCGTCTCGCGAGCAAACCATCACCGACTTGCGCATCGCCGGTTTCACCGACGGGGAGAGGGCAGCAGACGCCCTGGATCTGGCGCGCGCGCGCCTGCCGCCCGAGTGGCTGGAAGAGGCGATCGCCTCGCCGGATCCCGATCGCGCGCTGGCCAGCTTCCGCGATCTGTCGCTCAAGGGATCGCTGGGGCTGTTCGCGCTCCTCAAACAGGAGCCACACCTGCGCCGCATGCTCGCCAGTCTGTTCGGCACCAGCGAACGGCTGTCGCGACACCTGCTGTCGCACCCGGCGATGTGGGTACCACTGGTCGACGGGCTGGGCGCGCCCTCGCCGGAGCCAGGCTTCTGGATGAACGCCCTCACCGCGCGGCTGCGTGACCTCGACTACGAGGAGGCGCTGCGCGAGCTGCGGCGCTTCCAGGCCGAGGAGATCCTGCGCATCGGGCTGCACGACGTGGCCGGGAACCTGGCGCCCGACGAGGTGTCGAGGCAGCTCACCCACCTCGCCCAGGGTTGCCTGGCGCACGCGGTGGACCTGGTGGCGGCCCAGCTGGTGCCGCGCTACGGGCGCCCGCAAACCGGCCTCACGGTTCTGGCTCTGGGCAGCTTCGGCGCCGTCGAGACTCGCTACGGCTCGGACCTGGACCTGGTGTTTCTCTACGGTCGTGAGGGTGCCACCGATCGCGACGTCGCACACCAGGAGTGGTTCGGACGCCTGGCGCAGCGGTTGATCGGCGCGCTCGGGGCGCTGCTGGAGGAAGGGCGCCTCTACGAGGTCGATGCCCGGCTGCGACCTTCGGGCGCGCAGGGGCTGCTGGTGACGACCTACGCAGCCTTCGATCGCTACCACCAGGAGGAGGCGGCGCCCTGGGAGCGGGTGGCGTTGCTGCGCGCGCGGCCGGTCGCCGGGTGGCCCTGGGCTGGCGAGGCCCCGCCGGATCTCGACGAGGTGGCCTATCGGCCCGTGGACGAAGCCGCGCTGCGGACCGAGCTCTTGCGCATGCGCGCCCGCATCGAGAGTGAGCGTGCCCATGGGCTGCACCTGCGTTTTTCGCCCGGGGGTCTCACCGATCTGGAGTTCATCGCCGCCTGGGGCCAGTTGCGCCAGGGTGTCCACACCACGAATCCGCTCACGGCCATCAGCCGCCTCGAACCGGGATTGGTGGACGACTACCGCTTCTTGCAGCGCGCCTCGCTGCGGCTGCGCCTCTTGCGTGACCGCCCCGACGATCTCCTCGCGCCAGGCGACAGGCCTGCTCTGGCGCGCAGCCTGGGCCTGCCCGAGACCGATCTCGTCGAGGAGTTGCGCGGGCGGATGGCACGCGTCCGCGCCGCGTTCAAGCGCACCCTCGGTTAGAATCGGGGAAGTGCCCGAGAAGCCCGACAAGAAGGCGGAGACGAATTACATCACGCCGGTCGGCTACAAGAAGCTGGTCGACGAGCTGGAGTTCCTTCGGCACAAGAAGCGTCCCGAGGTGGTCAATGCCCTCGCCGACGCCGCGGCCGAGGGCGACCGCTCGGAGAACGCCGAGTACATCTACCGCAAGCGCCAGCTACGGCAGATCGACAGCCGCCTGCGCTTCCTGTCGAAGCGTCTCGACTATGTCCAGGTCGTCGACCCGACCCAGCAGACCCGGCGAGACCGCGTCTTCTTCGGGGCGACCGTGACCGTCGAGGACGATGGCGGCGAAACGCACGTTTATCGGATCGTCGGCCAGGACGAGATCGAGGGCGCGGCCGGCGTCATCTCCTGGAAGTCGCCGACGGGCAAGGCGCTCCTGGGCAAGGAGGAGGGCGACACCGTCATGGTCCGCTGGCACGCTGGCAAGCGCGAGCTGACGGTCGTGGAGATCGACTACAAATGAGACGCCTCCTCGTCTTTGCCGTGGCGGTCGGGTGTACGCACGCGCGCGTCCAACCGGACGGCGCGGTGGCCGATCCGGACGGCGCGTCCGCCACCATCGATGCGGCCCGGGAGACACCCCGCCCGGACACCGCGTCTGACACCGCTTCCGTCGCTGCGGGACGCCGTTTCCCTCCCGATCTGACCGCGTGGCAAGACGGCTGGACCGGCGCCTCCGGCGCCACGTTCCGCGCGCTGACTCCGACGCAACGACGAGATCTGCTGACCGCCGCCGCTCCCAACCGGCGGGTGGTGGACGTCACCAAGAAACCCTATCTGGCGCTGCCGAACGACGACGGCGACGACACCGCCATCCTGCAACTGGCGATCAGCGACAACTCGGGCCGCCTGTATGTGGAGATCCTCATCTACTTGCCCACCGGGCGATACCTGGTGACCGACACGCTGAAGGGCACCGATCCCTTCGGTCGCTGGACCAACGCCGTTCACCTGACCGGACAGATCCGCGACGGCACCGTCATCACGTTGAAGGACGCAGCCCCCGGCTTCGGGAACGCCAGCACACCGAAGGCGGTGATCATGACGGCGTCGATCAACGTGAATCCCACCAGCCCGACCTTCACCGCCGCCTGGCAGCAGGATGGCCGCGGCAACGGCGCGTTCCACAATTTCGTCACCGATTTGACCGTCGAGCTCGGGAGCGGAAACGCCGGTGCCATCGGAATCGACTACCTGGTCAGCAACAAGGGCGCCCTCGAGAACGTGCGCGTCACCGCCGGGGCTGGCTCGGGATTCGCGGGCGTGGCCTTCACCCGTCCGAACGGATCGGGTCCGGGGATGGTCGCGCACGTCGATGTCACCGGCTGCGACTACGGCCTTTATGCGGACGAAGGGATCGCCAACTACCTGATGACCATCGAGGACCTGACGGTGCGCGGCCAGCGCAAGGCAGGCATCTTCAACGGCTGGCAGCACCTGGCGATCCGCGGCCTCACCAGCGCCAACGGCCTGCCTGCGCTGCAGACGGGGGTCTCGCTGGACGGCACCCGGTACACCTGGGGCTCGGTGGCGATCGTCGATGCCGTCCTCGCCGGCGGCGCCGCCACCGTGGGGGCGATCGAGTTCGCCTCGACCCTTTTTCTGCGCAATGTCACCACGTCGGGCTATCGCTCGGCGCTGACGAAGGTCGCGCTGTCGGGCGGGCAGTTCGTCAGGACCGCGATCGCCGGCGCAAACATCGACGAGTACACCAGCGCCGCGCCGAAGCGTTTGTTCGACAACGGCCCTGCCGTCTCGTTGACTCTGCCGGTCAAAGCGCTGCCCGTCACCGACGACACCCTGGCGGACTGGACCAAGCCCGGCGCGCGCATGGCCGGCGAGGCCGACGACACCAGAGCGATCCAGCGGGCGCTGGACGCGGGCAAAGCAGTCGTCTACTTCGACAGGCCTCGCTACGTCGTCTCGGACACGCTGGTGATGCGAGGCGACGTCCGCCGCCTCGTAGGAATGAACGGCTGCCTCGACGTCAGCTGCGCCTTCGAGAAGCCGGGCTGCACCGCCGCGGTCACCCCGCGCAAGACGGCCCTGCGCATCGACGACGGCAGCGCGCCCGTGGTCACCATCGAGAGTCTGAACTCGTGCGGATGGACCCAGGGCAAGAACACGCTGTGGGTCGAGCACCGGAGCCGGCGCACGCTGGTCCTCAAGGACGTGATGTTCGGCAGCGGCCGCATCTACCGGGCGTATTCCGGCACCGGCGACCTCTTCATCCAGAACGTGGACAACCAGCTCTGGGAGGACGCGCCCGACGCCGCCTATGTCTTCGCCGCCGGTCAAAAGGTGTGGGCGCGGCAGCTCAACCCCGAGAGCCACGGCTTCAAGATCCACAACGCGGGCGCCGTCGTCTGGATCCTGGGGCTCAAGACCGAGAGCACCGGAACGGTGCTGAAGACCTCCGACGGCGGGAGCACCGAGGTGATCGGCGCCTACCTGCTCCCGTCGGGGCTGTTTCCCAACGCCATGACCATCGACAAGGCCGCTGCGGTCGCGCAACCGGCGTTCATCAACCTCGAGTCCACGATGTCCCTGGGGCCGGTGGACATCGTGGCCGACGACCCGACGGAGAACTACCAGACCTCCATGGAGGAGACCCGCGGCGGCGAGGTCCGCAGGACGAACTGGGGCGGCCGCATCCCGCTCTTCGTCAGCCACCGTTGAGCGGCGGCTACCGCCGGCGTGGCGACATGGCGCGTTCGATCTCCCGCTGGGCCTCGCGCTTCTTGACGTCGTCGCGGCGATCGTAGGACTGCTTGCCCTTGACCAGCGCAAGCTCGACCTTCACCCGCCCCTCCTTCTCGTAGAGCGACAGAGCGACGATGGTGTAACTCTTCTCCCGCACCTTGCCGATCAGACGATCGATCTCCCGCCGATGAAGCAGGAGCTTGCGCTTGCGCCGCGGCTCGTGGTTTCGCGCGTGTGCGAACACGTACAGACCCACGTCCATCTGGTGCAGCCAGGCCTCGCCGGCGTGGATGTCGGCGAAGGCGTCGACCAAGGTGACCTTGCCTTCGCGGATCGACTTCACCTCGGAGCCGGACAGAACGACGCCCGCCTCCAGTGTCTCGTCGATCTGGTAGTCGTGCCGCGCCTTGCGGTTGCGCGCGAGGACCTTGGGCTGGGCCGGCTTCGACATGCCGGCCGCAGTCTAGACTAGCGCGAGCCGGACTGATCGCCTGGAACGCGCAACGCCGGCAGCGTGACGCCGCTGCCGCTATCCTGAGCCTGCATGTTCATGCTCCGGCGCAGGTAGGTCGGCTTGTCGAACTCGCTCTCCTCGATGCCGAGATCCTCGGAACCCATCGCTGACATGGAGGACGACCGCCGCTGGGCGGGCGCAGAAGCGCCGGGACTCATCGGCGAGGCCACCTGCGGGCGAATCACGATCGGCCGGGAGTCGCCAGGGGCCGCCCATTCGGCGGGCGACGACGCGGGCTGCTGCAACGCCATCGGGGCCGGCGAGTACTCGGCAAACGCCTCGGGGATCTCCTCGCGCAGTTGGTTTTGCATGGGCAGCGCCATCTGGCCCTCGCCGGTGCGGCGGATGGTTCCGCTGGTGCTGCGGCTGCCGCTGCTCATCGAGGCGTGATCGCGGACGGCAAAGCCGGTGGCGATCACGGTGATGCGCACCTCGTCGCCCATGTTGGCGTCGATGACCGAGCCGAAGATGATGTTGGCGTCGGGATCGGCGGCGTCCTGGATCAAGCTGCACGCTTCGTTCACCTCGGCCAGCGTCAGGTCCGGACCGCCGGTGATGTTCACCAGGATGCCGGTGGCGCCGTTGATCGAAATGTCTTCCAGCAGCGGCGAGTTGATCGCCATCTGCGCCGCCTCGACGGCGCGCTTGTCGCCGGCGCTGCGGCCGGTGCCCATCAGGGCGCGGCCCATGCCGGTCATGATGGTCCGCACGTCGGCGAAGTCGACGTTGATGAGGCCGGGCACCATCACCAGGTCGCTGATGCCACGCACGGCGTTCAGGCAGACGTTGTCCACCATCATGAAGGATTCGCGCAGGGTCAGCTTGTGACCGGCCAGCGCCACCAGGCGATCATTCGGAATGACGATCAATGCGTCCACGGCCTTGGCCAGCTCGGCGGTGCCGTTGGTGGCCTTCTTCTTCCGCTGCATTCCCTCGAAGAGAAAAGGCTTGGTCACCACGCCGACGGTGAGAGCGCCCATGTCGCGCGCCACCTGGGCGATGACGGGCGCCGCGCCGGTGCCGGTGCCGCCTCCCATGCCCGCAGTCACGAACACCATGTCCGCCCCGGTCAGCACCTCGGCGATGCGCGAGGCATCCTCCAGAGCGGCCGCGCATCCGATCTCGGGGTTCGCGCCCGCGCCCAGACCCTTCGTCAGGTTCTTGCCCAGCTGCACCTTGACCGGCGCCTGGTTGGTCTCGAGCACCTGACAGTCGGTGTTCGCGGCGATGAAGTCGACCCCTTGGATCCCTCCCTCGATCATCGAGTTGACGGCGTTGCCACCGCCGCCCCCGACACCGATCACCTTGATCTTCGGCCCGAGCACCTCATCTGCGAGTTGAAGCATGCGTGATTTCCCCTTTTCGATGAATCTCATGGCCCTTCGGGGGCCGCCAAATTTTTGAAGCTAAAAGGCGGTCGAAATCGCCTTGCGCATCCTGGAGAACAAACCCTGGCGAAGCGGCGCCTGCACCATGCGCACGCTGCCCTGCTGCGCGGCGCCGTACTGGACCAGACCGACGCCCGTGGCGAAACCGGCCGACTTGACGACGTCCGCCAGCCCGCCCACGCCCTTGGGTACGCCGAGGCGCACCGGGATGCCGAGGATCTCCTCACCGAGTTCGGCCATGCCCGGGAGCTGGGTGGCGCCGCCGGTGATCACCGCGCCGGAGGCCAGCAAGTCCTCACAGCCGAGGCGAGCGATCTCTGCCTTGACGAACGAAAAGATCTCCTCGACGCGAGGCTGGACGATGTCGCGGCAAAGGGTCTGGCGCGCCAGGATTCGCGGCGCGCGCCCACCGACCGACGGGACCTCGATGGTCTCGTCCTCGGTCACCATGCTGGCGAGCGCGCAGCCCCAGCGGTG
The DNA here is from genome assembly GCA_031423255.1 of Myxococcales bacterium. Taxonomy (GTDB): domain Bacteria; phylum Myxococcota_A; class Polyangia; order Fen-1088; family Fen-1088; genus JANPFD01. The sequence continues at coordinate 13,279 of JANPFD010000018.1, read as the reverse complement.
CTTGATCTTCTCGGCCTCGTGCGGCGGGGTGCGCAGCCCGAAGGCGATGTCGTTGGTCAGCTGGCTGCCGCCGATGGGGATGACGCTGGTGTGTGCGATCGAGCCGTCGGTGAAGATGGCGATGTCGGTGGTGCCGCCGCCGATATCGACCAGCGCCACGCCCAGGCTCTTCTCGTCCTCCTCGAGGACCGCCTCACCGGAAGCCAGCGGCTCGAGGACGATCTCGACGACGTCCAGTTCGCAGCGCTGGCAGCATTTCAGCACGTTCTGCATCGCCGCGGCCGCTGCGGTGACGATGTGGACCCTCGCCTCGAGGCGCACGCCGCACATCCCCAGCGGCTCGCGCACACCGTCCTGACCGTCGATGCGATACTCCTGCGGCAGCACGTGGACGATGTGGCGATCGACCGGCAGCGCGATCGCGCGAGCCAGCTCCAGCACCTTGTTCACGTCGCTGTCCCGCACCTCGCGGTCCTTGATGGCCACGGTGCCAGTCGAGTTGACGCCTTTGATGTGACCGCCAGCCACCCCGACGTACACCTGCGAGATCTCGCAGCCGGACATCCCCTCGGCCTCGGCGATCGCCTGCTTGATGGCGGCCACCGTCGAGTCGATGTTGACGATCACCCCCTTCTTCAGGCCACGCGAGGGGTGCGTGCCGATGCCGATGATGTCCAGACCGTCCTCGCGAATCTCGCCGACGACCGCAGCGATCTTGGTCGTCCCGATGTCGAGACCAACGATGATGTCCGAGCTTCGTCTCGCCATTTTCCTTATTCTTTCTTTTCGGTCAGTCCCACGGGGACCCGGGTGTCGGTGCCGTCGAGGTGAATCACTTTCACCGTCGATGCGGTCTTCACAGCTTCGAGGATCTGATCGAGGCGCGCCAATTTTTTGCCGTAGCCGCCGCGCCCCAGCCGTACCTCGGTGCCACCGTCGAGAAAGAACAGCGTGAAGCCGTAGCGAGGGTCGATGTTCACCTCCGACACGGCGGGCCGGTCGGTCTGGGCCCGGTACTGGCCCAGCACCGCCAGGGCCTCGCGGAAGGCGGCCTCGGTCGCCCCACGCATGGCGCCGTACTGGGCACGCTCGAGGCCAGTCAGCACCGGCATCCCTTCGACCTCGTCCATGGTGGCCCGCTTGAACGGGTGGCCGCTCTCGTCGATGAGATAGAGGCCGCCGAGCGACACCGCGGCCGCCGCGCGCCGCTCGACGACATCCACGCTCAGCACCGATGGGAGCTGCCGCCGGACGAGGACGCTGGCCACCCAGGGGTGGGTCGCCACGCGCCGGGCCACGACGTCGGTGTCGACGGCCAGCAGGCGATCGCCTTCCCGCACACCGGCGAGCGAGAGGATTTCTTGACGACGGGCATGAGTCGTGAGCGATACCTGCACCTCGCGAACCGCGAACCGCGGCGAGGCCAGGACGTGCTCGACCCCGAGCCGTCCGCCGGCAACCACCACGGTCCCGAGCACCAGCGCAAGGAAAGCCCGCCCGATGGCCCGCCCGATCCCGACGAAAGCGCGGCCGATCAGGGCTATTCCGTCGGCCAGCACCACCAGGGGCGCCCGGCGTTGCACCACCACGCGGCGGTTGCGCGCGCGCCGTTTGAACAGCTGTAGCCCTGCACGACCCACTGGCACGGAGCTGGGCGAGCTGATCACACACCGACGATCGCCCGGCCCACCGACGCCGCCAAATTTTCTATAGACTTGGCGAGCCATGAAGTCCGGGGCGGTCGCCCTGGGACACATAGCCCCCCGATGCAGCCGCGGTCGCGCCCCTACGCTGTCTCTACGCCGCAGCCGCCAACCGCGCCAGCATCTCCGTCGCCACCTGCGTGATATCCCCCGCCCCCAATGTCAGCAGCAGATCCCCCGGACGCACGATGCCCGCCAGCGCCTCCACGAGCGCCTTCCGCGGCGCGTACTTCGCGCGTCCCTGAAACGTGGCGATCAGCTCGTCGACGGTGATGATCGGCGCCTCCCCGGCGGCATAGATATCCGTGATCACCACCTCGTCGGCACCCGCCAGCGAGGGCGCGAAGTCGGCCAGCAGATCGCGCGTGCGGCTGTAGCGATGCGGCTGGAAGGCGACCACGAGGCGACGGCCGTGCAGGCGAGCGGCGGCCACCGTGGCGGCGATCTCCGTCGGGTGGTGGCCGTAGTCGTCGATCACCAGCACGCCGCCGGCCTCGCCGCGCACCGAGAAGCGACGATCCACCCCGCCGAACGAGGCGAGCGCCTCCGTGAAACACGGGAACGAGACGCCGAACACGTCGGCCACACACAACGCCGCCAGCGCGTTCTGCGCATAGTGCACGCCGGGCATCGGCACCCATACCTCGCCGCGGGGTTTGCCGCGCACGGCGACCCGCAGCCGCGTGCCGTCGGCGCGCGTTTCCAGTAACTCGCCCCGGTAGTCGCCCGCGCGCAGGCCGTAAGTGACGTGCCGCTTGAGCAGCTGCGGCGCCAGCCCCATCGCCGCCGCGTCGTCCGCGCACAGCACGACCAGGCCATAGAACGGGACCTTGTTCGCAAAGTCCAGGAACGCCTCCCGCAACGCCGCCTCGGTGCCGAAGTGGTCCAGGTGTTCTCGATCGATGTTGGTGATGACCGCCACCATCGGGAACAGGTGGCGAAATGAACCGTCCGACTCGTCCGCCTCGGCAACCAGCACGTCCCCCTGCCCCAGCCGCGCGTTCGACCCGAACGCCTGAGCCTTGCCGCCGATGATCGCCGTGGGATCGAGCCCCGCGTGCGCAAGGACGGCCGCCACCATCGTGGTGGTGCTGGTCTTGCCGTGCGAGCCGGCCAGAGCGACGCCGTCCTTCACGCGCATCAGCTCGCCCAGCATCTCGGCGCGCGGGATCACCGGGATGTCACGGCTGCGCGCCGCCGCCACCTCGGCGTTGTCAGGCGGTACCGCGCTGGAGACCACGACGACATCGGCGTCGGCGACGTGCGCGGCGTCGTGGCCAAGGGAAATACTCCCGCCCAGGGTCCGCAGCCGACGGGTCACCTCGCTCTCGCGCAGGTCGGACCCAGACACCCGGTAGCCCAGGTTCAGCAGCACCTCGGCGATGCCGGACATGCCGATCCCGCCGATGCCGACGAAATGGATCGACACCTCGCGCTTGCGGAACACGCCCGCAGTCTACTTCAACAGGCTGTCGAGGTTCGGCAGGTCGGACAGGTTCGGCTCGAGCACGATCTCGATGCGCCGGTTCTGGGCCTTGTGCTCGGGGGTGTCGTTGGCCGCCACCGGATCGAACTCGGCGTAGCCGGCGGCGCCGACCACCTCGGGACGCAGCCCGCCCTCGACCAGCAGGCGCACGACCTCGACCGCGCGGGCCGTGGAAAGCTCCCAGTTCGACGGGAAGCGCGCCGTCTTGATCGGCACGTTGTCGGTGTGGCCCGCCACCAGGTAACGACGATCGGTGATCGTCGACAGCACCTGGGCGATGCGGCCAATCGCCTCCTTGCCGTCCTTCTTCACCTCGGTCTTGCCCGAGTCGAACAGGACGTCGTTCGGCAGGGCGATCAGCATGCGGCCATTGCGGATGGTCACCTTGATCTGGCCCGAGTCGATCATCGAGCGCAGCTTCTCGACCAGCGTGCGGAAGGTCGCGGCGCGCGCTTCCGCCGCGGCCTTCTGCTTGCGCAGCTCCTCCAGTCGCTGCTGGGCGTCCACCAGGCCCGCCTGCAGCTGCCCGCGCTCGCTGGTCAGCTTGTCGACGTTCTGCCCCAGCTTCTCGAGGCGGCTCTTGAGCTCGCCGATCAGCGCCTGCGCATCGTCCAGCTGCTTGCGCAGAGCATCGCGCTCACCCGTGAGGTCGCTGCGCACCTTGGCCAGCTCGGCCTCCAGGCGGGCGATATCCGCCTTCAGGTCCTGCTCGCGCTTGAGTGACTGGCCAAGCTCAGCCACCTTGGCGTCGAACTTGCCCGAGGTCACGCAGCCGACAGCCAGCAGTCCTGACAAGAGAATGAGGCGCTTCATGGGCCGGCAGCTTACAGGCGCCGGAGCTTGATGTCGCGCACCGCCGCCACCGTTCGGTAGGCCGAGATCCCGAGCGGTGTCGAAAGCTCCACCTCCGGCCGGATCGAGATCTTCTTGCCCGCGGTGGCAAGGTCGATGACCTGTTTGTCGTCGATCCAGACCTGGATCTTCTTGCTGGTCACCTGCACCCGCACCTTGTACCAGCGGCCCTTGGTGAAGTTCATGTTCTGGCTGGTCTCGTTCTCGGAGGCATCCTGCCCGTCGAGGCTGGACAGGCCCACGACAGTCCCTCCCCAGCCACCCAGGATCAGCGTGAGCGGCGCCTCGCCGACGGGAAAAGTCAGGCCGCAGAAGAAGTCGCCGCCGTCGATCTTCATCGCCTCCAGCGACAGCTCGTAGTCCATCTTGGGCAAGTTGCCGCCGGCCCAGGTGACGCCGGTCAGCGGATCGCCTCGGTGCAGAACGATGCCGCGTTTGTCGACAGTGACCCCGCCCTCGCCGCCGAACTGGGCCTCTTTCCAGTTCTTCAGGGACCTTCCATCGAAGAGCGGCTGCGTCACGGCGAAGAGGACAAGGACGACTTTGCTCATACCGGCCTCATAAACTAGCCTGTTTCACTCGCCGTGAAGATAGCCCTCGTGTACCCCCCGACCTGCGACCCCACGGCGCCGTATCTCGCGGTGCCGATGCTGACGGGATTCCTGCGCAGCCACGGGGTGGAGGTCTTGCCGGTCGACGCCAACGTCGAGGCGTACGATCTGCTCCTCCGTCGTCAGCCATTGCTCGGCCTGCGCGATCGGGTCGAGCGGCGGCTGGAACGCCTCGACCGCCGGCCACAGCTGGCGCACACCGAGCAACTCGCCTACCACACGCTGTGGCAGGCGCGCGGCGACGCCCAGGCGGCGCCCGACGGCATCGACGAGGCGGTGGCCATCCTGCGAGACCCCGAGCGCTTCTTCGAGCCCGAGCTATACGCGCGCGCCGTGGACACGATGGATGCTGCCCTCCGGTTGATCTCCGCGGCCTACGCGCCGCTGCAGCTCGACTTCACCGCCTACCGCACCCCGTTCGCGTTGACGACGCCCGAGGAGATCGCCCACGACGCCGCCCCTCTGCACGACCCGTTCGACGAGTACGTGCAAAAGGCATTGGTACCGCGGCTGCGCGGTGTCGACGCCGTCGGGATCTCGGTCTGCTTCCCGGGCCAGCTCCAGCCGGCGTACGCGTTCGGCCTGAAGGTGAAGCGGGCGCTGCCCGACGTGCATCTCACCATCGGGGGCCCGGCGATCACCCAGATGCTCATCCGTCTGCGCGGCCTGGACCTGCTGCGCGCGCTGGGACCGTTCGACAGCGCCGTGGTGTTCGAGGGCGAGCACACGCTCTTGGCGCTCTGCCGCGCGCTCGATGAGCGCCGCCGGCCGGTGGGCATCCCGAACCTGGTGGTGCGCGATTCGCTGCTGGGCGCCAAGTATCTTCCGGGCGAGGCGAGTGAAGACATGCGCGCGCTGCCGGCGCCGGATTTCGCGGGCCTGGCACTGGATCGTTACTTCGCGCCAGCGCTGGTGTTGCCTTATGACCCCACGCGGGGCTGCTACTGGGGTAAGTGCACCTTCTGCCACTACGGCCTCGCGGAGGTGGGCACCGCCAGCTACCGCGAGCGCGCCGTCGAGACCTGCGTCGAGCATCTGAAGGATCTGTCACGGCGCTTCGGCACGCGCTTCTTCTACCTGTCGCAGGACTCGGTCGCCCCGAAGACGCTGGTCAAGCTGGCCGCCGCACTGGAGGGGAGCGGTCTGCGCTGGGCGACGGATCTCAAGCCCGAGAAGTACCTGAACGCCGACCGCGCGCAGACTTTGCGGCGCGGTGGCGCCGTGGCCTGCGCCCTGGGAGTGGAGTCGGCGAACCCCCGCGTGCTGGGCCTCATCGACAAGGGCGCGCCGATCTCGGTCGTGGCCGACGTGATGGACAACCTGACCGCGGCCGGGATCGCCGCCGAGGCGATGTGCTTCACCGGCTTTCCGACGGAGACGTACGCCGAGGCACTGGAGACGCTGCGCTTCCTCGATGCCCACCGCGAACAGGTGGCAGCCTTCATCGTCGGCGACTTCGACCTCACGCACGGCGCGCTGGTGGCGCAGGATCCGAAGCGCTTCGGCGTACGCGAGACCTGGCAAGTCGAAGGCGATTTGCTCGGCACAGCGCTCTTCTACGAGGAGATCGTTCCCTCCAAGCGCGACAACGATCGGGCGCGCCTGGATCGCGCCCTCGACGAGCTGGCGGCGCGCTGGCAACTCCGCCGCTACCCGTGGGCGGGCTCGCTATCGACGGCGCACACGGTGCTGCACTACGAGCGGTTCGGCGCCGACGTGTTCCGGCGTCTGGCCGGGACGAAAACCGGGGTCATCGGCGCACGACCGTCGGTGCGGCTAGCGCGCTTCGATCTGCAAGACGTCGCAGCGTCGATCGATCGCAACGGCGCGATCTGGCAGGAACTCACCCGCGTCCGTCGCCAGGTGTCGCGCGTCGTCTACGGAGAGTTGGCGAACCGTTTGCCTCCACTGGCGCCGCAGCCACGTCGCTACCGCGTGATGGCGGGGGCGCCGCCCGTCCCGATCGGCGCCCGCCGGGGGCGCCGTCCATCCGGCGCGCCGAACTCGTTGCGCTAGCGCTTGATCGGGATGCCCTCGGCGGGGGTCTTGTCGGGGTCGCTGGCGGCGTCCTCGTCCAGCTTCGGCGCCGCCTCGTCGTTGAAGGCGGGGTGCGTCCCGGAGATCTCGGCTTCGCGCTTGGCGAGCGCCTTGGCCACGTCCCGCCGCTCGGCGGTCTTGGCTTCGTGCTTGTCGAACTCCGCCTCGGGCGGTGGGATCCGGTCGCCAGTCATCCGAGGGTCTTTCATCGGTAGAACATCAGGTTGCTTGACCGGGTGCTGGTTGTCACGCAGCAACGAGATCGTGCAGCCGGTCAGCGATCATTTCGGCTGCCGCCGGGCGGCCCATCGCCGCCATGGCGGTCGCCATCGTCCGTCGACGTTCAGCGTCAGCCATCAGCGTCGCAATTCGTTGGGCCAGCAGCGCCCCCGTTGCCGTCGTCTGCTCGACGATCTCCGCAGCACCGGCGGCGGCGAAGGCGTGCGCGTTCTTCGTCTGGTGGTCGTCTGCGGCCGTGGGCAGCGGGATCAGCAACGCGGGCCGCCCGACCACGGCCAGCTCGGCCAGGGTCAGGGCGCCGGCGCGCCCGACGACCAGTGCCGCGCCCGCCAGCGCGCCGGCCATATCCTCGATGTAGGGCCTGGCGTCTATCCACTGCGTCAGCGCCAGCTCGCGGTAGCGATCCCGGCAGCGATCGAAGTCGTTCGGCCCGGTCTGGTGGACGATCGGAGGTCGCGCCGCTTGTTTCGACATTGTTTCGGCGGCGGCGATCATCAGGTCGTTCACGGCACGGGCACCCTGGCTCCCGCCGACGACCAGCACACCCGCCGTCGCTCCCGACGCCCGCGCGATGGCCTCGCGGAACTGCCGGCGCACCGGGTTGCCGACCCGCTCGACCTTCGCCACCGGAAAGAAGGCGGCCGCCTCATCGAAGGCGGTGAACACGCGGCGCACGAAACGCCCGAGCTGGCGGTTGGTGAAGCCGGGGACGCTGTTCTGCTCCTGGATGGCGGTCGGGATGCGCGCCAGCGCCGCCGCCAGCACCATCGGACCCGAGGCATAGCCGCCGACGCCCAGCACCACGTCGGGCCGGAAGCGCCGCAGGATCGCCAGCGATTGCCCGAGCGCCATCGGGAGGCGCGAGAGGCCGCGCACAAGGCCAACCGGTCCCATGCCCTTGAGGCCGCTCACGTCCAGCAACTCCAGCGCGTATCCAGCCGCGGGAACCACGCGCCCCTCGATCCCGCGCGTGGTGCCCACGAACAGCACCTCGCCGCCACGCGCGGTCACTTCCTCGGCGACGGCGATTCCCGGATACAGATGGCCGCCGGTGCCACCGCCCGCTATCAAGAGCCGCATCAGCTTATCTGGGACCCGGCGCGGTTGCGGACCACGACCCGTGCGCCCGCCTCGGTCTTGCGGTTGCGCGTGCGGTAGCCGCGCAGGCGCAGCGCCTCGAGCAGCGAGACCGACCGCGGCTCGGGGTTCCGCGCCGAGATGTTGCCGAGCACGCCGGCCATGAACAGCGTCATCACCAGCGACGTGCCGCCGTAGCTGATGAACGGCAGCGGCAGACCCTTGGTCGGCAGCAGACCCAGCACCACGCCCATATTCACGAGCGCTTGCAGCCCGAAGAGGCTGCTGATGCCGAACGCCAGGTAGCTGCCGAAGGGATCCCGCGCGCGCCGCGCCGCCGCCATCCCGCGCCACACGAGAACAGTGAAGCCGAGCAGCACGAAGACCAGTCCGGCAAGACCCAGCTCCTCGCCGACGATGGCGAGGATGAAGTCGGTGTGCGCCTCGGGCAGGAAGAAAAGCTTCTGGCGGCCCTGCCCCAGTCCCTGGCCGAAGAGGCCGCCCGAGCCCACGCTGATCAGCGACTCGTAGAGCTGATAGCCGCCCTCGCGGCGGAACTGCCAGGGGTTCAAGAACGCAAGCAGCCGCCGCATGCGCCAGGGCGTGCTGGTGATGAACACCTTCCACCCGACCGGCGCCGCCAACAGCACCGCCAGCAGGATGTAGCTGGTGCGCGTGCCGGCGACGAACAGCAGCGCCAGCGCGGTCACACCCATGATCACCGCGGTCCCCAGGTCCGGCTGCAGCAGCAACAATCCCAGGAACAGGCCCGTCATCAACAACGGAGGCAGGAAGCCGACCGAGAACTCCTTGACCTGCTCCGCCTTGCGCGCCAGCAACATCGCCAGATACAGCACCAGCGCGAACTTCGCCAGCTCGGACGGCTGGAACGACAGCGGCCCCAGGCGGAACCAGCGCACGGCCCCGCCGATGCGCGGGCCGACGAGAAGCACCGCGCCCAGCAGGAACAGGGTGAGCAGCAGCAGCGGGTAGGCGATCTTCCGGTAGAACGAGTAGTCCGTACGTAGCGCGAACGCGAACCCGACGAGGCCGATGATCCCGTAGATCGCCTCGCGCTTGAGGAAGAAGGTCCAGTCGCCGTAGGTCTTGGCGGCGAAGGCGGCGCCGGCCGAGAAGACCATCACCACCCCGAACGCCGTCAGGGTCAACGCAGCGCCACAGAGCATCCTGTCGGGCCCCGTCGAGACTTTCGGGAGCTTCAGCGTCGAGGCAAGCTTGGTGCCGAAGGTCATCGTCGCGCCTCTGCCGGGATCACACGCACGCCGCTGCCGACCAGGTGTCCGACGGCGGCGCGGAACACCTCGGCGCGATGCTCGTAGTTGCGGAACATGTCGAAGCTCGAGCAGGCGGGCGACAGCACCACGGCGTCGCCCGAGCGTGCCATGGCGGCCGCTCGCGTGACGGCCTCCTCCAGCGTCGTCGCTGTCTCCACCGGGACCACCGATGCCAGCGCGGCGCCGATGGCGGGCCCCGCCTCGCCTATCACCACGGCCCCTCGGCCGACCGATTTCATCACCTGCGCCAGCGGCTCGTAGGTGCCGCCCTTGTCGCGGCCACCGGCGATCAGCACCACGGGCCGCGGGAACCCATCCAGCGCCGCCACCACCGCGCCGACGTTCGTCCCCTTCGAGTCGTCGAAGTAGGCGACGCCGTCCGCCTCGGCCACCAGTTCCATCCGGTGCGCGAGTGGCCGGAACTCCAGCAGCGCCCGGCGCGCTTCCGCGGGCAGCGCTCCTGCCAGGCGCGCCGCTGTCAGCGCCGCCAGGGCGTTCTCCTGGTTGTGGCGACCGACCAGCCCCGGCAGGTTGGCCGGGTAATACTCGATGCTGCCGCCCGGCAGCCGCACGCAAAGAGATTCGCCTTCCAGCCAGCCGCCCTCGTCGAGAGAGCGCCGGGTCGACAGCGCCAGCCGCCGGCTGCGCAGGCCGCTCGTCAAGCGATCGACCAGCGGATCGTCGATGTTGGCGACGGCGAAATCTGCCGCGGTCTGGGCCGTGAAGATGCGCGTCTTGGCCGCCGCGTAGACATCGAGGCTGGCGTAGCGATCGAGATGATCGGCGGTCACGTTCAGCAACACCGCCACCTGCGGACGAAAATGTTCGGCTGTCTCGAGCTGGAAGCTGGAGGCCTCGACCACGCAGACACCGCCTTGCCCGGCCGCCGGCGTACCGACCGCCTCGGCCAGCGGCACGCCCAGGTTTCCGCCGACGAACACCGGGCGCCCCGTGGCCGCCAGGATTGCGCCGCATAAGCTGGTGGTCGTCGACTTGCCGTTGGTCCCGGTGATCGCCACCAGCGTGGCGGCGATGAAGCGCGACGCCAGCTCCATCTCGCCGGTCACCGGCACGCCCGCGGCGCGCGCGGCGTCGACCTCGGCCAGCGGCGGCACGCCCGGCGACAGCACGATCAGATCGGCAGCGACGAAAGTGTCGCGACGGTGTCCGCTCAGCTCCTGGCCGACGGCGGCAGGAAGCCGCTCGATCTCGGCCCCGAGCACCTCGGCACCGCGGACGTCCGTGACGGTGACCCTGGCGCCTTGCTGCGCGCAAAGCCGGGCCGCGGCCACGCCGGAGCGGCCGAGCCCGACGACCAGGACCTTCTTGTCGCGCAGGGATTCCACGTCACCGCACCTTCAAGGTGAGCAGAAGACCGAGGATGGCGCAGGCGAAGGAGATGATCCAGAAACGCACCACGATCCGTGACTCGGGCCAGCCCTTCTTCTCGAAGTGGTGATGGATCGGGGCCATGAGAAAGACGCGTCGCCCCGTGCGCTTGAAGTGAACCACCTGGATGATGTCGCTGACCGCCTCGGTGACGAACACGCCGCCTATCACGGGGAGCGCCAGCTCGGTCTTGGTGGCCAGCGCAACGAACCCGATGGCGCCGCCCAGCGCCAGCGCGCCGACGTCCCCCATGAACACCTGCGCGGGATGGGTGTTGAACCAGAGAAAGCCTATGCCCGCCCCGCCGACAGCGCCGCAGAAGACGGCCAGTTCTCCCGCGCCCGCCACGTGCGCCATCCCGAGGTAGTTGGCGACGTTGAAGCCGGCCAGCGTCTGCCCCGCGGCGTAACAGAGAAAGATGTAAGTGAACGACGTGATGATGACCGGGCCTATCGCCAGGCCGTCGAGGCCGTCGGTCAGGTTGACGGCGTTGGAAGAGCCGACGACCACGATGAGGCCGAAGACCAGATAGAGCAGCACCGGCAGCTCGATCGGGAAGCGATCGAAATTCAGCAGCGGCACCGACAGGCGCAGCCGCACCTCCGGCTCCCAGGCCCCGCCGTAGAGGAGCCAGGCGACGGCGACGGCGCCGATGGCGAACTGCACCGCCAGTTTCAGACGCGCGCGCACGCCCTTCTTGTTCTTCTTCGAGATCTTCAGGTAGTCGTCGACGAAGCCGAGCGCGCCGTAGCCGACGGTCACCATCAGCGCCGGCCAGACCAGCGGGTTGGTCAGATCGCACCAGAGCAGCGTCGCCGACACCAGCGCCAGGAGGATCAGCGCGCCACCCATGGTGGGCGTGCCCTGCTTGCTGGCGTGGGAGGCGGGACCGTCGTCGCGGATCACCTCGCCCAGCTGGCGCTCGCGGGCGCGGCGGATGAACCAGGGCGCCAGCCCGAACGTGATCACCAGTGAGGTCAGCGTCGCAAGACCAATGCGTGTCGAGACGTAACGGAAGACGTTGAAGAAGCCGAAGTCGCTGCGCAGCTGCGCGAAGAGGTGGAACAGCATCAGGCGAGCTTCCTCTCCAGCGCCTCGACCACTCGTTCCAGTCGGAGGCCGCGCGAGGCCTTGACGAGAATCCAGTCGCCCGGACGCGACCAGCCTGCAACGGCGTCGGCGGCTGCTTCCGGATCATCGGTCGCCAGGAGCTGGCGCAGACCGGCCGCCCCTTTGGCGATGTTCGCGGCCAGGGGGCCGATGGCGACGAGGCCGCTGACCCGCGCGGCCGCCTCGCGCCCCAGGGCCGCGTGCAATTCCTCGGCCTCGGGCCCGAGTTCCAGCATGTCGCCCAGCACGGCGAAGGCACGCCCCGACGAGCCTGCGGACAGGGCGAGCGTGTGCAGCGCTGCGGACATGGAGGCGGGGTTGGCGTTGTAGCAGTCGTCCAGCAGCGTCCGACCACCGACCGTCATCAGCCGCGAGCGGTGCGGCGGCAGCGCCGTGCCCGCCAGCGCCGCTGCGGCTGGCAGGATCGGCAAGCCCAGCGCCTCCACCACCGCGAGCGCCGCGGCAGCGTTGCGCGCGTTGTGCTCACCGGCGAGTGGCAAGCGCACCACCACCGGCGTACCGCCGACGTCGAGCCTCACCACCGATCCGGCGGCGCCCGCCGGCACGAAGTCGAGCAGCCGTCCGAACCGCCGCTTGCGTGCCTCGGGCAGGTGCGCGGCCTCGCGCTCGAGCCGCGGCTCATCCGACGGCAGCACCGCGATCCCGTCGTCGGCGAGGCCGTGGAAGATCTCGCCCTTCGCCTTGCCCACCTCGTCCAGCGAGCCGAGCCGGCCCAGGTGCGCAGCGGCGACATTGGTCACCACGCCGACGGCAGGGCGGGCAAGCGCAGCCAGATAGGCGATCTCGCCTCGCGCACGCATGGCCATCTCCAGCACCCAGAACGCCTCATGGCCGGTCGCATCCAGCACCGTCAGCGGCAGGCCGACGTCGGTGTTCCGGTTGCCCGAGGTGCGCAACACCGTTCCCGCCGAGCCGAGGGCCGCCGCCACCAGTTCCTTGGTGGTGGTCTTGCCGTTCGAGCCGGTGATGCCGACGACGCGCCCGCGGAACTCGGCCCGCACCGCCGCCGCCAGGGCGCCCAGAGCGCGTCGGGGATCCTCCACCACCAGCACGCGATCGCAGCCGGCGGGCGCGCCCCTTTCCGCCGTCACCACCACCGCTGCCGCCCCAGCTTTCGATGCTTGCGCGCAGAAGTCGAAGCCATCCACGCGTTCCCCCGGCAAGGCGAAGAAGAGCCGCCCCGGCGTCACCTCGCGGTTGTCGCTGGCGGCGCCCTCGAAGTGGCCGGCGGCGTCACCGACGAGAGGCTTCGCGTTCATCGCGGCGATGGCGAATGAGATCGGTTTTTTCACGCCAGTGCCCTGGCGGCCTCTTCGCGGTCGTCGAAGTGGCTCTTGATGGCGCCCACGATCTGGTAGTCCTCGTGCCCCTTGCCGGCGATGAGCACGGTGTCGCCCGGCTCGGCCACGGCGTTCGCCTTCTGGATCGCCGCGCGGCGATCCACTTCGACCAGGTACG
>JANPFD010000017.1:0-2746 GCA_031423255.1 Myxococcales bacterium | reverse complement strand
TGCGTGAAAGTCGATCGGATTCTCGATGTCGGGGTTCCAGACCGGCCGCGGCGTGGTTGCCGCCGGCTGCACCCAGCAGTCACGCAACCCGGCGACGGCGCTGCCGCGTGTGCCGTCGACCTGCAGCGTCACCAGGTCGTCTCGCCGCACGCGCACGGTCCACGACGAGTTGAAGTTGCAGATGATCCCGTTCTCCAGCTCGAAGGTGGCGTAAGCGGCGTCGTCCGCAGTGCACCGATACGGGCGGCCCGCCTCGTCCCAGCGCTGCTTGATGTGGGTCGCGCCCAGACAAGAGACGCTCTTCGGAGCGCCGAAGACGTGGTCCAGCAGGTAACGCCAGTGGCAGAACATATCCAGGATGATCCCGCCCCCGTCCTCGCGCCGGTAGTTCCAGGACGGGCGCTGCGGTGTCACCGCGTCGCCCTCGAACACCCAGTACCCGAACTCGCCTCGCACCGACAGGATCTCGCCGAAGAAGCCGCTGTCCACCAGGTGCTTCAGCTTGCGGATGCCCGGCAGCCATAGCTTGTCCTGGACCACGCCGTGCTTGACCCCGGCCTTCCGTGCGGTCTGGTAGAGCTCGTAGGCGATCCCGGTCGAGACGGCGGTCGGCTTCTCGCAGTAGACGTGCTTGCCGGCGGCGATGGCGCGCGACACGTCGGGCGAGCGGCGTTCGGTGGTCTGGGCGTCGAAGTAGATGACGTTCTTCGGGTCGCGCAGCGCCGCTTCCAGATCGGTGCTGACCCGGTCGACGCCGGCCTGCGCGGCGATGGCCCGCAGCTTGTCCTCGTTGCGGCCGACCAGCACGGGCACGGGCATGATCGTCTCTCCGTCGGAAAGCTTGACCCCGCCCTGACGGATGATCGCCACGATGGATCGCATGAGGTGCTGGTTCGTCCCCATGCGTCCGGTGACGCCGTTCATGATGATCCCTATCTCGTGCGTACGCATCAGACGTGCTCCCGGTACGAGGTTTGGATGTCGCGCAGGAACTGATCCTGGTCGCCCGCCCAGCGGCTGCGTGAAAAGATCTCGACCTCGATGAAGCCGCCGAAGCCGGCGCGCTCGACCATGCCGCGGATCGCGCGGACGGGAATGCATCCCTCGCCCGGCAGCCCGCGATCCTCGAGGAGGTGCGTGGTCGGCGTCTTCCAGTCGCAGACGTGGAACGCGAACAGGCGACCGTCGCGGCCGGCCGCGGCGATCTGTGCCTCGAGGTCCGGATCCCACCAGACGTGGTACACGTCGACCGCGATCCCGACCGATGGCGAAGCCAGGGCCCGGCAGATCTCCGCCGCCTGGGCCATGGTGTTCACGGCGGACCGGTCGTCGGCATACATCGGATGGAGGGGCTCGATGGCCAGCTTCACGCTTGCGGCCTCGGCGTGGGGAAGCAGGGCGGCGATGCCCTCTGTGATCTGCCGACGACCCTCGGGCAGCGGCATCCCCGGCACCGCCCCACAGACCAGCACGACCATCGGTGCGCCCAGCGCCGCCGCCTCGTCGATGATGCGCCGATTGTCGTCCAGGGCGGCCTGACGTTCGCCGACGTCCCGGGCCGGGAAGAAACCGCCGCGACACAGCGATACCACCTCCAGACCTGCACCGCGGATCAGGGCGCCGGCCGTCTTCGGATCCGTGTAGGCGTCACGCCAGACGGTGATTCCCCGGATGCCGGCGGTTGCGTAGCGCTCCACGGCCTGCGCCAGGCTCCACGGCTTGGTGGTGATGGTGTGGACACAAAGACGCGAAAGGTCGTTCACGGCGCATCCTCGATACCTGCGAAGAACGTGTAGCCAGGCTTCTGCAGCGTCAGCGCCAGTTCGCGCAGGTGGTAGTCGCCCCACATCGAGGACTCGCCGTTCCATCCGTTGGGCCGGTGGTACACCGAGTGGAGCAGCAGACCCTGATGGCGCTCGTCCGTCGACAGGTACGGCTCGTCGAGCAGGACGGCGGCGACCTTTTCGCCCGCCTTCTTGTAGCGGGGGTCGAGCCGGCCCAGCCGCAGGAGGCCCTGTGCCGCGATCGCAGCTGCAGAGCTGTCCACGGGCTCGTGCGGGTTGAAGGGATCCGCTGGCCGGGCGAGATCCAGCTTGGCCAGGCCGGGAGCGCCCGTGTCCCAGTAGGGGATCCCGTCGGCAGCCGTCGCGCCGTCGATGTAGTGGTCGGCCGTGGCCCGCGCGCCTTCCTCCAGCGCGGCCACCAGCCGGGCCCGGGCCGGCCACTCGGGCTGCGCGGCCACCCATTCGAGCAACTCGGCAGTGCCCAGCAGCACCCAGGCCAGGCCTCGCGTCCATGTGGAGAACGGCGAGTAGCCCTGCTGCGTGCTGGGGCAGCGGTAACTGCCGTCGTTCGGGTTGAAGATCGACTCGTGCGCGACGCGGCCGCGCACGTCGTAGATGTCGCGCCCCCGGCCGTAGTACACGTTGTGCTCCAGCGTCACGAGCGCGTGATCGGTCAGACGATCCAGCAACGAGATCCGCCGATCGCGCTCGCCCATCAGCGCATGCCCGAGCTGATGCGCCAGCGCCAGGACGCGCAACGATCGGATGGTGTCCGCGAACAGGGAATGGGGCCCGTTGAAGGAATAGATGTAGCCGCGGCCGTCGTCGGTGCGCGACCAGCGCGCCGCCTGCACCGCGCCCGAGGTCTTCAGCGCCAGCGCGCAGAAGCGCCGTTCCCACGGATCGCTGGCCAGGCGCAGGAGGTTGCCGTACGTGCTGACGTTGTTGAAGCCATGGTCGTG
>JANPFD010000016.1:0-6867 GCA_031423255.1 Myxococcales bacterium | reverse complement strand
GACATCGAAGCTTGCAGCCCTGATGCCAGATCCACGGCTTGATCGATGTAAGGAGCCGCTGGCCCCGTCCGTGGTATTTTGTCCCTACGTGGCGTGCTGCCTCGGTCGGACGTGCGGGGTGATGTCGACGCGTCGATCCGCCGGTAGGGCGAAGCGGAGTTCAGGAGGCCAGAGAGCGAGTGGACGCCCCTCTACCGCGTGCGCGCATGAGTGGCCGCGGCGCCCGTTAGAAGAGACCTCGTAGGCGACCGTCGGCGTCGACGTCGATGTCGTACGCCGCCGGTGATCTCGGCAGGCCAGGCATGGTGAGGATGTTCCCGGCGATCGCGACCAGGAATCCGGCACCGGCGGAGACTCGTACGTCGCGAACGGTGAACGGGAAACCAACGGGACGCCCGATCTGGTGGGCGACATCGGAAAGAGAGGTCTGTGTCTTCGCAATGCAGACGGGCAGGGCTCCTAGCCCGAGGCGACGCACGCGGTCGAGTCCCTCACGGGCGCGTGCCTCGAAGGTAACCGCTCCCGCTCCGTACATGCGCCGGGCAATGGTGGCAATCTTCTCCTCGGGCGGCAGATTCATGGAGTACAGGTACTGCGCGTTTGCGGGCGCCCGCTCGTATGCCGCGAGTACGGCATCAGCGAGCCCGGCGCAGCCCGCGCCGCCACCGCGAAAAGCATCGGCCCGAGAGCACACCAACCCAGCATCTCGGCAGAAGGCCTCGACGACGCCCAGCTCTTCCTCCGTGTCGGCGTCGAACAGGTTGACGGCCACGATTGGAGCGAAGCCAAACTCCCGGATATTCTCGACGTGCTTCTGCAGATTCTCGAGACCGCGCTGGACCGCGCCTGGATTGGGCAGCGACATGTGCTCCAGCGGTGTTCCGCCGTGGTGCTTGAGCGCCCGGCAGGTCGCGACCAGCACCACCGCTTGCGGCCAAATGCCGGCGGTTCTGCACTTGATGTCGAAGAACTTCTCCGCGCCGAGATCGGTGGCGAAGCCCGCCTCGGTGACGACATCGTCGGCGTAGCATAGGCCAAGCCTGGTGGCGACGATGCTGCTGCAACCATGGGCGATATTTGCGAACGGGCCTCCGTGCACCAGCGCCGGGCCCCCTTCCATGGTCTGGACGAGGTTCGGCTCAAGGGCGTCGCGCAGCAGCGCCGTCATGGCACCCGAGGCGTGCAGGTCGCGGGCGAATACTGGAGTATCGGTGGTGCTCCAGCCGACGAGGATCCGACCGAGCCTCTCTTTTAGGTCGGCTAGGTCACGCGCGAGGGACACGATAGCCATGACCTCCGACGCAGCGGTGATGTCGAATCCGTCTTCGCGGGCCATGTCATGACCGACCATCACTCTGCGCAAAGAGCGGTCGTTCATGTCGATGGCCCGGCGCCATGTGATCCGGCCAGCGTCGAGCTTCGCAGGGCCGGCATAGTGCAGCTCGTTGTCCACAAGAGCGGCGAGGAGGTTGTGCGCCGAGGCGATGGCGTGAAGATCTCCCGTGAAGTGAAGATTGATCTCTTCCATTGGAAGGACCTGTGCGCGTCCTCCGCCGCACCCGCCGCCCTTCATGCCCAGTATCGGTCCTAAAGACGGCTGGCGGAGAGCGGGCAACGCCAGGCGCCCGCGGCGGCGTAGAGCTTGCGCGAGTCCCACGGTGACGGTGGTTTTCCCTTCGCCAGAATGGGTAGGGGTCATGGCAGTGACGAGGACCAGACGCCCGCGCGCGGGGCGTGCGCTCAGTGACTCCAGCTGAACCTTTGCCTTGTGCCGCCCGAGAGGCGACACATGTTCCGGAGCGAGGCCAAGCTCATGCGCTACCTCCATGATGGGCCGCGGCGTCACCGACTGCGCCACTTCCAGGTTGTTGGGGTGAGCGCTCACGTGGCCAGCTTGGGCACGTCGCTAGAAAGAGCGGCGCGCAACTCGACGAGACTCGGGCTGTCGAGCGTTGCACGGGTTAGGAGGAGCTGCCCCTGGATATTGACAAGGAGAAGGATTTCCGCGAGGAAGTACCACGCCGAGAAGTGCCATTGTCGTTTCTGCATGATGTGCCGAGTACTCGAGCAAGGGATATGCCACACGGTACGGAAGCCGTATTGGCGTGATCAACGGATGGGGCTGATCGAGGACGAGCTTCCAGTGTGCTGACGCAAGCATTTGGTCCCGGAACCAAGGGCAGATGACCTACGGTGCTTGCGGCTAAACGCACGACCAGGGTAGATCGTGCGCTAGAAGATCTTCGCCCCAGTCGAAAACCCGGTTGGTGCCAAAGATGGAAGACAGGCTCAGACGAAGCCAGACAGAGCCAGCGAGAGGAACCGCAAGCACCGTCAGGATCCCGTCGCGGTGGTGGCTACTTTCGGAACCCGGTTTCCACGTAAAACCCGCTGTCCTTGGCTGCGCCATGCTGTCCTGGACACGGGCACTGCCCGCTATATCGATAGCCGTGAGATCCTCCGAGTGGGTGTCGAAGATCAGCTTGAATGCCAGCTCAGTCTTCTGGCAGTGCTGGAGGGCGTTGAGCAGCGTAGCTTCCACCGTTACCGATCCGGCGCTCGTCTTGCGCGTCGCCTGCGTTTCCGTGACACCGCTTGGTACGCAGGACGCCGAGGGTCCGGTGTCGGCGATGGTACCTTCGCCGTCCGGATGCCGAGAAGCTGCAGTCGCTCGGGTTCGACCTCGACGGCGGCGAAACCCGGGACCCGACCATGGCCGGCGTCCGCATGTCCGGGGGCCGTTGGTGCGGTGCCGCCGTGATCGTGAGCCGACGCGGCAGACCGAGCCGCCTTGCCTCTACATCCCGTCAACGCCAGCGTCAGGAGCGCGATTCCGACCTTCATGGGGTGTTCTCCCGAATGGAAATACCCGTCGTCCGTTCCAGATCCACGAAGGCGATCTCCCGGTCGACCCGTATCGCGATTCGACCGAGGCGCTGGGTGCCGAGAACGCGAAGCGCGTCCAACAGGGCGAGAGCGTCCACGGTGCCACTCGAGAAGGCGGCCAGCGCCGAATCGAGGGTCTCCTGAGCGCGCGGGACGAACTCCGTCTCCAGAAGTGCCAGGCGCCGTGTCGCCGTGTCCACCATCGAGAGCTGACGCTCGATCTCGGCCCGGACCATGGCGATCATCGCTGCCCTATCTCTTTCGACCGCGCGGGCCCGGGTCTCGGCCGCTTGCACGTCGAGCCGTTGGCGCGACCCGATCCAGATCGGCAGACTCAGTCCAACGATCGCGCCGAGTCCGTCATTGCCGCCCATCCGGGCGTTGTAAAGAGCACCGACCATCAAGTCCGGGTAGTACTCGCGGCGCGCGGTGGCGGCCATGGCTGTCTCTGTCTCCTGCATGGCCTTCATCTCCCGAAACTCCGGCCGGTGCTCGATCGCCATCGCGACCAGACGGGACCGATCGAGAGGGATAGTTGGGCTCCACGCCTCCTCCGGATCGGCCACCACCGTCTCGGCTGGCCGGTCGAGCAACGCGTTCAGCATCGCTGTCATCTCGCGACGGTCTGCCTCCAGCATGATCAGCGCATCGTCCTGCATGGAGGTTTCCGTCTGCATCTTGAGGACGTCATGGTGCATACCGGTTCCGCTACGGAGCCTCGCCAGCGCCACCTCGACGACCGTCTCCACGATCGCCCGTTGTTCGCGGTTGATCGCCCTGGCGTCGCGGTTCAGCAGTAACTGGAAATAAGTGCGCTTGCCCGCGGCGAGGAGGTCGAGCACCGTCGTCGACGCGCGGGCTGCTTCCCCGTCAGATTCGCGGGCCGCCACCTCGGCCATGCGATCGCGCTTGCCGAACCAGGGAAGCATCTGTGATGCCTGGATACGCACCATCGGCATGCCGCCGCGAAGCCTCGGGGGGACGTCCTCGATCATGCTCTCCAGCCAGGGATCTTGCAGGGCACGGGCGCGCCGGATCCTGAGCCGGGCGGCCTCGACCCGCTGTGTGGACGCGACGACGGACGGATTGCGCGCCTTGATCTCGGCGATCAGGGTCGTGAGCCGGAGTCGTTCCTCGGCTGCGGCCTCCTGGGGCAAGACGATCGAAACCGCCAGACTGAGGGAAGCCACAATAGCCGCGCCGGGACAGCGGCGAACACAGGCGCCGCGGAGAAGCCAGACCAGAGGACCTACGAAACTCTGGGCCAACATCCGGAACAACCATGTGCTTTCTGGACGCTCCAGCTCGTTTCTTCCGTGCTCCGACGACCGCTGCCAGGCCTTGACGGCGATCAAGCCACTCATCGCCATGTCAGTCACGTCTCTCGCCGTTCGAAGAGCCGGACCAGCTCGTCAATCAGCTCGCGCCGCTCACGCGCGCTGTCCGCCCCCAGCACCAGCGCGGCGGTCTCCTCGAAGTGAGATGTGAGCAGGGTTCCGGTGATCTTGGCGAGCCCGCCACGAACCGCGCTCACCTGCGTGGCGACGTCGAGGGGCCGTCGGTCCTCCTCCACCATCCGTTGGATTCCAGCGACCTGGCCAGCGATGCGCCTGAGCCAGGAAGTCAGCTCGTCCTTGTCATGGGGCTTCATGTCGTTTCCACCATGTTTCGAATTGTGACCAGGGGAGGGGTACCGGAAGGCATCGCAAGACGTGTGCCTTGATGGGGCGCTCCGAACCCACCTCGATCGCGCAAGACCTGCGTCTCGCAAGCGGAACCGTTGCAGAACCTGCGCGCGTTCCAGATGCCAGTGCCTACGCTGCCAGTTGCTGCGCCGATCTCCGCACTGGACCGGAGTTGGAACGGCGGCTGCATACCCCCCGTCCGGTACCGATGACCGGCACCGAAACCAAAAGGAGAAAGTGACCATGCTGAAGAACAAGATCGGAATGACCCTCGCTGCCCTTACGTTTGCGGCCTTTGCCACCACGGCTGGCGTTTCCTTCGCCCAGGAGGCGAAGGTGCCCGAGACCACCGCCGACCACGAGGCGCTCGCGAAGAAGTACCAGGATCAGGCAGCGCAGTTCCGTCAGATCGCCCAGGAGCACAGGCAGATGGCGGAGGCGTACAAGAAGAAGAGCGCGGTGGTGCCGAAGGCGGGCCGGCACGACCCGCACGTGGCCAAGATGGAGAAGCACTGCCTGACCATCGCCAAGGACGCGGAGAAGCTGGCGGTGAGCGCCGACAAGGCGGCGGACTTCCACACCATGCGCGCCAAAGAGACGCAGGGTAAGTGAGGGCAGAGTGACGGCCGTCCGACGGGTCAGCCTGAACGTCGGACGGCCTCGCGGTCGCGGAGAGACGAGTCCGAGATGCAATCCTACAGTCCCGCCTCCGACCCCAGACCGCCGGCCCATTGCGTCCTGTGTGAAGCGGTCCCGCCACGATCACCACCTCTTCCAAGGATCCTTGGGACGGCTCCGATGACAGATAGCGAGGTTCGGCCCAGCGCGGAGGTCATATGCAAGTCTCACAGCTCATGAGCCACGAGGTCGTGTCTTGCCGGCCCGACGACACGCTTGCCTCGGTCGCCGCCAAGATGCTGCAATACGATGTCGGTGCCTTGCCGGTGTGCAGCCCCGAAGGCCGCCTCGTCGCCATGATCACTGATCGGGACATGTGCATGGCGGCCAACGCGCAGGGAAGACCATTTCAAGAGATGAAGGCCGCGGCCGCCATGTCGCTTCAGGTGTTCACATGCGAACCGACCTTCGGGCTCATCGACGCCGCGGAGATCATGCAGCTCCACCAAGTTCGTCGTCTTCCGGTGGTCGATCGTGCCGGCGCGGTCATAGGGATGCTGTCGCTCAGTGACATGGCCAAGGAGGCCAGGCGGGAGTTTGGTCGTCGCTTCCCGGAGATGAAGAGCCAAGACGTGACGGCGACGTTGGCCATTGTCGGCGAACGTCGTCGGTCGTCGGGGAGGGTGGTGGCCTGATTCCCGACAGACGATGACCGACGGACACACAGTCGCTCCAACGGTCACCAGAGGCGCGCAGATGAAGCAAGCGCCAACGCCTTCTGGCGCAAGAAATGCGCATTCGATCGGCGTGCTCAATGCTTGAGGTGGCCCAGGGTTTGCGAGAGGGGGTACACGATGTCGCTCGTACTTGGCCGGACGATCACGGTGGACCTGTCGGGGCTACAGTCCCTGGGGCTGCCCGCGGGAGAAGCAACGGGCACGGTCGTGGCGCTCGACCCCGGTGCCATCACCATCCGCCTGGAGCGGGACGGCGAACCCGACACGGAGCTCACGGTCAGCCCTGGCCGGGTGCTGAGTCGATGAATCTCCTTGGAGACCACCATCGGCGCCTCATGACGCCGACCCACTCGCGCTACGCGCTGAATGGACTCATTTCGAACACGAGTTGCTCGAGCATCTCGACTTGGAGAAACGCGAGCAAAGGCCCTGGGCAGACGGGAGATGTTCCGTGATGCTCGCGTAGGTGGGGAACGTCAGGCCCGGCACCCCAAAGGGTCTGAGGGTGGCCACCCGGCTCAATCAGGAGGTACCGCGTCCCGCCGTCACGAGATAGAAGACGCCGAGCACGACGAACAGCGCTCCCGCTGCGCGCTTGATCCAGAACGGTGGAATCGTGCGTGCCAGTCCCTCGCCGAGAAGAACGGCAAGAGCGCTGGTACAGATGAGCGCCAGCGCCGCGCCGAGGAATACCGAAAGGCGAGAACCACCGGCTGCCAGGGAGAGCGTCGCGAGTTGAGTCTTGTCCCCCAGTTCGGCAAGGAATACAGCGGCGAAGGTCGATCCCAGCAGGGTCCAGTTCATGAAGGCGACGCTAGCACCAATGCCGTTCGGTTAAGACGACGCATGGGCAGGGCGCTTGCGGGCGTAGTTGCTCATCTTGATCTTCACGGCACGGGGGTAGCGACGTGATGTCCGACGTGGAGGCAAGACGAGGCGGG
>JANPFD010000015.1:0-54657 GCA_031423255.1 Myxococcales bacterium | reverse complement strand
CGGAGGTCGGCCGGGGCGGCCGGTCCCGCGCTGAACGGGCAGATGACGAACAAACGACAGACCGCGCTGTTTCCGGATCGGGTCCGCGTAGACAAGGATCCGAAGGCGAGTTCAGAGGGCCACCACTACTACCTGGATCGCGCTCCATGCCGCCGCCGTCCGCCTTTGCGCTCGCGTCGCATGCAGCTCCGCAGCGTGCCCGTCGACAGCTCTCGCCCCTTGGCTGAGAGTTTCTTCGCGATCGCATCGAGCGTCTTCCCCTTGCCCCGCCATGCGGTGATCGTGGGCATCAGCTTTGCACCATCTGCTGCTTCGTCAGCGACTGCTCCTCGGGAGCGTCGTCCGGCTCGGCATCCAGTTCAGCCTGCAGCTTGTTGTAGTCGGCCAGGCATAGGACTTTGCGTTCTCTCACGCGAGCCACCGCGCGACCACCATGCCCAGCGCGGACGCGAGAAGGCACAACAGCAAGGTCACGCTGATATTCAGGAACGCCATGCCCAACGCTTTCTGCTCAAGGTACGTCATCGTTTCGTAGCTGAAGGCCGAGTAAGTAGTGAGCCCCCCCATGACTCCTGTGGTGAGAAACAAGCGCGCTTCCGCCGACAGAAGCCCCTTGTTGAGGCCCATATACATGATCACCATGATGAGGAACGAGCCGACGATGTTCACGCCAAGCGTGCCGTAGGGGAAGCTCGCCCCCAAAATCCGGTGCATCAAGTTCCCGAAGAGGTAGCGAAGCCCACCGCCGATGCCGCTCCCGAGGCAGACGAGCAGCAACCGAGTCACAGCTGCTCTCCCCTCGCCCGTGATGGGTATCGGACTGTCGGGACTTTCGTATTCACCCGATCCGCCACTCTGCGCGTCCCAGCAGCGATCATAGCGCGCAGACGAGTCGATGTTTCCTCGTCGACGTCGACCCACCAAACCCGTTTGTAGCGGCCGTAAGGCTCCAAGTTGGCCCTCAGCAGACTACGCTTGATCCAGCCACGGATCGCATGCGTTCCGCACCAAAGAAGCGCGCCGCACCGTCGACCGAGTAGCGCCCGCCGGGATGCCGCTTCGGACTTGGCAAGGACCGAGGATCGTCGCGAGCTGTGCGGGGAATGCCGTGCTGGGCGTCGCGCCGCCCGGATGGACCACGTCGTCCATGGGACGTGCCCGCCGGTTTGGAGGCACTCGGAGTTGAGCTGTGTCGCAATGTCGCGGTCGTGCAGGGCCGCTGAAAAGCCCGGTGACCTCGACCGGCGCAAGCCAGCGCTGGGGGCGAAGCGGCAGAACGTGTCCTAGCCGAGGCCCTCGCGGCGAATGAGATCCGTGACCCGATGTTTCACCTCATCCCGGATCTCCCGGACACGCTCAACTACCTTCCCTTTTGGATCCTCGAACGGCCAGTCCTCACGTCGAAGGCCGGGGATGGCCGGGCACGCCTCACCACACCCCATCGTGATCAACATGGTCGCCTCACGAGCTAGCTCGTCCGTGAGTTTCTGGGGCGAGGCGGTCGACAGATCGACGCCGACCTCCTTCATCGCGTCCAGTACCTCAGGGTGGACCTTTGAGCCAGGCTGCGTGCCTGCCGAGATCGACCGTGCCTTGGTGGAATCGGCAAGACGCGTTAGCCATGCAGCGGCCATCTGGGAACGGCCGGCGTTGTGAACGCAGGCGAATAGATACGTCTTCATGTGCTCTCCTCGGTGGGGGCGATATGCGGAACGACAACCGCGCGGGCGTCCGCGACGTGAATGGGTAGGAGCCATCGGAACAGCAGCGTGGCGGCACCAGCGCCGAGCAGCTGCGCCACCATGAACGCGGGCGCGGCGGCCGGCCGGATGCCGGCGAAGGTGTTCGCGAGCGTGCGAGCGAAGGTGACCGCCGGGTTGGCGAATGAGGTCGAGGCAGTGAACCAGTAGGCCGCCGTGATGTACGCTCCGACGGCGAAAGGTGCGTTCCAGCGGACGCCGCCTTGCCAGGCGTCGGCGAGCGTCACGGCGGGATTGAAGTGGGCGCCCGACACCGGGCCAAACGTTTAGCCAGGAGAGCGAGGGCGATGTTCCCCGCTGCCAGGCGCTCGGCCATGATCCCTGACCCCACGACCGTCGCCAGCAGCAGTGCTGTGCCCACGGCCTCGGCGGCCGCTCGCCGAGATAGGGATACCTCCGTCACCGACGCTTCCCGATTGTTGCCAGCTGGGAAGGCGTGCAGCAGGCGGTGTTCGCCGAGGTCGGTTCCTCGTCCTCGACGTCGTAGTTGAGGTGGTACACCTCCCACTCCAATCCATCGGGATCGACCACCCAGAACTTGTCCTGGTTGGCGTAGCAGCAGTTGGTGTCCATCTCCTCGCGGACGGGGAGGCCCGCCTTCTTCGCCCGGCCGAGGAACGCCTGGACGGCCTCCTTGGTGTCGACCTGGAAGCCGAGATGGCTCACCGTCCTGCCGCCGCCAGCCTGGCCGGACGAGAGAGCCAGGTTGATGGGCGCCATGGAAGGCAGAAACTTCGCGTATCCGTGTTTCTCCTTCACGGGCTTGGCTCCCAGGAATCGCTCGTAGAACGCCCGGCTCGCCTCCATGTCTGTCACGTGCAAGTGGATGTGTACGTTGGCCATCGCTCTCCTCCTCAGCAGCAGGCGGTCAGAATCCGCACGAGATCGTTCACCATTGCAGGCGCCACCGAGTAGTAGATGAACCGCTCCTCGCGGCGGCTCTGGATCAAACCGGCCCGGCGCAGTTGGTCCAGATGGTGGGAAAGTGTCGGTCCGGGGACGTCGAGCGCAGCCTGGATGTCCCCCGCCGCCATCTCGGCGCGCGCCTTCACCAAGGTGAAGAACACCTGTAGGCGACCAGGATGCGCGAGGGCCTTCAGTGCTTCGACGTGTTCTGGGGTGGCAACAAGCGTCGCCATGGACAGCCGCTTCACCATACTTTCTAAATTACGAAATCATAGTTGGCACGTCAAGGGACCCCGAGGGGGCAACCTTCCGCCATCTGGGGGGCCGCGCGGCGGCACCCGTGCTATCCTGGCGTCGTGCTTCGGGCTCTCCTTGTGGCCGCAGTTCTGTGTATCTCGTTCGAGATGGGCGGGCTCGCGGCTGTGGGCGGCGACACCGAGTGCTCGGATGATGGCTGCCCCGGAGAGGGTCCGTCCGGTCAGTGCGCTCCGAACTGCACCTTCTGCGCGTGCTGTTCCCTTCCCAAGACGATTGAGGCACGGAATGCGGGCGACGGAGCGATTGGCCCTGCCGTCCGCGATTTGGTCGAGCCGGCAGCCATGATCCCGCCCTCTTTCGAGCCCGACGAGATCTGGCACGTTCCCAAGCTGATCCTCGCAGCGTAATCGTTCACCTGTTCGATTGACGACCGTTCACGCGGCCCGTGTGTGTGCCGCGTGGTCATGCGCGAGGACAATATGCAGATTCGTGTATCCGTGGCGGTGATGACCGCCGTGGCGTGGGCGCCTATCCCCCAGGCGCACGCCAGTTGCGATGGGGCCATCAGCGGGCCCGATGCCGTGGTTCGCTGTGCGCTGGCCGCCAGCCCCGAGGTGCGACAAGCACGCGCGTCGCTCGATGCGCTCGCTGGACGCCGTATTGCGGCGGGCGTGTGGCTTCCCTCGAACCCCGTCGTGGCGGCCACCGTCGGACGCCGCAGAGCCACCGCGGCAAACCCGGGCGAACCCACCCGCGCCACCAACTGGAGCGTCACTCTCTCCCAGGAGTTTGGAATCGCAGGCCAGCGTGGCGCTCGCCTCGACGAGGTCGACGCAGAGGCGGCCGCGCAGGTGCGACGAACGGCGGTCGCCGAACAGGACGTCGGTGCGATGGCTCTGAGGCTGTATTTCGACGCCGTGGCTTCGCGTCAGGGGATCACCCTGGCCAACGAGCTCCTGGCGACCTCGGACGCGCTCAGCACATTCGCCGAAGCACGCGCGCGCGAGGCGTTGATCTCCGGAGTGGATGCCGATGTCGTCCGGGCCGAAGGCACCCGCCTTGGTCTCATCCGATTGGAGGCCGAGCGCCGCTTCGAGGTCTCGCGCCGGCTCCTGGCGATCGTCGTCGGACGTCAGGGGGCGCTCGACACGAGCGGCGATCTGGAAACCGATCGCGATGCGGCGATGCCGGACACCGCGGCCCTGGAGGCCCAGGCGCTGCGCCTGCGCGGTGAGATTGCCGCTGCCGAGATGGAGCGGCGCGTGTTCGAGCGGCACGTTTCCGTGCTGCGAAGAGAGCGCATTCCGAACATCACCGTTTCCGCGTTCGCGGAGCGCGACGGATTCGCTGAGCAGGTGTTCGGCCTGGGCATCTCTATGCCCATCCCATTGCCGGCGCCGCTTGGCCGCACCCGTGCCGGAGAGATCGCCGAGACGACGGCGCAGATCCGGGTGGCGGACAGTGCGCTCGAACTGATCAGGCGCCGAGTCAGGGTCGAGGTGGCACAGGCAGGAGCCACCTTCGACGCCCGCAAGAAGGCAGTGGCGCTGTTCACGCCGGATCTCCTGGATCGAGCGAAGCGCGATCTCACCGCTCTCCGGGAGGCGATCGGATCGCGTCAGCTATCGATCCGGGAAGCACTGATGGCACAGCGGAGCCTGATCGAACTGTTGCAGGCGAATCTCGATGCTCGACTCGAACGTGCCCTGGCGTGGGTGGAGCTGAGACGCGTCGTGGGCTTGCCGCTGATGGGAGGTCAGCCATGAAACGGCTCCTAGCCCTCATCTTGGTCCTCGGTTGCAACAAGCGACAGAGCGCGACGCCTACTGCCCCGGCGCCAGCCGCTGCGGCAAACCATAGCGATGAGAGCGAAGCGCACGAGGGACTGCCGACCAAGGTGCGCCTTCCCCCCGACGTCGCGAAGGCGGCCGGGATCAAGACCGCAGTGGTGGCGACGGATGTCCTGCCAACCACAGTCGACCTTACAGGTGAGATCGCCACCGATCCCGACCAATCGGCGCGCCTCGCGGCACGGGTCGCGGGACGGGTGATCGACGTCCACGCCAAGGAGGGGGACCGCGTGAGGGCCGGCCAGGTGATCGCAGTGATCGAGTCCCCGGAGTTGGCCAGAGCCCGCGCCACACTGACCGCGGCCGCCGCCCGCGCCCGATCGGCTCAGCTGAACGCCCAACGCCTCAAGAACCTCGAAGCCAAGTCCTTGGCCTCCGGACAGGAGGTGGCGACGGCCCAGGCAGAGGCCGAAGCGCTCGACGCCGAGGTCGTCGCCGCCCGGCAGACCCTGGCGGCCTTCGGACCCGAGGCCGCCCACGCCCAGGGAGCGGTGGCACGGCTGACCCTGCGTTCGCCTCTGGCGGGGTTCGTCCTGTCGCGGGACGCGGTTCGCGGACAGACCATCGATGCCGAGCACGTCATTGCCGTCGTCGGAAACCTGGACCGCGCCTACTTCCTGGGGCGGCTTTTCGAGAAGGATCTGGCACGCGTGAAGGTGGGCGCCAAGACCGAGGTGCGCCTGAACGCCTATCCTCAGGATCTGTTCGAAGGCACCGTCGAGACGATCGGCCGTCAGCTCGATCCCGCCGCACGGACGGTCATCGCCCGCATCGTCGTGCGCAACCGCGGCGATCTGCTCAAGGTCGGCCTGTTCGGAACGGCCCGCGTCGTCACCGGACAAGGGTCTCAGGACCGCCGGATCGTGGTCCCCAACGGGGCAATCACCCGTATCGCGGACAAGAGCGTCGTCTTCGTGCAGCAGCCAGACGGCGACTTCGAGGTACATCCCGTCACAGTCGGCCGGACGGCCGCCGGCCGGGCGGAGGTCCTGAGCGGTCTGCGCGAAGGCGAGCAGATCGTGGTCGACGGGGTGTTCACCCTGAAGAGCACGATCCTGAAGAGCACCTTCGGCGAGGAGGAGTGAGGTGCTGCTCCTGAGCCGAATCGTCGGCTGGTCTCTGCGTCATCGTCCCTTGGTACTGGTGGCGACGCTGCTGTTCGTCGTCTTCGGGGTGAAGGCGGCTGTCGAGCTCCCGATCGACGCCGTCCCCGACGTCACCAACGTCCAGGTCCAGGTGATCACTTCGGCGCCGGCCCTCTCACCTGTCGAGATCGAGCAGTACGTGACGATGCCCGTCGAGCGGGCCATGTCCGGGATCCCCAAGGTCGAGGAGGTCCGGTCGATATCCAAGTACGGTCTTTCGGTCGTCACGGTGGTCTTCACCGAAACCACCGACATCTACTTCGCACGGCAGATGGTCCTGGAACGGATGCGCGACGCCGAGGAGGCCATACCCGCGCATTACGGCAGGCCGACCATGGGGCCCATCACCACGGCGCTCGGCGAGGTGTACCAGTTCGTGCTCCGGGGCGAGGGGCACAGTCTGATGGAACTCGAGGAGACGCTGGACTGGTATGTCGGGCCGCAGCTCCGGACCGTGCCAGGGGTCGTCGAGGTGAATAGCTTCGGAGGCGAGGACAAGCAGTATCAGGTCATCGTGGATCCCCACCGCCTCCAGGCCGCCGGGCTGTCGCTGGAGGAGGTGGTGCACGCCCTGGAACGAACGAACGCCAACGCCGGCGGCGGATACGTGGAACACAACCGCGAGCAGATCGTCATCGGAACGGTCGGCCTGGTGACGAGCCTCGAGGACCTGAAAACGGTGGTCGTGGGAGCCACACCTCAGGGGATTCCGATCACCGTCGCGAACATCGGTGATGTCCGCTTCGGACCACGGCTGCGCAGAGGCGCCGCGTCCATGGACGGCAAGGGCGAAGTCGTGGTCGGCGTGACCCTCATGCTCATGGGCGAGAACGCGCGCGTCGTCGTCGAGAGCGTGAAGAGCCGGATCCGGGAACTGCTGCCGACATTGCCCAAGGGCATGCGGATCGAGCCGTTCTACGACCGGGCCGAACTGGTGAACCGGACGGTCCGGACCGTGGCTACCAACCTGGCGGAAGGCGCCTTGCTCGTCGTGCTCGTCCTGCTGCTGCTGCTCGGCAACCTCCGGGCCGGCCTCATCGTCGCTGGCACCATCCCCCTGGCCATGCTGTTCGCCATCATCCTGATGAATCTCACGGGCGCCTCGGGGAACTTGATGAGTCTGGGAGCCATCGACTTCGGCCTCATCGTCGACGGGGCCGTCATCATCATCGAGAATGCCGTCCGCCGGCTCGGCGAAGGATCGACACGACTGGGACGCCCCCTTTCGGGAGACGAGCGATTGCAGATCGTCGAGGACGCCGCAGTCGAGGTCCGCAGTGCGAGCGTATTCGGCGAGGCGATCATCGCCATCGTCTATGTCCCGATCCTGGCTCTGCGCGGGATCGAGGGGAAGCTGTTTCACCCGATGGCCACGACGGTCCTCTTCGCCCTTCTCGGGGCGTTCATCTTCTCCCTGACGGTCGTCCCCGTCCTGGCGAGCTATCTCCTGCGACCACATCCGGACCACGAGACCTGGCTGATGCGCAGGGCGCGGCATGGGTACTTGCCTCTTCTCCGCATCGTCCTTCGACGCCCATCGGTCACCGTGGCGGTCGGCCTCGTCCTGCTGGCCGCGGGAGGGGCGCTGGCGACCCGCCTCGGCGCCGAATTCGTGCCTCACCTCGACGAGGGGGACATCCTCCTCGAAGTCCGCCGTCTCCCCGGCGTTGCCCTGACGGAGTCGATCCGGACAGACACCCGCATTCAGCTGGCCCTGGCCAAGGTCCCCGAGGTCGAGCACTCGGTCTCCAAGACCGGTGCGCCCGAGGTGGCGACCGATCCGATGGGCATCGAGCAGACGGACGTGTACATCAACCTGAGGCCACAGCGGCAATGGCGATCGGGGCTCACCAAGGACGCGCTCGCCCAGGAGATTGCAGACGTGATCGACAGGGAGGTGCCCGAGGTGGCCGCCGCCGTCTCGCAGCCGATTCAGATGCGGACCAATGAGCTGATCGCGGGCGTTCGCTCCGACGTCGCCGCACAGATCTACGGCCCCGATCTCGAACGCCTCCAGACCACCGGCGAACACGTCGCAGCGGCCCTCGCCGGCATTCCTGGCGTGGTCGATGTGCGAACCGAGCAGACCGCCGGCCTCACGTATCTGCGTATCCGTCCGGATCGGGCTCGATTGGCCCGGTACGGACTCACCGTCGAGGACGTCAACCTGGTGACCGAGACGATGGCAGTGGGCCGCCTGGCGGGCTCCGTCCTCGAGCGGGACCGCCGCTTCGGTCTGGTGGTCAAGACGGCGATCGACTTCCAGGGGAACCTCGACGTGATGCGAGCCCTGCCGCTCAAGTCCACCTCGGGCCAGCTCGTCCCGCTCGGCGATGTCGCAGACCTGACATTGGAGAAGGGCCCCGCCCTGGTGAACCGCGACAAGCAATCGCGGCGCCTCATCGTGGAGTTCAACGTCCGCGGACGCGACGTGGTGTCCGCTGTCGATGCGGCGCAGGCCGCCGTCTCGGCCAAGGTAACCCTTGCCTCCGGCTACCGCATCGAGTGGGGCGGCCAGTTCCGGAACTACGTGAGCGCACGACACCGGCTGATGCTGGTGGTGCCACTGGCGCTCGCTCTGATCCTCTTCTTGCTGTGGACGGCGTTCGGCCGCCTCAAGCCGGCGGTGCTCATCTTCTTGAATGTCCCCTTCGCGGCGATCGGCGGCGTCCTGCTCCTCTGGCTCCGCGACATTCCGTTCAGCATCTCCGCTGGCGTCGGCTTCATCGCGCTTTTCGGGGTCGCCGTCCTGAACGGCCTCGTGCTCGTGTCGTTCTGCCGTGAGCTGGAGGAATCCGGGACCCCACCGAGGGAGGCCATCGCAAAGGCAGCCGAGGTGCGCCTGCGCCCGGTGCTCATGACGGCACTCGTCGCAGCGCTAGGGTTCGTGCCGATGGCGCTGTCGCACGCGCCGGGGAGCGAGGTTCAGCGGCCGCTGGCCACGGTCGTCATCGGCGGACTGATCACGGCCACGGCGCTGACGTTGCTGCTGTTCCCGGCGGTGTACGCCGTCGCGCATCGAAAACCGTCCTCCGAGACCTGAAGATCATGCACCACACCCGAGCGTGTTCCGCTCAAGCCTGCGTAAGCCAGCTATCGCGAAGAGCCGGAAGGTCGGGCACCTCATCTCTGCGGCGTTTTCGGCCCGGATGGTCACAGCGAGCGCCTGAAGGGGATACAATTGTCCCTGCGTGACCGGGCGGTTTGCATGATGAAACCTGGAGCCGTGGGGCAGGTGATCCTCGCTGCAGCGTCTCTGGGGGCCGGACCTGCCGCAGCCGATGTCGACCTGTCGCCTGGCATCTGGTTCAGCGGGACGGCCGGGGTGGGAACGCCACGCATCGAACATCCCGAGCTGGGGACGAAGCTCCGGCCCGGCGGCTACATGGTTCTCGCATTCGGGGCGACGCTCTCCTCCTCATGGCAGGTCGGCGGCGAGTTCACCACATGGGAAACGTCCCCTCTCGGGACACCGGTGCATCTACACACGATCGGGCCGCGGATCGAGTATCTCCCTCGTGGGCCGGGCGGGGTTTTCGCCCGCGGGACGTTGGGGATGGCGCTCACCGAAGGCAAGGTCGAAGCCCGGGCGGGAGGCGCCGCCGCCATCGCGCTCGGACACCGGTGGATGCTGGCGTCATGGATCGGACTGGCCGTCGAGGCTGGCGCTCATGGACAAGCCTACGGAAACGGCAGTGCGGTGATCCCATTCCTGGCGGTCGACCTCCGTTTCTTCGGGCTGATCCCGCGTTGAGAGGCAGTTACTGCACTCGGTTCTATCGCCGTCGCAGCGCTGAACTTGCGCGTTCCGCTGGTGAGCTGTGAGATCAAGACATGCACCGCGCCCTTCCTGGCAGTGAGGTACATTGGTATGCAAATGTCTCCGATTCTGATTCTGGGCGCCTTGCTGCTGGCGAGTTGTGGCGGTGGCGCAGCGGCGCCAGGCCTGTTCGTTCTGTTCTTGACGGTGGCCGCCCTGGCCGGATGTAGCAAGGACAAGGGCACCTGGGAGGCCTGCTACGTCGACGGCGGTCTCACCACTTGTTATTGCCCGCCCAACACGGCCTGCAACTTCGGCCAAGGGCTGCCTCGTGATGGTGGCGATGCCACTGCGGACGCTCCCATGGATGCGCCCGTCAGAGTCGACGCGCGCGACGCAGCCGACGTGCGAGACGCCTCGCCCGAGGGCGGAGCCTGGGCGCAATGCTGCGTCAGCGGACGGACCAGCACGTGTTTCTGCCCGCCGGGCGCCGCATGCAACTTCGGTCTGGGGGAAACTCACTGCGCGGACGGAACCTGCTTTTTCGGTCAGCCCGACAGTGGCATGTGCCGCGTCGACGGCGGCGCTGACGTGCGCGCGGAGCGCTGACTTGCAGCTCTCGTTCGCGGGCGGCGCGTTCGGCGCCATCCACAGACGCGCCATGGGGCCCCTGCCGGACCTTTCGACCCTTCGTCCGGCGGATGTGCCGCCCGCGCGGTTGGAGGTGATGCGCGCGGCCTGGTGCGAGCGTGTTCGCACGGAATTTCGTTCGGTGCAGATCATGGCCCGCTTTCTCGGGGAAGTGGTCAACGCGGGCGATCCTCTCGACGTGTACGCCTGCGCGCTCGACATGGTCGCGGACGAGGTCCGGCACACCGAGCTGTGTGGCGCCGTGGTGGCCGCCCTGGGTGCTCCGGCCCATCTCCCGGAGCCGATCGAACTGCGCGAAGCGCCCGAGTTCCAGGCGGCGCCACCGGCCGAGCGTGCGCTGGCCACTGCCATCACCATGCTCGGCATCAACGAGACACTGTCTGCCGGCTACATCGCGGATCTCCACGCCCGCTGCCGCCGTCCCGACATCCGGGCGGTCCTTGCGGCAACCATCGAGGATGAGGAGGAACACCGCCGTTTCGGTTGGCTCTACATCGAGCAGTCGTTGGCGCGCTTTCCTTCGTCCACGCTCCGCGACTGGCGCCACCTGGTGACCATCACCCTGGCGCCACACGAAGGAGCTGCCACGCGGGCACTCGCCGATCTCCCGGCCGAGCGGCAGCAGCTCGAGCTCTTCCAGGAGCCAGACCTCGCAGACCTGGGCCTGTTCAGCAGGGAGCGTCAGGCGCTCGTGTACCGGGCGACGTTGGCCACCGTCCTGTTGCCGCGTCTGCGAGCGCTGCGCCTCGCCTCGTGAAGTTCGTCAGTTGGTGCAGGTCGGCGTGACGCCACAACATACAGTCGCGATGCTGGGGCTGTAACATGTGTCGTTGACGGGGCAATAGCAGACCCCTCTGCCACAGTACCGGCCGCCGTCGAGCAGCGGGTGCGTGCCGTTGCACTGCACGCCACCGTCACCGCCGAAGCACTGGTAGTTGCCTCTGCAGCAGGAGGCCACGGTGTTCCGGGGAAAGCAGCTGTCGGTGGCTTCACAGCGACACTCCCCCATCTTGCAGTAGCGGCCACCGTCGAGCAGCGGATGCGTGCCGTTGCACGAGAGCGGGGCATCGGGCCCAGCGTCGGCAGGAACGGCCCCGCCAGTCCCGCCGCCGCCCCTTCCACCCGAGCCGCCGGAAGCACCGGCGCTCCCGCCGGCCCCGCCCGCCGTGCCACCGACGCCTCCCATACCGCCGGCCGTTCCTCCGCGGCCGCCACCAGCCGATCCTCCGGAACCTGACGAGCCGGCACTACCACCCGGTTTGATGCACGTTCCGTCCTGGCAGAGGAGGTTCACGTCGCACGACCGATCCATCGGACAAGGGCCACCCTCGGCGCCCGGAACGGGCGTCTTCAGCCCTGAGCTCGACCGGGAACAGCCCAGTTCCGGACCGGAAGCAACGCACACCGCGAACACCACCACCGTCCACCGAACGCTCACCATCTCGATCGATTGTATCTCTCCTTTGACACGTAGGCTACCGCACCGGCTGTCATGACCGCGGTCGGCGGATCAGCGGCCGCCGAGGATCACTGACAGGTCACGCGGACGCTGTCGTAACTCATGGCCGTCTCGAAGGTGCGCAGTCCGATCGTACCGAACGCGTAACGAGTGTCCGTGTGGTTGATGATCAAGCTGTCGTCCACATAGATCCTGATGCTGCTTGCGGTGACCTCGACCCGTAGCCGGTACCAGGTACCCAGCACGACCGGCCTGGCTTGCGCCGCCAATCGCGTCCAGCCGTCGTTCATGAAACCGAAGAGGAGCCCTTCGGTTGACGAGAGTCCCACGAAGTACATCTGGCCCGCGCTGTTCGGCGGATCCGCGCCGCCGTCCGGCAACTGAACAGACTGCGCACGGAAGATGAACCCGGAGTTGGCGCCGCTGATCAACCAGGCGTCGACGCGCAGCCGTACCTCGACCGTGTAGTCGCGCCAGTTGATCCGCGGCCCGAGCCAGGAGATCGCATGGCCACGGGCCGGGCTCGACCGATAGACCCCCTGGGGGGCATCCCACATCCAGGTACCCGCCACGCGCTTCCATCGCGCCGAGGGGTCGGCCGAGAAATCATCGATGTACTCGGCGGACGGCGGGCAGGTCTCACCGAAGGGAGCCAGCGCCGCGTCCTTGGGGGAATCAATCGGACGATCCGGAGAGGATGTCTGGCCATCGCGTGAGGGCGCCGGAGCATCGGGCGAAGGCCCGACCGGCACGTCGGGTGACGATGTCGATCCATCTCCAGGCGGCGGCAAGACAGGCCCGTCAGGCGGCGGGACCGTCGGGCCGTCCGGACGAGGAGCAGCGAGACGATCGGTCCCGGCATCCAGCCGGGGATCGACGAGCGCCGACGGGACGCGAAGGTCGATGCAAGCCAGGCCGGCAAGCGCGATGAGTGAGGCAAAGCCGCGGGGCAAGACGAGGAAGTATAGCGCGGTCAATGATCTGGGCAGGCACCCGCGACGCGGCCACAATAGGGCTCGGAACCGGCGATGGCAAAAGTCACCTATCTCTGGACAGCGGCGCTGGTTGCGGCCGCGACGGGCCTGGGAACCGAGTGGCAGGGACACCTGGCGGCGCCAGATGTCGTGATGCTCTACCTGCTGGTCATCGGGACCGCAGCCGCCGTCTTCGGGCGGCGGCAGTCCCTGCTGGCCTCGGCGCTTTCAGTCCTGGCGTACAACTTCTTCTTCGTTCCCCCGTTGCACACGTTCGCAGTGGCCGAGGAGCGCCACCTGCTCACTTTCGTGATGATGTTCGTGGTGGGCTTCATGATGAGCGGGCTGACCTTGCGGATCCGCAAGGAAGAGCTTCGAGCCCGGACGGAGGAGATGCGGAGTTCGCTGCTGAGCGCTGTGTCCCATGATCTGCGGACCCCCCTCGCCGTCATCACAGGTGCCGCGACGACCCTGCGGCAGGATCCCCCCAGTCTCGGCCCGGAGCGAAAGGCCGAGCTTCTCGAAACCATCTGCGAAGAGGCCGCCCGCCTGGAACGCCTGGTGAGAAACCTCCTGGACATGACGCGCTTGCAGTCGGGAGCCCTCCAGGTGAGGCGGGAATGGGTACCTCTCGAGGAGATCATAGGCTCGGCTCTCGGACGCCTCGACGATCAGCTCGCCGGACGGCCCATCCACACCGATCTTCCGTCCGACCTCCCCCTGTCGTACGTGGATCCCGTGCTCATGGAGCAGGTCTTCGTCAACCTCCTGGAGAACGCAGCCAAGTACACACCCGAAGGAACTCCCGTCGAGATCACCGCTCGCCCTTCCGGAGCGGCCCTCGAGATCGAGATCGCCGATCACGGTCCAGGGGTGGCCGTCGATGCCGGCTCCCGGATCTTCGAGAAGTTCTCCCGCGGGCAGCACGGAGACGTCCCGGGCGTGGGACTCGGCCTGGCCATATGCCGCGGGGTCGTCGAGGTGCACGAGGGGACTCTCGTCGCCGAGAATCGTCCGGGCGGAGGCGCCGTGTTTCGCATCCGCATTCCGCTTCCAGGCAACGCACCAGCCGTTCCACGAGAAGTCCTGCACGAGGACCAGAAGTCAGCATGACGACCAGCCCCAAGGTCCTTCTGGTCGAGGATGAACCGCAGATGCGCCGGTTCCTGCGCGCATCGCTGGGTTCGCATGGCTTCGACCTGACCGAGGCCACTTCGGTGAAGGAAGCCCTGGCGCTGGCGACCAGTCACAACCCCGAACTCATTCTCCTGGACCTCGGTCTTCCCGACGGGGACGGTATCGAGCTCACCCGGCGGCTGCGCGAATGGTCGCGCGTTCCCATCATCGTGATCTCGGCCCGGGGCCGTGAAACCGACAAGGTCGAGGCACTGGACGCTGGAGCCGACGACTACCTCACGAAGCCGTTCGGCGTGAACGAGCTACTGGCCCGGATCCGCGTCGGCCTTCGACATGCGCAGCAGGCGGCTGGAACCTCGGAGCCCACGCTGCAGATCGGCCCGCTCCATCTGGATCTTTCGCGTCGCGAGGTGACCGTCGAAGGCCGGCCGGTTCACCTCACGCCCATCGAGTATCGGATCCTCACCCTGCTCGCACAGAACGCCGGCAAGGTCCTGACCCACGGACATATCCTGCGCCAGGTCTGGGGGCCGGGACACGCGGACGAGACCCACTACCTGCGCGTGTACATGGCCCAGCTGCGCCAGAAGATCGAGGTTCTTCCGGCGCGCCCTCGCCTGCTGGTCACCGAACCGGGAGTGGGATACCGCCTGCGGGATCGCCAGTAGCTCAGTTGCAGATCCAGACCCGCGTGGTCTCGGGAAGGTCTCTGATCAGCGACTTCAAGATGTTCCCGCGCAACAGATGCCACACCGCGCTCCGCTGCGAGGTACCGACCAGGACGGCCTCGACGTTCAGCTTCTTCGCGGCACTGGCCACCGAGGCTCCCGCATCGTGGGCCATGCGCCAGATGGGGATCGCCACCATGCCGGCGCGGCGGAAGAAGTCCACGCTCGCCGCCAGAACCTCGCGAGCCTCGCGCGAGGGACCTGTCTTCGGCGGGAAGAAGAGGCCCGGGACCTCGTCCACGAACAGCAGGTAGACGGTCTGCTCACCGGCGCCGCGCGCACGGGCGATGGCTTCCTGAAACAGCCGGACGTTGGGTGACCGCATGGCGACCAGGGTCGACCCCGGATACATCATCCTGGTCTCGACGGCTTCGCTCAGGGTCAGCAACTCCGTGGCGCTCTCCAGGTCACCGCCAGCCTTCTCGGCCACCTCGGCCTCGACCACTCCCTTTCGCGGCGACCCGAGCCATCCTTTTCGCACGGCATAGGCGAATCCGAGTCCCAGCAGGGTCACGGCGCCGCCGAAGATCGTCGCCCGCTTCTTGTGGACCAGGTTGACGCCCCACGAGGTCACCACCAGCACCGACGTCAGAATGCCGAGGTAGAACTTCCCCGAGCGCATGCGCTCCTGCCAGTGGATCCGGTCCAGACCCACCGAGGTGAGCGTGAAGGCACCCAGGAGGCCGAAGGCGTACATCTCGCCGAGCAGATCCATACGGCCCTTGCTGAAGATCACGACCGCTATCGGCACCACGACCGAGATGGCGATCGCCCGGTGCGGTGTGTTGAGTCGGCGGCCGCGCTCGGCCAACCACTGCGGCATGAAACCCAGCCGCACCAGCGCCAGGAAGACGTGGTAGCAGCCGATGATGGCGGTGTTCGCCGCGCCCATCAGCAACGTGGCGGCGGTGAGGACGATCGCCACCTCCATCGCACGGGGCCCGAAGCTGGACCCCAGCTCGAACAGGAAGCGCTCGGGCTTGACCTTCATGACCTGCAAGAGCGCGGTCTCGAAGGCGGTGATCGCAGGTGAGGTGATGAGGACGCAGGCGATCACCAGCAACATCGCCTTGAGCGCGGTCTTCTCGCGGGGTTCGCGCAGCGCGGGCGCGATCTGACTGATTGATTCCAGGCCCGAGAACGCCAGCCAGGAACTGGCGAAGCCGATGAGGACGTGGGTCGGCTTCAGGTGAACGACCGAGGTGAACTGGTCCAGCACCAGCTGCCACTGGCTTGCGTCCAGTTGCACCGCCACCGTGGTCATCACCACCAGATTCACCATCAGCGATGCCACGGCCAGCACCGCCGTGACGCTGGCGGATTCGTGGATGCCGACGACGTTCAGGGCTCCCAGCAGCAGGATCGCCAGGCACGCCCCCGGGACGATGAAGGGCTCGATACCCGGGAACATGCCGGACAGATACTCGAAGCTGGAGACGGACGAGATGGCGCCGGTCAGGAAGTAGTCGACACAGATGAGCATGCCGCCGACGCAACCGACGATCGGCCCGAAGGCATCGCTGGCGACCGAGACCACGCCGCCGCCATCCGGGTACCGCGCCGATACCTCGACGTACTTGAAGGCCAGAAGGACGAAGGCGAGGCCCGTCGCCAGCACGAACGCGGCGGCAGGCGACGGTGACCGCCCCCCGAACTCCCCGAACAGGATGCCCGGGACGTAATAGATGGACGTACCGATGTCCGCGAACACCACCGACCAGGCCAGGAAATAACCGAGCCGTCCGGACGAGCGGCCGGGCGCGACGATGGCCGTCGGCAGCTCGATGGTACGGCGACGAGGGTCGGACATCGCGCGGGACCACCGCTTCTTAGCCCCGAGCGCATCAAGACGGCATCGAACTGGGGGGCTGGAGCGTCAAGAAAGCATCAAGATGCCGCCGGGAGCCTCGGCAGATCGACAGTGAACACGCACGCGAGCCCGAGGCCCAGCGCGGACTGATCGGCGCCACGCATCTCGAAGGGACGGAACAGTTCGTTGGCCTTCCCCGGCGGCAACCCCGCGATGAGGAATTCGTGAAGCATGGCAGGGAAGTAGCCCGCCCCTCACTCCCCACGCTGAGACCCAGATCACTCCCGATGCAAGGTACCGGCCCCCTCGGACGCACCATGATAAAACGTGTCATGCCGAAGGCTCACAAGGGGCGCCGTTCCGCTCGACGGTCGTCCCCGATCGCGCGCGGACGTCGTAAAGCGGCAGCGGTAGCTCCGAAGCTGATGAGCGAGGCGCAGCCTGATCGATCGACGGCTCCGCCGTTCCTGGTGGCCGCCATCGGAGCGTCGGCCGGCGGCCTCGAGGCCTTGTCGTCGTTGCTGCGAGCCATTCCGGGCGACGCGCCACTCGCCCTGGTACTCGTCCAGCACCTCGCACGTGATCAACCCAGCATCCTGCCGGAGATTCTCGGCAACACCACCAAGCTGCAGGTGCTCCTGGCGCGTGACGAACAAAAGATCGAGCCCAGGTACGTGTACGTCATACCGCCCGACGCGCGCATCACCGTCTCCGACGGCCACCTGAGGGTGCGCCCGTCTTCGCCTCAGCGGGAGGCGGAGGGAACCGTCGATGCGCTGTTTCGATCGATCGCCAGCGAATACAAGGAACGAGCCGTCGGTGTGGTTCTGTCGGGCGGCGCCCATGACGGGGCAGCCGGGATCAAGGCGATAAAGCTTGCCGGCGGCGTCACCATGGCCCAGCAGCCGGAACAGGCCACGGTCGATAGCATGCCGCGTGCGGCGATTGCGACGGGCGCCGTCGACGCCGTCCTGCCGGTCGAGGAGATCGGCGACGAACTGGTACGGCTGTCGAAGCACCCGTTCTTCGCACGCGTTGAAGCCGCCGACTCCGAGGTGCCAGCCGAAGCCCCGCACATGCAACGAGCCTTTGCGCTCCTGCGGCGGACCACCGGTATCGATTTCAACAACTACAAGATCGCCACGTTGCAGCGGCGGATCCAGAGACGGATGGCCCTTCACCGCCTGTCCAACCTGGGCGACTACGTGGCCACATTGACCCATGACACGCAGGAGCTGCGGCGACTTTCCGAAGAGCTGCTCATCCACGTCACATCGTTCTTCCGGGAGCCGACCTCGTATGAGGCACTAGAGAAGGCGGTCTTCCCCCGGCTTTTGTCCCATCGAAACGAGGACGCCCCGATGAGGATCTGGGTTCCAGGGTGTTCGACCGGTGAAGAAGTCTACTCACTGGCGATCGTCTTGCTCGAATTTTGCGACCGACACAGCACGGGCGCCAACGTGCAGCTCTTCGGTACCGACGTCAGCGAGCCCACGATCGAAAAGGCGCGGACAGGCGTCTACCCGTCCAGCATCACCGCCGAGGTCTCGTCCGAGCGCCTTCGCCGTTTCTTCAATCCCTTCGAAGGCGGCTACCGGATCAACAAGGACATACGCGATCGCTGCGTGTTCGCTCGCCAGGACGTGACCCGGGACCCGCCGTTTTCAAAGCAGGACCTGATTGTCTGCCGCAACCTGCTCATCTATCTGAACCAGGCGACCCAGCGGAAGGTGCTCGGGGTGTTCCACTATGCACTGCGGCCCGACGGGGTGCTGATGCTTGGCCGGTCCGAGACCGTCGGTCCGCTGACGGACCTGTTCTCGGTGTCCAACAAGAAGTTCCAGCTGTACGGAAGGAAGGCGGGGCGAGCCCGTTTCGACCTGGACTTCCCCCCTGCCCTGCGGCTGCCGACGCCGCCCCTGCCCCCGAAGAAACCCGCGGCCAAACCGCCGGGCCGGCAACCGGTTCAATGGGACTCTCAGAATGACGCCAATCGTTTCCTCCTGGATCGCTATTCGCCACCGGCGGTGGTCGTGGATGGCGACCTGCGCATCGTTCGGTCCCGAGGCAGCACCAGTCCCTTCCTGGAGCTTCCGTCCGGGGACGTGACCGTCGACATCCTGAAGATGCTCCGTCCCGAGCTGGTTTACGCCGTGCGCGGCGCACTGGGCGAGGCGCGCACCCGTCGACGACCGGCATCCAAGGAAGGCGTGCGTTTCAAGGTCGAGGACCGAGCGCGCGTGGTCGACCTGCAGGTGGTGCCCCTGGGCGGCGACGAGTCCCGTCAGTTCCTGATTCTGTTCGAGGAGCAATCGGACAAAAACAAAAACAAAAACAAAAACAAAAACAAAAACAAAAACAAAAACGGAGGTCCCGACGCGGCTCTCGAAGGCGAACTGGCGGAAACCCGCCACCAGCTCCAGTCAATCATCGATGACCTGGGCGCTGCCAACGAGGAACTGCAGTCGGCGAACGAGGAGGTCCTGTCCAGCAACGAGGAGCTGCAGTCGACCAACGAGGAGCTGGACACGGCCAAGGAGGAGCTGCAGTCGACCAACGAGGAGCTGACCACCCTCAACGACGAGCTGCGCGGCCGGAACGAAGAGCTGAGCACGGTCAACAGCGATCTCTCGAACCTGCTGGCCAGCGTGCAGATCCCGATCGTGATGGTGACCAGGGACTTGCGGATCCGGCGCTTCACGCCAGCGGCGGAGAAGGTCATGAACATCATCCCCTCGGATCTCGGGCGTCCCATTGGCCACCTCAAACCGAACTTCGTCTGCCCCGACCTGGAATCGATGATCATCGAGACGGTGGACACCGTCAGCATCCGGGAGCGCGAGGTCGAGGGGACCGACGGGCGGGTCTTCTCCTTGCAGATCCGTCCCTACAAGAGCCTCGACAACCGGATCGATGGAGCGGTCCTGGTGCTGCTCGATGTTTCCAGCGTCCAGGAACAGGCTGCGGCGCTCGAGGTGGCCACGGCCGCAGGCGAGGCGCTGATCTCGACGATGAAGGAGCCGATTCTGGTCCTCGACAGCAACCTCAAAGTGCAGAAGGCGAACCGCGCCTTCCTGGATGCCTTCCAGGTCAGCACGGCCGACACCGAGGGGCGGCTCGTGTACGACCTTGGCGCCGGACAATGGAACATCCCCGGACTGCGACGGCTGCTGGAAGAGGTGCTGCCCGACAAGAAGAACTTCGACGGCTTCGCGGTCGAGCACGAGTTTCCGCACATAGGGCAAAAGAAGATGCT
Source organism: Myxococcales bacterium (assembly GCA_031423255.1). Classification (GTDB taxonomy): domain Bacteria; phylum Myxococcota_A; class Polyangia; order Fen-1088; family Fen-1088; genus JANPFD01. The sequence goes on along the minus strand of JANPFD010000015.1, from coordinate 34,963 downwards.
GGTCGACGCCCGTCGGATCGAGTCGGGGCGGCGCAAAGGCGTGATTCTGCTGGTTCTGCGGGACGTGACGAACCATGCCCCGTGAAACGACGAACGCCGAGATCGAGCGACTGCGGCTGGAGAACGAGCAACTGTTCGAGTCCCAGCGCCTCGCCGAGGAAATGCGCGACCGGTACATGGATCTCTACGATCATGCGCCGCTGGCGTACGTGACCCTGGACGGCGTGGGGACGATCAGTGAGGTGAACCAGGCAGCCGTAGCTCTGCTGGGCCGATCGGACAGTCGCCACCATGTCGTGGGCAGACGGCTCAAAGACCTGGTGATGGAGTCGGATCAGGCAACGCTCACGAACCACCTGAGGCAGTGCCCGATCAAACGGGACCCCGTCGCGTGCGAAGTACGCTTGCGCGACTCGACGCTGGTGCAGCTCTGGAGCCGGCGCATACGGCTAGGGCTGCGGCTTTACCCCACGGTCATCATCGACCTGCGCGAGCGGGAACATGCGGCGGAGGAGACCCGCCGGTTGCTGGCAGCCGAGAAGGCCTTGCTCGCGGCCAGCGACGCGAAGGACCACTTCATCGCCACCTTGAGCCACGAACTGCGCACACCATTGACCCCGGTGCTGGCCGCGGTGACGGCACTCCGCGAACGCCCGGGGATCCCCGACAACCTGCGCGCCATCCACGAGATGATCCGACGCAACATCATGACCGAGGCGCGTCTCATCGACGACCTCCTCGACGTCACGCGCATCACCCGCGGAAAAATACGGCTCGATCGGCAGGCGGTGGACGTTCACGAAACGGTGCGCGAGGCGACGGAGACGCTGGGCGTGGAGATCGCGGCGAAGCATCTCAAGGTCGGGGTGCTTCTCGAGGCCGAACACCACTGCGCCAACGCCGATCCCGTGAAGCTGAAGCAAGTGTTCTGGAACCTGCTACGCAATGCCGTGAAGTTCACCCCTGAGGGCGGGCAGATCGACCTGCGCTCGTGGAACAATGCCGGCAGCGACAGTCGCTGGCTGGCGGTCGAGGTGAGCGACACCGGAAAGGGGTTCGATCCCGCGGCCGGCCCCGGGTTGTTCGAGGCCTTCGAGCAGGGGATCGACGCCCCCGAACGGAGCGGCGGGCTCGGCCTGGGTCTGGCGATCTGCAAAGGGATGATGCTCCTTCATGGCGGCCGGATCGCTGCCATAAGCCGCGGCCCGGGCCTGGGCGCGCGGTTCGTGGTCGAGATCGAGACCATCGACGATGTCCCTGTCGCTGTCGAGGCGCCGCCGGTGGCGCCACCCGAGCTGCCGTACGTCAGGCCGCGCCTCCTCCTGGTCGACGACCACGAAGACACCGCCGAGATGCTGGGCGAGTTGCTCACCGACGCCGGCTTCGAGGTTCGTACCGCTCATTCGGTGCAGGAAGCCCTGGGGGCGGATCTGGACAACGTCGACTTGCTGATCAGCGACATCGGGCTGCCCGACGCCTCGGGGCTGGACCTGATCCGCCGCATCCGGGCCACCCGTCCGCTCAAAGGCGTGGCGCTGAGTGGCTATGGCACCGAGGCGGACATCCGGGCCAGCATCGAGGCCGGGTTCAGCGCCCACCTCACCAAGCCGGTCGATTTCGAGCGCCTGCTGGCGACCATTCGCGACGTGAGCGCCTCAGCGCCGTCCTGATGGTCAACGCTTGCGACGACGGCGGCGCCACTGTTGACGCGACGCCTGTGACCGCACCGCGTAAGCGCCGACCAGGGCCGTGAAATCGAAGGCGTTCCGCAGTCTATGCATGACCGCCTTGAGCCACACGATGAGATGAGAGTCCATGGGGAGGTTCTGGGCTGCAGATCCCCATTCGTCCAGGACCAATTCGAATTAGCCCGTCACCGGTCGGCCAGGACGCCCTGGATGCGGATGTCCAACCCGTTGTGATACCCGGAGGCCCAGCGGAAGACGTACGACTCGCCCGCGAGCTCGGTGAAATGGACGCTCAGGCGGTGCTTGTCCAGGGTCGTCAGGAACTGTGCGAGCGCCGGCTCGGGAGCGGCGACGTCCAGCACGGTCAGGCCACCGAGGCCGGGAGCCCGTCGGGTCACCTTGCGGGCGAATCCGCGATCGCGGGTGGTCTCGTCGAAGAACCGGGCGCCGCCGCGTTCCGCCTCGGTCACGCGTCGGACTCCATCCGGTCCGGCGCGGCAGACGGGCGACGCCTGGCGGCGAGCCGACGCTGATCCATGCGCTGACGGGCGCGGACGACGGCTGCCGGGGGCGCGCGTCGAAGGTTCTTGACCGCCCCCGTCAAGGCGAGCGCCCTCAAGACCCACTTGGTGGGGTCGAACTGATGCGCGCGGACACCGTTGCGATAATCCGCCGGGAACGTGTGGTGAAAGTTGTGGTAGCCCTCGCCCATGCTGATGACGGCAGTGAAGAAGCTGTCACGCGCCGAGCTGTTGTCCGAGTAGGGCTGGCGACCGAGGATGTGGGCGAACGAGTTGATCGAGAAGGTCGCGTGGTACACGACCACCAGCCGGGTGGCGGCCCCGATGACGAAGCCGCCCCAGGGATCGCCGAACAGGAAGCCCAGGGCCACCGGCAGCGCCACACCGGAGGCGACGCCGATGAGGGTGTAGTACCGCTGCTGCCATCGGACGAGGGGATCGCGCTCGAGATCGCCCACGGGAGCGGGCTTGACGTCGGGATCGGCCTGACGCAGCACCCATCCAACATGGGAATACCAGAAGCCACGGTTGACGGAATACGGGTCGTCCTCGGTGTCGGGCAGCGCGTGATGACGCCGGTGGTCGGCAGCCCAGGCCAGTGCTGAATTCTGGAAGGCGCCTGCGCCGAGCGTCAACAGCACGAAACGCACCCACGGATGAGCCTCGTAGGTGCGATGGGAAAAGAGCCGGTGGTACCCGGCCGAAATGCTGAAGATCGTGAGCCCCGTCAGGGACAGGCCAATTATCAACCCTGCCCAGGTCGGACCGTGCAGCGCCAGGTAGAGGGGCAAACCGGCGGCGGCGGCGATGTGAACCGTCGCCAGGAGGATGATGTTGCGCCAATCGAGGGGGAGAGTCTTCATTGGAACCGGCAGAGACGTGGTTCGAGGATAGCACGCCCCGCTTGACTCAAACCACGTTTGCGGCCACGGTGTGACCAGGTTTCGTCCTGCATCCGGGCAAGTCCGGATGACGTCAGGACCGATTGGCCGGCCTCGCTCGCTGAACGGTTTCGCAGGAGCAGCCCGCCAATGTGCCGCAGCGCGCGTGGACGTGATGTCGACGCGACGCTGAGGGCCCGAAGAAAAGAGACCCATGCAACCCGTTCCGTCGTTTTCCGATCTCCGTCTGTCCGATTCCATCCAGAAGGCCCTCATCGCGGAGGGCTACGGCGTTCCGACGCCCATCCAGGCGCAGGCCATTCCCCATCTCCTCGTCGGGCGCGATCTGCTGGGATGTGCCCAGACGGGTACCGGCAAGACCGCCGCCTTCGCGCTGCCGATCCTCGATCGGCTCGCCCGCCTGCCCGCCGCGCGCGACCGCCGGGGCCCGCGGGCGCTGGTGCTGACGCCGACGCGGGAGCTGGCGCTGCAGGTCGCCGAGAGCTTCTCGACCTACGGCCGCCTGCTGCGGATCCGATGCGCGACCGTCTATGGTGGCGTCGGGCAGGGACCGCAGGTCGACGCCATCCGCAGGGGCGCCGAGATCGTCGTCGCCACCCCGGGCCGGCTGCTGGATCTGATGCAGCAGAGGCTCGTCCCGCTGGACGCCGTCGAGGTGCTGGTGCTCGACGAGGCCGATCGCATGCTGGACATGGGCTTCATCAAGCCGATCCGGACGATCCTGGGCGCCCTGCCCCGCAAGCGGCAGAACATGATGTTCTCGGCGACGATGCCGCCGGACATCGCGCAGCTGGCGTCGACCCTGCTGGTCGACCCGATGAAGGTGTCGGTCGCCCCGGTGGCGACGACGGCCGATGGGGTGGAACAGTCGGTGCTTTTCGTGCAGCGCGATCGCAAACGCGACCTCTTGCGCGAGCTGTTGCGCGATGCCGCCCTCGGCCGGGTGCTGGTGTTCTGCCGCACGAAGCACGGCGCGGACCGCGTCGCCCGGCACCTGACGCAGACCGGGATCTCCGCTGACGCCATCCATGGCAACAAGACGCAGAGCGCGCGCCAGCGGGCCCTGCGCGACTTCAAGGAAAGCCGCCTGCGTGTGCTGGTGGCGACGGACATCGCCGCGCGGGGCATCGACGTCGACGGCATCACCCACGTGATCAACTTCGACCTGCCGAACGAATCGGAGAGCTACGTGCACCGGATCGGCCGCACCGCACGGGCCGGCGCCGCCGGGATCGCGCTGTCCTTCTGTGATCGCGAGGAACGCGGGTACCTGCGCGACATCGAGCGGCTGACGAGGACCCGGATCCGGGTCGAGCAGAATCACCCGTTCGCGGGAGCGCAATGACCATCAACGACGAGCGGCTCCAGCTCCTGCGATCGAAGATCGCCGAGGCCAACCAGCTGCTGACGGTCGCCGAGACCGAGCTCGAGGCCCAGGTGAAACTGCTCGCTCCGGTTCTCGCCGGCGACAAGCAGGTCACGACCGAGGGTCTCGAACGGTCGTTCGAGCGGCTCATCGCCGCGCGGCGAGTGCTGATCAGCCTCGAGACCCTGCTGACGGACGAGCCGTGATATGAGGGCACCAGGCATGCAGGCAAAGCAGGCGCGTCTCAAGCAGATCATTCTCGTCGCCGACAAGGGTTCGAAGTTCGTGATGTTCGGCCTCGACGATGACGGATGGCTCTGGGTGCGGTCCTTCGTCAAGGGGCGATGGGGCGACTGGCACCGCGATGCGAACCCTCCGCGCGTTCCGAAGCAGCGCCCGCGCAAGTGACGGCGCCTCTCGCGACCCTGCTGCTGCTTTCCGCCGCCAAGCAGCCGAACGTCGTCTTCATCCTGGTGGACGATCTCGGCTATGCAGACGTCGGCGCGTTCGGGTCCAAGGAGATCCGGACGCCCCACATCGACCGGCTGGCGCGGGACGGCGCCCGGCTGACCCAGTGCTACGCGGGCGCCCCGGTCTGCACGCCGACGCGGGCCTCGTTCATCACCGGCCTGTACCCGGCGCGGACGGGCCTGGAATGGGCGCTGCAACGCGACGAGCGGGATCCGGGGTTGAAGCCGACCGATGGGTCGTTGCCACGGCTGTTGAAGAACGCCGGGTATGCCACGGGCATGTTCGGCAAGTGGCACCTCGGGTTCAAGCCCGAGTTCAGCCCGAACGCGCACGGCTTCGACGAGTTCTTCGGGATGCTGGGCGGCAGCGACGACATGTACGCGCACCGAGGAGTCACCGGTGAGCCGGATCTGTACGAGAACGGCAAGCTGGTGGAGCGCGAGGGTTACCTGACGGATCTGTTCGCCGAGCGCGCGGCGGCCTTCATCGACGCGCACAAGGCCGGGCCGTTCTTCCTGTACCTGCCGTTCAACGCCGTCCACTTCCCGTTCCAGGCGCCAGGCAAGCCGAACCAGCTGCGCACGGCGGAGACCTGGCAGTCGGGCGGGCGCAAGGATTACGTGGCGATGATGGAGCGGGTCGACTGGGGGATTGGCCTCGTCATGAAGGCGCTGGAGCGCAACGGCCTTGGCCGCGACACGCTGGTGCTGTTCACCAGCGACAACGGTGGCGATCGCCTGTCGGACAACGGGGCGCTGTTCCACCACAAGGCGACGCTGTGGGAAGGCGGCATCCGGGTGCCGTGCATCGCCCGCTGGCCGGGCGTGGTGGCAGCGGGGAGCACCTCGGCGCAACCGGCGATCACCATGGACTTCACGGCCAGCATCCTGGCGGCCGCGGGCGTGAGCGCACCGCGGAAGCTGGATGGCATCGATCTCGTGCCGGTGCTGGCGCGCAAGAGCAAGCCCGCCCCGCGCACGCTCTACTGGCGCATCACGGGTGTCGACAGAAAGCAGAAGGCGGTGCGGATGGGGCCGTGGAAGTACATCCGTGAGGGCGAAGGGACGACGGCGCGCAAGGAGCTGCTGTTCGACGTCGAGCGCGATCCCTCGGAGCGGCGCGAGCTCGGGTACAAACACCCCGAGATGATGCCGAAGCTGCGGCAGCTGATGGCCGACTGGGAAGCGGAGCTGGCGAAGAACCCGCCGCCCTTCCAGCTCGTCCAGACCAAGTAACTACTTGCTGCAGGTGCCGGGCAGGTTCTTGTCGAGGTACATGATGCGGTTGGCGGTCCAGTTCCGCAGGTAGTCGACCTCGTCGTCGAAGAACTTGTCGAAGTCGAAGGCGCCGCTCGAGATGTACCAGTTGGGCCAGTTGTAGGTGAGCAGGCGTTCCCAGCGCGCGAAGTGGCGGCGCATGGCCGGGCCCAGCTCGCGCCGCCAGGCCTCGAGCTGCACGTCGATCTTCGCCATGTCGAAGGCGCCCTTGCGCAGCTCGAGCCAGCGGCACTTGAGCTCGCCGGTGTAGACCGGATCCGTCCAGAGCTGGTCCAGCCAGAACGGCACGTACTGCATGGTCCAGCAGCTGGTGCCGGGGTTGAGGTCACCGCGGATGCAGGCGCTGCAGCCCATGGGCGTCGGGAGGAAGGCGCTGCACTCGCCGCCCCACCGGTTCATCTTGTAGGTGACGTTGTCCAGCTTCCAGCCGTCGCGGTAATCCGCGTTGCCGAAGGCGATGTTGTAGTCCCACAGCGGTGACAGCGCCATCTTGCCGCCCAGGCTGTCCCGCTGCTTGGCCATGTAGACGCTCTTCCAGTAGGCGTCGACGTTGTTGCTGATCTCGTTCATCAGCACGAAGTCGACGACGGTCGCGACGTCCAGCCACTTGCGGTAGCCGGTCTGGGGGTCGATCCAGGTCGGTTCCTTCATCGCCGTCTCGAAGCGGGTGAAGTAGTCCTGGATGTACGCCTTCTGCTCGGCGGTGATCTTGTCTTCCTTGGGGTAGTGATACGTGTAGACCATCTGGCGGCCGTCGACGCTCTTCACGGGTGACAGCCAGTCGCGGATCGGGATGGTGGTCGGCGCGGCCTTGCCCCCGGCCTCGCGGCGGATGATGTAGCCGCCGGTGATGTCGCCGAGATCGGCGCTGAGCGCGGGCTTGGGGACGTCGACGCGGCGCTTGTCCTGCCGGACCGCCTCGGTCATCTGGTAGAGGCCGTTGTAGACGCCGTCCAGGTACACCTCGACGAAACGCAGCTTCGGGTTCCAGCGGCCGAGCTGGCGGCCCATGGCGTAGGCCAGCGCGTTGCGCATGCAGGGCTTGTCGGTCCAGCAGCTGACGAGGGCGAAGTCCTCGCCCGGGGGGAGGTCCAGCACCGGGACCTTCTTGCCCTCGTTGAGGTCGTCGTGCAGCTCGATGGTGTAGGGCCTCTGAAGGAAGCCGGCCGAGCTGGAGCCGCGCAGGTTGATCCCGATCGGCAGGTCCAGGGCCACGGGCGCCGTGGACAGGTCCCCGTGCGTCCCGTCGTGCTTCTCGATCACCTTGAGGCGCGCCTTGATCTTGTCGCGTGGAATGACGGAGGCGAACCCGCCGGTGTCGATGACCAGGATCGGGAGGATCGGCGCGCGGTGGGTCGTCTCGAAGTGGGCCCAGTCGTAGGCCGGGTTGGCGGGCGCAGGGACCTGCTGGTCGGTGCTACCCGACGACGAGCACGCCGCGAGAACGAGCACGCACGGAAGAATGCGCCTCATTGGATGGCTCCCGCGTCACGCACCGGCTGTGTCAGACGGACGTTGTCAATGACGGCGTTGGTGGTGATGGTGCGGACGTTCGAGCTGGCGACGATGCCGCCGACCAGATTCTCGGGCAGTCCCATGATGGTGGTGGTGGCGATCTCGTTCCAGGTGGTCCCGTCGGACGAGGAGGAGGAGACGAAATTCGTGCCGGCGCGTTGCAGGCGCAGATAGACGGGCGCCTTGAGCGTGGCATCCAGCGGCGTCGACACGGTGTCGACGTTGTCGGCGGAGCGTGAGACGACGCGGGCGCCCATCTCGGGGTGGACGCCGACGTACACGAGCGCCTGGTTGCGGGCCCAGGTGGTGACGGTGGCCTTGCGGGCCATCAGGCCGACACGGGCCAGGTCGTGGCTCTTGTCGAGGGCAGCGACACGCGCGCTGAGGGTGAAGTCACCCACGATGGGGCGGTAGACGATGTTGAAGCTGTCGGAGCGGACGGCCCACGGCTCACCCATCGGCGTGATGGCGAGGGAGGTCTCATTGACGATGACCCTGCTGCCCATGGCACCCACGTCCTCGGCGAGCCAGTCCCTGAACGCGACCGACTGGGGGAGATTGTCGATGCGGACGGCGTCGAACTCGGCCGAACCCTGCTTGGCGATGTCATGCGAGGTGGCGGCCAGGCCGAAGTAGGCGTCGTCTCCCAGGCCAGGCAGGTCGTAGACCGCCACTTGCGTCCAGGAGGCGCGGTCGCCCGAGCGGTAGGCGGTGATGGTCCTGCCGACGCGCGCGAGGCGGAGCCAGATGCCGAGCTTGATGTTGAGGGCCTCGGCGGTGTTGAACACCGTGTCGACGCCGCGATCGCGCCGCGCCTGGATCTGGCCGGCGCCGTTGCCCATGACGGCGACGAACACGTTGGCGGCGTCGGGATCGAGGCTGGCGCGGATCATGATTCCGGCCTTCGCCTCGGAGTGGGTGTAGTCCACGTTCTTCAGCTTGGCGATGATCTGGCCGTTGCCCTTCACCACCTGGTGGGCGAACTGGAAGGCGTCGGCCCTGCCGAAGATGTCGGCGCCGGCTCCTCTGACGAAGTAGCTGGCCGTGTTCATCTGCGAGACGCCCTTGACGCCGACCTGGCCGACGTCGCCGAACACCCAGGGGGCCGGCGGCGCGGCCGGCGGCGCGGCGGGCGTGAAGGCGTCCAGCTTTCCGGCGACCTCGCCGGCAGGCGCATCGGGCGGCCGGGCAGCATCGGAATCCATGGTGAGAACCTTTTTATCGGCTCCGCAGCCCCCGACAACGCAGAGCAACACAGCCAGCCGCACGCTCATCGCGGTGGACGCTACTCCTTCACCTGCGGGGAGGGAAGCGGCCGCTGGCCGCCAGGAGGTCGAGGCGAGCCATGCGGGCGGTGTCCTCGGCGACGGCCGCGGCCGTCTCGGCGTCGCGCGCGCGGCGCTCGGCGTCGATGACTTCGAGGTTGCTGGTGGCGCCCGCCTGATAGGCAAGGGTCGCCAGCTCCAGGGACTTGCGGGCGAGCTGGACCGCCTGGCGCGCCGCGGCCAGCGAGCGATCGGCGCGCACCATCGCCTCGAACCCGGCCCGTACCTCGGCGCGGGCCTCGCGCAACTGGCCGTCGAGCTGGGCGCGGGCGTCGACGATGTTCGCGTCCTGCTCGCGGAAGGTCGCCTTGCGCCGACCTCCGTCGTAGATCGGGAGCGTCAGCACCAGCTGGGCCTGCCAGCCGAGCTCGGGCGAGGTCAGCGTCGACGGGTGCTGGAAGAATGGTGTGACCACGGCCGTCACGTAGGGCGCGTAGCTGGTCCAGCGATGGTCGGCCGAGTTGCGAGCGGCGCCCAGGCGCGTCCGCGCGGCGGCCACGTCCAGCCTCGAGGTGGCGGCTTCCTCCAGGCCCTGGGTCAGCGAGGGGGGCGTCTCGCCGACGGCCGCCTCGTCGGCCACGTCGGCGGCGGCATCGGCGCCGATGGCCACGCCCAGCGCCTCGCGCGCCCGCGCAAGCCCGGCGTGCGCAGCCTCGACCTGCGATTCGCTGACCGCCAGCTCCTGGGCGGCACGCACCTCGTCCAGACTGCGGCCGACGCCGCCGAGCAGCCGGGTGTGCGCGTAGTCGAAGTGCGCTTTCGCCGTGGCGCGCGCTCGCTCGGCCGCTTCCAGCACGCGTCGCTGCGACAGGACCCCCAGCCAGGTGCGCGCCGCCGTGAGCGCGATCTGACGCTGCACCTCCACGGCGTCGGCCTGGGCGACCTTGACGGCGTCGCGCGCCCGGTGGCTCTGGCTCATCGCCGCCGGCGCCAGAATCGGCACGGCCAGCTGCACGTTCGCGGCCTGCTGGTCCTGCGCCACGATCACCCGCCGGGTGGTGCCGTTGTCCAGCACCCGCTCCTGGTCCAGCCGGGTCAGCGTGGCGTTCCCCGTCAGCGTCGGGAAACGGCCGGCGCGCGCCTGGTCGAGCAGCGCCTGGGCGCGCACCACGGTCTGGGTGGCCGACACCACCGACGGGTTGTGGGCGAGGGCACGACCGACGGCTTCCTGAAAGGTCAGTTGCTGCGCCACCAGCAGCGCCAGCACCTCAAACATCGAGCGGCTCCGACAGCGGCCGATCCTTGCGATCGACGATGGTGTACAGCACGGGCACCAGGAACAGCGTGAACAGGGTCGATACCGTCAGGCCGCCGATCACGGCGCGCGCCAGCGGCAAGTTCGCCTCGCTCCCCTCCCCCAGCCCCAGCGCCATCGGGACAAGGCCCACCACCGTGGCCAGGCTGGTCATGAGGATGGGGCGCAAGCGGGTGCGGCCGGCCTCGATGGTCGCCTCGACCAGGCCCTTGCCACGCCGGCGCAAGACGTTGGCGAAGTCGACCAGCAGCACGCCGTTCGAGACGACGATTCCCACCATCATGATGACGCCCATGTAGCTGTTCACGTTCAGCGTGGTGCCGGTGAGAAACAGGATGATGAGGACGCCGGTGATCCCCAGCGGCACGCTGAGCATGATCACCAGGGGATGAACCAGCGAGCGGAACTGCGACGCCAGCACCATGTAGACCAGCGCCAGCGCAATGAGCGCGGCCATGCGCAGATCGGCGAAGGTCTTCTCCTGGGCCTCGGTCTGGCCTCCCAGCTTGGCCGAGAATCCCTCGGGCGGTGGCAGCCCGGCCATGGCCTGGCGGGTGGCGGCGCTGGCCGAGCCGAGATCGGTATGGGGCGCGAAGTTTCCGGTGATGGTGATCATCCGCTGCATGTAGCGGCGGGTGATGGCCACAGGTCCACTGCTGCGCTGGATGGCCGCCACCGTCGACAGGGGGACCATGCCGCCGGCGGGAGCCCGCAAGAAGATGTCGCCCAGGTCGTCGACATGGCTGCGGAACTCGTCGGCGAGCCGCACGTTGATGAAGTACTCGTAGCCGGTGCGCGGATCGGTGAACGGGATGGGCGCGAACTGGGTGTTGCCGACCAGGCTGGTGAGCACCGTCTGGGCGATCTGCTGCTCGTCGAGGCCCAGCACGCCGGCCTTCTCGCGGTCGACACGCACCTGCAGCTCCGGATAGTTCATCTCGCGCGAGATGAGCAGATCGGTCAGCAGCGGCCGCCCCTGGCTGTCCTCGAGGTCGCGCAGCTTCGGCAGCAGGCGCGCGGCGTAATCGGCACCGGCCTCGACGTCCTGCCCGAGAATCTCCAGTTCCACGGGCGCCGGTGCCCCGTAGTTCAGGATGCGGCGAACGATCCCACCCGAATTGAAGGTGACCTGCACGCCCGGCAGGTCGTCGCGAATGGCGGCGCGCAGCTTCTCGATGGCCTGCAGATCGCTGAGCGGCCGCGCGGTGCGCGGGGTGAGGTTGATGGACACCTGCCCCGAATGCGGCCCGGTCGACGACGACAGGAAGGACATGCGGCCGGTGGGCAGGCCGCTGTTCGAGCTGACGGTACGGATCGAGGACGGCGGGAGGACCTCCGCCACTGTCTTCTCGAGCCGTTTGGCCACCTCCTCGGTGCGCTCGAGGCGGGTGCCGATCGGCGCCTTGAACCCGATCGACACCTGGGCCTCGTCGGTCTGCGGGAAGAACTCGCTGCCGATCTGGCGGCCCAGCAGCAGCGATCCGGCGAATACGGCGAGGATGAAGGCGATGGTGACGGCGCGGTGGCGCAGCACCCAGGCGAGCTGGCGCGCGTACGAGTCATCCAGCGCCGAGAACCAGCGCAGAAGGACGGCGGCCATGCCGGCGCGGCGCTGATCCTCGGCGTGACCGCGCAGCGTGTACAGGCACAGCAGCGGCGTCACCGTGCGAGAGACGAAGAAGCTCATCCCCAGCGAGAAGGCGATGGTCAGCGCCAGCGGCAAGAAGACGTCGCGGGCGACGCCCTGGAGGAACAGCACCGGAAAGAAGACGACGATGGTGGTGATGGTCGACACCAGGATCGGCATCGCCACCTCCTGGGCCGCGGCCAGGACGGCGCTGGTGCGGTTCTGTCCCAGGTCGAGGTGGCGATGGATGTTCTCCAGCTCGACGATGGAGTCGTCGACCAGGCGCCCTACCCCCAGCGCCAGGCCGCCCAGTGTGAAGACGTTCAGGGTCTGGCCGGTGAAATACAGCAGCACGAAGGTGGACACCACCGACAGCGGGATGGCGATGGCCACGATCCCCGTGGCCCGCAGGCTGCCCAGGAACAGCAAGATCACCGCCACCGCCAGCAGGCCGCCCCACAGCGCCTCGTGCTGCAGCGACTTGAGCGCGGCCCGGATGTAGAGCGACTGGTCGAAGACAATCTCCAGCTTCACGCTGGCCGGGATGCCACGCAGGTTCGGCAGCGCCGCCCGGATGGCGTCGACGACGGCGACGGTGTTGGCGCTGGGCTGCTTCTGCACGCGGAGGATGACGCCCCGCTGGCCATTGAAGCGCGCGATCTCCGTCTGGTCGGCGGCGGCATCCGCCACCTTGGCCACATCGCCGATGCGCACCGAGGGGGTACCGGCCCGCAGGATCACGTCCTGCAGCGTCTTCGGGTCCTGCACCTGCGTGTTCGAGAAGACGTTGTAGTCGCGATCGCCGGCGCGCAAGCTGCCGCTGGGCAGGATCAGGTTCGAGCGCTTGACGGCGTCGACCACGTCGAGCACACCCAGGTTGCGCGCCCGCAGCGCGTCCCTGTCCACCTGCACCTGGATCTGGCGGACCTTGCCGCCGCTCGTGGTGGCGCTGGCCACGCCCGGCAACCGCGCCAGCTGAGGCTCGAGCACGTTGGCGGCCAGATCGTTCAGATCGCGCTCGTCGATCTCGTCGCTGGACAGCGCCACCCAGACGATCGGGATGTTGCTGACGTCGAACTTCAGGATGTACGGCTGCGGGATCCCGGGCGGGAGCGAGCTTGCGGCCTGGGCCACGCGCTGCTGCACCTCGAACTGGGCGTTGTCGATGTTGACGTTGCCGGCGAACCAGATGGTGGTGAGCGAAGCACCCTGGCGCGACAGGCTCTCGACCCGGTCCATCCCTGGCGCCGAGCTGACGGCACGCTCGATCGGCTGGGTGACCGAACGCTCGATGTCCTCGGGACCGGCGCCCGGATAGAACGCCGCGATGCGGATCATCGGCAGGTTGATGTTCGGCAACAGGTCGACCGGCAGGCGGCGCAGCGACACCGTCCCCAGCACCACCGCCATCAGCGACAGCATCAGGATCAGGATCGGATTACGGAGCGCGAGCCGGGTCAGCCACATGTCAAGGACGCGGCGGTTCGGGGATGGCACGCACGGCGCGCGTGGTCCGCACCTTGGCGCCGTCGAACACCAGATCGACGCCGTTCACCACGATCTCCGCGCCCGGGGACAGACCGCGGGTCACTTCCAGCAACTCCTCGGCCGCAAAGCCGATCTGCACCTCGGTGCGACGGACGGCGCCGGCGGCGTGCACGAAGACGAAGTGGCGCTCGTCGGCGATCTGCACGGCACCGGCGGGGATCACCATCGCGCGCGGATGCCGATCCAGCATCAACGTCGCGCGGCCGTACATGCCAGGCCGCAGGTCGCCCGACTCGTTCGGCAACTGCACCTCGGCCTCGAGCGTGCGCGTGGTCGGATCGAAGCCCGGGGCCACGCGCGACACCTTGCCGTGAAAACGCCGCCCCGGGAAGGCGTCCAGCTCGACGAAGGCCTCCTTGCCGATGGTGACGCTGCCGGCGTTCCGCTCGGTCAAGCTGATGAAGACGCGCAGCACGTCGATGCGCACCACCGTGAGGATGTTGCCCGTCGCCGGGCCGACCAGCGATCCCGGATCGAGGCGGCGGGCGGCCACCACGCCGGTCAGCGGCGACACGATCCGCGTCTCGCCCAGGCGCACGCCCAAAGCGGCGATCTGGGCGCGAGACCCCACCTCGCTGGCCTCGGCGGACGCCAGCGCCGACTGCGCCTGCTGCAGCTCTTGCTGGGACACCACGGCGCTCGGGGCCAGGGCCCGGGCTCGATCGAAGTTGGTACGGGCCAGCACGCGCGAAGACTCGGCCTGGGCCAGAGCGCCTCGGGCGGCGGCAAGTTGATCCGGCAGATCGCTCGGCCTGACCAGCGCCAGCAACTGGCCGCGATGCACGCGGTCTCCGCGATCCACCAGCACGGCGTCGAGGTATCCCAGGGTCTTCGAGCCCACGTCGGCCACCGCCAGCGGCCGCAGATCGACGGGCGCGCGCAAGGTGATCGGCAGGTCGCGCACCTCGACGGGCGCGATGGTCACGAGGGGGGCGGGGCGCGTCGCCGGACCTGCCGGCCCCTTGCCCTGCCCGTCGCAGGCACACAGAACGGCAGCGGTCGCGACGAGGGGTGCGAGTCGCACGGGCCCGACTATAACCTACTCACACTGCGCGGGATCCGTGCAGGGCGGACAGCCGTGACGGACCTCGACGACGGCGACCTGAAAACGTTCCAGCTTGCGGCAGTAGAGCCCGGTGATCCGGATCCGCTTCGTGTCCCCGTCGAAGTCCCAGCCCTGGGCGCGGCTGCGCGGAATCTCGTGGCCGTCGAGAAACACCGCCACCTCCTCCGGCAACGGCGGCATCGCCTTGAGCTCGATGAGGCATGACGGACGATCGAAGGCGCCGAAGATCTGCTGCAGCGTCCACTCGAGCTCGGCCGGGTTGGTGGCGGCGTAGAACGCAGGCTGGCCTCCCGGACGCGGCGCTCCCCCGAGCTGCGCCATCTCCCCGAGGCAGCTGGCCCGGCCGCCAGGGTCCATCTCCAGGCCAGGTCCGACGCCCAACACGATCACCTGCACGCCTTCGTCGCCCAGAGCCCGCACTTCCTGGAGCGCGTCGAAGCAGGGACCGGCGACGCGGCGTCCGTCGGCGTCCAGTTCGTCGCGTTCGACCAGCCGGCCGCCGATGTCGCAGCTCGGGCGACCGTCCGTCGCCAGCAGCACGTAGCGCTCCTTGATGTCGTCGCCGAGCGCCTGGAAGTACTGCCGCGCCTGGCGGAGCGCCCCGGCGGTCGGCGTGTTGCCCTCGACGGGAGCGGCCGCCTCGATCGCCTCGCGCACCAGATCGGCGTGACCGAGGCCGATCGGCACCGAGGGACGCTCGACGCAGCAACCGGGCGAGGCGCTGGAGGCGCAGCCGCGCCGACCCGGGAACGCCTGGAAGCCGAAGCGGAGCCGGCCCTGGTACGCGCCGACCAGATCGCCGAGCAGGGCAGCGGCCGCCGCGTAACGGGTGCTGCCGCCGAACTCCGTGTTCATCGAGCCCGAGCGATCGAACAGCAGCAGCACGTCGGCGGGCGTCGCCACGATCGGCAGCGGCCGAGGGTCCCGACACAGGTACCGTCCCCCGTCGGTCGTCGGCAGGACGAGGCCCACCTCGGGTCCGGCGTCCTCGAAATGAGAGACCCGTCCGCCCATGCATGCGGCGATCGACAGGACCGCAAGAATGATTTTGTGCGCAACGGCGTTTGGACGTCGTATATCTGTCACCCAGCTCGCCATGATCCAGGTCCGAGACCTGACCAAATACTACGGCGAACGGGCCGCCATCCGCGACCTCACGTTCGACATTTCGCGCGGCGAGGTGATCGGCTTCCTGGGGCTGAACGGCGCCGGGAAGACGACCACGCTCAAGATCCTGGGGTGCGTGCTGCTGCCCACCTCGGGGCAGGTCGTCGTGGACGGCCTGGACGTCACCTTGCGGCCCCACGACGTCCGCAAGCGGATCGGCTTTCTGCCCGACTCTCCTCCTCTTTACAACGAGATGACGGTGGGGGCCTACCTCACCTTCGCGGCGCGCCTGCGGGGCGTCCCGGCGCGCGACGTGGTGGCGCGCGTGGGTGAGGCCGAGGAGAAGACCGGCCTGCGCCACGTCCATGACGACATGATCGGCAGCCTCTCGCACGGTTACCGGCAGCGCGTGGGCCTGGCGCAAGCGATGGTCCACAAGCCCGCGCTCTTGATCCTGGACGAGCCGACGGCGGGCCTGGACCCGGTGCAGATCGTGGAGATGCGCAACCTCATCCGCACGCTGCGCGGCGAGCACACGCTGCTCATCTCCAGTCACTTTTTGGCCGAGATCAGCCAGACCTGCGACCGGCTGCTGGTGATCCAGCAGGGCGAGATCGTGGCCCAGGGGAGCGAGAGCGATCTGGGCGCGCAGATGGGCACGGCGGGCGAGATCGAGATGAACGTGCGCGGCGACGGCGCGCGTGCGGCCGAGGTGTTGCGCTCGGTGCCGGGCGTGCTGAACGTGACCCTGGCCGGCTTCGAGAACGGCGAGGCGTTCCTGCGCATCACGGTGCGCGAGGACGTGCGGCCGGCGCTGGTGCGCTCCCTCGTGGGCGCGGACCTGGACGTGCTCCGGATCGACCGGGGCGCTTCGCGGCTGGAGTCGATCTTCATCCAGCTCGCCAAGGACAAAGGGACCCAAGACAAAGGGACGAAGGAAGAGGCGCCCCCCTCATGACCGCCACCTGGCTCATCGCGCGGCGCGAACTGGCGGCTTACCTGCGGACGTGGACCGGTTACATCGTCGTCGCGCTGGTGCTGCTGATCGTCGGGCTGCTGTTCAACGTGGGCGCGCTGGGTGGCCCCGACAAGCGCTCGGCCGAGGTGATCAGGCGGTTCTTCGAGTACTGCGGCGGTCTGGTCATGATCGCCAGCGTGCTCCTGTCGATGCGGCTCATCGCCGAAGAGCGCCAGACCGGCACGATCGTCCTGCTCAGCTCGTCGCCAATCAAGGACCACGAGATCGTGCTCGGCAAGTTCCTGTCGGCGCTGATCTTCCTGTCCATCATGCTCGCGCTGACGGCGTTCATGCCGCTCCTGGTGATGGTGAACGGCAAGGTGTCGATCGGGCACGTGGCGTCGGGTTATCTGGGCCTCGTTCTCCTGGGCAGCGGCGCGCTGGCCATCGGCACGCTGGGCTCGGCGCTGGCCAAGTCCCAGGTGCTGGCGGTCATCATCTCGGGAGCCATGGTGACGGCGATGGTGATCATGTGGCTGGTGGCCGCCGTGACCGACCGGCCGCTCAACGACGTGGCGCTTTCGCTGGCGCTGTGGCAGCGGCACCAGCCACCGTTCCAGATGGGCGTCGTCCACCTGCGCGACGTCGTCTACTACCTGGCGCTGACCTACTTCTGCCTGTTCACCGCCACCCGGGTGCTGGAGGCGCGACGGTGGCGATGACCAAAGCGAGGCACCGGCTGTATCCCTCGGTGCTCGCGGGCGCCGGTCTGGCCTTCCTGTACCTGGGCCAGCGGATCATCGAGGTCGGCAAGGTCGGCACCGGGGCCACGATCCTCGGCGTGCTGATGCTGCTCGGCGGACTGGGCGCACGCGCCGCCGAGGCGCAGCGGCAACCGCGGGATCGCCGCTGGCCCGAGCAGGCGCTGGCGCTGCTGGCTGGCCTGGTCCTGCTGGCCATCGTCCTTTACTTCCTGAATTCCAGCCTGCTGCTCAAGCTGACCGGACGGGCGCTGGAGCAGAGTGCGCCGAAGCTGTCGGGCATCATCACGGCGCTGTGGCCGGCGCTCCTGGTGGCGGGCGTGCTGCCGACGATCTTCGTCGAGATGTCGCTGGCGACCATGAAACGCGCGCCCGTCCTGGACGTGCCGCGCGTGCGGGCGGCGATGCTGTCGGCGCTGGGCATCGGCTTCGCGCTGGTCTTCTGCTTTGCCGCCACGTACGTGGCCTCGCAGCGCGACCTGAAGATCGACCTGTCCTACTTCCGCACGGCACGCGCCGGCGACGCGACCAAGAAGCTGGTGCGAGCGCTGGACCGGCCGCTGCAGGTCTACCTGTTCTTCCCGCCCGCCAACGAGGTGCGCGAGGAGGTCGAGAGCTACTTCGGCGATCTGACGCGCGAGTCGAAGCAGCTGGTCGTCGAGCACTTCGACCACGACATCCATCTGCAGAAGGCACGCGAGCTGAACGTCAGCGGCAACGGCATCATCGTCGTCGCTCGCGACGCCACCAAGGAGCAGATCGCCATCCCGCTGCAACTGGAGGGCGCGCGTTCGCAGCTGCGCGTGCTGGATCAAGAGGTCCACAAGCGGATCATCGCCGCCTCGCGGCCGGATCGAATCGCCTACATCGTCCAGGGACACGACGAGCGCACCTTCGAGCCGAGCGGCGACACCGATCGCCGATCGCCCATCCGCGTGGTGAAGCAGCTGCTGACCGATCTCGGCTTCGAGCCGCGCGAGCTGGGTGTGGCGCAGGGCCTCGGCAGCGAGGTGCCCGCCGACGCGGCGGTGGTGCTGATCATCGGACCACGCAGGCCGCTCATGAGAGAGGAGATGGCGGCGCTGGGACGCTATCTCGACCGCAAGGGGCGGATGCTGATCGCGCTCGACCCCGACGCGGGGCAGACGTTCGAGGAGATCCTGGCGCCCCTGTCGCTGAAGTACACCCCGGTGACGCTGGCGCACGAAACGATGCACCTCAACCGCACCAACTCGCACGCGGACCGGATCCTCATCGGCACCGGGGCCTATTCGTCGCACGCGTCGGTCTCGACGATCAGCCGCCTGGGCATGCGGGCGCCGACGGTGGTGATGGGGGCCGGCTACCTGGAGAAGGATGAGAAGACGGCCGTGGGGCTGGTGAACGTCGACTTCACGGTGCACGCCGACGCGGCGACCTGGAACGACAAGAACGGCAACTACGAGTTCGACCAGGGCGCCGAGACCCGCAACGCCTACGAGCTGGCCGCGGCGGTGACCCGCCGGAACGCCAGCGCGCTGGGCATCGACGAGGAGGCGCGCGTGCTCGTCCTCGCCGACTCGGACGTGATCGCCGACGAGCTGATCACGCGCCTGCCGGGCAACCAGTACCTGCTGCGCGACGGGATCCGCTGGCTGTCGGGCGAGGAGGCCTACGCCGGCACCATCACCACCGAGGAGGACGTGCCTGTCGCGCACACGCGCAAGCAGGACGTCGCCTACTTCTACAGCAGCGCCTTCGGCGCGCCGCTGCTGGTCATCGCGCTGGGTTTCGTGATGACCCGCCGGCGTCGCTCGCGGCCCAAGGCCGTGAAGGTGTCGCCCGAGGTTGCGCCATGACCGGGCGTTCCGTCGCCGTCCAGGGTGTGCTCGCCGCGGCGGCGCTGGTGGCCGCCTACGCCACCTGGCAGCGCGAGCCTGAACTCGGCAAGGGCGAGGCGATCGTCGTCGACGTCAGCAAGGGCGACCTCGAGAAGATCCGTTACCAGGACGACGAGCTGAAGTCCTGGGTCGAGCTCGTGCGGGACAAGGACGCGAACGGCAGCTTCATCGGCGTGCGCCTGTCGGGCAGCGATGCCTCGGGCGCTGCGCTGCCGTCGGGGCACCCGGTGGTGGTGCTGAAGGTGCCCGAGCGCCTGGTGCGCGGCAACGAGTCGGCGAAGAAGCTGTTCGACAGATTCGGCCCGCTGCGAGCCTCGCGCGCGCTGGGGGTGCTGGACGCCGCCAAGCTGAAAGAGCTGGGCCTCGACACGACCAAGAAGCACCTGGAAGTCGTCGGACGGGGGACCAAGCGCCGCTTCGCCATTGTTCCAGCGCCGTCGGGCGCCAACGAGCCGTACATCCGCGACGAGCAGGACGGCCGCGTCTACGTCGTCTCCCGCCCGGTGCTGTCGGACATGCAGGCCGCGGCGACCAACCTCGTCGAAAGGAAGATGCACGACTTCCGCCTGGAAGAGGTGGACCGGGTGGTGCTGACGGCCGGGGGCAAGACCAAGGAGTGGAAGGCGCTGCGCATGGACGACATGCCGGGGATTCGCCTGGCGCCGATGGCCACGCCCGACAAGCCCGACGAGACGGCGAAGACCTGGCACGACCGGGTGTGGAACCTGTTCCCGTCCGAGGTGCTGGGCAAGGGCGAGAACCCCGACGGCGCCGCGCCGAAGCTGTCGGCGAAGGTCGAGTACTTCATGCGCGGTCGCTCGCTGGGCTTCGTCGAGCTGGCCCGCGCCGCGCCGGCCGCGTCGAACGAGTCGACGGCGATGCCTGCTCCTGCTCCGGAGATCGCGTACGGCCGCAGCGAGTTCACGCTCGGGTGGGCCAAGCTGCCGGGCGAGGCCTTCTCGCTGGTGGCCGAGGGCGAGAAGCTGGCGGGGCGGTAGGGCCGCTTCGTTTTTCTCCGGCGGGGGGCGACACGGGGCTGCCTCCGCTCCCTCACTGTCCACGTTTTTTCAGACGCCGAGAGCTTCGCCAACGCAGGCGCCCAGCGCGGGCGTGGGGGCTCGATGTCCCGGGCGCTCAAAGGTCTCGGTCGCGCCTCGATCCGTGCCGAGCAAGCTCCGGTGGTGCATAGGCAGTTCAAGCCGCATATTCCGCCGCGTGACGTCACGTGACGATGTCCGATAACCTCTCCTTCCGTCGAGCAGCACCTCACGCAGAACCTCTTGAAGAGCGCGGCCTGAAAACCGATGGGGCAGCCCCGACGGCCTGGACGCCGCCGCCCGGCAGCTGGAACAGGATCTGGCCCGGCTCCGCCCGGCGCGCGAGAATTTCCGGATCGAGACCTTCGCGCGTCATCGCTTGCCGATCTTTGTGATCCGCGCAGCGTCGGCTATGTCCTTGGGTCGGCCCGCCGCCAGTTTGTTGCGCACGAAGGCGTCCTTGCCGATGAAATGTACGGCGCGGCCGTCGACCTCGCCCCCGACGCGCGTCGCCCAGGAATCATCGAAGGAGACACCCGAGATCTGGGTCAGTATGTCGATGCGCCGAGGCGGCAGGCCAATCTGATACACGGTCCCGGGGGCCGAGAAGTCCGTTGCGGACACCCCGGCGGCTTCGAAAACCCTTCGCGTCCTCGTTCAGCCCTTCAAGAGTCATCATCTTCGGGTCGGCGCTCTCCGGCCCGGATGAGACAAACCGGCGCTGCGCCTCGCTCGTAAGAAGGGATGCGCCGTCCCGACAGCTTCCAGGCGGATTCCGCCAGCGCCCACATCATGGCAATGCGTTCTGCGGGTGTGGTCACGCCTGAAAGGTCGTCCGAAGGCTCGGCGCCCAATCTGAACCGGGACACGGGCCAATTCGCTCGATCACCGACGGCCATCTCACTCATTCTAGCGCAACCTGAGCGCCTGACCGGGTTACCATCGTGCGTCGTGACCAGGAGCGGCCCTATCTCCGACGCCCTGGAACACGAGGTCCTGCGGGACGCAGCTTCCTGGAATGGATGCCGGCGGGTCGCCGTAGTGACCGCGTGGATCGTGCAAAGGGACGAGGATTTTCCGCGGCTGATCACCGTCTTTCCTGGGTAAGGCGCCATGAAGTTTCACGAACACAGCGCCGTCGCCGCCGCCTCCGAGGATCGCGTGCTGGTGGCGGCTACCGGCGTGGCCAAGCTGTACTCGTTCTCGAGGTCGGGGACCACCTGAACCCAGGACGCCGTCCATACCAGCTGCAGCGGTACGCCCGGGATGTCTCTCGTCGTCGCCGGGAACCTGGCCGTGTCGTCGGACTCCGGCTCGTGGGTGTTCGACATCGCCGATGCCAACACCGCCCGCGTTCCCGACTGACCGGTGGTATCTTCGTTGGCTTGGTCGACCGTGTGATTGCTACATGAGACGGCGTGGAGTGAACGACGGGCGTCGGTCCTGTTCCAGCTTGCGTTGTCGACCTTCGGCATCCTGGCGCTGGAACTGGCGCTCATCCGCTGGATGTCCGGGCAGATCCGGATCCTGGCGTACTTCAACAACCTGATACTCATCGGTTGCTTCCTGGGCATGGGCCTTGGCCTCGTGGCCGGGCGTCGCTGGCCGGGGCTCGTCCACCTCACTCTTCCGGCGTTGCTGGCGCTGTGTTTCCCGATCGCGTTCGCCACTCCGCTGGGCCTGGTGAACCTGCCCTTCCCCGATGCGTCGGTCTACCTATGGGGAGCGGAGAGCGTCGGAGATGTGTGGCATTTTCTGCGGGCGTACATCCTGATACTCGGGCTGTTCTCCGCCATCGTCGGAGTGTTCTTTCTTGCGGGCTCGGCCACGGGGCATCTTTTCTCGCGTGCCGCCGAGATTCGCGGGTACAGCGCGGATCTGCTCGGATCGTTGATCGGGGTCATCGTGATGGCCATCGCCACGGCCTCCGGCTCGACGCCGCCCGTCTGGTTGCTGGTGGGCGGGCTTCCTTTCGCATTCCTGTCAGGCCGACTGTTCTCGCTCGCCGCGCTCGTCGGTGTGGTGGTGCTCGGCCAGGTCTCCGTGCAAGGCGCGTCCTTTTCTCCGTACAACCGCATCGATGTCCAGCAGACCGAATTCGGGCTGACGCTGGCGGTGAACCGCGATTTTCATCAGTACATGCACGATTTCTCGCAGGTGGCGCCCGGTAGCAACCGTGACCACCTCAAGCGGGTATACGACATTCCCTTCGTGCTGACCGACAAACGCGACGGGGCGTTGGTCGTGGGTGCCGGCACCGGCAATGACGTGCGGGCCGGCCTGCGCAATGGCTTCCAGTCCGTGACGTCGGTGGACATCGACGGGCGCATCATCGATCTCGGCCGCCAGTTGCACCCCGAGAAGCCGTACTCGGATCCCCGAGCGGTGCCCGTGGTCAACGACGCCCGCGCATTCTTCGAGCAGTACCAAGGTGCTCCGTACGACGTGATCTGTTACGGGTTCGTCGATTCACACGCCATGTTCTCGGCCCTCGGCTCGCTTCGACTCGACAACTATCTGTACACCGAGGAAGGCATCCGGGCGGCGTGGAAACACGTCGGTCCAAACGGGCATCTGACGGTCGCCTTGAGCCTGATGGGCGGACCGTGGCTTGCGAGTCGCCTGTACTGGACCATCGCGAACGGGACGGGCGTGCAGCCGGTGATGGTGAACCATGGAGCGCACGGCGGTGCCACGTTCGTGGCGAGCAAGCCCGGCGCGCGGCCGCACTGGGATCGGGCGCCGTTTCCGATGATCGTCAGCGGGTCACAGGGGAACACCTTGACCGCACGCGACGACTGGCCGTTTCTGTACATCCGTCCGGACTCGATGCCCTGGGGCTACATCTCGGTTCTGGGTGCCGTGTTGCTGATCGCCTTCGGGGCGTCCCGCGTGGTGTTCGGAGGCGCCCTGCGCTCCTCGTTCCACCTACCGCTGTTCCTCATGGGAGCGGCGTTCCTGCTCATCGAGACGCGCGGGGTGACGAGTCTATCGTTGCTGTTCGGTTCGACCTGGATCGTGAACGCCGCTGTTTTCGGGGGCGTCCTGGCCATGGCACTAGCGGCGAACATGATCGTCGGGCGGTACCGGCCGGTGTCGCTCGACATTTCGTTCGCTCTCCTGCTCGTCTCGGTCGTGGCAATCTGGGCCATCGAGCCGTCGACCTTGTTCCGTCTGCCCCTCGTGCCACGAGGCGTGCTCGGTGGCCTTTTCAACGCGTTGCCGGTGGCTTTCGCGGGGGTGATTGTTTCGGCGATGCTCGCCCAGTCGCGCGACCTTCCAGGGGCGCTCGGTTCGAACCTACTCGGTTCGGTGGTCGGCGGCTGCCTCGAGTACGCTGGCATGGGCCTCGGGCTGCGGGCCGTGGTCTTGCTCGCTTTAGCTATTTACCTGGGGGCGTATCACTTCTGGCGCCGTTCCTCGAACGCTGCTTTGAGCTGATGGCGAGGGCGTTACGGATGCTGTCCGCCACCTGCTTGGCCAGGAGGCGGCTCCCCTCGGGGGTGAAGTGGACGTTCTTCGGGAGCTGGATCTCGGACAGCTTCGAGCTTGCCAGGGCGTGCAGATCGTTGACTGCTACGCCGGCTTTCTTCATCACGCGCAAGGCGGCGGCGTTGTACGTCACCTCGTCGCCGGCCACACGTCCGGCGCTTCCCGACGCTCGACCATCGCCTGAAGATTCCGCTCGTACTCGGCGACGGGCGCCACCTGGAGTCCCGTCGGGTCCAGCTTGCCGTCCTTGAAGTGCTTGAGGTCGTGCAGGCCGAAGTTGAAGTGGATGACATCCCACTTTCCCCCGGCGAGCCACTTGTCGAGCCTGAGCAGGTCGGCCCAGCCTGTCCGGCGGACAGTCTTGGGCTTGGGAACTGGGACGACGACGGAGCGACCCTGTGGCACGACATGGGGCCGCCATCCAGCCGCGGGTGCCGCCCGGAGCTCTCCGTCGGCCATGCAAACATTTCGGAGAGCCCGCCCGTCCCCTCCGGGACCTGCCCCCACATTCTTGCTGGACCGTCCCAGCCCGCCGGGACACCGAGCCCCCACGCTCGCCCTCGCCGGAGAGATCGGAGCGCCCCCCCCACAGCCGATCTCGCTTTTGGGGGGAAATAGGACTCGCCGGACGACCGTGTGATGATCGTCCGGCGAGGGTACTACGGGGCGTCGGTCAGGCTGCTTGTTTGACCTCCGTCGGGCGGGGGGGGACGGTCGGGATGACGGTGTGGATCTCGACGTCGTCGAGGCCCATGCTCTGCAGGTCGCGCTTGAAGTCGCGCAGCCTGGTGTGAGCCGCTCGCACGGCCGCCCGGTAGGTGGTCCTGGCTATAAGGGCCGAGGCCTCGGTGGGACGGTGGGCGTCCACCCCGCTCTGGTACGACTGACGGTGCTCCTCGATGTCAGCCGCCCAACCCTCCCGCATCCCCTTCGTCCACCGGGGCGATGAAGCCGCGAGGATGCGCTGTCCGAGCACGTGCATCATCACCGGCTGCAGGCGCTGGTCGCCCGCTGTGTAGGTCCCCACCCCCTCGGGGAAGACCTGATCGAGCGCCGCGTTCTGACGTGGCCGCCCGAGCGCGTTCCACATCTGGTCCCTGACGTGGCCTATCGCCACGTCGCTCCTGGCATCCTCGGCCTGCACGACCGCCCAGGCATTTGCCTCGGCCTTCGATGCCGCCTCGTGCGCCCCGAGCGCCACGTCGATCGCCACCACCGCCTCCCCCAACCGCCGCTGCGCCGCCTCTCCTATCCCCTCCCCCCGCGCCAGCGCGTTCCGCAACGCGGTCCGCACGTGCTCCGCCACCCGGTTGATGTCCGCCGTCACCGCAATCATCTGGCCCATGACTCTGTCTCTGCCTTTCTTCTCGTTACGTTGGCCGACGAATCGTCGGTCGAGACAGGTCATTGCAGGAGCGATGCCGGACAGAGGGCCGCAGGAAGGCTGGGGCGGGGACGGCGCGGTTCTACGATTCATAGAGTTTACACATTCAATATGTAGAATGCATACCCGAGGCAGCCAGCGACCCTTGGAAGGACGACTTTGTAGGCCCCGAGTCGACCCGGGAAGGTTCCCGGGGGCATTTCGTAAACCCTCAGGTGGCGGGCGACGTGTCCCCGGGGCATTTCGTAAGCCATGAGACGCCACGAGAAGGGTCGGCGACGGATTGAGGGACTACGAAGTCGACCCGGGAAAGGTTGGCGGGCGACTTCGTAAGCCCTCGGTGAGTCATCGAAGGGTCGGCGGGCGATTGATGTCCTACGAAGGCGACCGCCGACCCTTCGATGGGCGATTCGGAAAGCCGATTTTCGCGGCCGTGGGGTCGGCGGGCGATTGAGGGCTTACGAAGCCAGTCGACGAAGGGTTCCCGATGCATGGAGACGTCCCCACGCGCGTGGTGGTACGCTTGACCGCGTGAGCATGCGGCCTCTCACGACCGATATGACGCGCGGCGATCGGCGGCCCTACTTTTTGTGGGACGAAGATCTGACCGTCGATGAGCTGCGGGGTGTCCTTCGGGAAGGGCCCGAATACGAGCGAGTACGTCTGCTCGGCAAGATGCTGCGCGAGTCGCGCGACATCGATGTCTGGCACTTCGTCAGCCCAGAAGTGGTGGCGGACTATCTTCCGCGTCTTGGCCGCCGATTGGGTCGGCGCCGGGCATTCTGGGAATTTCTCATCGGAGGTTGGCGCAAGGACGGAATCCTCGCGGCGTGAGCCGCTGTCATGGCCGCAACGGCGAACAGCGGTGAAACGCGGCTCAGCGGCTATCAGCGTGAGGTGCTGACCGGGTTCTTTGCGAGCGAGCGCGGGTTCTTCCTCACCGGGGGAGCGGCTCTGGCGGGTTTCTATTTGCGCCATCGCGAGACGACTGACCTCGACCTGTTCACCGTCGACAAGTCCGCCTTCGAACGTGGACCTCACGTCATGGCGAGCGTGGCTGAACGGCTCGGGGCTCAGGTCGTCGTACGACAGGACGCACCCGGCTTTAGACGCTATGCCCTCAGCCGGGGCGACGAAACGCTGGTGGTCGATCTCGTGCTCGAGCGCGTCGCCCAGATCCGGCCGGAAAAACTGGAGATCGACGGCATTCGTCTCGATCCCCCGGAAGAGATACTCGCCAACAAACTGACCACGCTGGTTGGTCGAAGCGAAGAACGGGACGTGGTGGATGTGATGCTGCTCGAGCGGGCGGGCCATCGAGTCGAGGACGCCCTGTCCGGGGCTCTCGCCAAGGACGGAGGGTGTACACCGGCCACGCTTGCGTGGGTTCTGTCGGAGATCCAGATTCCAGACGGCGCCCGACTCCCTGGCGGTGTCTCGCCCGGCGAGACTCGGGAGTATCTCGCCGATCTCGTCACACGCTTGCGTCGAGCAGCGGCGCCCTCACGCTAGCCTCGTCGATGGTCGGGGCGCCGCTCCTGGTCGTCTGTTCCGGCCCTTGAGCATCGCTCACTTGCGACGAGTGGCCGGTGCGTCCGCTGGCGACGTGGGGGCTTCCGGCTCCAGCGGTTTCCCCTTCCCGAGCGCCAAGCACAACCGACGCAACTGGGAGACGAGTTTCAGGCGCATTGTTACCGCCTCGGGCGACATGTCCACCTTCATCAGTCACTCTCCTGGATCCCCGCGCGGCCGTCTGCTGCGGAAGCATCGACACCACCACCATCGAGTTTGCCCGCGACCCTCTTGCGCCAAGCCCATCGCCGCGGAGGACAGGCGGCAGGCACACACCTTGGGCGCTTTCGCCACGTGACAAGTTGCCTCGTCGTGGCGAAGTGCCGCTATGAATCGTCCGGAACGTCGAGCTGTCCGCCAGCGTATCGCTGCAGCTTGCGATACATGGTCCGGCGATCGAAGCCGAGAATCTTCGCTGCCAGCGTCTTGTTCCCGCCACTGGCCTCCAGCACCCGCAGCACGTACCGGCGCTCGACCTCTGCCATGGTGAGGAACTGGGAGGGATCATCCGCGGCGACGAGGACGTGGGAGGAGCGGTGATCACGAATCCGTTCGGGCAGGTCGTCCGGCATGATGTTTTCGTAGCCTGTCAGGGCCACCGCGTGCTCGACGGCGTTCTGCAGCTCGCGGACGTTACCGGGCCACGAGTAGGCGAGCAGCCGTTCGGCAGCCTTGGCTGAAAGGCCGACCACGGGTTTTCCTGCACGGGCCGCCGCTCGATCGATGAACTCCTGCGCCAGAAGCAGAACGTCGTTTCCCCGCGCGCGAAGGGGCGGCATCTCGATCCGGATCACGTTCACGCGAAAGTACAGATCGGCCCGGAAGCGGCCTTCTTCGATCTCGGACTCGAGATCCCGATTCGTCGCGGCCACGATCCTGATATCGATCGGTATCTCCGTGTCGCTGCCCACCGGCAGGACCGTCCTGGTCTCGAGGACGCGCAGCAGCTTGGCTTGCATGTTCTTCGGCATCTCCCCGAGCTCGTCGAGGAACACCGTGCCGCCTCGCCCTCTGACGAACAGGCCAGCCCGGCTCTCTTTGGCATCGGTGAACGCTCCCCGGACGTGCCCGAACAGCTCACTTTCGAGAAGGGACTCCGACATGGCGGCGCAGTTGATCGCGGCGAAGGGCCCTTCGCGCCGGGCGCTCCTGTCGTGAAGCGCGTGCGCGACGAGTTCCTTACCCGTGCCGCTCTCACCGGTGATGAGGACCGTGGAATCCGAGCTGGCGACGCTCTCGATCAACGAATAGACGCGCTTGAGCGGATCGCTGTCACCGAGGATGTCGCCGAATCGTCGCGCCTCCGAGACGGCCTTGCGCAGACGCGTCACCTCACGGCGCAGCTCCCGGTGCTGGATGGCCCGTTCCACGGCCAGTGCCAGAGCCTCGATCTCGATTGGCTTGGTGATGAAGTCGTAGGCGCCAGCCCGGATGGCGGCGACGGCGGTTTCCAGGCTTCCGAAGGCGGTGATCACGATGACCGGGACGTCCGGATGGCTGGCCGCGACCCTGCGGCACAGCTCGACTCCATCGGTCTCCGGCATGTTGAGGTCGGCAACCAAAACTTCCGTGGGATTCTCGGTCAACCGCTGCAGGGCCTGGGCGGCGGACGTGCGCCACTCGGCAGCGTAACCACGGTGCCGCAAGCCGCTCGTCAACATCTCGCACATGTCGCGTTCGTCATCCACGACGAGGACCCGATGACTCATGCGGCGTGTGCCTCCGGATCGGCGGGCAGGTACATGCAGAATTGCGTGCCGCAGCCCGTTTTACTTTCCACGGCGATCCAGCCGCCGTGATCCCGAACGATCCCGTAGGCGACCGAGAGCCCGAGGCCCGTCCCTTCGCCGACATCCTTCGTCGTGAAGAAAGGCTCGAAAACCCGGCCGACATCCTCGGGCCCGATACCCGCGCCCTCGTCTGTCACGCGCACGCAGGCGTACGGGCCCAACGGTCCGCCATGGTCCGCCGGGGGCCGGACGCTCTCACACCCAACACGGAGCATGACCTTTCCCCCTTCGGGCATTGCTTCGATTCCGTTCACGACCAGATTCGTCAGAGCCTGCTGCACCTGACCGCCGTCTGCCGCGATCCTGGTCGGGGACGAACCTGTCTCGAGCGCCAGGTCCACGCGTTTCTTCTGGGCCAGGGGGCCGAGAATGGACAGCGTCACGCGGCCGATCTCCAGCAGATCGCAGGGGGCCTTCTGAGGGCCGCGACGTCTCGCGAAATCCAGCAGCTGCCGGATGATCTTGGCCATACGTTCGGCTTGATCCACGATGACACGCGCGCTGCTGGTCGAATCGGCCCCGGTCACCTCCCCTCTTTCGATCATCTTCGCCCGACCCGAGACGACCGCGAGGGGCGTTCCCATCTCGTGAGCGATCCCGGAGGCGAGCTTTCCCACCGTGGACAGCCGATCGGCGTGTCGAAGGTGCTCGACCGTCTTGATTCGCGCCAGGACCTCGGTCTCGATCTGCGCGTGGGCCTCACGAAGCCGGTCACACATCTGGTTCATCTCCATCGCCAGTTCACCCATCTCGTCGTTCTGGTGAATGGGCAACGGCCCGGAAAGATCACCGGCCCCGATGCGCCGAGCCTTGTCGGCGAGGCGCCGCATGGGCCTGATGACCAGCACGTAGCCAAGTGCGCTCACCACCAAGATGGACGCCAGAGTGGCGAGCGCGGTATTCGTCAACACTTCCGGCAGGCGTCGCCGGAGGTCCTCCCTCGGGACGGCAACCGACTCCGAGACCTCGATCGCTCCGGGGATCGAACCATCGGACGACAGCGGTATGTACGTCGCAAGAAGATTCCCTTCGACTGAAGGGTGAACCAGGGTCACGTCCTGGCCTCGAGCGACCGCGCCCAGCTGATCACGGCTCACCAACGGCTGTGCAAACGGCGCGACGTTCTGATCCAGCGAAACCCAGCGGATGCGCGCACGGCGCACCTGCCTTTCCGCCTCGCGGAGAAGCTGAAGGGCGCGTTCCTGACCCTCGGTACGCCACATGCCTACGACCAGCGGTCTGATGGCGTATCCAATCAGTCGTTCGTCCTCGCGCTGGTTCGCGTTTGCAACACGAATCTCGGTGCGCACCCGCGCCCATGAACGCACAGTGAACACGAGGAGCATGGCCACGGTCAGAGCCAGGACCAGCTTTCGGGCGAGCCTCACGCCCACGACTCTGTCCGGCCGTGTCGGCGCGCGCAAGTCAGTACCGATAGCGAAAGCCGATCCGCATGCGCATCGGCCCCATCCGGCTTCCGGGGCGGCTCCAGGTCGGGCCATTGTCCGTCGTGACGCTGGTGGTGGTGCGCAGCGCCAGCATGTTCAGCACGTCGACGAAGGCGTCCAGGTTGATACCCGTGACCGGCTTCAGGTTGAAACGAGCCTGCAGGTTCATCTCCATCAAATCCGGCAGGCGCAGCGGGCGATCGTCGTCCGGATCGTTGATGTTACCTCCGGGGTTGATACCCACCTGGGCACGGTAGTCGACAAAGCCGGACTCGACGTCATTGCGAAACTTGCGCTGGAACGGTCGACCGGAGGTGTAGCGGTAGGTCCAGCCGAATGAAACCCAGCGCCTGAGCTGGTACGTCATCTGGGCGCGCACCTGGTGGCGCGAGTCCTCCGGCAAGTAGCCGTAGATGTAGTACCGGTCGCGGGCAGGATTCGTTCCGAAGTCACCCTCGTTGTTGCTGAAATTCCCCTCCATGGCCGCCCACGTGTACGCGACGTTCGCCTTGAACGCGCCTTCTCTCTTTCGCAGCGACGTCGTGACCGCGAGGTAGCGCTTTCGCCCGCTCGAAGGGGTCTCGAGATCGTTCACGGTCTCGCTCCGTCCGTTGCGGTACCCACCGAGGCGCTCGAGCGTGTAACCGGATTCGTCCCATATCCGGTTGGTCTCGTAGGTTTCATAGGGGAAAGTGTAGAGGCGGTAGATGAGATCGCTGCCGAACGCGACCCCCTGGACGATCTCCCTCTCCAGCCCCGCCGTGTACTCCCAGGTGCGGGGGATCTTCAGTTTGTTCCGGCAGGAGGTTCCATCCAGATTCACGCCATTGGGTCCACAAGGCAGGCCGAAGGTCCGCGTGGACGCCCCTCCGCCGTAAGTGCAGCCGCTGGTGTACCCCTTGGGGTCATAGGGCCCGGTATTGTTCGATTCGACCCATCGGCACTGTCGATAGACTCGGTCACCGAGCTCGAAGCGGGCGAGGCGCATGGCGTCCGTGTCCAGATACTGGTTGAAGCTGCCCCGAACGACCGTGCGTCCGTCGTGGGTGGCGTCCCAGGCGACCGACAGGTGCGGAGTGACGCCGCCGCTGGACAGATTCGTGGCCCTGCCCTCGTTGGCGGCGAACGAATAGGTGTACGCCATACCGGGTGAAACCGTCAGATACCGTGTCATGCGGATGCTGTCGGAAAGCGAGTGCTGGGTCGTCAGACCGGACGTGCTCCGGATCCGCCACCCGTACCGCGCCGGTTCGAGCCGTGGGTCGTTGGAGAAGTATTCGCGCCGCAGCTCCGGATCCGTGCCCCTGAACTGGATGTACGAATCGCCGGGCGTCGACTCGGCGCTCTCCCACAGCTGGTTGTAGAACCGCGACTTGGCCTTCAGGTGGTGCTCGCCGTAGATCTTCGTGTGGGCGAAGTACTCGAGCTGATTCACCACCTCGATCGTCCGGTCGATGACCTGGGTGTGCGAGTCGAAGTTTTGCAGGTAGATGGTCTTGGGAAACGTGTTCCTGATCTGAGGAATGTTGTCGCAGTCGATCGGGTCGTCCGTGCAGCGCTCGGGCTTCGTCTCGTCCCAGGTCTGGCCATAGCCGACCTGGCTGCGCAGGAAGAGGCTGTCAGTCAGCAGCGCCTCCCAGATGAAACCGTGGAACATGTCCTGCTCGTCCTTGCGGCTGAAGGCATCTGCCTCATCGCGCGTGGCTGATCCGTTCCAGCGACTCTCGTCCCGGTTCCAGCTGCTGAAACTGGACAGCTTGTGCCGGGCACTGATCTGCCACGTCAGCTTGAGAGAACCACGACTGCTGAGGAACCAGTGGCCTGGCGGCGTGGGCAGCACGTTCAGTCCCGAAAGATCTTTCTCCCGGGCCGACGCTTCGGTTCGGAACTCGCTGTTGAGGTAGAACCAGACGCGGTCCTTGACGAGTGGTCCCGAGAACGCCGGGTTGATCATGTAGTTCCAGCTGTGATTCTCGGCGTCGGACGCGTCCTTGAAGAAGGCGAGGTTGCTGTCTTGCACCTGCCCGCTGACGTCCAGTTCGTACTTGTTCGAGCCGGACTTCGACACCATGTTGACCACACCGCCAGGCGTCGCCGAGTTCTCCGCACCGTACCCCGCGGTCAGTACCTCGAGCGCCGCCAGCGACTTCACGGTCACCTTCATGCCGTTGACCCGGAACCCTTCCACGTTCATCGAGTTCTGCGTGGTCGATCCGCCACGCAGGCGCAGGCCGCGGTTGCCGTCGGTGCTGTACGCGCCCGGGGTGTTGAGGCCGATGAAACTCTCGACGGCAAACCTGTTCTCGAGGGGCAGGTTGTCCACGAATTCCTCGTCGTAGACTTCCTTCACCGTGGGCGAGGTGGTGCTGACGACCGGCGCCTTCTCGATGATCTTGACCTCCTCGACCTGGGTCTCGACCTCCATCACCACATCTACGCTGGCCGGCGCATCGACGCCGACCTTGACGTTCTTCTGGTTGACCGTCCTCAGCTTCGGGGCCATTGCGATCACGTCGAAGGTGCCCGGCAAGAGGCCGATCAGTCGGAAGTAACCCTCGTCATTCGTGTACGTGCTCTTGGCTCCGCCGATCTGGGTCGGGGACGTGACGGTGATTTTGACGCCCTTGATGGGCGCACCCGTCTGATCGAACACGCTCCCTTCGATGCTGCCGTTCACACCACCTTGAGCATGGACCAGACCGACCGCGACGACGGACAGAGCCAGGGCGCAGAAAACGGTTCGCATTGAATGGCATGGGCTGGAGCCGAGACCGCCCGAGCGTCGTACTGCACCGAAAGTGCCAAACTACGGCTCTTCTGGTCCCGTGGCTGCAAGGGGTACTCCCGTGACACTTCGCCACGGTGTGGCAGCTTGCCACGTGGCAAACAGGAGCTGGCGTCATCCGGGTCGACCGGCGGTGACCGTGCAGGCTGCAGGAGATGTTCGCGTCGCCCATTCGGTGCAGGTCAGCTCATCGATCGCGGTCGCGCAGGCGTCCTGTTGTGCGGGAGAGCTGACTGCCATGGGAACGAGAAGGTTGTCGACGCAGTTTTGCCAGATGCGGGTCTGGCAGCTTGCATCGTCCTCGTACTCCTCCTCGATGCGCCATCCGTTGAGCAGCAATCCGTAAGAACATGTCGTCAGCTTGAGGCAGCGCGCTTTCGCCAGATGCGAACAAGCGCGGTCCGCGACGGTCCCCACCTCGCCGCCGGAGCCGTGCGTCGAGCGAACATCCTGCCGGAGCGCGGCTACCCCGGGTCTCCGGGGCTTGGAGGGATCGGCGCATGAAACCACCCCGAGCGCGAGAGTGGATAGCCAGATGTAGTTCATCATCGAAAACGCCTTAAACGCTCACCCATTGCATTGGACATGCCGGAGACCATGATGATCTGGCACGCGCGATGCGTGGCTTCGGCCAGAGGTGGCGGCGATGGTCAACAGGGCGTCAGCGGAACGAGGAGGGAAGTCTGCGTCACCGAAGCTGGCGCCCCTTGTCGCGGGCTACGTGCTGGCGCTGACGTTCGTGGCGATATTCGGCCTGCTCTCCCTATCGAAGGTGCGTGAAACCGCCTCGACGATGAACGAGGTCCTATCGGGACATGCCGAGAACGCCATCGAGGTACAGCACCTCACGATGCTGAGCGAGAGAATCGGCAGGACTGGTCGAAGCTATCTCCTGAGCGGTAACGGGCGATTTCTTCGGGACCTGGACGCCGC
The DNA here is from genome assembly GCA_031423255.1 of Myxococcales bacterium. Lineage (GTDB taxonomy): Bacteria > Myxococcota_A > Polyangia > Fen-1088 > Fen-1088 > JANPFD01. The sequence continues at coordinate 1,255 of JANPFD010000015.1, read as the reverse complement.
GCGCGAGGCGTTTTCGGCAGCTCTTGTACGGCTGCGCGCAAGCTCGGTCGGGACCAGCGCACAGCGGCTCCTGGAACTGGTGGGCGAACTCGAGACAGAACACGAGGATGCCGTCAACCGCGTTGTCCAGGTACGTGCCCAGACAGGCCGCGCGTCCTCCGTGACTCCCTTGCTCGAAGCGGAGGTTCAGCCAATTCGCGATCGGCTGGTTTCCATCTTGAAAACCTTGACCGAGCAGGAAAGCGCGGCATTCGCGCGGGCGCGGACCGAGGCAGAGAAAACTGCGACGATGGCGATCGATTCCATCGCCATCGCTGCCGTGGTCACCGGGGCAATGCTTGTCGGCCTGACCGTTCTGCTCGGCCGCACTGTCCGCAAGCTACGGCGCATCCGTCAGGACCTCGACACGCTCATCGGCTCGCTGGAAGAAAGAAACAAGGACCTGGATGCTTTCGCCGGCCGCATCGCTCACGATGTCGGCAACCTCCTCGCACCTCTACGGATCACGGCGAATCACCTCCAGAACGTTGCCGGAGACGATCACAGAGTGAGGAGTTCGGCAGAACGCATCGAGCGAGTCACTCTGCGCGCAGCAGCTTTCATCGCAGCGCTCCTGGCCTTCGCTCGGGCTGGGCAGACATCAGACGACGCGCCGAGCGCGACTGCCGTCGCGCCGGTTCTGGATGAGACGCTGGACGCCCTGGCGTCTCAGCGATCGTTGGTTGGCGCAGAGATCGACGTCGACCTGGAAAAAGATATCCGGGTTGCGTGTAGTGCCGGTCTTCTCCAGATCGTGCTTTTCAACCTCATAGGGAACGCCCTCAAGTTTCTGGAAGGGCGGCCAGTTCGCAAGGTCCAGGTCCAGGGCCGGGTCAGAGGGCCCCTGTGCCATCTGGTCATCAGCGATACCGGGCCCGGCATTGCCCCGGACGTGCAGGCCAGGATCTTCGAACCGTTCTACCGTGCTCCAGCGAACAAGCTATCCGGAACGGGCATCGGTCTGGCAACCGTCCAACGGATCGTCGAGCGGCACGGCGGACGCGTCTCGGTCGACTCGGTCCTGGGCGAAGGATCCACCTTCGTGGTGCGGCTGCCCGTCGCCTTCGTGGACATCGCGGATCGACGCGTCGACATCACCCCGCACGTCCGACCGAGGCAGCACGCCACGTAGGGACAAAATACCACGGACGGGGCCAGCGGCTCCTTACATCGATCAAGCCGTGGATCTGGCATCAGGGCTGCAAGCTTCGATGTC
>JANPFD010000014.1:0-4709 GCA_031423255.1 Myxococcales bacterium | reverse complement strand
CGGCCATCGAACTGGTGGCCTCGGTGGCGGGCAACACCTGGGGAATCGACTTTCTCTGGGACGGCGAACTGTTCTTCTCGATGGCCAACGGGTCGCATCTGAGGCACGTCGTGCTGCCGGAAGCGGTGCTGGCTCGCGGGAAAATCGCCAAGACCCAGAGCTGGAAAGAGGCGGTCGACCACCGCGAGGTCAATCCGCTCGTCGAGCAGAACTTGAATCCGTACGTGCAGATCGACCACGTGGGCGGCTTCACGGCGGCCTCGGGCGGAACGGTGTACGGCGGCGGCGCCTGGCCGGCGTCGTGGAACGACGCCCATTTCCTCAGCGAGCCAACCGTCAATCTGGTCCACCACGACCGGCTGCGTTCCGACGGGCCGAGCTACAGCGCGAGCCGCGTGAAAAAGGACGAGATCGTCAACTCGCGCGACCTCTGGTTCCGCCCCGTCGAGACGCGCGTCGGGCCGGACGGGGCGCTGTACGTTGCCGACTTCTACAACCTGGCGGCCGTCCACAACGACACGCGCGGGCCGCCGCACGATCGCTTCAACGCCGCCATCCGCCCCGACCGCGATCACGAGCACGGGCGGATCTGGCGTCTGCAGCACAAGCAGGCGTCGCCGGCCGCGGTCCCACGGCTGGAGGGCGCCTCCGAGGCCGAATTGACGGGGGCGCTGGAGCATCCGAACCGCTGGGTGCGGATGACGGCGCATCGGTTGATCGCCGAGCGAGGTCCGGTGCGGCTGGCGACGAACCTGCGAACCCCGGCGGCCCGCGTGCACGCGCTGTGGCTGATGGCGGGGCGGCTGGAGGCGGGACAGATCGCGGCGGCGCTGGGCGACGCGGACGCGGCCGTGCGGAAGACGGCGGCGATGGTGGCGGCCGAGAGCCCGTCGCCCGCGGTCAGCGCGGCGCTTGGCAAGGCGCTCGACGACGCCGATGCGCGCGTGCGCCTGCAGTCGCTGGCGGCGCTGGGCAAGGCGCCTCCCTCGCCCGCGATCACCGCCACGCTGGTGCGCACGTTCCCCACGCTGAATGACGACTGGTCCCGTTCGGCGGCGGTGGGCGCGGCGGCGCGCGCGCCGATCGAGGCGATTGCGGCGGCTCTGAAGGCCGGCGGCGAGGACACGCTGCCGCTGGTGGAGGCGCTGGCTGCCTCCGTGGGCAAGGCGAAGGCGGCCGAGCTGATCACCCGCGTCGCGGCGGCCAGCGCTGCCTCGTTGCAGGCCGCCGCACTGGGCGCGCTGGCGCGTTCGCTGCCGCCCGATGCCGCGCTTCGGGCCGCGGTGGCGCCCTCGCTGGGCAAGCTGCTCGCGTCGTCCGACCTTCGAGTGGCCAGCGCGGCCTTGCCCCTGGCGGCGCGCGTGCAAGGGACTGCCCTCGTGGCGCGCAGTCGTGCGCTGGCCGCACGTCTCGCCAGGACGCTCTCGGAACCGGGCAGTGACGACGCGACGCGGGCGCGTTTCTTCCGCGCGCTGCTCGCCGTGGCTGCGGAGCGGCCGCGGGCATTGACCGCCGCCGCTCAGCTCCTCGGTCCGTCGTCCAGCGCGGCGTTGCAGACCCAGGTGATCGAGGCGCTGGGCGATTCGGCCGAGCCACAGACAGCCTCGGTGCTGGTGAGCGCGTTTCCGCGCCTCGGCGGACCCGCGCGGCAGGTCGCCACCGCCCAGTTGCTCAAGCGCCCCAACTGGAGCCTGGCGCTGGTCACCGAGATCGAGGCGGGACGCCTGCGCCCGCAGGATCTCGGGCCGGCTGCACTCTTCCGGCTGCGGAACCATCCGAACCGTTCCGTCGGCGCGCGGGCCACCGGCGTCATCGACGGGATCATGGGCGCCGCGGCCAAGGAGAAGGATCAGGTGATTGCCCAGTTGCTGCCCGCCGTGCAGCAGCCGGGGGATCGCGGCAAGGGCCGTGATCTGTTCACCGCGAATTGCCTGGTCTGCCACACGTTCAAGGGGCAGGGCCGCAACGTCGCCCCGGATCTCACCGGCATGGGGGCGCGCGGTCCCGCCGAACTCCTGGTGCATGTGGTCGATCCCAACCGCGCTCTCGAGCCGAACTTCGTTGCCTTCGACATCACCACCGCGAACGGCACGGTCCAGAACGGCGTCATCGGGCGGGAGACCGCCGAGGCGGTCCTGCTGCGCAACGCCGCGGGCGAGGTCGAGATCAAGCGCGCGGACATCAAGACCATGGTCTCGTCCGGCCTGTCGTTGATGCCCGAGGGCTTCGAGGCCCTGGGTCCCGAGGCGATGCGCGACATGCTCGCCTACATCTGCTTCGACGACGGGCGCTACCGGACGCTCGACCTGCGCAGCCTGGCCACCGCCAACCACCGGCAGCTGTTCGGCGAGGGCAGCGACCGCTGGGAAGGCGAGCTGCGCCTGACCAAGCTGGGCGCCTTCAACCTGGACGGGACGCCGTTTCAGATCCCCGAAGGCCAGGGCCCAGGCAATGACCGCAACGTCCTGGTCCTCGGCTCGGGCACGCGCGTCGAGGTGCCGCTCGGGTTCTCCTTCGAGGCGCTGGAGGTGCTGGGCGGCATCGCACGGCACGCAGCCACCGAGCCGGGTAAACCCACGACGCCGATCGTGAAGGTCACGTACCACTACACAGGTGGCGAGACTGAACAGGCCTTCCTCCGCGACGGCGTCGAGTTTGCCGACTGGTCACGCCGGATCGACGTTCCCGGTTCGCGGTTCGTCGCCGGGCTGGTGCCGGACGGCGTCCGCGGTCAGGTTCGTCGCTTCACGTTGCGCCCCACGCGCCGTGCCCCGATCGCGCGTCTCACGCTGGAGGCGGTCGATGATCGGCGGCCGGTGTTCCTGGCGATGACGGCCGATCTCGGTGCACAGGCAAAGGCGGCTCCTTCTTCCTCACGCGTGCTGGTCGTCGGCGGCGGTGCCAGTCACGACTTCAATCGCTGGTTCCGGGACGCGGATCTGGCAGCGCTCGGTGAGGGCCGGTACATCGACAAGCCCGCGGAGATCCTGCCCGGGCTCTCGTCGACGGACGTCCTGGTGTTGACCGCCAATCAGCCCCTCACCGACCCAGCGCTGCGCAAGGGGCTCCTCGACTTCGTGGCTGCAGGCAAGGGGCTGGTCGTGATGCATCCGGCCGCCTGGTACAACTGGAAGGACTGGCCCGAGTACAACCAGTTGCTGGTGGGCGGTGGCGCGCGCGGCCACGAGAAGTACGGAGAGTTCGACGTCACCATCGTCGACAAGACGCACGCGGTGACCAAGAGCGCTCCCGTGACGTTCTCCCTTCCCGACGAGCTGTACCGGTTCGAGAAGACCGGCGACATTCATCCGCTGGCCGTGGGCAAGTCCCGCACCAGCGGAGCCGAGTACCCGGTCGCCTGGACGCTGACGCACGGCAAGGGCCGGATCGCCGTCATCACGCTGGGCCACGACGGCGGGGCGCACGACCACGCCGGATACAAGGCGCTGCTCCGGAATGCCGTCGGCTGGGTGAAGCAAAAATGAGCGTGCTCATCCTCGCCACCCTGGACACCAAAGGCCACGAGGCTGCCTTCGTGCGCGATCAGCTGGCAACTCTGGGAGTCAACGCGCTGCTGGTCGACACGGGATCGTACGCGCCCCCGACGGTGACGCCGGACGTGCGGCGTGAGGAGGTGTGCTCGCTCGAGGGCGTGCGCGATCGCGGCGAGGCCGTGGCACGTGCGACCGATGGCGTGGTGAAGCTGGTCCGCGCCCGGCATGCAGCGGGCGCGTTGGACGGTGTCCTAGGGCTGGGCGGCTCCGCCGGCACGATCATCGGTACGGCAGCGATGCGCGCACTTCCCCTCGGCGTTCCGAAGCTGATGGTGTCGACCCTGGCCTCGGGTCAGGTCAGCCAGTACGTCGGCGAGAAGGACATCCTCATGTTGAACGCCGTCGTCGACATCTCGGGCATCAACCGGGTCAGCCGGGTGGTGCTCTCGTCGGCGGCCGCCGCGATGGCGGGGATGGTGCGTGCGCCGAAGCCGAAACCGGATACCAGGACTGACCGCCCGATCGTCGCACTCAGCATGTTCGGCGTCACCACGCCCTGCGTGGAGCACGCGCGGACGATCATCGAGGAGGCCGGCTACGAGACCCTGGTGTTCCACGCCACTGGCGGCGGCGGCCGGGTGATGGAGTCGCTGGTGCGGGACGGCCTGGTCGCCGGCGTCCTCGACATCACCACCACCGAACTGACCGACGAGCTGGTCGGTGGCTTCCTGACCGCGGGACCCGAGCGTCTGACCGCCGCCGGCGCCGCGGGCTTGCCGCAGGTCGTGTCGGTCGGTGCCACCGACATGGTGAACTTCTACGCGCTCGACACTGTCCCCGAACGCTTCCGCGGCCGGCTGTTCCACCGCCACGATCCGCAGGTGACCTTGATGCGCACTTCGTCCGAGGAGAACGCTCGCATCGGCGCCGACATCGGGCGCAAGCTGGCCGCCGCGCGTGGTCCGGTCGCCGTGCTCCTCCCGCGCCGCGGAGTCTCGCGGCTGGACGCCGCCGGTCAACCGTTCGACGATCCGATCGCGCGCCAGGCGCTGTTCGACGGGATTGCGGCGCACGTCGCGGTCAAGGAACTGGATCTGCACATCAACGACCCTGCGTTCGCCGAGGCGGCGGCGCACACGTTGCTCGATCTCATGAAGACGAAGACGAAGACGAAAAGGAAAGGCACATGACCATCGACAATTCGAGACAGGGCAT
>JANPFD010000013.1:0-8008 GCA_031423255.1 Myxococcales bacterium | reverse complement strand
AACTACCGCGTTTGCGGCCGCATCACCGGCGGACGGCTGGAGATCAAGACCAGTGGCCGCTACACCTACGAGATGGGGCGCGCGCTCAGCCGGTCGTCGAACGCCGGCGACCAGTTGCTGTGGCGTGACTGGTACCAGTTCGCGCGCGACCTCGCGGTGGCCAGCGCCTTTGGCGTCGACGAGAAGGAACGCGCCTTCGCCCGCCAGTTCATCACCCACGCGCTGGAGCACGAAAAGAAGCCCACCGACGTGTTTGCCACGCGGCAGACCTGCGCTGCCGCCCTGGCGGCCCTGGCCCCGAACCCCGACCACATGTTCTGGTTCGAGTACAACTTCCTGTTCGTGCTGGCGGCCGAGGGGCGCGCCGACAAGGCGGCGCTGGGTGACCACGGTCCCGCTGGTTACCAGCAGCGCGCGCGCTTTTACGCCATCAGCCCCGAGGGGCGGCTGCGCTACACCCAGAACGTGATCGCGTACCTGTGCTTCCTGGCCGAGACGACCGGCATGGCGACCGCCGAGGCATGCGCGAAAACGCAAGCGAGGTCCGCCTCGTTCAAGAGCGAGGCGGACCTGCTGGCGGACATCTCGGGGGCCGGCGTCTAGCGCGACGCGGTCGTCCGCGCCTTGGACGCCTGGCGCGCGCCCTTGACCACGCGGTCGATGTCCTTGCGGAACTGCGCCTGGTCGACCTGCAACCCGTTCAGCATGGTGCTGAGGTTGCGGGTGAGGCTGGCCATGCCCACGGCCTCGGCGATCTCCGTGTCCGTCGCGCCATTGAGCTTGGCGAACTCGGTGTGGGCGACGATGCAGTAGCCGCAGGGGACCTGCGCGGCCACCGCCAGCCCGATGAGCTCCTTGGTCTTGCCCGGCAGCGCGCTGGCCGGGTTCATCTGGACGTCACGGAACTCGCGCCAGGCGCCGGCGCGGGCGACATCGGGGAAGCGCTGCAGGAACTCGGGCACGAAGCCCAGCGTCCGCGAGATATCGGCGAGTGCGCTCTGGCCGTCCACCACCTTGATGGACGCAGACATCGGCGTCTTGCTGGCGGCTGCCTTCTTTGCGCCATCGATGATCCTGGCGATCTCTCCGCGAAACTTCGCCTCGTCGATCTGCATGCCGTTCAAGAAGGTGCTCCAGTGACGGGTGAGCGCCGCCATCGTCACGGCCTCGCCCACCTCGGCCTCGGACGCGCCGTTGAGCTTCGCGAAGTCGGTGTGGGCGTAGACGCAGTAGTGGCAGGGGATCTGCGACGCGACGGCCAGGCCGATCAGCTCCTTCGACTTGCCGGGGAGCGCCGTGGACGGGTTCATCTGCAGGGTCTTCATTTCCTCCCAGGCGCCAGGGAGCGCCAGCTCCGGCATCTTCAGAAAAAACTGCGGAACGAAGCCGAACGTCTTCTGGATGTCGTTCCGGGCCGCCTGGGCCTCGGGGTTCGTCTTGTCGGAGGCCGTTGCGTGGGCGGCGACGCCGAGGAGGAGTGCCAGGGTTGCATTGCGGAGCGTGTTCTTGGTCATGATCCTTGTCCTTCCGTTTCGTGAGTTTCGTCGGGCCATTCGGCCTTCACTCACCAGGCGTGACCAATCAGGGAACGCGCCGTTCCGCGGTCACGAACAGGATCTCGGAGGGAACGCGGTAGTGAGTTCCCTGACGGAACGACTCGATGGACGCCAGGTACTCGTTGCCCACCTGACGGCGGATCTCGGGGGAAAAGCGCCGCCAGGCCAGGGCCACCGCGCCTCCCTCCAGCATGTCGCGCACCGCCGCCTCGGCCGACGGCCAGTCGAGAGTCATCGGGATCCGTTCCTCGGCGATGTTGCCGAAACCCGCGCGCTCGAGAGCCAACGCCAGGGCGCCGGGGACGCCCAGCGCGAAGAACAACGGGCAGACTTCACTCTCGACGCGGCGGTCGATGATGGGGAACACCTCGGCCCAGGCGCACGCAGAACGGCGGCCCCAGACGCAGAGCGAGACCCGGCCACCCGGCGCGAGTATCCGATGCATCTCCGCCAGGGCCCGGGCCTTGTCGGCGGCGTACATCAGACCAAATGCGCAGGTGACGGCGTCGAGGGCGCCCGGGGAAGCGCCCGTCTCTTCCATGTCGCCGCGCTCGAAGCGGACAGGCGACGGACGCGCGCGGGCAAGCGCGACCATGCGTTCCGAGATGTCCATGCCCGACACGATCCCGCGCGGCCCGACGCGCTCTGCGGCCAGGAACGCCGCGACGCCAGGACCCGTCGCCAGATCCAGGACACGCTCACCGGGACGGAGCGCGGCGCGGTCCACGCACCGGGCCGTCCACGCCCGAAGCAGGTCGACCCACCCGGCGTCGTAGGCCTCGCTGGCGGCGTCCCAGCCGTAGCGCTGCACCCGGCGAAAGACCCGATCATCCATGGATGACAGTCAGATGGTGAATTTGCGCGATGTCGCGCGACAGGTTGGCCAGCATCGGGCTCAGGCGATTCGCCGTCTCGACCATGCCGCGCACCTGCGCCTCGGCGGAATCGCTCGTGATGCGCACGTCGAAGGAGATCCGCTGCCATCCGACGGAAACCGAGGGGTCGACCCCCATCTGCCCACGGGCGTCGTACTCGCAGGTGACCTCGACGGCGACCGCGGCGATCGGCACGCCGAGACGCGCGCCCCAGATGCGGTAACCGATCGCCAGGCAGGCGCCGAGGCTGGCACGCATCAGCTGGCCGGGGTGCGGCGCCGCTGCCGTTCCACCCTCCTCGACCGGCAGATCGACGGGCAAGACGCGCTCGCCCTCGCGCACCTCGCAGGCAAGCCCGATCGTCGTTTGGACCGAGGCATGACCGGTGCCCCTGGCAAACGCCGGGCGCCTGCGCATCGCGTCAGCCTTCCGCTGATAAAGGTCTTTCAGTCCGTCGTCCATGACCATCAGGCGTGACCTTCGAGGGAACGGCGTTCCGTCAGCCCGGCCGGTAGACGCAAAAAGTGCCTGTCCGCACCGTGCGACCGAGGTAGGCAGCCAGGGGGGGCGAGTGGTCCTCGATCCGGGCCAGGGCGTTCTTGATGCGGCGCTGGACGGCGCTGCGGGCCCGCTCGGCCGCTCCGCCCGCCCGGCGAGCGCGGCCCCCCAGCCCGACCGCACGGCCGAGTTCGGCACCCAGGAACTCGATCTCCTCGCGGATGCGCGCCGCCCGGGCTCGGTCACCGAACGACTCGGCCTCGGTCAGCGATTCACGCAGATCCTCGAGGCGGCCGCGGTAGCTGTCGCGCGCACCTTCGTCCAGGAGTTCGCCGGAGTCGCCGCCATCGACCGCCTCCGTCCCCCCGGTCAGCTCCAGCACGTGCCACTCCCGGTCGGGCTCGCCCACCAGCCGCGCCAGGTAGCGAATTCCCAGGCTGTCCTTGAGACGAAACGTCTGCCCCTCATGGGACACCGACCAGTATTCGCCCTCGGGGGTGAGCGAGAACGGCGCCGAGCTGGCCGGCAAGGCCATCGCGGTCCCGAGACGCGCGTCGATCAAGGTGAGCAGCCCCGGCAGCCCGAACCGCTCGGCATCGACCCGCGCCGCGCCCAGAAGGACGCGCGCCCGTTCGCCCTGCCCAGTCTCCGTCAGCGCCCGGGCGAACTCGTAGCGCGTGCGCGCCAGGTACGGTCCCCCGCCCTGCCGCTCCAGACGAGCGATCGCCTGCTCGAAGTGCGCGATCGCCTGCTCCGTCTGGCCCGCGCCGACCGCCAGCAGCGCCAGCAGCCGCGCCACCGGGCCTTCCCACAGCACGGCCGACAGACCGAGCGTGACGTCGCTGTCTCCTTCGCTGCTTATCATGTCGTACATCCGCGTCGCCAAGGCGCGGTCACGGACGATCGCAGCGGCGTCGACGAAAAAGAAGATGGAGTAGGCGTTGTACGTGGGCGGCCGATCGGCCACCGGAACCCGCTCCAGGGACTGTCGGGCTGCCTCGACGTCCTCGCGCCGTGCGTGCATCAGGGAGAGCGCACCGGCCTGCCAGGCCGGGCCGAAACGCAAGAGGCCGCGCGTCCGGCGCACCACCGGATCGAAGGCCAGCATGTCGCTGTGGCCTTCCCTGGCGCGCAGCAGGCCCTCGCGGTGGAGCAGGTAGCATCGCTCCACCTCCTCGTCGTTGGCCTCGCGGCCGAGACGCAGCCCCTCCTCGATGAAGGCCTCGGAGTCGGCGAAACGTCCCTGCATCATCGCCCGCATGGAGCGGAACATCGGCACCCGCCACAGGTATCCCGGCGCGCGCATCTCGCGCGCCGTCGATTCGAACTCGTCGATGCGCGCATCGGCAGCGGCGAACTCGCCGAGCGCCATGTGATCCATGACGATGCGGGCCCGGGTGCGCAGCAGGCGCTCGCGGTCCTTCAACTTGATCGCCAGTTGCTCGGTCTCCAGGTTCAACGGGAGGCGTTCGCGCGCGTCGACGACATCCATCATCGCCGACATGCCGGCGTGGAGCGCGCCGAGCAGCGTCGACTCGTCACCCAGACGGCGCGCGGCCGCGATCGCGTCGCGCGCGACCCGGACGGGTTCGGACATGTCCTGCGTCGGCTGCAACGCCGCCCCCAGCCGAGCCATGAGGCGGACCCGCACGGAACTGTCGCCGGGAGGCAGCGCGGCCAGCGCCTCCTCGAGAAGGCTGACCAGCACCGGATCGATCATGGCCGAGGTGAACACCTGGCCGTACGTCAGCGCCGCCTGGCCCATCAAGTCGGGAACACCGAGCGACCGTCCCAGCGAGGCCACCTCGCGGCAGAGCGTCTTGCCACGGGCGACCTCGCCCTTGCGGATGACGGCATCCGCGAGTGCGAGCAGCACCGATGCCCGCTCGGGCCCGGCGTCGTCCGTCACCGCCGCCGCTCGCTCCAGAAGCGCCACCGCCTCCTCGTACGCCACCATCTCCAGCGCGCGGGCCGAGGCCCGCACCGCGAACGCGACGGCACGACCCAGCCCCTCGGTCGGTCCCTCGAGCGCGTGGTGGGCAAGCTCCGTCAGTGGCAAGCTCGGACGGTCGGCGTGGAACCGCTCGAGCGCGGCGGCCACCTGACCGTGCAAACCGCGGCGGACCTCGGGCGCGAGGAGCCGGTACAGGACTTCGCGAATCAGCGCGTGCGCGAACCGCAGCCGGCGTTCTCCACGGTCCGCGAGCACGCCCGCGCGCACCGCCCCCGCCAGCGTGGCCGTCACCTCGGACAGCGGTCGCCCGGAAGCCGCCGCCATCAATCCCACGTCGATCTCGTCGCCCACGACAGCCGCCAGATCCAGCAAGGGCCGCGCCGCGGAAGGCACCCGTTCGAGCCGCTGGCGAATCACCTCACGCACGCCGTGGGGGACCGTCCCCGCCGTGATCGCGCCGGGTCCCTCCTCGCCGAGGAGGCGTGCCATCTCCTCGAGGAACAGCGGGTTGCCCTGCGTGCTCGAGAAGATCCTGGCCTCGACGTCGGGCTCGACCCTGGCCGCCCGCTGGCGGATGAAAGCGTCCGAGGCGCCTCGATCGAGCCGCGCCAGCGAGAGCGTCGTCCCCTCGCGGCCGATCTTCGCAAGGAGCTCGCCGCAGGCCGGCTCCAGGCGCGCCTCGACGTCCCGGTAGGTGGCGAGCACGAACGCGCGCATGCCTCGCAGGTCGCGCGCCAGGAAGTGGAGCAGCATCAGCGACGGCTCGTCGGCCGCGTGCAGGTCATCCAGCACCAGCATCAGCCCGGAACGGTCAGCCACCCGCCGCGCCAGCATGCTCACGGCGCGCCACAGGCGGAAGCGCGCCTCGGCAGGCGTCGGCGGCGCCATGGCTGGCAGTTCGCCGAGACGGGGCCTCAGCTCGGGGAGCACCTCGGCGAGCAGGCCCATCCCCTCGCCCAGCACCTCCCGCAGACAGGAGTCGTCCACGGCCCGGGCCAGACCCGAGAGCACATCCATCCAGGGCCAGTACGCGGGCGCGCCCCCTGCCTCCCAGCAACGGCCCCACAGCACCAGCGCTCCGCGGCCGGCGGCGAGCGCGGACGTCTCGTCGGACAGGCGGGTCTTGCCGATGCCCGGTTCACCCGCGAGCAGGATCAGCTGTCCCGCCCCTGCCAGCGCACGGTCGAGCGCCCGGCCGATCTCGTCGACCTCGCGTTCGCGCCCAACGAAAGGCCGCGCCGACCGCGCCTGCGGTTCCACGCCCGAACTTATAACGCGCCCGCGCCCCGTCGGCGGAACTGCCGCGGCGACAGCCCCACTTTGCCCCTGAACAACCGCGCAAAGTAGTTGCTGTCCGAGAAGCCACAGGCCATGGCCACCTCGGTGCAGTTGAGGTCGCCCAGCGCCAGCAGCGCCTTCGCCCGCTCGATGCGCCGCTGGATGATGAGTTGCCGGAAGGTGGCTCCCGTCTGCTGCTTGAGCAAGCGGTTCAGGTGGTTGGGGCTGACACCGACCTGCCGCGCGGCGCGGGCGAGCGACAGCGCCTCGTCGTCGGGTGGATCGGCGACCGCCATCGTCCGCCGCAGCACCGCGGACTGGCGCAGGGGGGCGCCCCGACGCGAGGCGTGCGCCGTCGTCTGCGGCGTGGCCCGGAGGAACAACGCGAGCAACTCGAGCAGCATTCCTTGCACCGCGGTGGCGTAGCCCGTCTGACGGCGGCTGGTCTCGCGATCGATCCGGGCCATCGCCGCGGTCACCTGACGCTGGAACGACGCCGGCAGCGCGAGCACCGCCTGCTCCCCGGCCACGAAGGCGTTCCGCAGCACGCCGCCGTCGCCATCGGGAGGCGCCCGTCCGTCGAGATCCAGCTCGAGGTCCAGCGCCAGACAGGTCGCGGGACGCGCACCGAGGCCGACGAAGCTGTGGAGGACCCCCGCACGCAAGAAGCAAAGTGAGCCGGCGCGGATCGGCCAGGCCCGGTCGCCCAGTTGCTGGGTGCCCCTCCCCCGCGAGTAATAGAGGACCTGGTGAAACGGGTGGCGGTGAGGCCGGGTGCGATCGGCGTGCGGCGCGTGCTGGTTCCAGCGCACCCGCAGCGTGCGTACCGCCACCTCTCCCATGCGCCAGGCCAGGCCACCGGCGATCAGCCGTGACCACAGGAGCGCATGTCCAGCAGGTGACTTCATGCTACTAAAAGGTGATTTTATGCTATTTGCCCGCCGCGCGCGCGGGCACGATGGCCTCATGTCGGAACGCGTGGCGCTGGTGACCGGAGGCTCTCGCGGCATCGGACGCGGGGTGGCCGTGGCCCTGGCCGCGGGGGGCTTCGATCTGGCGATCAACTACGCGAAGGATCGGGCCGCCGCCGAGGAGTGCCGCGCCCTTTGCAACACGGCCCGGACGGGCCGCTACGAGATTTGCGCCGCCGACATCTCCCGGGCCGAAGACCGCGCCCGCCTGGTCGGCGAGGTCGAGCGGGCCTTCGGGCGCATCGACTGCCTGGTCAACAACGCCGGCATCGCCCCCGAGCGCCGCGCCGATCTGCTGGACGCCGACGAGGCCAGCTTCGATCGCCTGATGGACGTGAACCTCAAGGGCCCCTACTTCCTCACCCAGCGGGTGGCGCGGTGGATGGTCGACCTGGGGAAGCGCCTGGGCGACGGCTACGCCCCGACGATCGTCACCATCTCGTCCATTTCGGCCTACACGGCGTCGGTGAGCCGCGGCGACTACTGTGTCTCGAAGGCGGGGCTGGGAATGTTGACCCAGCTTTTCGCCGCGCGCCTCGCCGATCACGGCGTTCGCGTCTACGAGGTCCGTCCGGGGATCATCCGCACCGACATGACCGCCCCCGTGCAGGACAAGTACGATGCCCTCATCGCCGGCGGCCTGACCCCCATCCGCCGCTGGGGACTGCCGGAGGACGTCGGACGCGCCGTCGTGGCCCTGGCCAGCGGGGTGTTTCCGTTCAGCACCGGCGAGGTGGTGAACGTCGACGGCGGCTTTCACATGAGGACGCTGTGACGCTCTCCTCGAAGCTCGACCGCATGTGGCAGGTGTCGGCCGCGAAGATTCGCTCGATCGAGGCGACCGAGTTCGACGGCGCCCCTGTGTTCACGCACGAG
>JANPFD010000012.1:0-1303 GCA_031423255.1 Myxococcales bacterium | reverse complement strand
CTTGAAACCGCCGCCGAGCTGCAGCGCCATCAAGAAGTCGGACGCCTTGCGCACGCCGGGGATGAGGTTGTTCTTGACGTCGATGAGGGTCGGCCGGCCAGCTCCGGTGGCGATGGCGACGTGGTCGAAGCCCATGTCCATCGCCTCGATCGCGTCGAGTGTGCCGCCGAAGCGGATGCCGCCATAGGCGCGGAACGTCGGCCGGCGTGCCAGCGCCACGTGCAGCGCGGTCAGAAAGCTCTTGTCCCAGCGAACCGTGATGCCGTACTCCGCAACGCCGCCGAAGCCGCCGGCAATGCGCTGGTCAAGGTTGGTTCGCAGCTCGTCCCAGTTCTTCACCGCACGCGGTGGCCATGCATCGCCGCCGATCATGGCTGACGGCAAAGGTTCGATCTTGAGGCCATCGACGCCGACCACGCCGAAGCCCTCGTTGACCAGGTAGTGCGCCAGCGTGTAGCCGGCTGGGCCCAGGCCGACCACCAGCACGTTCTTGCCGTTGTAGGGTAGGGCGTAGGGGCGCTGGCGGTTGAGCGGGTTCCAGCGGGTCAGGAACGCATAGATCTCGAAGCCGTAGGGCAGGCCCAGGATGTCGGTCAGCACGCCGGTCTCGACCTGCGGGATGTTGACCGGCTCTTGCTTCTGGAAGATGCAGCCCCTCATGCAGTCGTTGCAGATGCGGTGGCCGGTACCGGGCGTCATCGGGTTGTCGATGACGATCAAGGCCAGCGCGCCCAGCGAGTCGCCATCCTTCCTGAGCAAATGCATCTCGCTGATGCGTTCGTGCAGCGGGCAACCGGTCAGTCCCACGCCCAGCGGGTTCTTCTTGAGTGCGCCGTCCTTCTCGTGCAGCCCGTGCGCGCACGAGTCCTTGCGCCGGTTGTGGCAATATAGGCAGTAGTCAACCTCGCTTTGCACCTCGCGCGGGGTCATGCGCTGGTCGGTCAGGGCGAAGCCGTCGCGGCGGCGGTGGTGCTCGGGCGGGCCGAAGGTGGCGTTCTGCAGATCGACGCGCGGGCGGCGCAGCGGCACCAGATCGTGGTGGTCGATCTTGTGGGGAAACCGAAACGACACCCAGCCGGCGACGGCCTTGCCGGCGACGGCGTCGTGGTGGTGCACGGCGGCCCAGCGCTCGAACAACTCAAGCTGCCGCCGGATAGCGTCTGCCCGCTGCTTGATGGGGTCAGGTGGCACGCCGGTGGCGAGCTGGGCTTCGTCGTCGAGCAGCACGGCGAGGGCACGCGCTAGCTCGAGTTCCTGATCGTTGCCGTCCTTGCCGGACGCGAGCTGCCGCACCTCCGCGTGC
>JANPFD010000011.1:0-6645 GCA_031423255.1 Myxococcales bacterium | reverse complement strand
GATCCGGCTCGCAACGCGAGACGGATCGCGGGTCCAGGGGCGAAGCTCCTGGTCAGGGTCGAGGGGCGGAAGCCCCTTGCGGGGCGCGGGGCGGAGCCCCGCCTTGGTTGCGGCCGAAGGGCCGCGCTAGTGGTTTCAAGGCCACTTTTCCGCCTAGCGCCTGTCGCGTCGGGATGTCCGATAACACCTCAGTAACCTTGGCGGTCATCGGCGTCAGATGATGCCCGAAAACGCCGCCGCTGCGGGCGACCTCGCTGACCGCGCTGCTGGTGCCTCATCCCGGCTTCCGCCCGGCCTTCCCTCTCGACTTCGAACTGCGCCTGACCTATCGCCTGGACAGCGGAGCGCTGGTGCTGGAATCGACGTTGGTGAACACCGGCGCCGCGCCCTTCCCCTACGCGTACGGTTTGTCGTGTCCGGCCCGCGATGAACTGGGCCTTGCCGGCTACTCGTGCAGCATGTCCTGCGAGGTCTCGCCACTAAGGGGCGCCTGGGGGCGCCTGGGGGCGCCTGGGGGCTACTGGCTCAACAGCTGCCCGCTGCCGGGACTGACGTATGCCCTTCGACATCGTGATGGCCTTCGCACACCACAATGATAAAGTTGTGGTGTGCTTCCGCCGTTCGACCCGGACACCGGCCTCATGCCTGTCGGCGAGCACGTGGCGTCCTGGGATGAGGTTTTGGAACGATTCGGGTGGAACGAGAAACGTCGAGCGTTGCTCGATGGGCTAGCCCAGGCCCTCGAACTGCTGGGAGCCGTGGGATGCCAGCGCGTCTGGCTCAACGGCAGCTTCGTCACCGCGAAGGATGAGCCAGGCGATTTCGACGCCTGCTGGGACACGGACGGCGTCGACCTCGATGAGATCGATCCGGTATTTTTGGACTTTTCCGCTGGGCGGGTAGCCCAGAAGAGGCGCTTCGGAGGCGAGTTCTTCCCGAACGTCGTCGAGGCGGGCACCGGGCTCGCGTTCGCAGAGTTCTTCCAGAATGAACGAGACGGCTCCCGCAAGGGGATCGTCGCCTTGAACCTCGGAGGACCGAAATGATCACCAACGACTTGCAGTATCGATCGACGAAGGCGCATCTGCGCCAGTTCGAGGAGGCACTGGCGAATCTGAAGGCGGCGGCCGGGAAGAAGCTCACCAAGCTGCACCGCCTCAAGATCGATGCGGTGAGCGCCCAGGCCGATGACCTGCGAGCCGAAATCCGCGAGTACGAGGGCCTACTGTCGGGTGAGATTTTGACTTTCGAAGCGCCGTCGCTCGCGGGGCTTGCGACCCTGCTCATCAAGGCGCGCATCGCGCGTGGCTGGACGCAGCGGCGCCTCGCCGATGAACTCGGAGTGGCCGAACAGCAGGTGCAGCGCTACGAGGCAACCGAGTATCGGTCCGCCAGCCTGGCCCGGATCTGTGACGTCGCCGCGAGGCTCGGCGTGGACATCGCCGAAACGGCCCAGCTACGCGCTCCCAGCGCAGCCTGACGTGGGGGCCTTCGTAGGATTGAGGGCCCTTGCCTGCCTGGGGGACAGAAGATTTTCGAGAAAAGTTTGTCCGCCTTCGCCGAAGCCAGCGCCGGCGATTTCAGGAATGATCTGGCGCCGATGAGGCGGAGTAGTTGACAGATGAGGGAGTTATCGGACAACCACCGAAGGGCAATGGACCACGACGGCGTGTACTGCCCGTGCACCCACGCGTGAACCGGCGTGCACGGCTGCGGGTACCCGGCGTTTGCGGGTGTGAACCCGCTGTCCACCCCACCGTGCGGCTGGCGCTCTGCTCGTGCAGCGGGTTTCATCCGACTTGCGACTCAATCCGCACTGGCCTAAGCACCGACGATGTGGCTGACCTGCTGCAGATCATCCGCGTTCGCATCGCGCGCATGCTCGAGCGCGTCCCTGCATTCCCCGGCCGCTGCTGCCCGCGTACCTGGGCGGCGACATCGCGCCGGGCGAGGCGGTATGCGCGACATCGTGGTGCGCGCGGGCCGGCACGCCGGCCTCGATCTGCAAGCACTGGTGCTCGAGGATCGCCTGGCCCACCCCGAGCGCTACCACGCCGCTACCGCACGCCGGGCGACCGCCAGCCACCAGATCGATCACCGACGTGTGCGCAACCTGGAGCGCTTTCTGGCCACACACGCAGCGCGCCCCGATGCCATGCCACCCGACCGTGGTCGCGCACTTCCGCCTCGGCCATCCCGCTCGACGACTACCACTAGCGACCAGCGACTACCAGAGCACGACGAAATCAAGGCACACACGGCGCCTCGAACGGAGTCGGACCGAGCCAACATCGGCCCGGTCCGACTTGGGTCTTCGGGCAGACTGCCCTCAGCTCCGGCTCAGAATGCCGCGAGGAAGGTCGAGTTGATCTTGCTGTCCAGGAAATCGATGCGCGCTCGCTGGAACCACTTGAGCTTAGCGACCTCCTCGTCGAAAGTCGGGAGGTTAAAGCAGGCATTCGGGAGCGCTCCGAGGCGCGGCCAGGTGGCCTCGTCACGCTGCCGCGCCACGCGAATGCGCGAGGCAAACGCGTCAATGGCAGCGTCAAGGTTCCCGCGTGAGATGGTCCCGGCGCCGCGGAGGTTCCACCATCGATCATGGATGGCACGGCGGAACTGCGGTGCGTTCTTGATCATCTCGAACAGGGCGGGGAAAGCGCCGCGGCCGTCGAACGCGATCTGGAGATACCAGCCGGGGACGCAGGGGCCGGTGAACGAGCCCGCCGTGTAGTTGCCCAGCGCCATGTCGAAGTCCCAAACCGGCCCCATGCGCAGGCGGCCATCGCGGGAATCTGGATACTTCGTGACGTGCAGGCTTTTCTTATAGGCGTCGAGGTTAAAGGCGAGCTCCTCCATGATCACGAAAAGCGCCGATGCATTCTCACTCATGACCGTTTGATAGCCGGCGGGGTTATACGCAGCGTTGCCGGGTTTGAACATCGACTCCAGTTTCGTCATGAAGTTCTTGATGTAGTCCTTCTGCGCCACCGTCGCCTTCGTCCCATTGGGCGACTCCATGACCCACGTGGTGGTGGACTCGATTGGCGACGCCCAGTCTCCAGGCCGGTTGTCGAAGGTGGTATCCCGTCGCTCGAGGAGGTAGCCTCCGCTGATGTCAGCGCTCGTCGAGGAGAGCTCCGGAAGCGCGATGCGGTTTCCGTCGATCTTTGGCTTCTCGATAATGACGTACAGGCCGCGGTAGCTGTCGTTGATGAAAACCTCAGCGAACTCCGTCTTGGGAACCCAGTACCCGCCAAGCACCTTCTGCGCCTGCCAGTACGCAACGACGTTGCGCAGGCACGTCGCGTCGGCCCAGCAAGAGTGCAGGACCCAGTCCTTGCCGCTGGGCATTCCCAGGACGGACGTTCGTTTGCTCAGGTCCATCGAGTACGACTTCTTGGGGTAGGTACGGGAGCTCATTCCACGCCGCGACATCGTCACGTTCTGACTCATTGACACCGGAGTCTTGCGAGTGTCCAGAAGCCAGAGGCCGTTGCTGATTTCGCCGGGGGGGAAACGGGGCGCTGGCGGGCTCTCGTAGACCGTGACGAAGCCAGGGTATCCGCTGGACGGATCCGTCGTGTCCAGGTTCTGGACCTGGTTTGCACTGTTCCCAAAGCCGTCCGGGAAAGTTCCGACCGCCAGCCCGTCGAAGCGGAAATCCAGCACGGCGATCTTGCCCGTCTGGGTCGCCGCCAAGGTCCGTGTCTCGAGGTCGGACTGAGATAGCTGCGTCGGCTCGACGTCACAGGCGACAAGCGCAGCGACGGATAGCGACAATAGGGAAGCCAAGTGTCTCGTCTTACTCATGGTCATGGTCATGGGAGAACCTCCTGCCGTAGTACGGCGACAAGCGGCAGCTGTCGCGAGATATTCTCTGCGCTCCTGATCAGCACCGAATGCCCAAGAAAAGCGGCGGGGTGTGAAGATTTTCATGCGACATCGGGCAGGGCCGCCCGTACTTGGGTGGGAGCCATCGAGCCCGCAACCCACCCGGAGGACCAAATGAACGTCGTTCGCATTTCGTGCGCGCTGGTCGCATTGGTTGTTTGCGTCGCCGCTTGTGCGGAGGCGCCGACAGACCCCGCTTCACTGCAGAGCGACGAGCCCTCGTTCCCCGTGCGGGTCGTCGAGGTGAGCCAGCACGGAGCCAACGTGGTGGCAGAGTCGTCGCTGACCCGGGCGCAGCAACTCGCCATCATCGAAAGGCGGAAGAAGAACTCCGACGACACCTCGACGTCGAGTGCGCCCATCCAGCGCGCGCTCACGGTCACCGGCGACTGCAGCGACTGGTCCACGATCATCGTCGCCTCGCAGCCCCAGTACGCCGGCCAGTGGGTCTGCTATAAGTACATCGACCCGCTCAGCTACACGCCTGTTTCGCTGCCGTTCCCGGTGCGCAGCTATTACGGGAGCGCGACGAACACCTTCACCTTCTGCACCGGCGCGTCCGGACCGTGCCGGCCGGGCAGCGACTCATCCCGGCACCACGCCTGTCCGTGGTACTACGCCCCGTCGTTCAACGATCCGTACATCACAAGGATTGCGGGCTCGCCCGCGTGCGTCCCACTCTACTGTCAGTCTTACTGCAAGTAGCGCCCTCGAATCAGCTAAAGCGGCTTTGCGGGACGGTGGTGTGTCGGCGCCCCTTGGGCGCTCGGCACGGCCACGCTTGTCAGCGAGGATGACGCCCACGACATCGTGTTCGCGGCGGCGGACTGGACCTCCTCGCGCCAGCGCCGATCTGCATTCGCGCGGCCGCGCACCAGCCGCGAGCGCAGTGTTTTCGAGGGTGAAGAAGCCGTTCACGTTGATGGCGGTGCCCCGTTTGTGCCGGGCAGGCGGAGGCGCGATGTGGCCGACTCGTCCTTGTCTCGGGCGAGCCGACGCTGGATCTCCTCGCAAATTGGTCCGGCCGCTGCGCGCCCTGCGCCTGCTCGTCACCATGCGCGATCGGGATCCGCGCCTGCCTGAGCGCACCGCCGCGCGCCAGGCCCGCCTCGCCAGATCCAGAAAGTTTTCGTGCGACGAAGTCGTCGAGGAGGCGTACTTGAGGGCGAGGGCCGAACGCAGTGCCACTCTTGCAGCCCCCACCACTCGATTCGAAGGAGAATTGCGATGAGAAAGTCCTTTCTATTGGCGACCCTGCTCTTCCCGATGCTGGGGTGCGACGCTGGAGACAACACGTATCAGGAAAGCACTGGCGCGCCCACCGCATCGCAGGGTGACGAGCCGACGTTCCATGCCAGCGTGGTGCGCATCAAAGGAGACGGAACTCAGGTCGTCCTGGCCGAGGAGGAACTCACGCGGGCGCAGCAGCTTGACATCATCGAGCGCCGGAATGTCGCTAAGAGCGGTCGGGCACCCGCCACATCCGGACAGGCCTTGACGGTCGAGGGAAGCTGCAGCGATTTCTCCACGTTGCTCCTGGCGGAGTCGACGAACTATGGAGGGCGTTGGATCTGCCTCAAGCGGGAGCCGGGTGGCTCGAACGGTGCGGGCTTCAAGCTCCCCTTCTCGTTCAAAAGCTACTACGGAAGCAGCACGGACACCTTCTCCGTGTGTCTCTTCCAGTCTTTTGCCTGCCTACCGCGGGGCGACTGGACCAATCTCACGATTTGCCCCTGGCAGTATTCGGGCGACGGCCGAGCCATGGGTGGCTGGGTGGGTTCCTGGCCTGGGCGGTTCCCCGGCTGCTAGAGTGCCCGCGGCGGCGGCGTTTTCGGGCATCATCTGACGCCGATGACCGCCAAGTTGACAGAAGCATTATCGGACAATCGTGACGCGACAGGCGCTGGGCGGAAAAGTGGCCTTGAACGCACTTCGCTCGCTGATTTCCATGACGTTGGACGGACGGGGATGCGGACCGAACACGTAGCCGCAGTCTTTGTGGCCCGTGTAGGGCAACCCTGCCGGGAAAGCAAGGCGTCGCCGAGCCCAGCTGCGAGAGCTGGCTCCAGGACCTCTCGATCTGGGGCAGCGGACCGAACGATATCTACGCGGGAGCGCTGAACAGAGGTGTGACCGGCCTCTTTCACTCGACCGGCGACGACGCCTGGAAACTCGTGACGCTCCCAGAGCCCTCCGGCCACATCCTCTCGGTAGACGGCCTATGCGGACATCCGCATACGCCGTCGATCATCAACGTGTGAAAGTGCACGCTTGTGTCCAGCGCCGAGTTGAACCGCTGGATCACGGTCACGCCGCCGGTCTTGAGTTTGCCGCGGATCCCAAGCCGGCGCGCGCGGCGCCGCAGCCACTGCGAC
The DNA here is from genome assembly GCA_031423255.1 of Myxococcales bacterium. Classification (GTDB taxonomy): domain Bacteria; phylum Myxococcota_A; class Polyangia; order Fen-1088; family Fen-1088; genus JANPFD01. The sequence continues at coordinate 379 of JANPFD010000011.1, read as the reverse complement.
GCTGCCGCGACGAAACCGCGCGACACGAGCGTGGTCAATTTCGGATCGAACGCAAGCTTCGCCCTCAATCCGTGCGGCACTGTCAGGACCCACTGACGCACTGGCGTCGAAGGGATCACGCGGCACCCATCGAGCCGCAGTGTCGCTCATGCGCCGGCCGATGCAGCTTGGGCAGAAGCCCCTTCGCAACACGAGAACGCGACCGCTCGACACCAACCACATTGCTTGCAACGGCAGCGAAGGAAGCCGTGGCCGAGAATTGCCACGACGAACCCGGGCAACGCTGGCGCCTCGGCAGCCGCTTCCAGATCCGCGAGGAACGTCTTCCAGTTTGCCTGCACCGCTTTCCACAGCACGGTTGCCTCCGGCTGATGGCGCT
>JANPFD010000010.1:0-1906 GCA_031423255.1 Myxococcales bacterium | reverse complement strand
TCGACCACCGCCGTCACCTGCTTGCCGTTTTCTGCCGCGCGCACCAGGGCGCGGATGATGGGTGAATCGGCACTGGTGCGGTACAGGGTCTGCTTGATGGCCAGCACGCCGGGATCGTCGGCCGCGTCCGAGATGAACTCGACCACGTGGTCGAAGGTCTCGTACGGGTGGTGCAGCAGCACGTCGCGCTGGGCGATGGCCCGGAAGATATCCCCGTCACTGCTCAGCGGCAGTACCCGCTGGGACGCGAAGGGCTCGTCGCGGAGTTCTCGCAGTTCGTCGCGTCCATACAGGGGCGCCAGATCGGACAGGTGAATGGGGCCAGAAATCTGGTACATGTCGTCCTTGTCCAGGCGCAGCGCCTGACGCAGGAAGCTCTGAACGTCGGCGGGGGCGTCGGCCGCGATCTCCAACCGCACGGCCTGGCCCCGCTCCCGGCGCCGCAGTTCGCGCTGGATGGTCTTCAGCAGGTCGTCCGCCTCGTCCTCGTCGATGGACAGTTCGAAGTTACGCGTGACCCGGAAGGGGCTGCACGACATCACGCGGAAGCCGGGGAACAGATCGCCCACGTGCATGGCAATCACGTCCTCCAGCAGGACGAACGCCGCCCGCTGCGGCGCCACCGCCGACACCTCGACCAGACGGGGCAGCACGGCCGGCACCTGCACCACTGCAATGATGAGGGCGGTGTGTCGCCGGGCCACGCGCTGCCGGTCCTTGTACAGCATGATGGCCAGATTCAGGCTGCGGTTCCGCAGCATGGGGAAAGGGTGGCCCTGATCCACCGCCAGCGGCGTCAGCACGGGCCACACGTCCTTGGCGAAGTACTGTCCGAGCCGGGCACGCTGATCGGGGGTCAGGTCGGGGGCTCGCAGGATGCTGACGCCAGCCTTGGCCGCCAGCGCCGGTGCCAGCTCTTGCTTCCAGTTGTGGCCCAGTTCGGCCACCAGCGCGTGGACGCGCTCGCTCACAGCCGCCAGTTGTTCGACGGGGGTCATTCCGTCGTCGCCCGTTTCCACCACCTGACTGGACACCAGTTGCTTGATGCCGGCCACCCGCACCATGAAAAACTCATCTAGGTTCGACCCGACGATCGACTGGAACTTGAAGCGCTCGGCCAGCGGGACGTTGGGATCCGTGGCCTGGGCCAGGACGCGGTGATTGAACTCAAGCCACGAAAGTTCGCGGTTGAGAAATAGTCTAGGTTCGGTGCTGGCGGTCGCCGCTTCCGAGGGTTCAGCCGTTCCGGCATTTCTCTTCGAGGACATGATGGATTTTTAACACTAGCGCCCTGTTGGAAGCAGCCCGGGAATACTTTTGTGACAGTCTTGCGACGTGAAGCGGGCGGATACACGAACAGCAAGTCGTGTGTCTTGCTTCGCCCCCAGCGGCAAGCTTGCTCAACCGCCGGTCATCACGCGGCCGCAGTGGTGGGCGACGGCGAGCACCGTCCACTGCGGGTTCACGCCCGCCACCTCGGGAAACACACTGGCATCACACACGCGCAGGTTGGCGAAGCCGCGCACCCGGAACTGCTCGTCGACCACTGAGATGCGCGTGTCGGTGCTCATCGCGTTGCCGCCCTGCGGGTGGCCGGTGCCGATGCGCAGCTGCGCCGCGGAGGTCAGTTCGCGCTCGAAGGCATCAACGTCGGCGAACGTCCGCATGGCGCGGCCGTGGCGCGTGCCGGCAAGTACTTCGATAGGCTTGATGTCGCCCCCGGCCAGGAACGTGCGCGCCAGCAGGCCGATGCCTCGTCGCAAGGCGTCGACCTCGACGTCGCCCAGCGGCAGGGCGACCTGCGGACGCCGGTTGGCGTCGATGGACACTGTCCCGGTAGGGCGCGTGCCAACCAGGGGCGCGGAGGTTATGCAGCGTGAGTACGACAGCATCCGGTTCCAGTGAT
>JANPFD010000009.1:0-3965 GCA_031423255.1 Myxococcales bacterium | reverse complement strand
CGAGGCGGCAGTGCACCGGTGGGCCAGGGACGCGGCCGCGGCGCTGGTCGCCGCGGGGCGAGGGGGCGAGATTGATTGCGGCGGACTGGCCCGGATCGCAATCGCCGCCGAGCCAAGCGTTGCCAAAGCCGGGGCCGCCGTTCGAGCGGAGGCCAACTTCAGTGGCTCGTCTGCGGCGCCCGCGTCGAGCGCGGTCTCGAACAGAAATTCCCGCCGCACCGATCGTGTGCGAAAACCCGGTTAGGCGTTTGGGGCCGCCACTCAGAATGCGCCATTTGCGTCGTCAGACTCTTCTCGCGTACTTGCGGCCCCTTCTGCTGCCCTTGCTGGTAGCAGCCTGCACCCCACGGCCAACCCAGATCCCTTCACCTGCCCTCGGTGGTGTCGACGACGTCGATCGGTTCTTCGAGGAGGCGCTGCGGGACTGGGTGCGCGACGATCCCGAGGTCGCGACCACCTTGCGCCGGTTTTCGGGTGCGGAGCAGGAACGGCTGGACGGGTTGCTCACCGATGCCTCCGACGCGTTCCAGGAGAGGCGGGTTCAGCAGGCGCGCCACCTGCAAGACCGCCTGAAGCGCTTCGACCGCCCGCGCCTCACGTCGACACAGCGTCTGGCCGCCGACGTGCTGGCCTGGTCCCTGGACGACATCGTGCGCGGCCAGGAATTTCTCGACCATCGCTACCCGTTCCATCAATACAGCCAGTCGCCCCAGTCGGCCCTGCCCACGCTGCTGACCGACCTTCACCCGATGCGTGGCCGTTCGGACGCGCAGACCTACCTCAGGCGGCTGGCGGGGTTCGGCGCGAAGTTCGATCAGGCCATCGCCGCGGCACGTGCGCGCCAGGCCAAGCGCATCGTGCCCCCGCGGTTCATCCTGGACGCGACCATCGAGCAGATGCGGCGATTCACCCAGCCAGCGCCTGCCGGCAACGTTCTTTACACGTCGCTGGCCGACCGTCTGCAGGGCCTCAAGGATGTCGATGCGGCCGAGCGCGCCCGGCTGCTGGCGGCAGCGGCCAGCGAGATCCGGGACACCGTGTATCCCGCCTACCGCCGCGCGATCACGGTGCTGGATTCGCAGCGGGCCCAGTCGACCGAGGACGCCGGCCTCTGGAGGCTGCCCCGGGGCGCCGAGGCCTACGCCTATTTTCTGCGCAGCCACACCACGACGGAGCTGACACCCGACCAGGTTCACGAACGCGGACTGCAGGAGGTGGCGCGCCTGGAAAAGGAAATGGACGCGGCGTTGCGGAACCTGGGCCACACCCAGGGGACGGTCGAGGAACGGTTCGATCAAGTCAGCGAGGCGTCCACCTACGCCGACGGACCCGATGTGCGGGCCAGGGTGCTGGCCGACTACCAGAGCATCGTGCGCGACGCCGACGCACGGGCGGCCGCCGTCTTTGACCTGCGTCCGCGGGCGCGGGTCGAGGTGCGGCGGATTGCCGAGTTCCGCGAGCGCAATGCCGCCGCCAACTACGTGCGGCCGCCCCTGGATGGTTCGCGGCCGGGACTCTTCAACGTGCCCCTGGCCGGCCCGCGCTTCCAGCGCATCGGGATGAGGACGCAGACGTACCACGAAGCCGTGCCCGGCCATCACTTCCAGCGCGCCCTGCAGGTCGAGAACACAGCCCTGCCCGCTTTCCTGCGCAACAACCCGTTCAGTAACTTCAGCGCGTTCTCCGAGGGGTGGGCCCTTTACGCGGAGCGCCTGGTGGCCGAACTGGGCTGGTACGACGGCGATCCCGTCGGTGACCTGGGGCGCCTGCACGCCGAACTGTTCCGGGCCCGACGGCTGGTGGTCGACACCGGGCTGCATGCCAGGCGCTGGACGCGCGCGCAGGCCATCGCCTACGGGGTCAGGGAATCTGAAGTCGACCGCTACGTGGTGGTGCCCGGCCAGGCCTGCGCCTACAAGATCGGCCAGATGAAGATGCTGGGGTTACGCGAGCGCGCGCGGGCGGCCTTGGGGACGCGCTTCGACCTGAAGGCGTTTCACAATCAGCTCCTGTCCGGTGGGGCCGTGCCCCTCGACGTTCTGGATGGCGTGGTCGCCGGTTTCATCGACCGCGCGAATGCACGGCGGTAGTCTCAGTACGCCACGGCCATGCCGTTGACCCGCCGATCGGCCACGCCGACATAGTTGTTCGGCCCGGCCACCCAGATCGAGTGGGTATCGCCCTGGGGCACGGGCGTGGTGCGAATCACCGAATGTCCCATCGCCGTCAGGGCCCGCGTCAGCTCCGGGTACCGCTCTGGGGTCTCGAAGGTGATCTGATCGGGCAGCCACTGGTGAGAAAGCCGCGGCGATTCCACCGCTGTCTGGAGGGGCATGTGGAAATCCAGAACGTTCAGCAACACGCACAGGATGGTGTTGGGGATGGCCCGGCTCCCCGGGCTGCCCGTGACCAGTTTCACCCGGCCATCCTGCGCGACGATGGTGGGACTTTGCGAGGTGACCATTCGCTTGCCCGGCGCGATGGTGTTGGGCGGGGTCCCGATGTTGCCCTTGGTGTCGGTGACCCCGGGAACCAGGTTGAACGCAAACATGTCATTGTTCAGCAGGAAGCCCCGGTTCTTGACCACGACGCGCGAGCCCCAGCGCCGCTCGAGCGTGAACGTGTTCCCCACCGCCATGCCCTTGCTGTCGATGATCGACAGGTGGGTGGTGTTCTCTCCCTCCTGCGACAGCTTGATGTCCCGGGACAGGGTGGTGCTGGGCGTGGCCCGCTGCAGGTCGATGGTCCGGGCCAGCTCGTGGGCGTAGGCGCGATCGGTGAGCTTGCCGGGAATTTGCACGAAGGCCGGATCACCGATGTAGCGGGCACGGTCGTAGTTGGCCCGCCGCATGGTCTCGGCCAGCACGTGGAAGGTGCGCGGCGCCCAGCGGCCCCAGCCGGTGAGATCGAAAGCCTCCAGCATGTTCAGCTCCTCCACCAGGCAGATGCCGCCCGAGCTGGGCGGAGGCGGGGCGTAGACGTCGTACCCGTGGTAGCGGGTGGTGACGGGCTTGCGCTCGATCGCCCGGTATCCGGCCAGATCGGCCGCGGTGATGAGGCCCTTGCCCCGGACCATCTCTGCCACGATCTCGCCGGCCAGCGGTCCTGCGTAGAAGGTGTCCGGCCCCTTGTCGGCCAGCAACTCCAGCGTGACGGCCAGATCGGGCTGGACAAGACGATCGCCCGCCCGCCACGGACCGCCGCCGGGCTTGCCGAACACGCGCTGGAACTCCGCCGCCTCGGGCGCGGCGGTCAGATTGACGTTCAGGTTCTCGGCCAGATTTCCGTCGAACAGGAAGCCCCTCCTGGCCAGGGCGATGGCGGGCCGCAACAGCTCGGCCCAGGGCAGGCTTCCGAAGCGCCGGTGTGCCAGGGCCATCCCACGCACGGTGCCCGGCGTTGCCACCGCCCTGTGGGTGTACTGCGAATCGTCCTTGCCGAACATGGTGGGGGTCGCGGCGGCCGGCGCTGTCTCGCGGTAGTCGACGGCGATCGGAGCGCCGCCACCGGGCGCGGGATGGATCAGCATGAAGCCGCCCCCGCCCAGATTCCCGGCTGCCGGAAAGGACACGGCCAGGGCGAACGCGGTGGCGACGGCGGCGTCGACAGCGTTGCCGCCGCGCTTGAGGATGCCAAGGCCCGCCTCGGAGGCCGGGCCAGAAACCGAGACAACCACCCCGTTGTGGCCTTCGGCATGGTGGCTGGTGTCCGGCGCCGGCGGCGCGGCGTCGGGTTCAGTCCGAGCCCGGCGGCTCCGACATGCCACCGGGAGCAAGAGGAACGACAGGACCAGCAGTGTCCGCAAGCAAGCCTTCATGCCGCCCTCACGGCACCACGACGCCATCTTCCGCCTTGAGCCGTTCGATCTTGCGCACGCATTGCGCGCGCAGATCGCTGCGCATCTGGGAGCTGGCTTCTTCGACCGATTCGCGGGTTATGGCACCGTAGCTCTGGCACGCGGTCGA
>JANPFD010000008.1:0-49600 GCA_031423255.1 Myxococcales bacterium | reverse complement strand
CGGGGCCTCGATGTCCCTGGCGCGCGCAGTTCCCGGTCGCGTCTCGACGGGTGCCGAGCAAGCTCCGGTGACACCGCGAGCGAGGTGTTTGAGCACGACAGGGACATCAAGGCCCCGTCCCGCCCCCGGCCGGAGAGATCGGAGCGAGCCCCTCTGCCGGCGGGATCCCGTCAGATCACCACCGGAGGCACCGAGGCACGGAAGGTCCGTGTCTCAGTGCCTCCCGCGGTGTTTCGTCAGTAGGTGCAGGTACCAGTCGTGCAGCTACCGCCCGAGCCGCCCGAGCCGCCCGAGCCGCCCATGCCGCCCATGCCACCCGAGCCGCCGAGGCTGCAGGTGACCGGCTGACCGCCCGTGCACTGATAGGTGGCCGTGCGAGCCTGTGTGTTGATCGTGACCGTGCCGACGGTCTGGCCGCCGGCGTTCTTCAGGGTGCTGGTGATGGTCGTCTGACCACTCTGGACCGGGACCTCCTGGGTGTAGCAGACGCTGCCGTCGGGCTTCTTGGTGGCGACGGTGCTCGTGCCGCCCTGGCCCATGAACACGAAGGACGCCTGCTGCTTGACGCCGTTGCCGTAGCAGGTGTTGGTGGTGGTCCCCATCGTCTGAGTCGTGCAGGAGCCACTCGGCGTGCAGGGGGCCACGAGGTTGGCGAAGCAGCTGGGGACGTTGCAGGCGCCGGCGCCGCCGGTTCCCCCCGTTCCCCCGGAGCCGCCCGAGCCTGCGGTCCCGGAGCCGCCCGAGCCACCCGAGCCCGCCGTGCCCGAGCCACCCGAGCCCGCCGTGCCCGAGCCGCCCGAGCCCGCCCTGCCGGAGCCACCCGAGCCCGCAGTACCGGAGCCACCCGAGCCACCGCTTCCGCCCGTTCCGCCCGTGCCATCGCCTCCACACGCTGCGATCCCGACGAGCGCACCCAGAACCAGACCCGTGACCATTCGCTGCATAAGTGAGATCTCCTTGCGGGAGGACACTCCCGTCCGGAACTCACTGTCGCCCACGATCGAGGCGGGCGTCAATCTGGATGGCTGCTGTCGAGATCGGCCTCGGCGCGGACCCAGTGCTCGCGCTCGCGGCCGCCAGGACGGCCCTCGGCTTCCCAGATCTCGTAGGCTCGGCGGGCGACCTGATCGGTCGTCGGGCGTCGGCTCGCGCCGTTGGGCTTGGGGGCGGCCGCCCTGGCAGCGGCGGGGGTGGCCTTGACCGCCTTCGGCGCGACGTCCTTCGTCCGCGGGGCGGTCTTCTGACGAGCTTTGGGGCTTGGCATGACCCTTAAATTGGGCAGGGGCGTCGAAGTGTCAAGTTAACATCCGGTAAACGCAACGACGCAACGCGAAGGCATGAATCCACGCTCGTCGGGTCGCGTCCGTAGATCTGATATATGAAGGGGACCTACACCTTCCCTTTTAGGAGGACGACACACATGGTTCGAACGCTTCGTGGAATTATCTTCGCTGGTTGTCTGGGTGGGGCGCTGATGTTGGCCGGCCGGACCTTCGCCGCCGCAGGTGACTGCACCATCGCCACGAAGGGCGATTCGCCGGTGGCCAAGGCCTGCAAGGAGGGCGGAATCAAGGCCGCCAAGGCCGAGATGAAGAAGCTCGCCAAGGCTGCCAAGGCCAACGGCGTGAAGTTCGACTGCGACGACTGCCACACGGACGACACCAAGTACGACCTGACGGACGACGCAAAGGACAAGTTCAAGAAGATGGTGGCGGCCGCCGAGGGCAAGAAGTAACCCGAGCTGTTTCGCCGTTGAAAAGGCGCTGACTCCCTCGGAGGCGGCGCCTTTTTCTTTTGTAAATCGACTATGATAGGCCACTTTGTTGGGTGCCGGATCCCGCCATGCTTGACTGGGAAGTGAGCCCTTCGAACCTCGCTTGGGTCGAGGAGCTGTACTACGCCTACCGGGAGAACCCGGCGTCGGTCGACGAGGCGTGGCGGCGCGAGTTCGAGCGCATGGAAAACGGCTCTCCCGGTACAGGCAACGGGCACGCCAGCGTCAACGGTCACGCGACCGCGGTGCGTGACGCCGGCGGAACCGTCGGACGTTCGGCCACCAGCGAGGTGGCGGCGGTTGCGGCGCAGCGGGCGCTCGGTGGCAAACGCGTCCGACGGCTGATCGAGGACTTCCGCGAGCTGGGGCACCTGTCGGCGGATCTGGATCCGCTGGGTCTGGTCGACCGCAGCGCCAACCGGCTGCGCATCGAGGACTACGGGCTGAACGAGGCCGATCTCGACGCGGTGGTCACCACCGAGGACATCGCGGGCGCCGATGCGCGACCGCTGGGCGACATCCTGGTGCTGCTGAAGGAGACCTACTGCCGCCACATCGGCGTCGAGGTGGCGCACATCCATGACAGCGAGCTGCGCGGCTGGCTGCAACAGAAGATGGAGTCGACGCGCAACCGCGTGAAGTTCACGCGCGCCGAGCAGATTCACCTCCTGGCCAAGATCACCGAAGCCGAGGTGTTCGAGCAGTTCCTGCACACGAAGTTCCTGGGCGTCAAGCGCTTCTCGCTCGAGGGCGCGGAGAGCTTGATCACGATCGTCGACCGGATCATCGATCGATCGTCACGCGCGGGGGTCACCCAGATCGTGATCGGCATGGCCCACCGCGGGCGTCTCAACGTGCTGGCGAACGTGCTCGGCAAACCGCCGGCGGAGATCTTCGCCGAGTTCCTCGACCGCGAGATGAGTCTGTATGGCGATGGCGGCGGCGACGTGAAGTACCACCTCGGGTACTCGAGCGATCGGGTGACCGCCGGTGGGCGCGTACACATCTCGCTGGGCTTCAATCCCAGCCACCTCGAGTGGGTGAACACGGTCATCCAGGGCCGCATGCGCGCCAAGCAGGATCGCATCGCCGATCGTGGACGCGAGCGTGGCCTGCCGATCCTCATCCACGGCGACGCGGCGTTCGCCGGGCAGGGGATCGTCGCCGAGGCGTTCAACATGTCGGGCCTGGACGGGTACACCGTCGGCGGCACCATTCACGTGGTGGTGAACAACCAGATCGGCTTCACCACGGGGCCGCGGAACGCCTACTCGACGACGTATTCCACGGACGTCGCGCGCATGTTGCAGATCCCGATCATCCACATCAACGGCGAAGACCCCGAGGCGGTGGCGCAGGCGGTGGAGCTGGCCGTGGACTTCCGACAGCGCTTCCACCGCGACGTGGTGATCGACATGTGGTGTTACCGGAAGTGGGGCCACAACGAGGCCGACGAGCCGAGCTACACCCAGCCGCTGATGTACAAGGCAATCGGCGGCAAGCCCTCGATAAGAGAGGCCTACCTCGCGGCCTTCGCGCAGGCGGACGCAGAGGTTCCCGTGACCGGCGCCGACGCCGACGCGATCGCCACGGAGCGCAAGCTGCAACTGGAGGAGGCCCTGGAGGCGGCGAAGAAGCTGCAGGCGCCGCCGAGACCGAGCACGTTCGGTGGCGTCTGGTCGCGCGTGCGTGGTGGGCCGGACTCGGCGGTACGCGATGTCTCGACGGCGGTTTCCCCCGAGGCTCTGGCGGCGGTGGGCAAGACGCTGACCGTCATGCCGGGCGGGTTCACGCCGCACCCGAAGATCACGAAGCTGCTCGAGGCGCGCGCGGCGATGGCTGCGGGGACACGGCCGTTCGACTGGGGCATGGCCGAGTTGCTGGCGTTCGGAACCCTGCTGGGCGAGGGGAACCGGGTGCGCATGAGCGGCCAGGACATCCGCCGTGGCACCTTCAGCCACCGGCACGCGGTGCTGACCGACTACCAGAACGGGGCCGAGTACACGCCGCTCGATCACGTCGCCGATGGGCAGGGGCGCTTCGAGATCCGCGACAGCCCGCTCTCCGAGGCTGGCGTGGTCGGGTTCGAGTATGGCTACAGCCTGGATATGCCCGAGGGGCTGGTCATCTGGGAAGCGCAGTTCGGCGACTTCGTGAACGCGTGCCAGGTGATCATCGATCAGTTCCTGGTGTCGTCCGAGGCGAAGTGGCGGCGGGTGAGTGGCCTCGTCATGCTGCTGCCGCACGGCATGGAGGGGCAGGGGCCCGAGCATTCGAGCGCGCGGCTCGAACGGTTCCTCAACATGTGCGTGAACGACAACATCCAGGTCGCCAACGTCACCACGCCGGCGCAGATATTCCACCTTCTGCGGCGGCAGATCCTGAGGCCCTACCGCAAGCCGCTGATCGTGATGTCGCCGAAGAGTCTGCTGCGGCACACGGCGGCCGTGTCGTCCCTGGACGAGCTCACCCGGGGCGAGTTCCAGCACATCATTCCCGACTCGCCCGACATCGACCCCAAGAACGTCGAGCGGGTGCTCCTGTGCAGCGGCAAGGTGTATTACGACCTGGTGGCGATGCGTGAGGAGCACCAGCTGAAGAACGTCGCCATCATCCGCATCGAGCAGCTGTACCCTCTGCGGCGTGACGAGATCCTGGAGACGTTGTCCATCTATCCCGAGGGCATCCGGGTCATCTGGGTCCAGGAGGAGACGCGCAACATGGGCGCCTGGCATTTCATGAGCCGCAACATCCCGCCTCTGATCCTCAGCTCGTTCAAGTGGTCGGGCATCAGTCGACCTTTCTCGGCCAGCCCCGCCACGGGATCGGCCTCGCGCCACAAGCTGGAGCAGGGCAAGCTGTGTGAAGAGGCGCTCGGGATCGGACCGAAGCGATGATCGTGCTGGTCAAGGTGCCGGCTCTGGGTGAGTCGGTGAGCGAGGCGGTGATTGCTTCCTGGAAACGCGCCGAGGGCGAAGCCGTGAAGCTCGACGAGCCGATCGTCGAGGTGGAGAGCGAGAAGGCCACCGTCGAGGTACCGTCGCCCGGCACCGGGGTGCTGACGAAGATCCTGCGCAAGCCGGGGGAGACTGTGGCCATCGGCGAGGTGATTGCCGAGATTGATCCGGATGGGAAGCCGACGTCGGCGCCTGCGCCCGTCGCGGCCGTCGCCTCGCCGCCTCCGGCACCGCCGTCCGCGGTTGTGGCTGCTCCTGCGCCGACCAACGGGCACGAGGTGAAGGCCTCTCCGGCGCTGCGCCGGATCATCGCGGAAAAGGCGATCTCGCCGGCGTCCATCCAGGGCACCGGACCTGGCGGCCGCGTGCAGCGCGAGGATGTCATGCGCGCCGCCGCGCCCCGGCCGGCCGTCGACCTGCCGCCCACGCCCGCCCAGCGCACCTCGAATCAGTCGAGCACCCGACCCGAGCGCGTCGTGCCCATGACGCCTCTGCGCCGCACGGTCGCGCGCCGGCTCCTCGAGGCGCAGCAGAACGCGGCGATCCTGACCACCTTCAACGACATCAACATGGCCGAGGTGATGTCGCTGCGCGAGCGTTACCAGGATCAGTTCCTGAAGCGTCACGGCATCAAGCTGGGCTTCATGTCGTTCTTCATGAAGGCGACGGTCGACGCGTTGAAGGCGTTCCCGCTGGTGAACGCCGAAGTCCGCGGCACGGACATCGTCTACAAGGATTACTACGACGTCGGCGTCGCCGTCGGCGGTGGGCGCGGGTTGGTGGTGCCGGTGGTCCGGCATGCCGATCGTCTATCCCTGGCCGAGGTGGAGAAGGTGATCGGCGAGCTCGCCGGACGGGCGAAGGAGAACAAGCTGCGGCCCGATGACCTGGAGGGCGGCACCTTCACCATCTCGAACGGCGGCATCTACGGTTCGATGATGTCGACGCCGATCCTGAACCCGCCGCAGAGCGGGATCCTGGGGCTGCACGCCATCCAGAAGCGACCGGTGGCCCTGGGTGACCAGGTCGTCATACGTCCGATGATGTACGTGGCCCTCTCGTACGATCACCGGATCGTCGACGGGCGCGAGGCCGTGCAGTTCCTGGTGCGCATCAAGGAGTGCATCGAGGATCCCGAGCGCATCCTGATCGAGGTGTGAGCCGGTCGCGCGCCGGTCTGGTGCTGGGCCCGGTGGCCTTCGTGGCCTGTGGCCTGGCGCTGGGCGCAGCGCATCTGACGGTGGCGCAGGCGTGGACGGCAGCGACGGTGCTGCTGATGGCGATCTGGTGGATCACGGAGACGGCGCCGCTGTGGGCGACGGCGCTCCTGCCGCTGGCGGTGTTCCCGGTGATCGGCGCCGCGCCGTTGCAGGAGCTTGGGGTTCAGTACTTCGACCGGGTGAACTTCCTGTTCCTCGGGGGCATGCTGATCGCGGCGGCCATGGAGCAGCATGGGCTGCATCGCCGGATGGCGCTGGGGATCGTCAGCGCCATCGGCACCAGCCCGCGGCAGATCGTGCTCGGGTTCATGGTGGCGACGGGGTTCATCACGCTGTGGATCTCGAACACGGCGGCGGCGCTGATGATGTTCCCCATCGGGATGGCGGTGCTGGAGCGGTTCGAGGCGCAGCGTGGGCGGCAGGATCCGCTCTTGAAGACGTTCGGGCTCGCGCTGATGCTGGGTATCGGTTACGCGGCCAGCATGGGTGGCATCGGGACGAAGATCGGGACGGGAGTGAATTTCGTCTTCGTCAAGCAGGCGGCGAAGATCCTGGAGGAGGAGATCGGGTTCGTCACCTGGAGCACGATCGCGATGCCCATCGTGATCATCGTGATCCCGCTGGCGTGGATGTACCTGGTGCGGCGCCTGCCACGCGAGGAGTTCCCCGGGGGACGGGCCACGATCGACGACGCCCGGCGGCAACTGGGGCCGATGAAGCGGGGCGAGAAGGTGGCGCTGGTCGCCTTCCTGACGGCGGCGGTGCTCTGGGTGTTCGGGCCGCGCGGCAAGGAACCCGAGGTGGCGATGGGCGTGGCACTGGCGTTGATGCTGATTCCGCGCCTGGGGCTGCACTGGCGGAGCGCAGTCGGGATCTCCTGGGGCTTGCTGGTGCTGCTGGGTGGTGGCTTCGCGATGGCCCACGGGATCGAACGCAGCGGCCTTTCGACGCTGATCGGCGCAAGCCTGCAGCAACTGGGCGGTGCGGGGCCGTACCTGTCGCTGGTCGTCTGCTGCCTGGTGACCATCGCCGTCAGCGAAGTCGCCTCGAACACGGCGACGGCCAGCATCCTCTTGCCGCTCCTGGGACCGGCGGCGCCGACCTTCGGGCTCCATCCGGCGACGCTGATGTTCGCGGTGACGCTGTCGGCGTCGTTCGGCTTCATGCTTCCGGCGGGCACGCCGCCGAACGCCATCGTCTTCTCCAGCGGCTACATCCCCGTGACCACGATGGCGCGCAGCGGGGTGGTGATCGACATCGGTGGGGGCTTGGTGATTGCGACGATCTGTTATTTCATCGCGCCATGGGCGTTAGGGGTCTCCCGCTAGTCCTCGTTCTCCTGGGTGGTTGTTCGCCGTTCAGCCCGGGGCCGCCGTTTCACTTTGCGGAGACGGCGCAGGTGTTGCGGCCAGGGCAACTCGGGGTGACGCTCGCGGCAGGTGGCGGTGGCGTCAACTGGGGACGTGGCGCGGGCGGCGGCGGCCGCGTGCGTGTCGGCGTCGGCGCGCGCCAGGAACTGGGCGCCGAGGGGACGGTCCTCTACGCAGGACCTGACAACCACCAAGATCCATTGCGGCCCTGGCAGGGGGGACACTTTGCCGGCGCAGCGAAGCTCACCTGGAAAGTGGCGCCGCTACCGTGGTTGGCGTTCCTGGCCGGAGCCGGGGGCGCGCGGAGCGTGGTGGGCACGACGGGGGGCGGCGATCTGGCGGCGATCACCTCGACGTCGCGGCTGCTGGCGAATCGCTGGCGGCCGTATGGCGGCGCTCGCGGCGTCATCGCGGTGCCGGTGGGGCGATCCACCGACGACGCGGGTGGCATCACCGAGGGACTGATCGTCGCCATCGGGACTACGTATGCGCTTCATTCCCAGCTCGCGCTGGCGCTCGAATTCGGCGAGATGCGCCTGTGGAGCCGCGGCTATCAGACGACCGCCGACGATCCGATGCGCGCCATCGAGAGCAAGCACGCGCGCGGGAACTACCTGCTTTTGGGAATGACGCTGCTGGTACAGTAGCGCGGAAATGCAGCCGCGACGGATGATGGTCGGCATCGGGATCGGTGCCGTTGGTGGGTTGGCCGCCAACCTCCTCGCGGGTGGCAATCCCGTGCTGGTCTGGATCACCGACCATCTGGCGTACCCGGCCGGGCAGATCTTTCTGCGCCTCCTGTTCATGCTGGTGATCCCGCTCCTGTTCTCGGCGCTGGTCGTCGGTGTCTGCAGCATCGACCTCAAGGAGCTCGGCCGCCTGGGCGGGCGCACTTTCGTGTACACGGTCTGCGTCTCGTTCGTCGCCGTGATGATCGGGCTCGTCCTGGTGAACGTGCTGCGCCCCGGTGAGGGCGCGGCAGCGGAGACGATCCGGACGCTCACCGCCCGCGGTCAGGTGGTGGCGCCCGTCCCGCCGCCCCCCGACTCGTCGGCCGCCGCGATGTTCGTCGCCATGGTTCCGGACAATCCCATCAAGGCGGCGGCCACCGGCGACATGATCGGCGTCATCGTGTTCGCGCTGGTGTTCGGGGTGTCGCTGGCGCTGACTCGCACCGAGGCGTCCGAGCGCCTGAAGGAGATGGTGCAGGGCGTTTACGACGTGATGATGAAGGCGATCGACGGAGTGCTGCGGTTGGCGCCGTTCGGGGTGGGCGCGCTGATGTTCGTGATGGGTACCCGCCTTGGCACCGATCTGCTGGGGCAGCTGGCCGCCTACGTGGGCGTGGTGCTGCTGGGCCTGGCCATCCAGATGTTCGTCGTCTACTCGATCCTCATCAAGGTGCTGGCGCGGCGCAGCCCGCTCTGGTTCTTCCGGGGGGCGAAGGTGGCGATTGTGACCGCGTTCTCCACCGCGTCGTCCAGCGCCACCCTGCCCACCGCCCTCAAGGTGGCCGACGAATCGCTGAAGCTGCCCCAGACCGTCAGCCGGTTCGTGCTGACGGTCGGGGCCACCATGAACCAGAACGGCACCGCGCTTTTCGAAGGAGTGACCGTGTTGTTCCTGGCCCAGGTGTACGGCGTTCCGATGTCCTTCGGGCAGCAGGCGCTGGTCATGGTGATCTCGGTGCTGGCGGGCATCGGGACGGCGGGCGTTCCGGCCGGCTCGATTCCCGTGGTGGCGATGATCCTGGGGATGTTCAAGATCCCGCCCGAGGGTCTGGGGTTGATCCTCGGGGTCGACCGCCTGCTGGACATGAGCCGGACGACCTTGAACGTCACCGGAGACCTGGTGGCGGCCACGTGCCTGTCGGGGCACAGCCCTGATGAAACTCCGATGAAGGCCTGATGACACCAGGGATGGAAAACTTGCTGTGTGGTTCATCGGGCCGTACCGTCGTCGTCGGTGATAGCCAGTCGAAAGGCGGTGCGGCCGCCATCGGGGTACGAAGGGCACCTGTCGCGTAGGCAGGCCGCCTCCGAGCTGGGGCTGCCGAGCGAGTTCAAGATCAGGCAGTTCGAGCGGGAAGGGCGGCTCAGGCCGGTCCGGGGGGTCATGGGATCGGCCTGGTACAGCCGGGCGGAGGTGCTGGCGCTACGCGCGGTGGTGCGGGGAACACCGGCCCCGGTGAACCGTGGACAGCGCGTGTCCGATGGCGAGTTGCTGGCCCTGCTCCGGCACGAGAAAGCCGCCGGGCAGCCTCGCTCGCTCGTGGATCTGGTGGTCGAGGGCGGGGTGAGCATCGCCCGCGCCGAGAAGATTTACCGGTTCTGGCTCAAGCACGACGAGGAGGCGCTGGCCACCCAGGTGCGGGCCGGGCGAGGCGCGCCGCTGCTGGCAAAGGAGCCGTCGGAACGCCGAGCCTCCACCCGCATCGAGCGTGATTCTCTGATTGCCCAGATGCGCGATCCGGATCCGCGCGTGCGCGCCACCGCCTTCGAACGGCTCAAGCAGACGCGCTAGATGATGAAGAGGATGCCGCCTTCACCCCGCCCATCAAACGCATGATCGCCTCCTGCGAGGCGTGGGCGCGGGCCAGCTCGCCCACCAGACGGCCATTGCGCAGCACCAGGATCCGGCGCGAAAGCTTGATCACCTCGGGCAGCTCGCTGGAGATCAGCAGCACCGCTGCGCCCTCCGCGGTGAGCTTGTCGACGAGGTCGTGGATCTCGGCCTTGGCGCCCACGTCGACGCCGCGGGTCGGCTCGTCGAGCATCAAGAGCTTGCACTTTGCCGCCAGCCACTTCGCGAGCACGATCTTCTGCTGGTTGCCGCCGGACAGGCCGGCAGTCACGAAATCGACGTGGGGCGATCGCACGCGCAGCGACTTGAAGTATTCCTCGGCCAGCGCCCGCTCGGCGCCCAGGCGCACGAACCCGGCCCGGGACAGCGTCGGTCCGTCGAGAATGGGCAGGCTCAGGTTCTCGCGACCGCCCAGGCCCAGCACCAGCCCCTGGCGCTTGCGATCCTCGGGCACGAGGCCGATCCCCAGCGCCATCGCCGCCACCGGATCGCGCAGCGAGACCGTTTGCCCGCGGAAGGCGATCGTCCCGGTTGCCCGCGGATCCAGGCCGAACAGCGCTTGCGCCACCTCCGAGCGTCCGGCGCCGACGAGGCCAGCCAGCCCGACCACCTCGCCGGCGCGCACCGAGAAGGACACGTCATCGAACTTGCCCGGGCTCGTGAGGCCCGCCACCCGCAGCACCTCGTCGCCAGGCTCCTTGTCCAGGTAGCGAGGGTGGTACTGCTCGAGGCGGCGGCCGATCATCGCCTGGACCAGCGCCGCCTCGTCCAGCTCGTCCGTCGGCCGGGTCACGGCGTGGCGGCCATCGCGCAGCACGGTGATGGTGTCGCACAGCTTGTAGATCTCGGGCATGCGGTGCGAGACGTAGAGCGCTGTCACACCCTGCGATCGCAGGCGCGCCATCAGCTCGTACAGGCGCTCGACCTCGCCCTGCGACAGGCTGCTGGTCGGCTCGTCGAAGACGATCACGCTGGCGCCGCTGCCGACGGCGGCGGCGATCTGCACCATCTGCTGCTCGCCGACGGTCAATTCGCCCACGCGGCGGTGGACGTCGATCTCGGCATCGATGCTGGCCAGCATGCGGCGGGCCCGGTCGGCCATCTCGCGGAACGAGACGAAGGCGAAGCGCGCCGGCAGGTCGCCGAGGCACAGGTTCTCTGCGACGGTCATGTTCTCGGCGAAAGCCAGCTCCTGGTGGACCATGCCGACGCCTGCCTGGCGAGCGTCCGCTGGCCCATGGAAACGGATCTCTCGACCGTGGAGGCGGATCCGACCCTCGTCGAGAGGATGGATGCCGGCGAGGATCTTGCCGAGCGTGCTCTTGCCCGCACCGTTCTCGCCGCAGATGGCGTGGCAGGAGCCGGCCGCCACCTCGAAGCTGACCTCCTCGAGGGCCAGCACGCCAGGAAAGCGTTTCGTCACGCCTTCGAACTGGATCGTGGGGGCCGCCACCCCCGTAAACTACCGCGCGCAAGCCACGTTGACGAGTGGCTCAGCCCGGCCTGCGCCGCCGTCGCCGCCACGTGTAACCGAGTAGCAGCAGGGCCACCCAGAGCCCGTTGCTGCCGCTGGTACCACCGACCTGACAGCCCCCGCCGCCCGAGGGCACGGTGGCGGCGCTGGTGATCGCCAGCGCATCGGCAACGCCGCCGTCGGCGGGCCGCGGCGCGAGTGCGTCGGGGGAAGGGACTGTCCTCGCGTCGACGGGCGCCGCCGTTCCCGCATCGGCCACCGGCGCGCGCACCTCGCCGAATTCGAAAGCACCGATGTCGATGCGGTCGTCACGCGGCCGCGGCAGAGCGCCGCCGACGGCCAGCAGGCGCATGGCTGGCTCGAACAAGGGCGTTACCAGCGGCGAAGGAAAGGGGCGATCCGACGCGCCGGCAGGCATGGCGACCCCGACATCGACCGTCGAGCTGCCGCGGCCGGGACGCAGGTCCATCGTGGCGAGACTGGCGAAGGTCGGATCGTTGCCGAGCGCCGTGCCCGTCCACTCTTTGGGAACGCCGGATCCCGACGGCAGCCAGTTTCCGCGCCCGATGATCACCGGCGCGGGCGTGGCCACCTCCACCGTGCGCATGGCCTGGATCGCCCCGCCACCCGGACGGAAGATGATGTTGCCGTGCGCCTCGAACGAGTCGATGCGGTCGAACAGCCGGAACGCCACGCCCGTGCCGCCCGCGCCGAGGAGGATGGTGTTGTTGACGAAGCGGTAGCGCCCCGCCGACTGTCCTGTCCCGTCGCCGCCGATGCGGATGGCGTGAAAGCCGGCGTTGCGGCCGAGCTTCCGGATCACGTTGCCGACCACGTCCGAGTCCTCGCGCGCCTGGCCCTCGGTCACCCCTTCGGCGGGATCGACGCCAATGAGTTCCAGCTCGTGGTAGGTCGAGCCCTCGATCCAGTTGTAGTAGAGCTCGTTCCGCTCGGCGCGCGACTTGACGGTGTTGCCGCCGTTGCCGTCGTGCAGGTAGCAGAACTGCATGCGGAACACGGACCGAGGGTAAGCGATCTCGTCGGTGGCCATGTAGACCTGATGCTTCATCTCGCCCGAGCCGTTGTGGTGGAACTCGGAGTACTCGAGCAGCAGCGAGCCCGAGCCCCGGTCCGCGCCCAGCAGGCCGTGGTTGGGGCAGTCGTGGATGAGGGTGTCGCGGATGGTGATGTCGTCGGCGCGGTGGAACACGCAGCGGGCGGAGCCGCCGGTGATCTCCAGGCCCTCGAACACCATGTGCGAGCCGGCGATGTCCACTGTGTTGGTGCCGCCGGCGATCACGGGACGCTTGCCGTTCACGGCCCGTCCGCGCACGGTGATCTTCTGCTCCTTCGTCCCTGATTCGCGGAACAGCACCGCCGGGTACGTGGCGTTGCCCTCGACCTCGACGACGTCACCCGGCTTCAGTGGCGGGAGTTGCGAGAAGGTTTTTCCAGGCGTCAGTTGATACGTCGCGGCCAGAAACAGACAGGTGAGCCAGCTCATTCGAGGTGAGCTGGACGCTATTCGTTTGCCGCTGTGCTCGTCTCCGGGGATCTGTCAGCCGGCCAAAGATTTGGCGGATACAGTGAGATGACGCGACGACGCGGCGATGACGCGCTGGCGATTGCGCAAGCGCAAGAAGGGACGCTCGACGAGGTAATAGGAGAAACACGCTGCGACGAAGGCCAGGCCGATGTTGAGCGGAAAGGCATTCAACCCGCTCGATGCGGAGGCGTTGAGGAACAGCTGCTGCCAAAGGTAGAGCGAATAGCTCAGCGTGCCGATGAAGACCATCGGGCCGGCGTTCAGGACCCGGCCCAGCGCGCCGTCGGGCCAGCGCACCCATCGGTCGACGGACAGGGCGATGACCACGTTCGCGGCGGACTGCGCGACGGCATAGTCGATGGCCACGTGCGTCCGCGCCACGACGGCGCAGCCGACCGCCAGGAACGGGAGCCCGAGGAACCAGCGCGAGCGCAGGAAGGCAAGATACTGCGGCACGGCCGTCAGACGGTCACGCACGCAGGCCAGCAGGCAGCCGATGGCGATGGCGTCACAGACGGTCGGGAACGACTCGCCGATCCCTTCGCGTGACGACGGCAAGAGGACCCACGAGCCGACCCGCGCCAGGGGTCCCAGGAGCACGGCGCCCGCAGCCACCCAGGCGGCGCGACCGGGCGTCGCCAGGCTGAACGCCAGCGGCCACAACAGGTAGAACTGTTCCTCGACGGACAGCGACCAGAGATGCCCCAGCCACCACGACCGATCCTGGTGGTAGTTCATGGTGTAGGTCGCCGCGGCCAGCGCGTCGAACGGCTGGAGCTGGATCACCGACAGCGCCGCCAGTGTCAGGGTCACCGCGAGGAAGAAGTAGAAGGCGGGAAAGATGCGGTAGATGCGCCGCACGTAGAAGTCGCGGATCGAGATCGTGTTCGTGCGCTGCCACTCGCCGAGGAGCAGCGTCGTGATGAGGAAGCCCGAGATGACGAAGAAGGTGCGGACCCCGAACTCGGCCAGCCCTGGAGGGACCACGCCGTCGGGAAAACCGCGCGTCAAGCGCAGGTGTCCCAGCAGCACCAGGGCGATGGAGACGGCTCGGAGGCCGTCGATGGAGGGCAGGCGGCCGCCCAACTGCTTCATGGCCTTTCACCTCCGGACGAGGAAGGTGCAGTTGCCCGCGAGACGCCGCAGGGAAGGCACAGCACCCAGCAGCATCCGGTCGGTCTGACGCAACCAGCGCCCGTCCCCCGGGATCACGCGGGCGAGCCGGCCGAGCAGGCGTCCGTACACCTCCTGGTGGGAGGCGAATGGCTGCAGGAACCGGTCGAGGTCCGCACGGGACAACGGCCGCTCGTCGGGAGAATCGATGTCCGGAGCGACGGGCACCATCTGGCGCATCCGGTAGAGCGTCGGTGAGAAGGAGATCGGCTCGCTGAAAACGCCGAGCCCACCGGGACGGAGCGCCATGGCGATCTCGTCCGCGGCGGCGGCGACGTCCAGGTGGTGCAGCGACGCCTTGCCGAACACGATGTCGAAAGTTCCCGGCGGGAAGCGCAGCGCGTGGACCGACATGACCTGCGGGCGCAGCTTCCCCTGGATCCCATTGATCACCGCCCGTCGCGCCGCGAGGTCGATCACAGGCTCGGCGATGTCGATGGAGTCGACGGTCGCGCCGAGCAGGGCCAAGATCGCCCCGAACTCGCCGGTGTGGCAGCAGATCTCCAGGACGCGCCGCCCCTCCAGCGACGGCCCCAGCCAGGCGATCATCTGCTCGAGAGGCGTCAGCGGCCGGTCGGTCCCGCGCAGCATCCGCCGATAGCGTTCGATGGTGGCTTCCGGGATGCGAAGCTCCCCATCCTGTTCGACCGCCGATCGGCCGTTCGTGGCCACCTGGGAGAAGGCGCGACGCTCGTTCTCCTCCCGCTTCAGGATCTCCGCCGTTTGCATCCTGATCCTGGGTGTGGCCACCCGTCCGGAGCATCAACCCCGGTCGACCTCGGCGAGCCGTCAGGCTGTGCGGGCGGCCACGGTCGGATCCCGATAAAAGACGGTGATGGCGATGCAGTGGAACGCCTCGTCCGACGACTGGGTGACGCGGCATTCGACCACCTCGAAGTCGGCGTGCTGCCTCATCCAGCCTGTGACCTTGTCGCCGAGGTGCTCTCGATCGTGAGCCATGGTGGCCGAGAACACCTTCACTCCGTTGAACGGCTGTTTGACTGTCTCGCTGTCGACTGACATTTTCATTCCTTTCGCTACGACCCCACGGATGGCAGCTTCCAGAGATCCGGAGAGCTCGCCCTTGAACAGAACCGCATCGGCGCCCGCGTCCTTCGCGGCCTGACGGAGCGCCTCCTCTTCGAACTGGGTCACGACCAACACGGCGGGCGAGGGCGCTTCCGCTTTCACCTGCCGCGTCGCTTCGATGCCGCCCATGACCGGCATGTTGAGGTCCATGAGCACGACGTCCGGGCGCATCTGCCGGCTCATCGTCACCCCCTGCACGCCGTCACACGCCAGCCCGACGACCGTCATTCCCGGTAACTGGTTCACCAGCGCGGCGATCGCGTCGCGCGCGACGTTGCTGTCGTCGACGATGACCAGGCGGAGGGCAGCGGCCACTGACGGCATCCTGGACGGTTCGCGCTCGGCTGCCCATCGGGGGAAACCTGATGGGCAGGCGCGAAAACCCCTAGCCGGCGAGGCGGTGGTAGCATACCGCCGCGTGAGGGAGGAGGCGTGACCCGTATCGTGCTCGCGGACGATCACAACCTGGTGCGGGCGGGGGTGCGGGTGCTGCTCGAGGGCCTACCCGGCGTGCAGGTGGTGGGCGAGGCCGCCGACGGCCGCGAGGCGATCGCTCTCATCGTCCAGCACAAGCCGGACATCGCGCTCCTGGACATCGCCATGCCCGGTCTCAACGGTCTCGGGGCGGCCGAGCGCGTCCGCGAGGCGTCGCCGAGCACCCGGATCGTGATCCTCTCGATGCACTCCAACGAGAGCTACGTCGCCCACGCCCTGAAACTGGGCGTCTCCGGCTATGTGCTGAAGGAGGCCTGCATCGACGAGTTGCCGGTCATCCTGCGGGCCGTCATGAGCGGGCAGACCTACCTGAGCCCCGGCATTTCCCGCCAGGTCGTCGAGGCCATGGTGAGCCGGGCGTCTCCGGCGGAGGTGCTGACGCCACGCCAGCGGGAGATCCTGCAGCTCCTCGCCGAGGGAAAGAGCACGAAGGAGATGGCCCACATGCTCGAGCTGAGCGTGAAGACCATCGAGACCCACCGCGCCCAGATCATGGAACGGCTGGAGATTCACGATGTCGCGGGCCTGGTGAAGTATGCCATCCGCGCCGGTTTGATTTCGGGCGAGACCTGAAGCCGTGGACGGCGACGTCTGGGTGGACCGCGTCCTCACGCTGACCGCGCGCATCGTCGTGTTCGGCGGCTCCCCGATCGCCGCTCACGTCCTCTACAGGAATGGGCCCACGCTTCCCGTCCTCAGCATCTGGGCCGGCATCCTCTTGGTCTCGGTGGTCGCGTTCCGGCCAGCGCTCGATCGAGGGGTGCGCGGTGTGCTGACCGTAGCGGCGCCGTTGCTCGGAGGCGTGGGAGCGGTGTCGTCGCTCGGCCCTACACCGGGCAGCTCGCTCACGTTTTGCGCCGCCGCAATTCTGGCGGCCATCGCCTTTGGCCGGCGCGCGGGGCTGATGACGCTGGGCCTGGGCGTGGCGCTGTTCTTCGTCTTCGGGATGGCGAACCGTGACGTGACCAGCCAGCAGTTCACCGAGCTGACCTCGCCACTGGTCTGGGTGCGCCTGGCGGCCACTCTGGGGGTTCTCGGTGCGGTCATCGTCCTGCTTGCGCACGGGGCCATCGAGGGCGCCGAACGCGGGCGGCGTGCTGCACAGGCGGCGCTGGGCGATCGCCAACGAGCCGAGACCGCGAGGCTGGCGGCCCAGGACGAGCTTCTCAGGCTGGCCACCAGCGACTTCATCGCGCGCGGTGATCTGGAAGCGGCGCTGCGCGAGATCACCGAGGCTGCGGCGCGCTTGCTGGACGCGGCCCGGTGCTCGGTCTGGCGGTTGGCCCCCGACGCCGAGGCGATCGAGTGTCTCGATCTGTTCGCCAAGGCGGAGGCGCGCCACTCCCGCCCGGAGCGGATCGACTCCTCGTCCTGCCCTGCCTACTTCGCGGCGCTGCGCCAGGAGCGCACCATTGTCGTCAGCGACGCGGTCACCGACGTTCGCACGATCGATCTGCGCGATGGCTACCTCGTGCCGCTCGGGATCACCGCCATGCTGGATGCGCCTTTTCACGTCGGAGGGAAAGTGGCCGGCGTGCTGTGCCACGAGCACATAGGCGCCGGGCCGCGGCCGTGGACACCCGAGGAGCAGACGGTGGCCGGCTCACTCGCGGACTGCGTCTCGCGCGCGTTCGAGACTGCCGAGCGCGTCCGGGCGGAACGGGCTCTGGAGCGCGCGTACGAGGAACTCAGCCATCTGCAGCGCGAGGGCGAAGCGGCGAAGGAGGACGAAAGACGGCACATTGCCCGCGAACTGCACGACGAGCTGGGTCAGATGCTGACCGCCATCAAGCTCAGCCTCCACATCGGCAACGGCGAGCGGGCCTCGACCATCGAGGCGATGGGTCTGGCCGACCGCGCGATTCAGACTGTCCGTGCCCTGTCCCGCTCGCTGCGACCGCCTCTGCTCGACGAGCTGGGTGTGTCAGCGGCGCTGCAGGCCCACCTGCAGGAACACTGCGAGCGCGCCGGCGTCGCGTTCGTGCTCGAGATGCCGCCCGATCTGGGTCGGCTCTCCGCCGAGGTCGAGACCGCGCTTTTCCGGCTGGTGCAGGAGGCGCTCACCAACGTCCTCCGTCATGCGCATGCCAGCCAGGTGGTTGTGCAGGTGCGCCTCGAGGATCCGCGGATCCACCTCACCATCCGCGACAACGGCGTCGGCTTCGACCTCGAGGGTGTCCTGGCACGGGCTCGCGCCGGCGCCCACCTGGGCATCGTCGGCATGCGCGAACGGGCGCGGGCGCTCGGCGGTACCTTCGTCATCCAGTCGGCACCCGACCGCGGCACGAAGATCCAGGTCGAGCTGCCTAGAGCTTGAGGTACTCCGGCGGCACGTCGGTGAAGCCCCACTGCTCGAGCTGGCGGGCCCACGTGCCGAGATTCTCCTTGGTCACCCTGGTCGGCTCCATCGGGATCACCGCGGGCACCGATTTCTTCAGATGGATCTTGTCGATGATCGTCTCGACGCCGACGTAACCCCAGAGATAAACCGGCTGCGCCAGCAGCACGGGCGCCAGTCCCTTGTCGACATAGGCCAGCTCGGCAGGCAGCGCGTCCACGGCGGCCACCTTCACCTTCTTCGGATCCAGGTCGGTCAGAAGGGTCTTGGTGAACAGCGGCCAGCCGCCGACCATCGCCCAGCCGGTGATGTCCGGGTAGGCGTTCATCACCCGCACCACCTCGGACGCCGCGTCCTGTGGCGTCTCGACGTGGAAGAAGGTACCGGTCACCGTGATGCCCGGGTGCTTCGCCGCCTCGGCCTTCACGCCCTCGACGCGCTTGCGCAGGTTGGGGGCATTCTGGTTGCCGGCGAGGATGGCCACCTTGCCCTTGCCGCCCATCAGCGGCGCCAACTCGGCCATCAGCATCTCGCCGATCTTGACGTCGTCGACACCGTAGGTGGCGAAGCGTTTCGACTGGGGTGCGTCGCTGTCGAAGGTCATCACCGGAACGCCGCGCGCCACGGCGTCGTTGATGGCGCCGGTCACCTTGCCCGCGTCCGAGCAGGCCATGAGGATGGCGTGAGCACCCTCGTTGACCGCCTGGGCGATTCGCTGCGCTTGCACCTGACCGTCCTCCTGGGGCGGGGTCAGCCAGGCGATCTCGATGTCGATCTTGTGCGCAGCCGACAGCTTCTTCGCCGCCGCCTCGGCGCCGGTGCGGGCCGCGAGAAAGACCGGGTTCGTCGAGCTCTTCGCGATGAGCGCGATCTTGTACTTCGGGGTGTTCGGCGCGGGCGCCTCCTTCTTGCAAGCCAGCATCAGCGTGAGGACGAGGACTCTGCGGTTCATGGGGCTTCCTTTCGAGCTGCGGCCGCCGTGCGCGCCAGACGCCGCGTGGTCATACGCGCGCTCGCCTGGTCGATCACCACCGCGATGACGATGGCGCAGCCGATGATGATCCATTCGAAATTCTGGTCGAAGTGCAGCGTGCGGATGGACTGACGGATGAGGACGATCAGCAGCGCACCCAGCATCGCCGCGACCGCGCTCCCCTTGCCGCCCGAGAGGCTGGCTCCGCCGACCACGGCCGAGGCAATGACGTAGAGCTCGTAACCGTTGGCGTCCCCGCACGAGGCGGAGCCGTAGAAGCTGGCGCCCATGAAGGCGGCGATGCCCGCGGTCACGCCCGACACGACGTAGACGCCGATGCGGATCCGCCCCAGGCGCAGCCCGGAGAAGCGACTGGCCTCGGGATTGCCTCCGACGGCGAACACGTGCCGCCCCATCACCGTGCGGGTCAAGTAGACGGCGCCGATCACCGTCACGACCAGCATCACCAGCATCGGCACCGGATAGAGCGAGGCGCCGAGACCCAGCGACGCCTTGGCCACCCCGGTGAGGGCATCCGGAACGAGGATGCTCTCGGCCTTGCTGGCCACGAAGGCCAGCCCGCGCAGGATCCACATCGTGCCGAGAGTGATCACGAACGGGTGCACCCCGAGGCCCACCACCATCGCTCCGTTGAGGAGACCGCAGACGAGGCCCACGCCGAGGCAGATGACCAGCGCCAGGAGCACCGTGCCGGTGGCTCCCATCGGTCCCGCCGCGCGCAGGGCCAGCGCCATGCTGGTGCCGGCGAGCGCGTAGATCGATCCGACCGACAGATCGATGCCGCCCGAGATGATCACCACCGTGGCGCCCACCGCCATGACCGCGAAGAAGCTGGCGTCCGTCGCTGTCTGGATCAGCGTGTACGAGTTGAGAAAGCTGTTCACCTCGTGGCCGGTCACCCGGTCGACGTGGCTGCCTGCGAACACTCCCAGGAGTCCCACCACCAGCGCGATCACCAGAACCAGACCCGCCTGCTGCGAGTTCATCAGGGTGCGCAGGATGGTCTTGACGTCGTTCAAACGGGCCTTTTTACCGCAAAAACCCGTCGAGGAAGGATATAGAGTGCGTCCATGCCGAGGCTGCGCATCTACTCGAACGTGCGGCTGACGGCAGCAGCCGAGACTTTGTTGAACGCGGGTCTCGTCGGTCACGAGCGGGTGGAGGATCTCCGCTTCGCGGAGGTGGCGCTCGGTCAGCCCGATCCGGAGGTCGTGCTGAGCACCGTCGGGATCCGCTGGGTGCAGGTGACGAGCGCCGGCTACACCGCCTACGACCGCGAGGACCTACGGCAGGCCCTGCGCGCGCGCGGCGCGGTGTTCACGAAGAGCTCGGCCGTCTACGACATCCCGTGCGCGGAGCACCTGGTGGCGCTGATGCTGGCGCACGTGCGGCGTCTGCCCGAAGCGCTGGCCAACCAGGGCGGGCCGCGCGCCTGGCCGCAAGCGCCGCTGCGCGAGCGCTCGCGTTTGCTGGGCGGCGAGACGGTCGCGCTGGTCGGCTACGGTTCGATCGGCCGGCGCATCGCCGATCGGCTGCGGCCGTTTGCCTGTGACGTGGTGGCGATCCGGCGGGTGGTCGGCGGGGATGAGCCGGTGCCGACGGTGGCGCTGACCGACGCGGCCGAGGTCCTGGCGAACGCCGATCACGTCGTCGACCTGCTCCCGGCCAACGCCAGCACCGAGCGCTTCTTCGACGCACCCCGGTTCCAGGCGCTCAAGCCCGGCGCGGTCTTCTACAACATCGGCCGAGGCACGACCGTCGATCAGTCGGCGCTGGTGGCCGCTCTCGTCTCCGGACAGCTGGGCGCCGCTTACCTGGACGTCACCGACCCCGAGCCGTTGCCGCCGGAGCATCCTCTGTGGACGGCGCCCCGTTGCGTTGTCACTCCGCACACCGCCGGGGGTCACCACGACGAGTCCGACCGCCTGGTTCACCACTTCCTCGGTAACCTCGAGAAGTTCCTCGACGACGCCCCGCTCGAAGATCGAATCATCTGAATTTCCGCCATTGCCGCTCGTGACGTCGAAAGCGTTTCATCCCGAGAACAGTTCGTCGCGCCACTGAGGCGCGTGGCGGAACCGGATCCCCCGCCGCAACGCCACCGTCACCGCCGCCGTCCGGTCATCGACCTCGAGCTTGCGGAAGATATTCAGGACGTGCGCCTTGATGGTGCCCTCCGCGACGCCGATGGTGGCGGCGATGATCTTGTTGCTCTCGCTGCGGGCCAACAACTTCCGTCAACTACCCCCCTAGCCCCCCCTAGCCCCGGGAATTTCCCTCGAAACAGCGCGCCGAGGACGTGGGTGCCATGGCCCGTGATTAGCACGAAATCGCGGCCGCTTGTATGGTCCGCCTGATGGCATCGAGTGGGCGCGCCGTGCCCTGGGCGGCGGGGGTGGCGCTGGCAGCGCCTGTCCTGGTGACGACGTATCCGCCCATGTCGGACCTGCCGATGTACGAAGGGATCGCGGCGCTGTTACGGCACTACGGCGATCCGGCCTGGGCCCCCCCCGGGCTGTACCTGTTGAATCTGGGGCACCCCCAGCAACTGGTGTCCGTCGCCATCGCCGCCGTATCCTTCGTCTTGCCGTCGGCCCTGGCCACCAAGTTGGTGGTGGCGGCGATCATCATCGGCATGATCGCCGGCATGGCGCACTTGCTGCGGTACGCGGGCCGCAGTCCGTGGGCGGCCCTTCTCCTCGCGCCGGTCACCCTCGGGTGGGCGTTCTTCCGGGGCTTCGCCCCTTATCAGATGGGGATGGCCCTGCTGCTGTGGACCGTGCCCGTGCTCGACCGGTTTGCCGAGCGTCCCACAGCGCGCGGGACGGGGGCGGTGCTCGGCGTCGTCGTCCTTCTGTTCGCTGCCCATGTGGTGGCAGGGGCCTGCGCCGTCATCGTGCTGACGACACTGGCGGTCCTGCGTCCGCTGCGATGGCGCACCATGCTGGTGGCGGTGCCCGTCGCCGTCTTCGGCGGCCTGGTCGCCGTCGAGAGGATTCGCGAGGCAGCCGTGGTCACCAGGCTGTCGCGCGATTTCGCGGCGCGCACGCTCTGGGATCCCTTGCCCACGAAGGTGATGAGCCTGGTTGCGGACCTGGTGGCGCCGCATCCGATCGGCACGCGCGCCTTGCTGATGGCCTTGCCCTTTCTTGCCGTGGCTCTTTTCGCCGTGCCTCGATCGACCGGCAACGGTCCGCTGTCGCTGCGGGGCAGCTTGATCGAACATCGATTCGCCTTCGTCGCCGCCGCTCTGCTGTGCGCGTACTTCGCCTTGCCGTATTCGATCAACTACGGCGCGCTTCTTTATGTGCGCTTCCTGGGGCCGGCGTTTGCCTTTCTGCTCGTCTCCCTCGCCCCGCGCGGGGACTCAGGCCGACCGATGGCGAAGGCGACCTGTCTGGTCACGATCGTGGCCACACTGGCCGCGGTGGCGCCGCAGTTCGCGGACGCCTCGGCCCAGCACCGGGCGCTCGCCACCCTCTATCCCCGCATTCAACCGGGCAGCGCAGCCGTGTTGATGCACCTGGGCGCCCGGGATCGCGAGCAGATGTTCGACCCGGCGTCACCCGCGCACCGAGTCCTCGCAGAGCGCGGCGGACGTCTCGTCCGTTCCTTCACGGAGTTTCCAAGCTCGCCAGTGATCGTGGCTGCGGACAAGCGGTGGGACGAATCGGCGGTGCGATTGCAGGTCGCCGGAGCGTTCCAGCCGTCACACGACATGCAGCGGATGCGCTACGCCCTGGTGCACCTGTGGGACGCACGACTGGCGGGGGTGGTGACCGCTGCGTTCGCGCCCGAGGGTCGGGTGATCGGCAGCGCGGGCGAATGGCTGTTGCTCGAATCGACCGTCCCCACCATGCCCCCCACGGCGCCGGAAAGCAGTCCCTCGCCGTCCGCACAGACGCTCCAGCAGCGCGTCGATCTCCTGCGACGGATCTGAGGCGCTAGGGGCTCTCGCCACTGCCGGGCGCGACGGCGGCGAAGGCGGCGGCTGCCCCGAGGCGGCTCTCCTCGCCGACGCGGATCTCGTCGAAGAACAGCGTCATGTCCGGGAGGGCAGCGGCGGGCCAGCGCGCACCGGGCGCCGAGAGCCCGAGTTGCGGATGGAAGGGGAACTGCGCTGCGTCGGGGGCGTTCTTGCCTGTGTGCTCGGCCACGACCTGCCAGGTGGCCGCATCGCGCGTCTTGTACCAGAGCTTGAAGCTGCCGCCCGGGGCGCTTCGCGAGAAGGCGAAACGAGCGACAAACTCGTGCCAGGCGCCCCTCGCCGTGCTCGCCACGCCGAAGTTCCTGGCGGGTAGGCCCACCTCTGGCCTCCATTCGAGGCGCCAGGTCAAGTCGGACAGAAGCTCGAGCGAGACTGGATTCGCATGTCCGGGGACCGGGTGCCAGGCTCCCACCTCCCACTGCCCGGCGGGTGTGCGCGCGTCGGCAGGGACCAGGACCGCCCAGCCTTGCCAGTAAACCCGGTCCGCTTCGAAGCGCACGAGGTCCAGGTTCCGGATCTTGGCCCACATATACGTGCAATTGGCGGCGACGGAGGTCGCTTGATCCATGTGGCTACGAAGCGCGAAACGGCCGGGATACACCGGAGCAGGAGCGGCGACGACCGCGACCTCGTTGGGCGCGCGGCCGCACAATCGCGGCTCGGACCCGTCGTGCGCGATGGACGGCACCTGCACCCGGCCCGTCTCGCCATCCAGCAGCCAGGTCAGCTTCCCCGAACCCGCATCGGTGGCCGGCCTCGCCACGTCCGCACGGCCATCGCTCGAGGTCGTCGCGCCGTCTGGCACGCGTCCGTCGGCTGGGTCGCTCGACCGGCGATCGGCCTCGGGCCGGTCCGCCGTCGGGGCCGGACCATCCGTGACCGCGACGGGCGCCGAGTCGGGCTGCGGCTCCCTGCTTCCTCCCGACGACGACGCGCAACCGACGAGTGCAACTGCCATCGACCAGCGCAGAACCATTGCCCCAGTATGGCTGAAAAGGCCCCCGGAGCGGGTGCTCCGGGGGCCCCTGTGATTGCGTCGCCTACTGCAAGCCGACGTCGCAGGCCTGTGCCGAGCCGATCTCGGCTCGTACCGCCCAGTTCGCCAGGCTGGTCACCGCGGCCGACTCGCTGCGGAAAGCGTAGTTCTCTGCGAGGGCCACCTCGCTGCCACCCTGCGGGGTCACCCACACCGAGTACGTGTGGGACGGAACGTTCACTTCCATGCGCAGCTTGTACTGCCTGCCCGCCATGTACGGGATGGTGTTGCGGGCCGCATAGCCGCTGCCATTGCGCGCGCGCATCACGCCCGTCGGGTCGAACAGGACGATCGCGGCCGCCTCGGCCCAGAAGCTGACCGGTCCCTGCGACAGACCGAACCCCCCGTCCATCCCCGCCGCGCCCGGAATCAGCGTGGCCACGACGCGGAAGATCCCGCTCTGCGACCCCAGCGCATTGTTGCTGGTGGTGCCGGTGACGCTCTTGCAGGTGCCGAGCGCGCCAATGGTCGTTCCACCGCCGGCGACGCCCACGTCGTACGCGCCCACTTCTGGCAATGCGCCGCGGACGCTGCTGCGGATGTCGTCCGTCGGGATCTTTCCGGCGTCGGCCTTGTCGACGGCCGCGCTCCCGGTGCCGAGCTTGCCGTAGCCCTCGATGAGCTTCATGCGCGCCTCGGCGATGGTGGTGGAGCCGTCGGCGAACGTGCCCGACGACGGAGACCACCGGGGCACCTGCACATTGCGCGGATCCGGCAGCGCCGGGTTGCCGAGCACGCGCGTGCCGTCGTTGGTGTAGTTGATGGTGTCGGCGCTGTCGCTGGGAATGGCGATTCCGCTGCCGTTCCAGAAGACGTTGTTCGCCAGCGTCGCGCTGGCCACTTCCCCCGCCGTGGTGTCGCTGAAGTCGCCCATCGTTCCCGTCGGATCCGAGAAGATGTTGTTGTAGAGGCGGATGTTCTGCGCGGCCGGGTTGCTGCCCTCGCGGATCACCCGCAGCGCGTACGCATAGCCGGGCATGTCGCCGGACAGCGTGTTGTTGCGGAAGGTGACGTCGCGGCAGCCCTTCACCGACAGCGCCGCGCGCTGGGGCACAGGCGAGTTGCCCAGCAGCAGGTTGTTCTCGAACATGACGTTGTACGCCTCGAAGTACGGCATGCCGTCCTCGCCGCACAGGAAGAAGCCGGTGCCGACGCCGCCCTGGTAGTTGAGCATGACGTTCCGGCGGATCGTCACGTTGCGGCTGCCGATATAGGAGTCGTCACCCTCGTTGCTGTCCTTCACGACGATGAAGCTGCTCGTGGTGTTGGTGTTGGTCCGCCCCGAGCCAGCAAAGTCATTGAAGAACACGTTGTCTTCGATGACCACGTTGTCGACGCTGTTGATGTCCAGGTGTTCGTCGCTGCCGCTCTGGTTGTAGAACATGTTGCCGACGATCCGGATGTCGTGGACCGCGTTGTTGATCTTCCCGAGGTCGTTGCTGTAGCTGTCGTGGATCACGTTGTTCTTCAGCGTGATGTGGTGGACCGAGCCGTTGCCCTGACCGTCCAGCTGGATGACCAGTGGACCGGCGCCCGGGTTGTGGGCGATGTCGAAGCCCTCGACGGTGATGCCGTAGGCGTCGGTGGCCAGGATGACCTGGGCGGTGTTGCGCAGCAGGGCACGGTACGGGACCTCCGAACGGACCGTCACCCCGGTGGTGAAGTGTCCGACGAGGCGGGTCATGCCGTTGTACGTGCCGGGCTTCACCAGGATGGTGCTGCCGTCGGTCACGCGACCCAGTGCGCCCCTGATCGTGGCCCACGGCCTCGTGGGCGAGCCGTCTCCACTGGTATCGCTCCCACCCGGCGCTACATAGTATGTAGGACCAGCCAGAGCACTCTGTTCCATCTCGGCGGGCGCCTCGCCCCCAGCGCAGCTCGCGGCCAGAAGGGCGGCAATTCCCATTGCCGAACACAGGACAGACGTATGGCGTGCTTTGTTCATCTCGCTCCTTGCTCCGTACGGGGTTGGCGGTCTGTGTGGTCGCAGGTTGCCCGTGCCCACCTCCGTGCGGAGCCGAGAGATGGGGGGACCGGCGACCGAAGCTAGTCGGTCGTTATTGCCGTAGCCGCTGTCCTGGGCCCAGGGTGCGTGCGTGACGTCACCGAACTCCAAGCAGACGGCGAAACCTAGCAGTGCCTCTGGATCGGTCCACGAAAAAGAGTTGCGCGGCTGCCGTTTTGTGGGACATCGCGATGCGCCCGACGCTTTGCTGACATGGCTGTCACGATCGTGTCGTCCCGACGGTGGCGAGGCCCGCGCGACGAGCCGACTTGCCATTGGTCCCGTCGTTGCAGATGCTGGAACGACGTGAAGAAGTTTCTCCTTTTGCCCCTGGCGCTCGTGGCCTGTTCTGGCGGTGACGACTGCGATCTCCCGGGTTCCATCTGCACCTGGGCCGGGTCTGGCGAGCGTGGTTTCGATCAGGACGGCCACCATCGCGCTGCGACCGCCTTTTACTGGCCGATGGACCTCGAGTTCGGGGCCGACGGCCGCGCGTATCTGCTCGACTGGCAGAACCACCGCGTGCGGCGCGTGGAAGCCGACGGCACGGTCGACACCGTCGTCGGCACGGACCTGCCTGGCGACGGCCCGCCGGACATGTCCGACACGAAAGAGCCGGGGGCGCCCGGCACCACGGTCGAGTTGAACCACCCGACGGATCTGGCGCTCATGCCCGACGGCAAGCTCCTGATCGCCGCCTGGCACAACCACAAGATCCGGAGCTTCGATCCGGTGACGGGCCTCGTGCAGGTGATCTGCGGCGCCGGCCCGGGCGACGTGGGCGATCGCATCCCGGCGACGCGCGCGCTCCTCAACCAGCCGAAGTCGGTGGCGGTGAAGCCCGACGGCACCATCTATGTGGCCGATTCACGCAACGCCCGCATCAAGATGATCGACGGTCGCGGCGTGATGGACGTCGTCGCAGGCAACGGCCAGCGCGACTTCAAGGGCGACGGCGGTCTGCCGTTGCAGGCCAGCTTCTTCATGCAGGAGTCGAACGAGAACCCCGAGCCGGGAGGCAGCATCGCGCTGGACGCCCGGGGGCGGCTCTACCTGGCCGACACCTACAACAACCGGATCCGTCGCCTCGACTTCGACGCTGGCTCTGTCGAGACCATCGCGGGCAACGGCACCGCCGGTTTCGGCGGCGACGGAGGCCCGGCGAAGGGGGCCCAGCTGGCCCGCCCGCGCGACCTGGAGATCGGCCCCGACGGCCGCCTCTATGTGGCGGACACCGACAACCACCGGGTGCGTGTCATCGATCTGGGCACGGGTGTCATCGACACCTTCGCCGGCAACGGCACGGACGGCTTCGGCGGCGACGGGGGTCCGGCCAGGGACGCGGCGCTGGCCCGCCCATTCGGGATCGCTTTCGACACGACCGGCAATCTGTACATCGCCGATACGTTCAACGACCGCATCCGGAAGGTGACGCACCGATGAAGCGCGCGTGGCTGGCTCTCGTCATCATCGGCTGCGGCGGCGATCCCGACCCCGCGGATCCCGAGTGCAACCGGGCGCCCGGGGTCATCTGCACCGTGGCCGGCACCGGAGTGGCTGGCGACGGCGCCGACGGCGAGCTGCCCACGAAAACGAAGCTGTACTCGCCCGCCGACATCGCCTTTTCGCCCGACAACCGCCTGGTCGTCGTCGACTGGAACAACCACCGCATCCGGGCCGTCGACGCCGCAGGGCGCATGAAGATCATCGCCGGAACCGGCGAGTTGCCCCGGGACGTGCTGTCCGACGAGGTGACCGATCGCCTGAACCACCCGACCGACGTCACCTTCGATCCCCAGGGCCGCATGCTGATCGCGGCCTGGCACAACAGCCGGATCAAGCGCTGTGATCTGACGACCGGCGAGATCGTGAACATCGCCGGCACCGGAGGGCGTGGCTATGGAGGCGACGATGGCCCGGCCCTGTCGGCGGTGCTGAACCTCCCCGCAGGTGTGGTCTACGCCCCCGACGGCCGGCTGTTCGTCTCGGACCAGGCGAATCAGCGCATCCGCGTCATCGACCAGGGAGGCAACATCACCACCTTCGCGGGCAACGGCGCGCGTGGCTTCGCGGGCGACGGTGGGCCGGCGTCCGAGGCCAGCTTCAACCTGCCGATCGGGCAGCAGGGTCACCCCGCGGCGCATATCGCCCGTGGTCCGGATGGCAGCATCTATCTGGCGGATACCGAGAACAACCGCATCCGCCGCATCGATCCCGCGGGGATGGTCTCGACGGTGGCCGGCAACGGCACCTTCGGCTCGACCGGCAACGACATCCTGGCCACGCAAGCGCAGCTCTCGCGGCCGGTCGACGTGGCGCCGGGGCCCGACGGAGGCCTCTACATCGCGGACACCGAGAGCAACTGCGTGCGCGTGGTGCGCGACGGCAAGATCTCGACGGTGGCCGGCATCTGCGGCGCTTGCACCACCCTGGCCAGCGACCCCTGCGGACGCTGCACGGGGCAGGATGGCGCTTGCCTCGGTGACGGGGCCGCAGCGGCCGGCGCGCATCTGAAGCGCCCGACGGGCATCGCCTTCGACCGCGACGGCAACCTGTACATCGCCGACACCCTCCACCACCGCATCCGCGTGGTGTACCGCTGAGCGCCGGCTAGACTTGGTGGCGATGCGCTTCTGGCTCGCCGCGCTCGCCGTCGTTCCATTGGCATTCGCGGCCTGCGCCCAGGTGGACGATCCGTACCTCGAGCGGGTGCTACCAGCGACGTACAAGGCCGACTACTTCGAGGTCCGCGCCTGCCGCGCCAGCATCGATCACGATCTGGCCTACGTCATCGTACGCACCCTGCCCGAACTGGCGGGGCAGTACCAGAGCGGCCCGTACCCGCTCCCCGCTGGTTCGCTGGTGGTCAAGGAGCACTACAGCGACGCGCGCTGCACCCAGACCTCGGGATGGTCGGTGATGCGCAAGGAGGGCCCTGGCTATGATTCGTCCGGCGGGGACTGGCAGTGGTTCCGCCTCGATCGCTTCCGCCGCGTGATGGAGGAGGGCAAGGTGAGGCGCTGCTCGTCCTGCCACACCGCCTGCAGCGAACACGACTTCCTCTGCGGGCTATAACCCGTGGAGCGCAGGCGAGCTTCGCTCGCCGCAGCTCCATCGCGGGGAGCATGGGGACCCTTCGAGGGTCCCCATCAATTATGATGCTCGGGTGGAAGTAGCCCCCTACGGGACGTGGACGTCGCCGATCACCGGCGCGCTGGCGGCGGCGGGTGGGGTGCGCATCGGGGGCCTCTGTCTCGACGGGGACGACGTCCTCTGGGTCGAGGGCCGACCGTCCGAGCGCGGCCGCAACGTTCTGTGCCGCCGCCGCGCTGACGGCACCATCGACGAGGTGCTGCCCGCCGCCTTCAACGTGCGCACCCGGGTACACGAGTACGGCGGCGGCGCGTTCACCGCTCGGCGCGGCACGGTTTTCTTCGTCAACGATGGCGATCAACGGATCTGGCGGTACGACCCCGGCAGCGAGCCGCGGCCGCTGACGCCCGAGGGTCCGTTCCGCTACGCCGATCTCACGGCCGACGATCGTCACGATCGGCTCCTGTGCGTGCGCGAGGAGCACCGGCCCGAGGGGGAGCCCGTGAACACCATCGCCGCCGTGCCACTGGAGGGCGGCGCCTCCCAGGTGGTGGTGAGCGGCGCCGACTTCTACGCCGCGCCCCGGCCCAGCCCCGACGGCCACACGATGGCCTTCCTCTGCTGGAGCCATCCGCACATGCCCTGGCAGTCGAGCGAACTCCATCTGAAGGCGATGGACGGACCGAGTTCCACCGTGGTGGCGGGCGGCCCGAACGAATCGGTGCTGCAACCGTCATGGGCGCCTGACGGTCACCTCTGGTTCGTCTCCGATCGCGGCGGCCACTGGAACCTGTACCGCCAGGGGATGGGAGCGCCGGAGTCACTCTGCCCCCGCCCCGCCGAGTTCGGCGCCGCGCCGTGGGTGTTCGGCCTGTCGACCTACGGCTTCGTCGACGAGCGTCTCGTCGCATGCGCCTTCCAGGAGGCGGGGCTGTGGCAACTCGGGCTGCTCGAGCCCGACACCAGGCGGTTCTCGCCCATCGCTGCCTCGCTGACCGAGGTGGCTTACCTGCACGCCGGTGGTGGTCGCGCCGTGTTCGCCGGCTCCTCGGCCGCCGAGCCCTGGGCCATCTATCAGCTCGATGCCTCGGGCCAGGGCCGCCTCCTTCATCGCCCGACCGAGCTCGCGGTCGATGTTGCCGCGCTATCGCGCCCCGAGGGGATCACCTTCCCGACCGCCGGCGGCAGCGTCGCTCACGGCCTTCATTACCCACCACACAACCCGGGTTTTTCCGCCCCGCCCGACGAGCGACCGCCGCTGGTGGTCATCACGCACGGCGGTCCCACGGCGGCGGCGTCGACGGCGCTGTCGCTGCCGATTCAATTCTGGACCAGCCGAGGGTTCGCGGTCCTGGATGTGAACTACCGCGGGTCGACCGGGTACGGCCGCGCCTTCCGAGCCGCCCTCGACGGACAGTGGGGGATCGCGGACGTCGAGGACTGCGTCGCGGGCGCGCGTGACCTTGCCGGCCGCGGCCTGGCGGATCCCGATCGCCTGCTGATCCGTGGCGGCAGCGCCGGCGGCTACACCACGCTGGCCGCGCTGGCGTTCACCGACGTGTTCCGCGCCGGTGCCAGCTACTACGGCGTCTCGGACCTCGAATCACTGGCCACCGACACCCACAAGTTCGAGAGCCGATACCTCGACACCCTCGTGGGCCCTTACCCTGCTCGCCGCGACCTCTACCACGCGCGCTCGCCACTCCTGCACGCGGACCGGCTGGCCTGCCCGGTGATCTTCTTCCATGGCCTGGAAGACAAGGTCGTTCCGCCGGATCAAGCCCGGCGCATGGTCGAAGTGCTGCGTAAAAAAGGCGTCCCTGTCGAGTACGTCACCTTCCCCGACGAGCAACACGGCTTCCGCCGCGCCGAGAATGTCGCTCATGCCCTGGAGGCCGAGCTCGCGTTCTATCGCCGGGTGCTGGAGCTGTCGTGTGGGCAGCCTCCGGGCCCTGCCCGGAGCGGACCATCGCGGGGGGGTATGGGGACCCGTTGAGGGTCCCCATCACAAATGGATCTTTTCAACCGCGCGCGCGAGGCAGACGACGACGAGCCGCTCGAGGGGCGAATCGATCGGCTGGTCTTCTCGGGTGGCGACGGTGCCTTCACCGTGGCCCGCATGGCGGTCGAGGGCGAGCGCGAGCTGGTCACCGTCGTCGGCGCGCTGTTCGGCGTCCCTTCGGGCGCGCATCTGAGGCTGCGCGGGCGCTACGAGACCGACCCGCGCTTCGGTCGGCAGTTTCGCGTCAACAGCTTCACCGAGGTCGCTCCGCAGACGCTGGAGGGGATCCGCCGTTATCTCGGCTCGGGCCTGATCAAGGGCATCGGCCCCGAGTTCGCCGCGCGGATCGTCGAGCGCTTCGGCATCAAGACGCTGGAGGTGCTGGACCGCGTGCCCGAGCGGATCCGCGAGGTGCCCGGCATCGGCCGCGGCCGCGCCGAATCGATCAAGCAGGCGTGGGCCGCCCAGCGCTCGATCCGCGACGTGATGGTCTTCCTGCAAGGCCACGGCGTCTCGCCCGCCTACGCCGCCCGCATCTACAAGCGCTACGGCGCCGCCGCCATCGCCAAGGTGCGCGAGAATCCCTACCGCCTCGCCTTCGACGTCTGGGGGATCGGGTTCATCTCGGCGGATCGCCTGGCGCAGCAACTGGGCATCGGCCGTGACTCCGAGGTGCGTGTCGACGCCGGCGTCCGCCACGGCCTCGACGAATCCGCCTCCGCAGGCCACGTCTACACCCCCCGCGGAAGATTGGTCGAGGAGGCCGCGCGGCGACTGGAAGTGGATGCCAAGCTCGCCGATGCCGCCGTCGATCGTCTGAAGAGCACGGGCGAGGTGGTGATCGATGCGGACGAAGCCGTCTATGAAGCCAGTCTGCACCGCGCCGAGTGCGCCATCGCCCACGGCCTGCAGCGCCTCCTGCGCACGGGTGGCCAGGCGCCGCGCCTCGATCTCGAGCGCGCCGTCGCCGGCTACGAATCGGAGGCGGCCATCCACCTCGCCCCCCAGCAGGCCGAGGCGGTGCGCCGAGCGCTGTCCGAGCCGGTGCTTGTCGTGACCGGCGGCCCGGGCGTCGGGAAGACCACCATCGTCCGCGGCATCGTGTCCATTCTTGCAGGCAAGGGCTTACGCATCGGCCTGGCTGCCCCGACGGGGCGCGCCGCCAAGCGCCTGTCCGAGGCGACCGGCCAGCCCGCCGCCACGCTCCACCGCTTGCTGGAATGGCGACCCGCCGGCGGCATCTTTGGCCGCAACAGCGGCAACCCCCTGGACGTCGATCTGCTGGTGGTCGACGAGGCGTCGATGCTGGACGTGCGCCTGGCCGCCGATCTCATGGGCGCGCTCGCGGACGGCACGCGCTTGGTGCTGGTGGGCGACGTCGACCAGCTCCCCTCCGTCGGACCGGGGACGGTGCTACGCGACGTCATCACCTCGGGGCGCATCCCGACCGTACGCCTCACCGAGATCTTCCGCCAGGCCGCCCGGAGCCTCATCGTCACCAACGCGCACCGCATCCAGGAGGGCGAGCTGCCCGAGCTGGGCACGCCGTCCTCCGACGGCCCGGCCGCCGACACCCGCGACTTCTTTTTCCTGGAAGAGGAGGATCCGTCCCGCGCCGCCCACCTCATCCGCGATCTGGTGGCCACGCGCCTGCCGCGCCGGTACGGCCTGCGCCCCCATGACATCCAGGTCCTGTCTCCCATGCACCGGGGCGAGCTGGGTGCCGGCAACCTGAACCAGCTCCTGCAAGAGGCGCTGACGCCCGCTGGCCCCGAGGTGAAGTCCGGCGCGCGGCTGTTCCGCGCCGGCGACCGGGTGATGCAGCTGCGGAACGACTATGACAAGGAGATCTGGAACGGCGACGTCGGCACCGTCGTCAGCGTCAACACGGCTGACCGGGAGCTGGTCGCCCGCTTCGACGACCGCGAGGTGCTGTACGGCTCCGATGAGCTGGACGAGCTGACCCTGGCCTTCGCGGCGACGGTGCACAAGTCCCAGGGGTCGGAGTACCCCGCGGTGGTGGTGCCGGTTCACACGCAACATTTCGTGATGCTGCAGCGAAACCTCCTCTACACGGCGGTCACGCGCGGCAAGCGCCTGGTGGTGCTGGTCGGCGCCCGCAAGGCCCTGAGCCTCGCCGTGCGCAACGGCGACGTGGGCGCGCGCTGTTCTCGATTGTCGGCAAGGCTCGTCTAGGCCACTCGCGCGCGCATGGCCACCTTGGCCCGGAACGCGAGCATCACCTTGCCGTCGAGCAGCCGCCGTTTCACCAGATCGTCACACAGCGGGAACATCGGACCGAACGTCCCGTCGGACGCCACCCGGGGCAGGAGGCCGGTGCGCACGAGGAAACCCAATCCTGCCAGTGCGCGCCGGTACTCCTGCGCCCCCTCCGCCCTTGCCTTCGCTCGTCGGGTCCCGTTGAGTTTGTAGTCGACCCACAAGAGCTCCCACTCGACGGCGCGGAGTATCTGATCGCGGGCGCGCCCGAGCTGCTCTGCGACGAACTTCTCGATGTCGTAAGACATTGCCCTCGGTATCAGCAAGGTCCGATCCAACTCGAAACCCCAGGCGGGCCGCGGTCCCCTTCCCGACCACCGCGACCTGGGTGACAGGGTGCCGTGCAGGGTTTTCCTTACGCTCGGCGCAACTCGGGCCGCAGGCGGCCGACACCTCCGCACACCTGGAGGAAACGTCATGAGCATCCTGTCGACCGTTCTGCGAACCATCAACCGCGACCTCGAGCCTGCTTTCTGCGGCATGTTCCCCAGCGACGGCGCCCCCGACGCCGGGGCTTGCGACGGCATCGACGACCCGGATGCGCCGCTGCCCTTCGCCGACGCCAAGCAGGCCCAGAGCCCCGTCTTCGCGCTCGGTACCCGGATCGCCGATACGGCCCAGCGCTTCTTCTACAGCGACGAGCTCAAGGACTCGCTGGCCCACGGCTCCAGGTACCACAGCGTCAATCCGGAGATCACCGGGGACTACAAGGATCATCCCAAGTGCAACCTGTTCGCCGGAGACGTCTTGCACGCAGCCGGATTCCAGGTCCCGACGTACGACATGAAAGGCGGCGGCAAGCACTACAAGCAGGCCGAGCAGTGGCCGAAGGAGACGGCTTTCTTCGACAAGGTGACCAGCCTCGACGACGTGCGGCCTGGCGACATCCTGATCATCGACTACAGGAATCTCCCTGGGTCGGGAGGTGGCGCCCACGTCGAGGTGATCACAGGCAAGGAAGGTGAGGGCGACGACATGCATGTCACCACCGCCGGTGCCCGACACGACGGCCTCGTGGAGGATGAGAAGAAGGGGAACTTCCTGGTGAATGCCAGGCGGGAGGGGGACCACTTCTTCATCGACGGCAAAGGCAGGCTGGGTCCCAAGGACATCTACGTTCTTCGCCCGAAGCGCCAGGAGGGGTGACATGCGGATCATGGTGGCTGGTGTGGCGCTGACGGCAATCCTCGTCGGCCGCGCCCAGGCGATGGATGGTCCCTTCACGTGGATGGAGAGCGTTTGCTACGCAGATGCCGTGGTCGAGGTCGAGGTCACCCTCTCCACCCCCACGAGCAAGCCCAGGGTGACCGTCTTGCAGGTCCTCTGGACGCGCTTTGCCAGGGCGAAGGTTCGGCCGCAGCTTCACTTCGGGCTGTGGGATCGCCGGCAGATCGCGCGGCAGCTCGAGGACCCGGAGATAAGAAAGAACAAGATGCTCGCCCCGCTCTACGAGGCGGCACTCCGCAGGGGTAGCTATCGGGCCACGCACTTCGTCTACCTGGACAAGGACCGCTCGTGGGCCGGGGTGATGGGGGTGGTGGAGTACAGCCGGATCCACTGGCACGACAACCCGAATCACGACCGCCTCTGGAAACACGTCGAGCCGCTGCTGCTCGAGCGGACGCGGGTGGAACAGGAACAGGGCAAGGGCGCCAAGCCGAAGTTCTGCGCGGATGTCGAGGACGCCCGGTTCCTGGACAGGCAAGAGGAGGTCGAGGTCAAGGCTCTAGGGATAGATTGATATGCCGATGTAGTGGCGTGTGGAGTTGCGTTCGATCGTCGCTTTCGCTTGCCTTGCCGGCTGCGCCAGCGCCCCGGCTCCGAAGGCAACCGAGCCGTGTGTGCTGCTCTCCTTCGACGACGGTCAGCCGCAAGGCACCATCGACTTTCCGACGCTGAGCCACGAGAGCGTGGTCCGCTTCGAGCTGCCGCCCGGGGAGCACCGGCTGCGCCGGCTCTGGATCCAGGCCGCGGCTGCCGGAACGATTCACTGGTTCCTCTACGATCAGACGCCGCTCGAGGGGCCTGGCCTCGTGCTGCACGAAGGGATGCTGGTGCTGAATGGGGACCAGGTGTCGAACGGGCGCGACGGGCGCTGGGTGACCGAGGATCTCTCGAGCCTGCCGGCGCGCGAGGGAGTGATCTGGCTCGGGCTGCGCAAGAGCGAGGGCGCTCCCGCGGTAGCCGCCAGCCGGGTCAACGGCGGGCAGTACTTCGTCCGCAGCCACGACCCACAGGCGCCACTGGGGCTGATGCCAGTGAAACGGACACCGCTCGTGCGTCTGGAGATCGCCCCCTAGCTCTCATCAGCCGAGGTGCCACTCGTCGCCGACGCGGCGGGCGTGACGGATCCGTTCGTGAAGCCAGCTCTTGGCGCTGCCGAGGGCTGCGTCGAGGTCCTGCCCGGAGGCCAGAGCGACCGCGATGGCGGTGGCCAGGGCGCAGCCGGTGCCGCGCGGGCTGGGGCCAGGTAGACGTGGCGCCGAGAAGACGCGTGCGCCCCGATCGTCGACCAGCAGGTCATCGGCGGCGCCGGTCAGGTGGCCGCCTTTGATCAGCACCGCGCGGACGCCCAGTGCCCGGATGGCCTCGGCCAGTTCGGTCGGGGCGGCCGTCTTGCCGGACAGCGCCTCGGCCTCGGCCAGGTTGGGGGTGACGAGGGTCGCTCGCCGCAGGAGGGGTGCGAGCGCGCGCGGTGACCCGTTGAAAAGCGAGCCCCCCGAAGACGCCGCGAGCACCGGGTCGAACACCACCGGCCCCTCGAACCGGGCGAGGGCCGCGGCGATCGCCTCCGCCATTCCCGGTGTGCCGACCATACCCACCTTTACCGCCATCGCCCCACTCGGCCCCTGCTCGGCGGCCGTGGCGAGCGCTGCGCATACCGCCTCGGGGGATCGTGGCTCGAAACCACGCACTTCCGCCGCCGACTGGTCGGTCCAGGCGGTGGCGATGACGACGGCCTCGGCGCCCAGCGAGGCGGCGGTGACGAAGTCGCGCACCAGACCGGCCCCGCCGCGCGGATCCAGGCCGCCGAGCGCGATCACGCGCGGCGTGGGCCCCGTCGGTGCCGAATCGTTTTCTCGACGCGCATCCATCATTCACAAATGTTGCCCCCCGGCGGGCGGCAAGCCATTCTGAGATACAATCACGCGCCGATGGGTGTTGTCCTTCCCCAGCCGATCCGCTTCGGCAAGTACACACTCTTCGAGCGCATCGGGCGGGGGGGGATGGCGGACGTCTTCAAGGCGCGCATCCAGGGTCCCGCCGGTTTCGAACGCGTCTTCGTCGTCAAGCGGATCCTGCCGCACCTGTCCGATGATCCGCAGTTCACGCGGATGTTCATCGAAGAGGCGAAGATGTCGGCGCGCCTTTCGCATCCCAACATCGTGCAGGTCTTCGAACTGGGCGCCGTCGGCGGCGAATATTTCATCGCCATGGAGTACGTGCGCGGGCGCGACCTCTCCGAGGCTGCGCGCGTGCTCTGGGCGAAGATGGGCCCGCCGCAGCCGGATTTTTCGGCCTACGTCGGGCGCGAGATGTGCCGCGCGCTCAACTATGCCCACGAGCTGACCGCCGACGACGGCGCGACGCTGGGGATGATTCACCGCGACGTCTCGCCGTCGAACGTGATGCTCTCGTTCGATGGGCTGGTGAAGCTGCTGGACTTTGGCATCGCCAAGGCTCTCGGCGGCGAGCAGCAGGACGAGGGGGCGACGCAGCGGGGGATGCTCAAGGGCAAGTTCGCGTACATGGCCCCCGAGCAGACGCAGGGGAGCGACGTC
The DNA here is from genome assembly GCA_031423255.1 of Myxococcales bacterium. Classification (GTDB taxonomy): domain Bacteria; phylum Myxococcota_A; class Polyangia; order Fen-1088; family Fen-1088; genus JANPFD01. The sequence continues at coordinate 12,401 of JANPFD010000008.1, read as the reverse complement.
GATCGCCGGATCGACATCTTCGCTGCCGGCATCGTCCTGCACGAGCTGCTGACCGGCCGACGTCTGTTCAAGGGCGAGAACGATCTGCAGACCGTCGAGAAGGTCCGCCAGTGCGACGTGCCGCCGCCGTCGCTGCAGAACCCCCTTTGCCCGCAGGAGCTGGACGCCATCGTGTTACGGGCCCTCGCCCCCGATCGAAATGATCGGTTCCAGAGCGCGTCCGAGATGGCCGACGCGCTCGATGACATCGTGCACGCGACCCGGTTCCAGCCGACGCACATGTCGCAGGTGATGCGCGAACTCTTCCCGACGGAGATGGGCGAACCGCGTCCAGGCACCGGCTCCATGCGCGTCCAGGCGACGCAGACCGGGACAGCGTCCCGGCCGAACACCCAGCAGCAGCGGTCACCCACGATCCCGCCCGTCTCGCGCAGCGTCTCGGTCATCAAGCTGACCCCGGCGCATGCCGAACTGGCCGGCCGGCGCGCCAAGGCGTTCTACAGGCGCAACCCGGTCTGGGCCACGGCGGCGCTGCTGGCGGTGGCCTTTGCAGGAGGCGCGATCTGGACGCGATCGTCGGTACGCGTGGTCCCCCACGGCGCCGGGGTCGGCGAGGGCGCGCGGACGATGAAGCTGCCGCTGATGCTCGACTCCGATCCCCCCGGGGCCGACGTGTACGTCGTCGGCACCGGCGAGCAGCTCGGACGTACGCCGTTCAAGAAAGAGTTCGAATGGAACGAGGACCAGCGCACCATCCTGGGGTTCCGCCTCGGTGGGTTCGAGGAGACGACGCACGAGGTGCGGCCGACGTGGAACGGCTACGTCCGCCTCAAGCGCGCCGCGGGGCGGCCGACCGTCAAGCCGCTGGACCCGCCCCCGCAGGCACAGCCGCCGCCGCAGCCAGAGGCGCCGGTCATTCCTCCTCCGCCGGTGGTCACAACGACCCCCGCGCCTCAGCCCGCGCCGGCGCCCCCTTCGACGCGCCGCAACCCTGGTAAGAAGCCCCGCAAGACGAACGATCTGGTGAATCCTTTCTAGACCGAGCCGGGTCGACTCGAGGCCGCACATGTACAAAGGGCGTCGCATCGCCGTGGTCGTTCCCGCCTACAACGAGGCGTCCAAGATCGCCCGTACGCTCCGTTCGATTCCGGGGTTCGTCGACCACGTGCTGGTCATCGACGACGCGAGCACGGACGGGACCGGGCGGATCGCCGCGCGCAGCCAGCGCCGCGGCCTGCAGGTGATCACTCACCCGAAGAACCGCGGCGTGGGGGCGGCCATCGCTACCGGGTACGCGCGCGCCTTCGAGCTGGGCGCGGAGGTCACCGCGGTGATGGCGGGCGACTCGCAGATGGATCCGGCCGATCTTGCGTCGCTGGTCGAGGAAGTGGTGAGGGGGCGCGCCGACTACGCCAAGGGGAATCGCTTCGCGTGGCCGGGCGTCACCCGGGTGATGCCTGTCTCGCGCTTGATCGGCAACGTGATTCTATCGTGGGGCACGCGGCTCGCCACTGGCTACGATCGCATCTTCGATTCGCAGTGCGGGTACACGGCTGCGAACCGCGTCGCGCTGACGGCGTTCCTGTCGGGGCCGGTGTTCGCGCGCTACGGCTACCCGAACGATCTGCTGGCGCGCCTGCGGGCGTTCGATGCGGCGGTGATCGACGTTCCGGTGAGGCCCGTCTACGGTCCCGACTGGCGCTCGGGGATCCGGATCTGGCGGGTGATGGCGCCCCTCACCTTCCTGCTCTCGCGCGCGTTGCTGCAGCGGATGAGGCGCGGCCTTGCGCGTGTACGGCTGGCGCTGCTGCGCACCCGCGCCTCGTGATCCAGTGCGCATCGGTGTCCTGACCACGTCGTACCCGCGCGGCCCCGGCGATCCGGCGGGCGCGTTCGTGCGCGATCGGGTGCAGGCGCTGATCCGTGACGGCGCCGAGGTGGAAGTGCTCGCAGCCGGTCCTGGCGACGGATGTCCGGGCGTCGAGCGCATCCCCTCGTCCCTGTTTTACAGCGGCGGTGCGCCCGAGGAGCTGGAGACCGGTGGCTTCGCGGTGTGGGAGGCGGCCTCGTTCCTGGCGCGGTTCGCGGCGGCGGCGCGAGCCCGCGTCCACCGCTGGGATGTCATCGAGAGCCACTGGCTGGTCCCCTCGGCGCTGGTGGCGAGCTCGATCGCGGGGCGGCGGCCCCAGCGCGCCTTTGCCCACGGCGGCGACGTCGCACTGCTCGAGCGCTTGCCCGGGGGTGGCGCCCTGGCGCATCACCTGGCGACGCGCGGGATCGCGTTCACGTTCGTCAGCGAGGGACTCCGCCGCCGCTTTGCTCGGCTCGCCGGTATCGACGTGCCTGCCACCATCGAGCCGGTACCCGTCGACACCGCCCTGTTCCGTCCTGGAACGCGTCACGTGCAGCGACCCACGGTTCTCGGCGTCGGGCGGCTCGTCCCCATCAAGGGCTTCGATCTTTTGATCCGTGCCGTGGCCGCGCTTCCCGACCGGCCCGGCGTCGTCCTTCTGGGCGACGGACCGGAGCGCGGGCGGCTCGTCGCTCTGGCGGCCCGCCGCGGCGTGACCCTGGTGCTGCCTGGCGTCGTTCCCGCCGCCGAGGTCCGCGCCTGGATGGACGCAGTCGAATTGCTGGCGCATCCCTGCCGCGTGCTCCCGTCTGGCCGTGTCGAGGGAATGCCGCTCGCGGTGCGTGAGGCGCTGGCCGTCGGACTGCCGGTCGTCGCTTGTGCGTCCGGAGGCCTCACCGAACTGGCGGGCGCGCCAGGTCTCACCTTGATCCCGCCCGACGACCTGATCGCGCTGGTCCGGGCGCTGAGTGCGCAGCGACGTACGCAGTTGTCTGCATCAAGGTGCGAAGCGCCCGTGACGTCGAAGCCGCCAAGTGCGTGATATCTCTGAAAACTTGCCCAAGGCATGGTTTCTGCTGACCATCACCGTGGTGATCTCGCTCGTTCTGGCCGTCGGGGATGCCGAAGAATCAATCGGCCGCGACACGCGCCGCGTCGCCGAACATCTACGCGACCTCGGCCTGCCTTTCGAGATCATCGCGGTCAACGACGGCTGCCGCGACAACAGCCTGGCGGTGCTGCGGTTGCTGAATCTGCCGGAGCTGCGTCTGTGCACCGCTGACGTGGCGGGCCGCGCATTCGCGCGCGGTACGGCCGAGGCCACGGGTGACGTGGTGGTTCTCGTCGAGACGGGATACGGATCCTGCCCGCTTGCGGCCCTTGGCTGGGCGCTGGGCCGGCTCGCGGCCGGCACCGACGCGGTCGTGTTCCGCGGCCGCTGCCTCGTGGCGCGTCGCCTCGCCTGTCTCTCCTCGATTGTCCGCGCCGCGGGGCGCGGCATCCTGTTCGAGGCCAGCTTCGAACGGCACGCGCGCAGCCTGTCCGTGGAGATCGTCGGCAATCGCGGCCGTCGGGCCTCGCTGCTCGATCCGGTACTTCGTTTCCTCGCCGCCTAGTCCCGCCGCCCCCCCCCTGCTACGATTGGCGGAATGTTCTCCATTGCCGTCGCCATCGTGGGCCTCGCGCTGTTGATCGTGCTGCATGAAGGCGGGCACTTCCTGGTCGCGCGGCTGTGCGGCATGAAGGTCGAGCGGTTCTCGATCGGCTTCGGCAACCCGCTGATCTCGTTCAAGCGCGGCGACACCATCTACCAGATCGCCCCCATCCCTCTCGGTGGCTTCGTGCAGATCACCGGTCTGAACCCGCACGAGGAATTCGACAAGAACGATCCCTACGTCTACCCGAACCGCCCGCGCTGGATGCGGCTGGCGGTGCTGGTGGCGGGTCCCGGGGCCAATTACCTCACCGCCTGCGTGCTGGCGCTGGTCGTCTTCATCGGCTTCGGCAAGCCTTCCAACATCACCACCATCGACCAGGTGGTACCCGGCAGCCCCGCCGAGTCGGTCGGCCTGCAACGCGGCGACGTCTTGCTCGAGGCGAATGGCAAGCCAGTCTCGATCAGCTACCCGGTCAGCAACGTCATCAAGGAGGCGAAGGGCGCGCCGGTCGACGTCAAGCTTCGCCGCGGTGAACAGGTCATGACCATCAAGGTCACGCCGCGCAAGGAACCATCGGGGGACCTGCTGATCGGCATCCGCCTCGGCCAGTTGCACGAACGGGTGCCGGTTCTGGAGGCGATCAAGGAGGCCACCGTGCTCCCGTTCTTCGCCTCGGGCGAGATGCTCAAGGGCCTCTACGAGATGATCACCGGCAAGCAGAAGGCGAACCTGAGTGGGCCGGTGGGCATCGCGCGTGAGCTGGCGCGGCAGGCGGACCAGGGGTTCTTCGAGTTCGTGAAGCTGATGATGATGCTGTCGATCTATCTGGGCCTGTTCAACTTGCTGCCGCTGCCGGCGCTGGACGGCGGCCGGGCGCTGTTCCTCGGCATCAACGCGCTCAAGCGCACCGAGGTGAGCGCCAAGATCGAGGCGATGGTGCACATGGTCGGCCTGGTGCTGTTGCTCGGCGTCTTCGTGATCGTCACCTTCAAGGACATCAAGGAGATCGTCGTCCGGTTCGTGAATTGAAAGGACGGGTCCACAAGGGGTTGGTCGGCGACCGAGCCCTGGTGGGCCAGCGTTACCTGGCGGATCCGGAACTGCGGCGGCAGTACGCCGAGGAGATCGCGCCGCGCACGGCAGCGGCGCTGCAGCAGGTGTTCGCGAACATCGGCCTGCGGACGGTGCGGCGGGCGCTCGACCTGGGGGCCGGGACGGGCGCCGCGGGCCAGGCCGTGCGTGCGCGCCATGCCGGGGTCGAACTGCTGTCGGTCGACCGCGTCGCGGGGCCGGGCATCATCGTCGCCGATCTGACCAGGAGCGGACGTCCCGCAGGCGTTCATGGCCGCTTTGATCTGATCGTCGCCGCGCACCTGCTGAACGAGCTGCCTCTGTCCGTCGACGAACGCGCGCGTCTGGTGCTGTCGTGGATCGGCGAATGGCTCGGACCAGGTGGCGTCTGCGTGCTGCTCGAGCCGGCGCTTCGTGAGACCTCGCGCGATCTGCTGGGTGTTCGCGACCGGCTGATTGACCGCGGTCTGTTCGTGGTGGCCCCCTGTCTGTGGCAGGGCCCGTGCCCGGCGCTGGCCCGCGAACGCGACTGGTGTCACGACAGCGCCGCCGCCCTCTCGCGATCACGCGTGGACTTCAGCTACCTCGTGGTCGCGGCAACGGGCGAGGTGAACCGGAATCAGGATCTGTTCCGGGTCGTCAGTGATCGCCTGGAAGAAAAAGGCCGCCAGCGCCTCTATGGCTGCGGCCCGGCGGGGCGGCACCCGATCGTGCGCCTGGATCGCGAGCGCTCCCCGGCGAACGTGGCCTTCGACACCGCCGAGCGCGGTCAGTTGCTGCAGGTGCGCGGAGTCGCCCCGGCGGGCGACGGACTGCGGGTAACCCGCGACACCGTCGTCGTGCGAGAGGTCGTTACTTCTTGAGGCACGGTCAGGGCAGTGCGGCGCGTGTGGCCGGCCAGGTCGGCTGCGGGTCGGACTTGATGCTCCATACGGTCACGTCGTCGAGGTAGACGGTCCCCTGCAGGGGGCCGACGATACGAAATTCACCCTTGGGCGCCGCGAGTCCCTGAGACTCGGCGACCAGGGTGGGGCCGCCCTCGAACTGGACCACCAGCGTGTCCTGCCTGACCTCGGCCAGCACGTGATACCAGTGTCCCAGCTTGACCTCGAGCCCGGTGCTCGTCTTCACGGGTGTGCTGCTTTCCTTGGTGTAGATCCCGATGGCGCCACCCGAAAAGCGCACCGCAAGGATGTGATGGTCGAAGTCCAGGGTGCTGCGGCCCAGCTTCTCACCCTCGAACTTGAACCTGAGGTCCACGGCGAAGTCGCCGAGATTCTTGACGTCCATGATCGGCGATTTGCCGTTGTGATCGGCCTTCGAGGCTTGGAACTCCGGCGTCCCGGCGATTCCCTTGAGCGTGCCGTTCTCGATCGCCCATCGCGTACTCTGGATCGGCGTCCAGATCTTCATGTCGAGCGGCCGGGAGGTCTGGAAGTCGTCGCGTATCTTCACCGTGTCGAGCTGAACGAGCAGCGGTTCGAGCGGTGGCCCATGCCGAGCGCTGTCGCTCGAACCCCTGCCAGGTGACGACGCGCAACCAGCCAGACTTGCGAAACCAGCGAGGGTGAGAATCGCCCTGACCCTTGAAGCCACCCGTCGAGCGTACAACGACGGTTCGTGGCGTTCTAGAGGCGCTTCCGGTAGGTCTCGCAGACGGTTCGTTCCTCGCCCGCTGGCAGCACGCCGAGTGCGTGGTCGAGCACGCGTCGCGCTTCGTCGACGGGGCCGCCCGATTCGATCAACGCCGCACCGAGAACGCACTCGCACTGGGGCTGAGCGAGTGACAAACGGAGGCAGACGCGGGCGGCGTCGACGGCGGCCTGGGGACGCTTGACGTGCAGGAGCGTCTGCGCATGACGATGCCGGAAGCGCGGCTCGCGGGGGTGAAGGGCGATCAGCCGTTCGGCGGCAGCGACCTCGGCGTGCGCGTCTCCCTGGGCAGAAGCGAGGCGGATCGCGAGCAAGAGCGCCGAAACATCGTCCCGTCCGCGCGCGCCCGCCTGCGCGGCCCGCAGCTCGCGTGCGGCTCCGTCGATGTCCCCACGACGCACCAGCAACCCGCCGTACGCAGCGCGGGCCATGGGAGACGTCGGATCGGCGGCGGCTGCGAAGGCGGCGGCGGTCTCGGCCTCCCGGTACCGGCCGAACTCTTCGAGGGCCACGCTGCGCCAGCGCGCGATGCGGGCGGTCTGCTCACCGAGCGTCCAGGCCTGGTCCAGCTCGGCCAGGGCCCGCTCGTGGGCCCCTGCCTGCAGCAGCACCAGGCCAAAGTTGCGGCGCGCCTGGGACGAGCGGGGCTCGATCGCCACGGCCTTGCGCCAGAGCCGTTCGTTGTCGACCCATGCGCCGGCCTCGATCATCGTCGCTGCTCCGTAGCCGATGGCGATCGTGGCGACACCCGCGATCACGGGCACGCGCCAGCGAGGGGAAAACTGGCAGGGGACCAAGAACACCAGCGCCATGCTGGGCAGAAGCGCGAAGCGGTCGGCCATGTCTGCGGCCAGCGGCACCAGTCCCAGGACCGGCAGGAGCGAGAGCACGAACCACCCGAAGGCGAGGCGCGGACGGCCACCTCGTCGGAGCAGCCACCAGACCGCCAAACCCAGCGCGACCCATTCCAGCGCCATCACGAGAGGTGTTGGCTTGGACAGTGTGTAGGCTGGGCAGTGGCCGAGCGGGGCCACGATGATCTTCAGGTAGGCGCCGAGACGGTGCGGGGCTGCGGCCAGGCCATCGAGGATCACCGAGGCTGTCATGGGCGCGTGGCCGACGGCGCCTATCACCGCGGTGCGGATGATCAGGAACGCCAGCGCCGCCGCCGCGTGAGCGCCGACGAGCCATGCGGTTCGCCGCCGATCGGCGCGAATGGTGAGCGCCAGAAGGGCTAGCAGCCCGGCGGCGGTGATCGCCATCTCCTTGGTGAGCATGGCAACAAACGCCAGCGAAACAGACAGAGCGGCCCAGCGCAGACGGCCATCGGCCAGCGCCCGGAGCCCGAGCAGCAGGGCCGCCAATTCGATCACCAGCGAGAGCTGGTCGCCAAGGGCGGAGGCGTAGAGCACGGATTCGACGTGGACCGGCGCCAGCGCCCAGAGCCCGACCGCCAGTCCCGCGGCGGGGGCGGGAATCCCGATCCGGGCAAGCAGCACGAAGAGCAACCCGATGGCCCCCAGATAGAGCGTCAGGTTGACGGCGTGAAAGGCCAGCGGACGGACACCACCCGTCAGGGCCACCGCCCGGAACGCGAGGGTACGTAGCGGGCGGTAGGACTGCGTGTGGAACTGGATCTCGCTCGCTACCGTCGCCCGGTCCAGGAAGTAGGCGGCGAGCGGGGCCCCCTGCGTGACCGCCGGGTTCTCGGCGATATAGATGTGATCGTCGGTGACGAACTCGTGACCGAGCCGCGGGAGATAGATCGCCACCGCGGTGGCGATCAGGATCCCGGCGGCGATCGGAGCCGCGTGGCTAGGTCCCGGCCGAATAGTCGTCGTTGTACTTGATCTGTTCGGTGGTGAGCGCGTCGATGGCGATACCCTGGGTCGACAGCTTGATGCCCGCCAGTTCCTGATCCTGCTCGGGCGGCAGCTCGTAGACGCCGGGCTTCATCGACTTGCCGTCCTTGGCCAGCTTGCAGAGCGCCAGGTACTGGTTGGCGAAGGACATGTCCATGACCTCGGAGGGGTGTCCCTCGGCCGCGGCCAGGTTCACGAGGCGGCCCTGCGCCAGCACGTAGATGCGGCGGCCGTCCTTCATGGTGTACTCGTCGTTGGACGACCGGATCTCGCGCTTGCCCTTGGCCTGCTTCTCGAGGTCGCCGAGGTTGATCTCGCAGTCGTAGTGGCCCGTGTTGCACACGAGAGCGCCGTCCTTCATCGACTTGAAGTGGCGGTCGACGATGATGTCCTTCATGCCGGTGGCGGTGATGAAGATGTCGCCGAGCTTGGCGGCCTCGTCCATCTTCATGACCCGGTAACCGTCGAGCGTCGCTTTCAACGCCGCCGTCGGCTTGATCTCGGTGACGATGACGTTGGCGCCCATGCCGGCGGCGCGCATGGCCACGCCCTTGCCGCAGTGGCCGTAGCCGGCGACCACGAAGGTCTTGCCCGCCAGCAGCACCGACGAGGCGCGCAGGATGCCATCCAGCGACGACTGCCCGGTGCCGTAGACGTTGTCGAAGTCCCACTTGGTCTCGCTGTCGTTGACGGCGATGACCGGGTACAGGAGCTTCCCCGCCTTGGCCATCGAGCGCAGGCGGTGCACGCCGGTCGTGGTCTCCTCGGTGCCGCCGATGACGATCTTGGCGAGGTCCTTGAAACGCTCGTGGACGGTGAAGATGAGGTCAGCGCCGTCGTCGAGCGTCAGCGTCGGCTTCATCTCGAGGGTCTTGTCGATGCACCAGTAGAACTCTTCCTTGGTCAGGCCGTGCCAGGCGTAGATCGAAGTCTCCTCGGCGGCCAGGGCGCTGGCGACGTCATCCTGGGTGGACAGCGGGTTGCAGCCCGACCAGCTCACCTCGGCGCCGGCGGCGCGGATGGTGCGGATGAGGACGGCGGTCTCCTTGGTCACGTGGAGGCAACCGGCGACCTTCATCCCCTTCAAGGGCAGGTCCTTCTTGCCCTTGTCGCGCAAGCTCGTGAGCACGGGCATCCGGCTCTCGGCCCACTCGATCTTGAGGCGGCCGGCGTCGGCAAGCTTGGGGTCGGCGATCTTGAAATTGGACATGGGGCAAGGAAGCTACGAGGGGGCGCGTCGGCAGTCAAGCGCGCTACAATCGCGGCCCATGGCCCCTGAGCGCTCCGCGTCAGACGCGACCGACCCGCTGGTCGGGACCGTGCTCGCCGACCGCTACGAGATCGTGCGGCGCATCGGGGAGGGGGGCATGGGGGCGGTATACGAGGCCCGCCACACCGTCATCGGCAAGCGGGTGGCGGTCAAGGTGCTGCTGGACAAGTTCCTCGAGAAGCGAGAACTGGTCGCACGCCTCCTGCAGGAGGCGCGACTCGCCAGTTCCATCGGGCACGAGAACATCGTCGATGTCACCGACTTCGGCACCACCGTCGACGGGCGGGCGTTCGTGGTCATGGAGTTCCTGGAGGGCGAGGCGCTGGCCGCCCTGGTGACGCGTGAGGCGCCGCTGCCGGTCGAGCGGAGCCTGCGCATCGTCCGGCAGGTGGCGAGTGCGCTGGGCGCCGCCCACGCCAAGGGGATCGTCCACCGCGACGTCAAGCCGGAGAACTGCTACCTCGTCCGGCGCGGCGACGCCGATTTCGTGAAGGTGGTCGACTTCGGCGTCTCGAAGGTGATGCATGCGCGCGAGGACGGCCCCGAGTGGCAGCGGCTGACCCGCACCGGGATGGTGCTGGGGACGCCGCTTTACATGTCGCCCGAGCAGGCGCGTGGCGGCGAGGACATCGACAGCCGCGCCGACATCTGGGCCGTCGGCGTGATGCTGTACGAGTGCCTGACGGGCGAGGTCCCGTTCCGCGCCAACAACTACCTGGGTGTGATCTCGCAGGTGCTGACGCACGAGGCGCCTCCGCCCACCAAGCTGCGGCCCGAGCTGGGGATCCCGCCGGCGGTGGAGACGGTGGTGATGCGCGCGCTCGACAAGGACCGCGAGCGCCGCTACCAGAACATGGCGCACCTCGAGCGCGACCTCGGGCGGCTGATCTCCGGCGAGTCGATCGTCGATGAGGCGTCACCGATCGCGGCGGCGACGGCACCGGAGCGTGGGCGCTGGCACCTGGGCTTGCTCGCCATGGTGGCGATCGGGATCGGTGTCGCCGTGGCGCTGGCCCAGAGCGAGGAGCCGGTGTCTCCGCCTGCCGCCACCATCGTCGAGCCGCCGCCCGCGCCTGCCGCCACGAAGGCCGCGGAGGTCGTCGTGGTTCCGGCCGCGGAGCCGCCCCTGCCCAAGAAGGCATCTTCACGCCGGTCCGAGCCGCGACCTCAGCCTGTCGTTGCCCCTGCGGCTACGCTCCCCGCCCCCGTCGAGCAGGAGCTGAAGTCCGTCGGCGGCGACCTCTTGTTGACGCCCCCCAAGCGCCGCTGATCCGTGCAGCTCATCGCTCTGCTCATCGTCCTCGCCGCGCCCACCGCAGAGGATCGCGCCGTCGAGAGCGCCAGGACGGGCCTCACTCTGTTCCAGTCGGGCAACTACGAGCAGGCGCTGGTCGAGTTCCAGCGGGCGCACAAGCTGAACGCCAACAGCGACTACCTGTTCAACATGGCCCAGTGCGAGTACCACCTCGACCGGCTGCGGGAGGCGCTGGGGCACTACCAGCAGTTCATCGCCGCCGCCGAGAAGGATCGCAGCCGCGCGCGCTCGGAGTCGCTGGAGCTGGCCCGTGCTCGCATCGATGCCATCGAGAACCGGCAAGGGGTGCTGGTGATCAACAGCGTGCCCGATGGAGTCGACGTGAAGATCGAGGGCCCGTCGCGGCTGGCCGGTCAGGCGCCGAACCAGTTCCGCGTCGACCGTGGTCACTACCGGGTGACGGTCTCGATGACCAACTTCGTGGCGCAGACGCGTGAGTTCGATGTCGGCATCGCCGAGACCAAGCCGCTCTTCTTCAAGCTGGAACCGAATCCGGCGCACCTGGAGATCCGGACCGTGCCTCGGAATGCGACGCTGTACGTGCGCGGCAACCGCGCGCAGAACCCGTATGACCAGGAGGTCGAGCCCGGCACCTACGAGATCTACGGCGAGGCCACCAACTATGCGGCCAGCCGCGACGCCGTTTCGCTGTCGCCGGGCGAGCATCGAGTCGTCGACTTCGTGCTGCCGTACGTGCAGCGCTCGGGGCGGCCGGAGCTGATCTGGTTCTGGACCGCGGCCGGAGCGGCGGCCGGCAGCACCGCTGTCCTGGCGCGTCTGGAGAACCTCGACACGGCCGCCTCGGGCACCCTGGTGCTGGCGGGTGGCCTCGCGGGAGGCATCGTGGGCGCGGTGGGGGCGACGTCGCTGGTCCCCGATTACATCCGGGACAACCTGGCGCTGTTCCGCATCGGCGCCATGTGGATCGGCGCCGTCGAGGGAGGCGCAACCGGGCTGGTGCTCGCGCGCAAGCTGTCGATGTCGGCGGGGTGGCTGGGAGGTGCCGCGGGGCTCGGTGTCGGCGCCATCGCCGGGACTGCGCTCGATGACAAGGCGCCCAACTACGGGCGGGTGGCCATGATCCAGAGCGCGGCCGCCTGGGGCCTGGCGGGAGGGGTGATGGCGGTACCCGCGCTGCGCATGAAGGCGTTGAACAATGAGGATTGGGGCCGCCTGGGGCCGATCGGGGCCCTCGTGGGGTTGAACGTCGGCCTGGGCGCGGGGCTGGCAATGGCTTATCTGCCGGATCAGCATCTCTACGGCCCGACCTGGGAACGGGTGATGCTGGTGAACCTGGCCGGAGCTGCCGGGGCCTTCGCCGGCGCCCTGGCCACCACCGTCGAAGAGTGCATCGCTCGCAATTCCACGGTGGACTGCGGCTTCGACTCCGATCAGCGCACGGCTCGCTTTGCGCTGGCGGGCGCCGCGGTCGGTATCGTCGCCGGCTGGGTGTCGACGCGCAACTACGACAAGAACAACACCGCTCCCACGGAGCGCAAGCCGGTCGAGACCATCGCCGTGCCGACGGCGTTATCGGTGGACGGCAAGATCGTTCCGGGGTTGATGGCCGCGGGCCGGTTCTAGACCGCCGTCGTATTGACGTGATCGCCGAGACGTGATCAAAAGTGGAGATGGATCTATCGATCGATCTTCGGCGACGAGTGGTGGAGGCCTACCGGGCTGGACGCAGCGGTACCTACGCCCTGACAGCGAAAATGTT
>JANPFD010000007.1:0-7077 GCA_031423255.1 Myxococcales bacterium | reverse complement strand
TCGCCTGAAGGTGCCCGAGGCGTGGATCCGGAATCTGCACCGGGGAGGAGCCGCCTGATGGCACGAGGGCGCGCGAAGTCTCAGCGATCGCTGACCGAGGAGATGGCGGCGTTGCTGGCCAAGGAGCTGCTGCCGGATCTGGTCGAGCGGGCGGACCAACAGGGCGTGCAGGCAGCGCTGCGGGAGCGCTGGGAGGCGGAGAAAGCCGCGCGGCGGACGGCGGACAAGCTCGAGGATTTCGTCGCCCATACCGTCGAGCAGGTTGGCGCGGCCTGGATCCTATCGTGTCTTTTCGTGCGCGTGCTCGAGGGCCGAGGCCTGTTGTCGCGACGGCGCATCGCCGGCGAAGGGTCGGCGGACTCGCAGCAGCAGTTCTTTGAGGTGGCGCCGGCGCTCACCGAGCGCGACTACCTCCTGACGGTTTTTCGCGAACTGCGCGCCTACCCCGGGGTCGCCGACGTGTTCGCGCCGGCCCACAACCCGGCCTGGAGGCTCTCGCCCTCGAACGACAAGGTACGCCTGCTGCTCGAGACCCTTCGGCAGACGGACGGCGACGGCCAGCTTCGCTTCCGCTTCGAGGGGACGGACACCCGGTTCCTGGGCGACCTCTACCAGGATCTATCGGAGGGGGTGCGCAAGCGCTATGCCCTGTTGCAGACCCCAGGGTTCATCGAGCGGTTCATCCTGGATCAGACCCTGGAGCCAGCAATCGCCGAGTTCGGCCTGGGCGAGGTGAGAGTCATCGATCCGACCTGCGGGTCGGGGCACTTCCTGCTGGGCGCCTTCCATCGGTTGTTCGAACACCGGCAGCGCGCATGGCCGGATCGCGACGCGCGCGAGCACGCGACGGCGGCGCTGGCGCAGGTGTACGGCGTCGACGTGAACCCGTACGCGGTGGCCATCGCCAGGTTCCGGCTGACGTTGGCGTTCCTCGAGAGGGTTGGTATCGCGTCGCTGGAGCAGGCACCGCGGGTGGTGACCAACGTCGTCGTGGCGGACTCCCTTTTGCACGGCGGGACTGAGCAGTCGCGGCTGTCGGATAAGGCGGAAGACCGGTCCGCATGGGGCGACCAGATGTTCGCCCTCGATGACGAGGCGGAGGCACGCCGGGTGTTCGGCCAGCGGTACCACGCGGTGGTGGGGAACCCGCCCTACATCACTTGTAAGGATCCGGTGTTGCGCGAAGAATATCGGCGCAATTATGAGAGTGCCGCCGGGAAGTACGCGCTGTCAGCGCCGTTCACCGAGCGGTTCTTCCAGCTCGCGGTGGACGGCGGGTTCGTAGGGATGATCAATGCGAACAGTTTCATTAAGCGCGAGTTCGGCAAGGCTCTCATCGAGAAGGTTTTGCCGCGCCTGGATCTAGCAGAGGTCGTGGACACGTCTGGCGCATATATCCCTGGTCACGGCACGCCGACATTGTTGCTGTTTGGCCGCAACCAACAGCCAGTATCACGGACGGTCCGCGCGGTGATGGGCAAGCGCGGCGAGCCGTCAACCCCCGAGGACGCCGAGAAGGGACTCGTCTGGTCGAGCGTCGCGGAGCACCATCGCGAAGTGGGCTTCGAGAACGACTACATCTCGGTCGCTGACGTGCCGCGCGCCACCTTTGACAAACACCCGTGGAGCCTCGGTGGGGGGGGCGCCGTTGAGCTGAAGGAAATTCTGGAGGAGCGGTGCGAGAAGCGGCTTACCGATCTCGTCGATTCAATCGGGTTCGGAGCTATCATGGGGGAAGACGACGTTTTTACGCGACCTCGTCAGGTGTGGCACCGGCTCGCAGCGGAGGAGCACTTCTTACGTGACCTCTGCGTGGGCGAGCAAATCCGAGACTGGGCTTTGAGTACAGAGCTCGTCGTTGCCTTTCCGTACAACGAAGAGCGACTGGTTTTGCCTGAAGTATTCCCCAGAATGGCGCGCCAGCTGTGGCCGTTCCGTCGTCTTCTTCTGAATCGACCGGACTTCAGCGGCAAGAAGTACATCGACGTAGGCCGTCCGTGGCACTCGTTCCACCAGATTTCGCTGGAGCGATTTAGGATACCCCTCTCCATCGCCTTCGCCTTCGTCGCCACCCACAACCACTTCGTCCTCGACCGCGGCGCCAAGGTATTCAAACAGTCCGCCCCTATTATCAAGCTGCCGCCCACGGCCACCGAAGAGGACCATCTCGCGCTACTCGCCTATCTCAACAGCTCGACCGCCTGCTTCTGGATGAAGCAGGTGTTCTATCCAAAGGGCTCTGCGGCAGGTGACGTCAGCACAGAGAAGATGCGCCCGCAGAACAATCGATTCGAGTTCACAGGGACAGGCCTTGCCAAGATGCCGCTTCCGAGCTCAAGGGGACAACTCCCTGCCTTGGCGGCGAAGCTTGAGCAATTTGCTGCGACTCGACTGGCACACAGCGCCGATGAGATTGTCCGGAAGGCAGCGCGCGAACAAGCCGAACTCCTGACTGCGGTCGCGGCCGGCGATCGCGCCAGTGAAGCAGCCCGCGCTCGCATGGTCGCCGTGCAAGAGGATCTCGACTGGCACGTCTACTCCCTACTCGACCTTGCCAGCGGCATGGCCGTTGATCTAATGAGCGAGGAAGCTGCGTACCCGCCCGCCAAACGGCCATTCTGCGCGGAGGCGCCGCCAGCGACTATTGGTGACGCTGACGCGAACATATGGCGTGCCCGCAGGGCCGCGCTCGAGAGCAGCCCGGAACTTGCGCTCCTGGAAACGGCCATGTTCAAGCGACCCTGGTTGGGCGCGCAGGGGGTGTTTGGGATGAACGTGGCCAGCTATCAAGAGCGCGCCGCCGCCGCCACGAGGAAGATGATCGCCGAGCAGGCAGAGGAGATCGCGCGACGCCAGCAGTCCCCAATTTCATTGAGGGCTCTGACGGCCCAGTTCCCGTCATCATCGCTCGCTCTGGCGCGGTTTCTCGGCACGGACGATCTTGTCGACTGCCTTCGAGACTGCATTCAACCCGAGGCGGTGCCGTTTCTAACTCCACTGGTCTTAACGCCCGAGGGACTGACGAAGCGCGCCCTTTGGGAGGATGTCTGGCAAAAGCAGCGCGATGAAGATCTCGGCCGCGCGGACGGCCCGATTCCGGTTCCGGCGAAGTACGAACCCGACGACTACATCCAGTTCTCTTACTGGTCCCTTCGCGGCAAGGTCGACGTACCCAAGGAGCGCTTCATCTCCTACCCAGGTTGCGAGCGTGACGACGACAAAAGCCCTCTTATCGGCTGGGCCGGGTGGGACCACCTCCAGCGCGCCCAGGCGCTCGCGGCGCTCTTCCAGGAACGCAAGGAGCAGGACGGCTGGGACGCCACGCGCCTCACCCCCATTCTCGCCGGGCTGCTAGAGCTCGTCCCCTGGCTCAAGCAGTGGCACAACGACCCTGATCCCGCTTACGACGGCCAACGCATGGGCAACGTCTACGCCGAGTTCGCCAGCGAGAAGGCGCGCGAGCTGGGCCTCACCATCGACGAGATCCGTAACTGGCGCCCGTCCCGGGCTGCACCCGGGCGACGCCGCCGTCCCGCGGCCGCCGAGGAGTCCTCAGAATCATGAGCACGCTGCGCGAGCTTCTTGACCTTCCTACCGAGGTGCTCAAGAGCTCCTTCGTCGTCCAGCTGACCCAAGGGGTGGCCCAACCTCGGGAGCTGATCGCACAGTACGCGGCCACCCCGGACATCGTCCGAAATCTGGACAGCGCGCTCGGCTACGTCCAGGCGGCCATTCGCGACCGCCACAGCGAAGCGGCGTACGTCCATGGCAGCTTCGGCTCTGGCAAGAGTCACTTCATGGCGGTCCTCAGCCTGTTGCTGGCCAACGATCCGATCGCCTGGGCCGAGCGGGATCTGCACCCCTTGCGCGCCAAGCACGGGTGGGTGGCGTCGAAGAAGATCCTGCGCCTGCACTTCCACATGGTGGGCGCCCGATCCGCTGAGGACGGGATCTTCCCCGGCTATCTCGCCACGGTCGCCGATCTGCACCCCGACGCGCCCGTCCCGCCCCTGTTCGAGGACGAAGCGCTGTTCGAGAACGCCGCCCGGCTGCGAGAGACGCTGGGGGACGACAAGTTCTTCGGCGGCCTGAATGCCGGGGCCGGAGCGAAGAAGGGCTGGGGCAAGCTGGCCGAGGCGGGCGCCTGGGACGGCGAGTCCTTCGAGATGGCCCGCCAGTCGACCGACCGCGACATGCGCGATCGCCTGTTCTCCGCCCTGGTGCGCACGCATTTCCCGGCGTTTGCCGCTGGTCGGGGCGGGTTCGTGGGGTTCGATGTCGGCCTGGGGCGGATCTCGCGGCACGCGGCGAAGCTGGGTTACGACGCCGTGGTCCTGTTCCTGGACGAGCTGATCCTCTGGCTGGCCAGCCGGGCCGCTGACAAGGACTGGCTGGCCATGGAGGTGCAGAAGCTGGCCAAACTAGTCGAAGCGCAGGACGAGCGCCGCGAGGCTCCAATCGTCAGCTTCATCGCCCGCCAGCGTGACATCAGCGAAATGGTCGGCGAGCAATTCGCCGGCGCCGACTACCAGAACCTTCGTGACTCGCTGAAGTGGTGGGAGGGTCGGTTCAACACCATCAAGCTCGAGGACCGCAACCTGCCGACCATCGTTGAAAAGCGTGTCGTCAAATCGAAGGACGATGAGGCGCGCAAGCGTCTGGACCAGGCGTTCGAGACGATGCGCCGCGGTCTCGGCCAGCAGGCGTGGGCGACGCTGCTCGGCGACCTCGGCGACGAGAAGGCGTTCCGGCAGGTGTACCCGTTCTCGCCGGCCTTGATCGAGGGTCTGGTGGCGTTGTCGCACTACCTGCAGCGGGAGCGGACGGCTCTCAAGGTGCTGGTCGAGCTACTGGTCGAGCACCTTGATGACTTCGAAATGGGCCGGGTGGTGGGCGTGGGCGATCTGTTCGATGTCCTGGCTGGCGGTGAGGAGCCGATGGACGGCCATATGCGTGAGCGATTCGCCACGGCCAAGCGCCTGTACGCGATGGAGCTGCTGCCGCGCATCCAGTCCGAAAACGGCACGGCAACCAAGGAGCGCTGTCAGCGCCTGCGTGACGACCACCCGGTGCGGCTTGGCTGCTCGAACTGCCGCGAGGTGCGCTGCCGCGCCGACAACCGACTGGTCAAGACGCTTCTGCTGGCGGCCCTGGTGCCGGAGCTGCCGATGCTGCGGGGGCTGACGGTGTCGCGCCTGGTGCAGCTCAACCACGGCACCCTGCGGTCAGCCATCCCTGGGCAGGAGGCCAGCATGACGGCGGCCCGGCTGCGGTCCTGGTCGGCAGAGATCGGCAAGCTGCGGGTCGAGGGGGAAGGCGATCCGCGGGTGGCGGTGATGCTCGAGGGTGTGGACGTCGGTCCGATCATCGAGTCGGCCCGAGGGACCTACTCGCCAGGCGCGGGGCGGAAGATGTCACGGGAGATCCTGTTCGAGGCGTTGCAGCTCGAAACCGGTGCCGAGGCGACCGTCCCCCATAAGGTGACCTGGCGCGGGACGAAACGCGAGGGCGTCGTCCAGTACGGAAACGTACGCGAGATGGACGAGGCCGCGCTGTCCGCGCCACTCGACGCCGACTTCAAGCTGGTCATCGACTACCCCTTCGACGAACCCGGCCACGGGCCTGAAGAGGACGAACGCCATCTGGAGACGTTCTGCCAGGGCCACCGGTCACCCACCGTGGCCTGGCTGCCGAACTTTTTCGGAGATCGGGTCAAGAAGGACCTGATGGAGCTGGTCGTCATCGATCGCATCCTGGACGATCCAATGCGCAGCTACCTGGCCCACTTGCGCGCCGATGACCAGCGCCGCGCCCGTGACGAGCTCGAACACCTGAAGGCCCAGAAGAGGGCCCGGGTGCGCAGAGCGCTGGAGGCGGCGTACGGCCTGAAGAAACCCGAGGAGGGGGATCTGGATGCCGCCCACCGGGTCGAGAAGCACATACATGTGCTGTGGCCAGGGTGGGAGATCCGGGGCGTGACCGAGTCGGTCCTGGACCGGGCGGTCGGCAAGGCGATCGAGGAGTTGCTGACGCTGCGATACCCGCGTCACCCCTACTTCACCAGCGTGACCACGGCCAAGCTCAAGGGCGCGCTCGATCGCCTGGAGCGGCTGTGCGAGGCAGACGGGCAGAGAGTGCCGATCACCAGGGCCGAGCGAGGCGACTGGGAGATCCTCGAGCAACTCAACATCGTCGAGGTCACGGAAGCGTTCGCCCGGCTGCGACCCGAGTGGGCTCAGGACATCGAGCGGATGCTGCTGCAGGACGGATTGCAAAAGGCGCCGACCGTCGAGCAGCTGCGCAAGCGCCTGGACCCCGGAGGGCAGCGCGGGCTCCCGGCGGAAGTGGCCGATCTAGAGGTGATGGCGTACGCCATCGCCGCGAAGCGGGAGCTGTTGCGGCCGGGGGCGCCCCGTCAGGACCTCACGCTCGGGAAGGTGCCAGGCGACGTCGAGCTGGTGGAGACACCGCTGCCCGACGAGCAGGTCTGGCAGGCGGCCCTCGACCGGGCGGGGACACTGTTTGGAGTGTCACTCGGCGGGCGCGCGCGGAACGCTCGTAACCTGCGGCAGCTCTTCGAGCGTGTCCAGGCCGCCCGGACCACCGCGGTGCGGGACCGCGCGCACGAGCTGGCGGCGTTGCTGGCGCGTCGCGCGGCCTTCTTGCCGGCCAACGCGCCTCGCATGACGACGGCCGAGCGGGCGACGGCGCTGCTTGCGCAGGTCGAGACGCGGGATCCTGTGGAGATGGTCCAGGTTCTGGGCTCCTTCGACCCCGCGCCATCGTCCTGGGTGGCGCTGGAGCGCCACATCCGGCACGCGGGGAAGGCGGCGCGGGTGCTGGAAGATGACGCCTACTTCTTGGCGTTCGATGGGCTGCGAGGGCGGAGCGAGGCGGGCGCTCGTGAGCTGCTGACGCAGGCCCAGACAGCGCTGGCGGCAGACGAATTGAATACGGATCTAGCGGCGCGGTTGCCGACGTTGTCGGCAGACGCCCAGCGCTTGCTGCACGGGCCGAGTGGAAGTGGCGGGGTGACGGTCGTGGCTGAAGCGACGGGCGAAGGGCTGGAGGCGCTGG
>JANPFD010000006.1:0-1137 GCA_031423255.1 Myxococcales bacterium | reverse complement strand
CTACGAAGAGATGGGCGTCGACTACCCCATCGGCTACGTGCGCTGGACCCTCCGTCGCAACATGGAAGCGTTTCTTGCCCAGTGTGCAGCCGGACGCGTCGACACGGCGTCGCTCATCAGCCATCGGTTTCCCATCGAGCGAGCCGGCGAGGCGTACGCCCTCATCGACGGCCGAGCGGCAGCGGGCGGTGTGCCGCCGCTGGGCGTCGTGCTCAGCTATCCAGCCCTTGCCATCCCCGCGCGCACCGTCGAGGTCAGCCCGCCCGTGATCACGCCGCGCCGGGGCACCGTGCGCGTCGGGTTTGTCGGCGCCGGGGCCTTCGCCGCAGGCACCCTGCTTCCGGCGCTTGGCAGGATCGACCGCGTGCACCTGGGCTCTATCGCTTCGGCGCGTGGTTTCACGGCCCGCCACTTGGCCGAGAAATACGGCATCCCATCGTGCACCACCGACACCGACGCCCTGATCGCCTCGGACCTCGACGCGGTAATCATTGCCACGCGCCATGATCAGCACGCCACCTTGTCGGCCCGAGCGCTGCGCGCTGGACGGCACGTCTTCGTTGAGAAGCCGCCCGCGCTCGACGCCGCACAGCTGGATGACGTGATGGCGGCCCAGCGCGAGTCGGGGCGCATCCTCACCGTCGGCTACAACCGCCGCTTCGCACCGCTGGCCGTCGAGCTGGCCGGGCTGTTCGCCGGGCGCACCGGGCCCCTGGTCATTCACTACCGCGTGAATGCGGGACCTTTGCCGGCCGATTCGTGGATCTACGATCCGGCCGTGGGCGGCGGTCGCATCGTCGGCGAGGTTTGCCACTTCATCGACTTCTGCTCTTTCATCGCGGGCGCCGCACCCGTCGAGGTGATGGCCCGCGCGGTCGCGGCCACGGGCGGCGTCCGGCCCGACGAGAACGTGACGCTCTCGCTGTCGTTCGCCGACGGATCTCTTGCCACCATCGCTTACGTCGCGACCGGCGATCCGTCGGCTGGCAAGGAGCGGGTCGAAGTCGTAGGCGACGGCGCGTGCGGTTACCTGGAAGACTTCCGCGTGCTGGATCTGTACCGCGGCGGCAAGCCGCGCTTCGTGCGCAAGTTGTCCCAGGACAAGGGCCACCGCGCCGAGGTCGACACCTTCATCGC
>JANPFD010000005.1:0-1382 GCA_031423255.1 Myxococcales bacterium | reverse complement strand
TCTGGCGGCGAATGATCGTGAAGGCCTCGAGCGGATGGGCAGGTATCTCGCGCGGCCTCCGATTGCTACGGATCGATTGTCGCGACGACCAGACGGGAGCTTCGAACTACTCTTCAAGCGGCCGTGGCGCGACGGCACCACGGCGATGATCTTCACCGCGCACGAACTCATGGAGCGGCTTTGCGCGCTCGTGCCCCGTCCGCGAGCCCACCTC
Source organism: Myxococcales bacterium (assembly GCA_031423255.1). Taxonomy (GTDB): domain Bacteria; phylum Myxococcota_A; class Polyangia; order Fen-1088; family Fen-1088; genus JANPFD01. The sequence goes on along the minus strand of JANPFD010000005.1, from coordinate 1,168 downwards.
GTGCGTTATCACGGAGTACTGGCGCCCGCGTTCGCGGCGCGGGCACAGATCGTTCCGAAGGCAATTCCCGACGCGGAAGCGGCGGTGGCGCGGTCCCTGGCGCCCGAGGGTGTGGAGGCGCCGCGGGGGCCAGGGCGCTTGCCCTGGGCTTCACTCTTGTGGCGGGTGTTCCGCAAGGATGCCTTGCAGTGTGAACGCTGCGACGGTCGGATGGAGATCGTCGCGGCAGTCCTGCGGGCAGGCGCCATCACGCGCGTGCTGGATCACATGGGCCTGCCATCGGCGGTGCCAGGCTTTCACCCGGCACGCCCGCCGCCACAACTCGACCTGCCGTTCGACGACGGCGGCTCTGGATTCGAGGCGGACCCGCCGGCGCCCGATGACTACACGACTTGACGTACCTCCCATGGGCCTGCGCCGCCGCAGGCCCTGGGAGGGGTGCGTGCTCGCTCCGCCAAGGTCCTTGTTTTCCGCCGCAGCGGCGGCGTTTTCGGGCATCATCTGACGCCGATGACCGCCAAGTTGACAGAAGAGAAGTTATCGGACATCGCGACGCGACAGGCGCTCGGCGGAAAGGCCACTTGTCCACACTAGGCACATTCCCTTCCCACGGGAAGGAGGGAAGTCAAGTCTCCATCCTCGTCGCCGGCGGTTTCCATACGGAGGGCCTCTCTCATATTTTGCGCGAAAAGGGCATCGCTTACGTCGTCTTGGCTCCACGATTCTCCGCCATCGGAGATAAAGCCTCTTTTCTACGCCGTCCTCGAGGTCCTCTGACGTGCATGTCTCGTAGCCAAGGGTCCCAAATGCCGCCACGAGCGCTTCTGGCGCAAGGGTCCTTGGAACCCTGGAAGGCCAGTACACGTAAGGGCTACCGCCAGGCTCCCACCACGCCTCGTGGTCACCAGCAGCGTGAGCGATGCAGTTGTAGGTGGGATCCTCCGGACTGGTTTGCTCGTAGCCATCTGCCAGCCCTGGGAAGAGGGCCTCGACATCCGGGGGAAGGGCCATCAGATGAGGCGGTTGGTGTTACGGCGCAGGGTAGTTGACGCTCGGCGGGTCGAGCTCGCACCGGGAGCGTGATGGTCGACCCGGCGATGGGGTCGGCCGCGCCATCGGCGAGCCGGGGTTACCGCTGCCCGGCTCGATGATGTAGTTCCGCACCCGG
>JANPFD010000004.1:0-3679 GCA_031423255.1 Myxococcales bacterium | reverse complement strand
GTGCCGGGGCTTCCTTCTTTTCACAACCCGCCAGCACCGCCAGCGAGCCGCACAGCACTGCAGTTACGCACAACCTCATCGGATCCTCCTGTCAAAAATCATTTTGAAAAAACCTCTCTGTGACGGCGCCGACTATGCCAGGGAATTGTTTCGGTAAGATTTCGCGCTGGAGAACTATGGGTAACAAGGGAGCCGCGACCGGCGCTATCTCCGGCCGAGAATCAAACGCGCTTCTCCAGCAAACCTTCCCTGACCACGAAGGCGGCGATGTCCGCTGCGCCCTGGCTGTCCTTGAGGTTGGTGAACACGAACGGCTTCGTGCCGCGCATCTTGCGTGCGTCGCGCTCCATCACCTCCAGGGACGCGCCGACGTAGGGCGCAAGATCGATCTTGTTGATCACGAGCAGGTCGGATTTCGTGATGCCGGGGCCGCCCTTGCGCGGGATCTTGTCGCCGGCTGCGACGTCGATGACGTAGATGGTGAGGTCGGCTAGTTCAGGGCTGAACGTCGCGGCCAGATTGTCACCGCCGCTCTCGACCAGGATGAGATCGAGATCGGGGAAGCGCTCGGTCAGCCGGTCGATGGCCTCGAGGTTGATCGATGCGTCCTCGCGGATGGCGGTGTGCGGGCAGCCGCCGGTCTCGACGCCGACGATGCGGTCGGCGGGCAGGGCGCCGCTTCTGACCAGGAACTGCGCGTCCTCCTGCGTGTAGATGTCGTTGGTGACGGCGGCGATCTGGTAGTCGTCCCGAAGGCTCTTGCACAGGTGATCCATGAGCGCGGTCTTGCCTGATCCAACCGGCCCGGCCACGCCCACCCGCAAAGCCGTTCGATGTGCCTTCGCCATGACGGCGTCTCGCATAACACGACCGGGGCGCGAATTGGCCCGAGATCGAACTAGGTCGACGGAATGACCAGCGTGCCGGAGCGTTGGTCGAACTCCGGTGGGATTGCGTGAGCGTCGAATCCGAAGCCCTCGTAGATGCGAGTGACCAGTCGCAGGCCGCAGCGGTCAGGGGTCTTGATGAGGTCGTCTCGGTCGAACCGGAAGGGCTTGTCAGGGGCCAGGTCGTCGTCAGGGAAGGCTTGAGGCTGTCGGGTTCCGATCGCGGGATAGCGGGGAGATCCCGGACGCAGGGTCCGGCCCCGCATGCCGATGAAGGCGAAATCGACAAGCACGTGAGTGACCTCGGGGCCCCTACTTGCGACAAGTTTGGCCGCGAGCCGCATCAGCGACACGGGAAACTCGATCAAGGCGTAGGGCCAGATCTCCGGTTCGGGCCTCATCCAGTGAAGGCGATCGAGAGGTGCGCGGAATTCGATCGCCCCGTTGCGCTGGATCAGCACGTATGCATCTTTGTTGTACCCGTGCCAAAGACCGCTATTGCGCAGCTCTGGTTGTCGCAGTTCGAGGACGAAATTCCACGCCGCGCTTCGGTTGCCTGTGGCAGCCGGGCTCATCAACAGCTTCCAGAGATCCTGGTCCGTGATGGCGAACGTCTGCGAATCCAGTTCGGGCACCGGTTGAATCTTCATCCAGAAGCATGGCCGCTTCTCCTTGAGGACGCGCTCTCGGTCTTTCAAGAGGCTTGCTTCGGCGTCTTGACCTGGCGGCCGTCTTGCGCGGAACTTCGATGCGATCTCTTCTCTCGACATCGTGCGCACGCGGTCTCCGGCCCGGATCCAGTAACGCCGGCCCTGGTCCTTCATCTGCGCCGCCGGCCCGCGACCGAGCTTGGCCACCTTGATGCGCATGACGTGCCCGGGCGCGATGGTAGGCACAAGATCGAGCTTCACCTCGCCTGGCATCGTCGGCGACGGTTCGATGGTGTCGATGAGGTGGTTCTGCAGATCACGCCTCCTGGATTCGCCGTCCAAGAAAGGGTCCTCGCTCGCGGCTCTCCCGCCGGCCTCTTTGACGCCCCACCAGATCTCGCCGCCGGTGGCGTTCAGGAACGCCACCACTTCGCGTGCAATGTCCACCGGGCGCGACTCGCTACTCTTGAACTCGAGCTTGTCGCTCTCGGCCTTACCGAGCGGAATGGCGGTGCTCATGTCGCACGCGCTTTCAGCGCTGCTCTTGGGTCGTCGAGAAAGAGCTGCATCGGGATGATTCCGGGACGCTTCTCATCCACCCCGGCGCGGCACACCATCAGGACGGACGTGAGTTGCTGCAGCCGCTCTCGGGCCGCATGCAACCTGGCGACCTTCCCAGAGTCCACGGTTCTGGCGCTGGTGACCTCGATCCCAACCAGGTTCCCGTCTATCGACACGACGAAGTCGATCTCATTGGTATCGTCGGCGCGGAAGTACGCGACCTCGGTGCCTTCGTCCCTGACCTCGCGAAGGTGTCGATAGACCACGGTCTCGTAAACCCGCCCCAGCGTCTGGGGATCTTGGAGAGATTGCGCTGTGAAAGCGAGCACCAGGCCGTGGTCGGATGCGTACACTTTCGGGTGCAGCCGAAGCTCCGAAGAGGCCCTGGCAGGCTTGCCGGTCTTACCAGAACTCCATCGCGGCAGAATGGTGATGAGGCCGGTCTGCTCGAGCAAGCGCAGCCACTCCGACACGCTGCGAGGATCCGCGCCGAGATCGCTGGCACGGTTTCGCGCCTCCCACTGACTGCCCGACGTTTGCACCAGATAGATGAACAGGGCCTTGACTCGCGCCACATCGACATCGTGGATCAGAAGATCTTGGAGAATGGCGCGAGTCGCGATGTCCTCGCGCAGCCTTTTGCGACCGGACGCTCTGTCGGTTTCCAAGACCTGGCCCGGATAGCCGCTTGTCTCGAGGTACGGCCGCGCTGCCTCGGGCTGCCCCCCTGGGGCCAGGCGTTTGTACTCGGAGAACGTCATTCCCTCGAGGAAGTGGATGTCCCAGCGGCCCTGACCAGATTCGAGCGAAGCGTCTCGGAGCAGCGAGGCCGAGGGACTGCTCAAGATGAAGCGAGTGCTGGGGTGAACCTCGGCGCGTCTGCTCGCATCGACGGCCTGCTTGAGCCAGCGATCCCATCCGGCAGCGGCCGAGGTGATTTCATCAAAAAAGAAATACCGGGGAGCCTTGGCGTCGAAGCCCGGCGGTATCAACTCCGCGACCTCGCGCGGCGAAAGGCTGCGCAGAGCCAGCCGGTCATCCGAGAAATCGAAAAACGTTATGTTTGCGCCGGGCACGCCATCGTCCAGCAGCGCGTCGATGAGTTGGTACAGCAACGTGGACTTGCCGACCTGCCGAGGGCCCAGCAGGATCTGGGCGCGGTTCTGCCCGGGCGCCACAATGGCCGAATGGAGCTGGCTGAAAAGATCGCGCCGAGTTGGCAGGTGTGGGAGTGACCTGGCCTGAGGCCTCTCCCACCAGGGGTTCTGATCCGATGCGATACCCGTGATCGACATTACGATGCATGATAGTACCAGATTACTTACGTTCTAATGCGTACAAATCAACCCGGCTTGCCGGCGGCGGCTGTCGGCGCCGCCGCCGGTGCTACCCGGCGTTCACGGCCGGCAGATCAGTGCTTCGGAGCGGCTCTTCCCGCACTTCCCGGTGCGCGCCTTGTCGCCGAAGGTGACGGTGCAGGCGTCGCCGTCTTGCTTGCCTTCGCAGGCCTTGAACATTTCGGGCGGCGGTCGCGGACGATCGGGGCGGCAGGCCAGCTGTGCCTCCGGGACGGCGACGCAC
>JANPFD010000003.1:0-35306 GCA_031423255.1 Myxococcales bacterium | reverse complement strand
GAAGGGAAGAACCAGGAATCCACTGGCCGAAAAAATCAGTTCCATCGCGATCTCCTTTGTGTCCGAAGCTGAATGATGACAGTGTAAACATTCTAAGTAGTCACTGTCAACATTTATGTAGTCAGCGTCTACATGCTAGAGTTTCCCGATGGCGACTCGCATTCCGCGCAAACCCGCTGATTCCTATCAGCACGGCAATCTCCGTCCTGCCTTGATTCAGGCCGGGGTGCGTCTGCTGGCCGAGGGCGGACCTCAGAACCTCAGCCTGCGCGCGGCGGCGCAGCTGGCCGGCGTGAGCCACGCGGCGCCCTATCGACACTTCGCCGACAAGGAGGCCCTGGTCGCCGCGATCGCCGAAGAGGGCTTTCGGCTGTTGACCAGCTGCATGCGCGCCGAGCTGGCGACCTGCGCATCGAAGCGCCTTGCCGACCGCATGGCCGCATTGGCCGTGGGATACGTCGGGTTCGCCGTCGAACACCCGGGCCACCTGCGCGTGATTTTCGGCGGCGTGATCGACAAGCTGCAGGCCCCGGAATCACTGAAGGCCGCGAGCGACGAGGCCTACGGTGTCCTCAGGGGTACCGTGGAGGACGGGCTGGCGAGCGGGGAATTGCGGCACGCCGATCCAGACGAGCTGGCGTTGGCGTGCTGGTCCCTGACCCACGGGCTGGGCATGCTGCTGGCCGAGAAGGCGCTGCCGCCACCTCTGTGTGAGCGCGCCGCCGCCAGGGCCATGACCCAGACTCTGGTGGCGTTCTTGATGACCGGGATCGAGCGCCGGTAGAGGCCCGGGGCCACCGCCGTGTTGATGACCCGCCATACGTCACGTATGGTTACTGGTATGAATCGTAGACCCGTCAGCACGAGCAGCACCCGTCGGATCACGGCGAATCTCCCCGCCGACCTGCTTGACGCCGCCTGCGCCACCACCGGGGCCGGGATCACCGAGACCCTCACGCGAGGGCTCGACTTGATCAAGCAGACGCGGGCTCTCGACCGGGCGAAGCGCCTGAAGGGCAAGCTCGATTTGAACATCGACATCGAGGTGTCCCGTGAGCGATCTCGTCATTGACACCTCAAGCTGGAGTTTGTACTTCCGCGGCCACGGCAGCGTTCTCATCGAGCGGGCGCTGGCAGCCGGCCGAGTTCACCTGCCCGTCGTGGTCGCCGCGGAATTGCTGAGCGCCAAGCTGACGGAGCGCCGCCGCGCTGACCTGCAAGCGCTGCTGCTCGATCTGCCCACCGCTGGATCTGCGCTCGATCACTGGTTCCGGGTCGGTCAGCTGCGCGGGCAACTCTCCGGCAAGGGGATCGCGGTCTCGACTCCCGATGCCCATATCGCCCAGTGTGCCCTTGATCTGGACGCTGACCTGCTGACCGAGGACCGCATTTTCTCGACCATCGCCCGACACGTACCGCTGAGACTCGCGAGCCACTGACACTGGCAACGAGGGTACCGGATGACGGAGCACTGGCAGACCTACGGGTTGTCGAGCAACGGGTACTCGACCCGGAGGCCAGGGAAGCGTGCGAAGTCACGGTCGTTGGTGTGAAGCGTCGCCCCGTGCTCGAGGGCCAGGGCAGCAAGGTGAGCGTCGGTCACCAGCGGCCCAGTCGCTTGCCCCGTCTCAAGCAGATCGGTGAGTATCTTCCAGTGCCGCTCCGTCGGCGCCACCACGGTCGCAACCGGGCACTCAAGCCAGCTTGCCACGATCGCCGCGGCCTCTGCCGCGCTCAACGGCGCCGCGAACACGCGCCGGTGCGTGCCGATGCGCAAGAAGGCGAGCAGAGTCGGCCAGCAAAACGCCACTGGCGCCTGCCCGTTGAGTGCTCGTTCGAGCCAGCTCTTGGCCGCTTCATGCTGGGGCGCCCCCGTGTGGTAGGCGTACAGGAGCAGGTTGGCGTCGGGCAGGATCATTATCTGTGGTCCGGGCCGTCGATGTCGTCCAGCAGCGTGCTCACCTTGTCGAGGTGGAGGCCCGGTGCCAGCTTGAGGTCACGCGCGGTGACCGCGAAGCGAGCCGGCTGGTGGGAAGCTCGAGGACGCGACAGCGCCGCGCGCAGACGCTCGTTGACGACTTCCTTCATCGACCTTCCGGTCCTGCGCATCTCGCTCTGCAGCTTGGCAGCGACGTCATCATCGAGGCTTAGCGTGGTCCGCACATCATGATGCTATTCATATGACATCTTGATGTCAAAGACCGCACATCTGGCACCGCGGCCGCCGATCACGGGCGTGGGCGCAACTTCGACAGATCCCGGTAACGATCGCGCAGCTGGGTCTGGCGCGACGTCAGCGGGATGTCGCGACCACGGATGAACACGTGGCGCGGCCGCGCCAGCGGCTCGAACGGATCGCCCGACCACACCACCAGGTCGGCGCTCTTGCCCACGGCCAGGGAGCCAACCTCATCGGCAACGTCGAACATTCTCGCCGGGTTGATGGTCACGGCGGCCAGCGCCGCCAACCACGGCAGCCCGTCGGCCACGGCATTGCCCGCCTCGAAGCGCAGCGTGCGCGAGTAGTGTTCCTCGCGCTCGCGCGGCGTGATGGCGATGGTGACGCCGGCCCGATGCAGCAGCGCCGCGTTGTCGCGCCGGGCACCCAGGCGCTCGAACGAATGTGGCAGATCCGCAAGCGGGCTCACGATCACCGGCACGTGCGCCGCGGCGATGTCACGTGCGACCAGCCAGGCTTCCTCGGCGCCCAGCAAGATCACGCGCAGCTTCTCATCACGCGCCAGCCGCAGCACCGCCTGGATGTCGGCGGCGCGGTTCACCTCGACCACCAGTGGCAGGTGGCCGAGCACCACCGGCACCAGCGCCTCCAGATCCAGGCGACTCGCGGCCACCTTGCGCATCTGGTTTTTCTCGAAATCGTCACGCCTGTGCGCGTACTGGCGCACATCATCAAGGAGCTCACGCAGCCGCAGCAGTTGCCCGCCGCGTGCGCCAAAGCCCGCAGCGCGTCCCGACAGCGACAGGTTGGCGTACACCGCGTGGTGCGTGCGCAAGGTCATCGCCGGCACGGCATCGCCGTCGAGCCGCACCACCGCGCCCCGCCCCGCCACCAGCCCACCATGCGGGCGCAACGCGCTGGTGGTGACACCTTCCATGCGCGTGATCGGGATGGCGACCGCGGCCGGGTTCCAGCCGTCGATGACCGCGAACGCGGCCCTGACCGCGTCGTACTTGTCATTGAGTCCCAGATCGACCGTCGAATTTTCCAGCGTCACGTCGACCAGCCCGGTGGCCGCGTCGGCATCGAAGAGACCTGGCGTGACCCAGGTACCCTGGCCGTCGATGGTGCGCGCGCCCGCCGGCACCGCGACCTCGCCCATCGGCCCCACCGCCACGATCTTCCCGTCGCGCATCACCACCACACCGTCGTCGATGCGCCGCCCGTCACCGGTGTCCACGCGCGCGTGCGTGATGGCAACGGCGCTGGCGCTGTCCTGGGCACGCAGCGGCGACGCCGGCAACCAGGGGCACGCAGCCAATGCCGTCGCAACCAGCCTCATCGCGGGCCCGGTCCACCTCATGGCACAGCCGCGCCTTCTGCCGGTGTGCCCAGCTCGAAGTCCGTCGGACGCATACCGCGCTCACGATCGAAAACCAGCTCGCCATCGACGACGACCTTCTCGGCCCGCGCGTAGATCGAGAATGGCGCCTGCGACCACAGCACCACGTCGGCCATCTTGCCTGCCTCGATGGATCCGGTCTCGCGATCGACGCCCAGCACCCACGCTGGGTTGATGGTGATCCAGCGCAGCGCCTCGTCCTCGGTGATGCGCAATCCCATCGCCCGCCCGGACGCCATGCCCTGCGCCGCCGCCTGGTTCAGATGCTGGATCCCGGTCGGCGAATCCGAGTGCACGACCGCGCGCCCGCCGGCCGCATGCACCATCGCCAGGTTCTCGGGGATGCCGTCGTAGGCCTCCATCTTGAAGCCCCACCAGTCAGCCCAGGTCGATACCGCCACGCCCCGCTTGGCCAGCACGTCGGCAATCTTGTACGCCTCAAGCGCGTGGTGGAACGATCGGATGCGGTAGCCCATCTCCACCGCGACATCCAGCATCAGCAACATCTCGTCGGCGCGGTAGCAGTGGTTCTGCACCAGGATCTTGCCGCGCAGCACATCGGCCAGCGTCTCGAGTTTCAGATCGCGCGGCGGCGGCAAGTCGCCCTTGGCGCGGCCCTTGTCCTGCCACTGCTCCCATTTGCGCCGGTAGTCCGCCGCCTGCACGAACGCCGCGCGCACGCCGGCGACGTTGCCCATGCGCGTTTGCGGCCCGTTCTTGTTGCCGTGCACGCTCTTCGGGTTCTCGCCGCACGCCATCTTGAGCGCGTACGGTGCGCCGGGAAATCGCATGGCCGCCGCCGATCGTCCTGGCCGATTCTTGATGGCAAAGCCGCGCCCGCCGATAAGGTTCGCCGATCCCGGCAGGATGAGCATCGACGTCACGCCGCCGGCCGAGGCCCGCGCCAGCCCCGCGTCTTGCGGCCAGAAGCCATGCTCGGCGCTGACCTCGGCGGTGTTGGGTGAAGTCGCTTCGTTGCCATCATCGAGCCCGGCCATCGCGGGGCTGGGATACACGCCAAGGTGCGAGTGCGTGTCGATGAGACCCGGCGTCACCACCCGCCCGGCCGCGTCGATGACCCGGCTGTCGGCCGGCACCGGCACCTGCCCGACCGCCACGATTCGACCGCCGCGCATCACGATGGTGGCGTCGAAGAAGCGCGTGTACCGCGCGTCCGCGCTCCACACGTTGGCGTGCACGATCGCCAAGGGTGGCGCAGGCGCGTCGGCTGCCGGCGCCCGCGTCGGCTCCACGGATCCACGCGGATGGCCGCAGCCGGCGCCCAACGCCAGCAGCACCGCAAAAGCCCTACGCCCGGTCGGTTTCATGGCTGGAGATCCGATTCGAGCCGGCAGACGGGATTGAACCGTCGACCTACGGTTTACGAAACCGTTGCTCTACCACTGAGCTACGCCGGCAAACTTGAGTAAATCTAAGTATGTATGTCTACATGGCCACCGCTGGAAAGCCGAACTGTAACCAATTTTGTAACCAATTTCCCCCGCTTCGTCCCACGGCTCGTGCCCGGGGCCCGCGCCGTCGCCTCCGTCTTGCCCATGAAGTTCACGGCGAATCGGTCCACGTCCTCTAGCCGAAAAAGGTCCGGCCGCAGGTGCGCATACCGCTGGGTTGTGGTGATGTCGCTGTGGCCCATGATCTTGGAGAGCTTTTCGATAGATCCGCCCGAGAGGACGAATTGGGAAGCGAATGTATGGCGCGTCGCTTGGTACCACGTCAAGGGGGACAACTTGAGCTTCTCCAGCGCCCGGGCGAAGTGGTCGTGCAGCGAGTGAATGCCCAGGAACGTCGGCGCCCGTGTCTTGGTGCCTCCCTTGCCCGTCACCATGGGCCGGAAGACGAAGCCCTGCCCGCCCGTCTTGACCCTGTAGCTCTCGAGAATCGGCAGCAGCGGCGTGACGATCGGTACCGTCCGGCTCTCGTTGTCCTTGACCGGTCCGAGCTTTCCGTGGCGCACCTGCTGCCGAACCTGGATGCGACGAGCCCGTAGATCGATGTGGGCCCACTCGATGCCAAGGATCTCTCCCGTGCGAAGGCCAGCCATGGCGCCTATCACGAATGCCACGGCTATGGGCTCGGCAAGCTCGTCGAAAAGGCGCCGCACGTCGTCGAGCTTCTCGAGGAACGCCGTGTCCTTGGGATCGTGAGCGTTTCGATAAAGTCGTCGCGTCGATCTCGGAAGTGACGACACAGGGTTCGCGGCGACGTAGCCGCGTTCAACCAGATCCGTGTAGAGGCTCGACAGCGTGCGAACGCAGTGCCCGACTGACGTCGAGGAAAGCCTCTCACCGAGCTTCTGCTCGATAAACCTGCGGAGGAGCGCCGAGTTGACGTCGGCAGGTCGGTGCCCGCCAAAAAAGGGCCTCATGTGCCGGTTCCATCGGTTGCGCTCGTCGCGCCAGGACCGATGCGTGGCTTCTCGGCGCCGGAGCCACTCTTGGGCCAATCCATCGATGGTGGGCGTGTCGCCACGGGATGGCTGTAGGCCGGCCTGGCCCGGCTTGCCGTCCTTGAGGTTTGCGACGATTTGGGCCAGCACCTTCTCAGCGTCGTCCCGACGCTCGAAGCCACCCCTGAAATTCTGCCGTCCGTCCTGACGCCACTTCACCCAGAAATTCGCGCTGCCACGTTGGTATACGCAGCCGAGACCATACGTGCGCTTCTTTCGCTTGCGAGCCATCACGGAACCTCCAGGCGGCGGCGCGCCTCATGCACGGCGATCTTTCTCACCCAATGAGCCAGGGTCTCGTCCGCGGCTCGGGCGGCTCTGTCGAGCAACTCCTTGTGAGCTACGGTCATCCAGACGGTGACATGAACGCTCTTGCGCTCGGCGGCGCGCTTTCTGGGAGCACCGCGCCTCCTTGACTTGGCTTTGGCCATCGAGGTGCATTGAAACACAAAATAGACTTTTTTTGAGTCTCTTTTATGCGGCGTCCTTGACCAGGCTCGCGATGTCTTCCTTGTCCCTGCCCTGCAACCGAGACACGTCCACACGCACGGTGTTGCCGACCTTCGTGACGGGCACCTCGCCCGCCTTCACCCATCGGCGCATCGTGGGCACGCTAACGCCGCAGATCCTTGCGGCATCCGAAATGGACGCGAGGGCGGAAGGCAGCCGCGATTCGATCGAGGCAAGGCGATCGCTTGCCTGGCGGATCTCGCGCTCCAGAGACGCGAGGCGTACCGGGATCTCCCCGAGCACGACGAAAAGGGTCGCAAATGTCTCGTACGCGCTCATCGAACCTGTCCCCACAGGTCGCCCTCGGGTGCATCGTTCCGGTTCATGCAACAGGTGTCGATGGCGGTCACCAAAGGTTGCGAGATTTCGGAGCGTTCAAGCCTGACTCGTCTGCGGGGTGGGCTCTCCCGGCGCGGGTTGGCCTAGTGCGCGGCGTCGGCGGAAATGACGGGCCCCGCCGGTCAGTTGGGCGAAAACCTGCCTTCTCTGCGCGCAGTCGATGACCAGCTGCTGGCACCTCGTTCGGGACGGCACCGTGTCGCGAACCAGGTTCAAACAGACGATGGTGTCCCTGGGTGGAGCGATCGCGCGCCACATCAAGAACGGCGTTCGCCTTGGCATTCGCGGTGTCAGCGGATCCTGCTACGCTCTCCTGCGCTCTCGTCCTTGCCCTGCTGAGCGAGATCACGCACCCCGCGCACGGGGATCTTCCACCGAGACCAGGGCCTCGAATTGCTGCAGTTCTGCCTCCCATCGCGGCCGGCGGGCCCAGAGTTCGGCCGGCGGCAGATCGCTCGCCGCGATCACCTCAGAGCAAGGAAGATACACGACACCCTTGGTCTCTGACCAACCGACCATAACCGCGTGCCGGCCAGCCAGCACCGCACGCGCCGCCGCGCGGCCGAGCCTGAGGCCCAGTTGCTGATCCTCATCGGCAAGGACACCACGGGCACGGTGCCCGACCACGTGGGTACGCACGTCGGGACGCATATCGGCTGGCCAGCGGCGCACCTTCCGTTCGATGTAGCGGGCGATCAGGTCGACATCGATCTTGCCACGAGTGAGTAGGCGAATTCCCTCGCCGACCACGATCGAGGCGTGCCTTTGGCCGCGGCGAAACGCAGCCTCGGCGCGCTCAAGGATCCGGTTCAGCTCGGAGCGGATGGCTCGGGCGGTTTCCCGGCAGTCAACGGCATCCCGCCAGGGGCCGCCCCGGGCGCTATCGATCTTCACGAGTAGCTCGGGCAACAACACCCCCTCGGCGGGTAGGCTTGCGGCTGCTCGAAGCGCGACCCAGCCCGTGTTACGCCCCATCGCTTCCGTGACGAAGATCCGTCCCAAAGCCTCGGCCGGCGGCACCAACTCGTCGAGCGCTCGGACCAGAGCTGACACTGCGCTCGCCGCCCCAAGCGTCCGGTCGCAGCCAACGATATCATTGTCCATGGTGCCTGGCACCACGGCCAGCCGCAGTTCGCCACCGAGGGCTCGCACTTCATCAGCAAGAGCCAGCGCTCCACGGGTGGATCCATCACCGCCAATCACAACTAGGAACTCGATGTGGTGATCCAGAAGAACGCGAGCCGCCTCGCAGCGCACCGACGGATCCTTGAACGCCTCGAAGCGAGCCGATCCGAGGAAGCTGCCAGGCCGCCGGGCATGCGCGAAGAGGTCGCGACGACGGAGCACCTCGAGGCGCCCCTTCACCAGGCCCCGATAGCCGTCGCGCCCGCCCAGGACCTCTACCATGAACTGCTCCGCCTCGGCGGCCACCGCCAGCGTTGCCGCGTTCATGCCAGCGGCATCACCGCCCGAGTGCACCACCAGCAGCCGGTGGCGTGGGGCCGCCTGCTCGGCGTACCGCTCACGAAGCAGATCGAGAACGCTCCGGGCCAAGCCACGACGCGAATCGACGCTCCCAACAAACGGGGGAAGGACAGCCGCGGTGCCAGACCGAGAAACGAGAGCGAAGGGCACACTCGCCCGAAACCGGCCGGCCAGTTCCCGCCAACCTGAACTCTCCGGCGCGCCGGACGACACCAAGGCCTCGTCCAGCAGCACGAGGTGGAACATGGACCCCGCCAACGCCGCACCCGCCTCTGGAACGTCGCTCGCGTCGACGATCGCGAATGCACCGCCCCTGGTAGAGCGCCGGAGTGACGCACGCCAATCCGAGCCCGAGCCGACGGCGAGTATCGAAAAGCCCATGATGACCTCCGCCCTTCGGGGTAGCTGAGGCAGCGGGTGGGCGTTACGACATGCGAACGAGGCCGCGTCGGTAACAGTTCCTCCTTGGCCAGCGTACCGTGGCGTATGGGCGCGTGTATTTCTGCGGGGACCGAGGCAACAGGTGCTCCGACAGGTGGCCCTGAGGGCCTTCGCTATTTTCCGGACTTCCTTTCGCCCGAGGGAGAGCACGCCCTGTTGCCCGACTTGCTCACTCTCCCTGGCGAGGCCTGGAGTCGGCCCGCAGTCAGGCTCAACCCATCACGACGCCGGATGGCTTGTTTCGGCTGGAACTATGACACCGCCTCTCGCCGCCAGCGCCCGCCCTGACTCCGTTGCTCGTCGAACTGCGCAAGAAGGCCGCACAGCTCATCGGCCTCGATCCAGAAACGTTCGTCCAGGCGATCGCGAACGACTATCAACTCGGCGACGGCCTTGCGGGTGCGCACGTCGATTCGCCGGTCTTCGGACCGGTCGTCTTCGAAGTTTCCCTTCTCGGCCAAGCCCGGATGCGTTTCCGGCACAAGCCTCTCGGACTCAAGATCGCGAAGGGAGCGAAGCCACCCGTTGGCCACGAACTCCTGCTTGAGCCGCGCTCCCTGGTTGTGCTCGCAGGACCGGCCCGTCGAGAATGGAGACACTAGATCCCGGCCGTGGAAGCGCGGCGGTTTTCAATCACCTTTCGGTCAGTTGCTGCCCCGAGGTGAGCGCCAAGGACCGCCCACGCCGGCCCTACCGCTTCCTCATCAGGGGTCATCAGGGGCACAGCCCGTGCCCGCCCTACATGCCCGAGATGCAGGCGCCTTGAACGCAAGCCTGGTTGCTGCCACAGCTGACGCCGCAGGACCCGCAGTTCCGGGCATCGAATCGCAAATCGACGCAGGCGCCGGCGCATTCGGTGGAGCCGCTGCCCGGCGCCGACGCGCAGGGCACGCATTGGCCGTTCCAGCAAGCTGGCGCGCCCGGGCCGCAAGTGATCCCGCACCCGCCGCAGTTCTTCGGGTTGTTTTGCAGGCTCGTGCACGAGTCTTCGCAGTCGGTCATGCCGGCTTCGGCTGGGCAGACGCACTGACCCGATTGGCACCCGGCGTTCGGCTTGCAGGCCATGCCACAGCCACCGCAGTGCCTCGGCTCGATAAGCGGATCCACGCAATAGCCGGCGGCCGCGCAGTAGATCGAACCCGGTGGGCAGGGAGAACAGACCTGATTGCGGCAAACATGGCCCGGCGGGCAGATGTTGCCGCATCCACCACAGTTGTTGATGTCGGTCTGGACATTCACACAGGTGCTGCCGCAAGGGCGCTCGCCGCTTGTCGGGCAGGCGCACGTGCCTGCAGTACACGCGGTGCCGCTGGGGCACACGATCCCGCATCCGCCGCAGCTACTCGGATCACTCTGAAAATCCACGCACGCTGAACCGCAATTCGTCAGAATGGTGGTACCAGCATCGAGGCTCATCCCGGCATCGCCAGAGCCGGCATCGACTGCGGCGTTGGCTCCGCCGCCTGTGGAACACTGGCAGGATCCCCCCTGGCAGGACAGGTGCGACGGGCATCCGTTGCCGCAGTAGCCACAGTTGTTCGGGTCGTTCTGGACATCGATGCAGACGGGCAGGCCGTTCCGATTGCACACAGCTTGCGCCGGCTGGGCACAAACGCAGCGTCCGCCGGTGCAGGTCGCGGCGGCGGGACAGGCATTGCCGCAACCGCCGCAGTTGTTGCGATCGGACTGGACGTCAATGCAGAAGGCCGCGCTGCCGAGGTTGCAAGCCATTCGGTCGGGCTGCCCGCAGACGCAGCGTCCGCTGGAGCACGTCGAATCAAGAGGACAAACGTTGCCGCACCAGCCGCAGTTGTTTCGATCGACCTGCGCGTCAACGCAGAACGACGCGCTGCCGAGGTAGCAGGCCACGCGTCCCGCCTGCTGGCACAGACAGCGCCCACCCGAGCAGGTCGAATCCGAAGAGCAGACGTTGCCACACCATCCACAATGATTCGGGTCACTCTCCACGTCGATGCACCGGTTGACGCCACCGAGGTTACAGACCGCCTGCCAGGGCTGGGTGCAACGGCACTGGCCGCTGGCGCACGTTGAGCCAGCGGGACAGACGTTCCCACACCACCCGCAGTTGTTCTGGTCGGCCCGAACGTCGATGCAGGTTGTCCCGCACGCTACCTGCCATGGGTCAGGACAGGCGCAGCGGCCCGCGGTACAGACCGCCTCGGCGGGGCAGGTGTTTCCGCAATAGCCGCAGTTGTTTCGGTCGGTTTGGGAATCAGCGCACGTGCTTGTGGTCAGGGGAGGTCTGCCATAGCACAACGACTGACCCGCTTGCCCGCATTGGCAGGAGCCGTTCGCACAGGCCGAGCCGGCGGGGCAGGTGTTTCCGCAATAGCCGCAGTTGTTCTGGCTGGTCTGGACGTCCACGCATGCCGGGACCATCGGGGACCTTCCGCCGCAGAGAATCTGCCCGACCTGGGCGCACTGGCAGGAACCGTTCGTGCAGGTAGTGCCGGCCGGGCAGATGTTGCCGCAATAGCCGCAGTTGTTCTGATCCGCCTGCAAGCTAGCGCAGCTGGAGGTGGTGAGCGGGGGGCGGCCGAAGCAGAGCGACTCTCCGGACACCGAGCACTGGCATGACCCATTGGAGCAGGTCGAGCCCGTCGGGCAAACGTTGCCGCAGCGGCCACAGTTGCTGGCGTCGGTCTGCGGGTTCGCACAGCTCCCGTTGCCGGTTGTGCAAACCAGTTGTCCCGAGCCGCACGGGACGTAGACGGAGAACTTGAGGGGGGTGCCGATCATCACCAGCGCCTGGATCGTGAGATCGTTCGACATGTTGTTGGACGGGCCCAGGGTCAAGGTCGTCTGGGCTCTGCCATCCGAACCGGTTGCAGCCAGGGTCGGCGAGCACGAGCCGCCGCCCGCCGTGACCGCGAAGCTAACGGCCGCCCCGGGGACCGGGTTGCCAAAGCGATCCGACACCAGAACGAGACCTGCGCCCGCTTGCGTGCTTCCTGGCGCCGGAGACGATGTGCCCGCGTCCACGGTCGCCGACGGGCGCGGGGCCATCGACGAGAGCCATTGCGCCGACATGCTGTACGCGGGACCCGCCACTGCGATCGCGGTGGCAGCTGCAAAGACCTGCTTCCCCAGCACCGTGTCCACCGCCCGGACCTCCAGCGTCTGCGGAACGTTGGTGCGTGTCCCGAGAGTCCAGAAATCTTGCGCCAGCCCGTTGTTGTCGGTCACTGCTGCGCCAGCGAAGACGCTGCCGTTGAAGGGGGCTCCGTTGCGCTGGTAGGTTGTCGCTGCATCGACGCCAGCGTCCGGTGAGATCCTCAACTCGGCCGCGGTGGTGACGACGAAGTTGACAGTCTGTCCACGCACCGGGCGGCCGTTCCTGAGCACTCGCACGGTCACGGCCTGCGGTAGCTCTGAAGCGACGGGGCCTATCTGTCCGCCCCCGCTGACCAGAAGCATCGACAGGCGTGCCTCCACCGCCGGGCCGGACGGCGGCTCAGCAACGCAGGCACCGAAGAGTCCAAGCGCCATCCAAGCCCCAGCGCGACGATTACGCCATTTCAGAGATCTCACTCCGTAGATGTTCATGTCGCCGCCTCCATTGAGTTCGTTCTTGGTCGCGGAGC
Source organism: Myxococcales bacterium (assembly GCA_031423255.1). Taxonomy (GTDB): domain Bacteria; phylum Myxococcota_A; class Polyangia; order Fen-1088; family Fen-1088; genus JANPFD01. The sequence continues at coordinate 22,878 of JANPFD010000003.1, read as the reverse complement.
GCGGGCGCTCGGAAACTCGCGATTCGCTTCCACGGTGTGTTGATAGTCTTCCTCGCCCGATGGGCGCTTGTACGTTTCTGCGGGCGGGCGCCTCCTGTGCCGGCCGAACGAATGGACGGCGACGGGCCGCTCCCCGAAGGATTCTTCACTTCACGGCACCCTCGCGCTCAGGGACACCGGCACGGGTGTCGAGGACGTCCTGCGACGGACGATGTCGCCCTTTGCGGTGACCGGTACGCAGCCGGGCCAGATCGGCAGCGCGTTCAACAGAGGGAAGAAATTGAGCAGATCGCAGCCGGTATCCACGGTGATGTCGAAGTCGATCAGGGCTTCGCCGCCCGCGGCCGCGACCTGGGCATTCACTGCCTCGGAGATGTCCGCGGTCCAGGGCAGCGACAGCAACGAATAGAAAAAGCCAACCGAGGTCCGGGTGGTCTCGAAGGTCCCGACCTTCTCCAGCGTATGGCGATTGTGCAACCGGCCCTTCTTGTCTCGAACCATTGGCGAAAGCGAGATGGGATACCGGGCCCGATTCGCAGTGACCGCGACGCGTGCGCCGGCGCAGCCGGACAGCACGAGGACCGCAAGCGCCGACAGCAAGAGAACGCGATTCACGGCGAGGCTACTTTCGTCTCGGCGGTCGACGCGGGCGGCGACTCGGACGAGCCCGGCGGTTGGGGCTGGCTGGGGGGAGCCGGTTGGGAGCCGGGGAGCGCGGGCGACACGGCGAGATCCGCCGGCGGCGTCGGTGTCTCGAAGACTATCTCCTTCGAGGTGGAGACCGGCCACGGGTTGGGCGCACAGAAGCCGTGAGCGAGGCGCCGCGCGTGACCCTTCACCTCGACGTCAACGTCGGTTCGGTAGACGACGAAGGCGTTTATCCCGAAGGAACTTGCCTTGATGGCGGAGAGTTGGATCTCTTCTCGGCAGCGATCCGCGAGCAGGTCGGTGGCCTTGAGATCGAGTTCGGGGGCGTCGCCACCCAAGGTGGTGGTTGCCGTTCCGAACAGCATCACTGTCGTGGAGTGGAGGTTGGCAACGTCCTCTATGGTGCGGGTCTCGGTCGGGTCGGGTGCCACCGCCCCGGCCTCGCACCCGATGCAAGCAACCGGCCCGACCAGGACGGGAACTCGCGCGAAGCTTGCCCCCATCGAGGTGGACAAGCAGCCGGTGGCCAACAGTGGCGACGCCAGCCAAAACCGAGTCACGAGCCAGAGACGCGCCCCGCTCATGATGCCGCCCCCGCAGTGGGCGGCCCGTTCCTGGGGGTCAGCTTGGTCGCGGCATCGATGGGGATGCGCGGCACCGGTCGTTTGGCGCGCGAATCGATCGTGTAGAGACGTAGCGGATACGCGAACCGGTAGGCAGGCTGAGCGCGATCCTGCGGGACGAAGATCTCGAAGGCGGTGCCGCCGTTGGCCCAGACCGCGAAGTGATCACCCGCCTCGTCTCGCCAGGTATTCTGGAACAGCGTCCCCGAACCGTCGGCGTCGCGCTCGAAGAAGGCAAGCCCATTACCAAACCTCACTAGAAAATACTGGACCCCCGACGGCACGGCGCCCTCGGCGCCGTAGGCGACGAGAACCTCCGGCCTATAGTGCTGCTTGACGAGGATCCCACCTGACGGACCGGTCGCACAGGCTGCGATCAGGCTGAGGGCAAGGCCAGTGCGCAGGACGGACAGATCGAGCGAAGGCGCGTTTTCGGACATGCGCCGTTGATAGTCCCGGCCCGCCCTCGACGCTTGTACGTTTTGGCTTGAGAAACGGATCGCCGTGAAAGAACGTACAAGCGGCACGCGGCTGGACTATGGTTGCGTCCAGCAATCAACCGGGGGGTGCAAGATGGCACTGAGGGACAAGGGCAGCGAAGACGGGTCTATCGTGTTCAAGCCAACAGGGCTCGACGGCGTGGTGCTTCTCGACGTGGCGGACTCGTCGAAGAGATTCGCGATGGAACATCGCTCTCTAGCGATCACCTCGATCTCCGGCGGTGAGGGGAGGATTCGCTATCGTCGCTGGACGGAGGCGGTCCGGCCCGGCCAGGTGTTGATTTTCGAGCCCGGGGAATTGCATGCCACCACGGCGATCAAGCAGCGGGCGTCGTTCCAGGCATTGTTCATCTGCCCGGAGATCGTGGAGAGCGCCTTTCGCGCCTCGGCTCGCGGACCCGGCAAGGCTCATTTCGATGTTCCCTCGCTGGACGCGGCTGGCGTCTTCGATGTCGTGTGCCACCTCCAGCGGATACTCACCGATGACGGCCTGGAGCAGGGCGAGAAACGCGAACGGCTCATTGATGGCCTGACGACTCTCCTGCCTCGCGCCTCGAGGGCCTTCGGTGGCGTGGTCGCGTCCGAGGAGAGGAGCGCCGTCAGCATCGACACGGCGGTGGTGCTAGAAATGGCAGCGCGAATCAGAGAAAGCTTTGCGAGGTCGATAAGAGATGACCGCCACTGCGGCCGGGTCGTCGATGTCGCGGGGCTCGCGAAAGGAGCCGGGGTCTCCGACGTCGCGCTCATCCGGGCATTTCAGCGAGTCCTTGGGACCAGCCCGTACCGCTATTTCACAGCCCTGCGGATCCGGCGCGCCAGAGAACTCATGGACCGAGGACCGGATAGAAACGAGATGATCGAAAGCCTGACTGATGTAGCCCAGGCCGCTGGGTTTTATGACTCCTCCGACTATACGCACAAGTTCAAGAAGCACATGGGGGTCACGCCTTCGCAGTACGCCAGCGCGGTCAACCGAAGGTGGCAACCTCTTCTCGCGCGGATACCGGTCCCTCCGGGGAATCGCCGCCAGGCGAAGCAGGGCCTGCCGGCTCGACGGGCGCTAGTTTGAGGCGTGCGATCCCGGGACACTTCAGTTCAGATGGGCAGCGCCAACCGAACCACGAACGGTTGGTTGTCCGGGTCGGCAACAAACGAGGCGGTCCCGAGTAGAAAGTCGTACCAGAAATGGAGAGCGACGCTGGTCGCGAGTTGCCGATGGGTCTTCAGCGACACGAAGCCGAGGTAGCTTCCGACCATGGTGATGAAAGGAATGGCGAGAGCAGCCTTGCGGAGCTCACTACCAGTCGATTCGCGTTCTGGGCCGAGAAAGTTTCCGATGTGCACGGCTCCGAATATGAGGGAGGCCGCCACCCATCCACCCCAGGGTCCGAGGCTCTCCGACAGCGACGGTTGAAGGACTCCGCGGAACAGTGCCTCTTCCCCGACACCGACCGGCAAGAACAGGGCCGCGAAATAGGCCTCCGCGAGACTGGCCCCCGGGAGTGTCCCGAAACGCCCGCCCATGAAGCGGACGCCCTTGCCGTCGCTCAGCGATCGGTGATCCCGATCGAAAAGAGGCCTGTCGGCAAACCAGGTCAGCGCCAGGGCGCCCCCGAACATCAAGGGGAGCCCGGCCCAGAACCACGGGCGACGAAGAACACTGGGACGAAACGGCGCGGACACCAACGTCGCAAGCGACTCGTCGCTCGACGGGTACCTGTAGCCTCGATCCTCGCGGGCGATGCGCGCGTCGCGATACGCCGCAAAAATGCTGTACATCCACAGGTTCTGGGCAGCGAAGAGAAGTTCCAGACCGACGGGACCGCGGGCGTTCTTGAAGTGCGGCTCGCCGGCGGGATCGTCGGCGATACCCGAGCTCGCGGCCAATCCGAGGCCGCTTCCCAGAAGGACGACCGTACTGGCCAGGAATCCGAGCCCCGCTGAGCGCTGGCCGAGGTAGAGATGCCCGCAACCCGGGCAGAGAAGCGACAAACCCGCAGCCCAGCGCGGACTCTTCTGAGCGAGGGACAGACGCTCATGCGCGAACACAATTGCCGCACGTACTCTCGGGTCCGCCTCGTCCTCGGCTGCCCCTGCGAGCAAATAGATGTATTGCGGGTAGCCAGTCGCGGCCATGGCCGTGGCCGCAGCAATGCGAACCTCCGGGACGGGATCAGTGGTCAGGATCCGGCGCAATACCAGAAGGGCCCAAGCCTCGCCCGAGCGCGCCAGGTCCGCCGCCGCGCTGGCGCGGATCCCCGCATCCGGCGCGCTGCTCGCCGAAACGGCGTCGCCTGTAGGTTGCGATGGGCCCTGGGCCGCGGCGATCCTCGCCGGGGAGGCCAAAAGGACCGCCACCAACGACAGCCGCCGGAGTGCCGAACGGGAACGGGTCGTCACCCGTGACCAACGGGGGAATCGAACGCTGCGGCAATCATCGGCCGAGCCAGAGGGCCGACAGCGGGGGCTTGTCGGTCGCACGGGGACCACGGCGGGCGTAGAAAGTCTCAAGGCGCGCCCGAGGCGCATCCAACTGAGCCTGGCCGCCGGGCCCCTTCGGGGGCACGGCCGGGGGAGTCGGAGCTGACGGCACCGCCGCAGGCACTGGCATTGGTGCAGCACCCGGCACGGACGCTGGTGGCGGCACCGGCGCGGCCGGCGGCACCGGCGCGGCTGGCGGGACCGGCGGGAGCACCACGTGGCGATATGTCTGGTTCTCCACCGACCGGCCCATGAGCTCGGTCTTGGCCTCCTTGCATTCACCGACACCCTTGAATCCATAATATGCGGACGACCCGAAAAGGCCCGTAAAGCCCAATCCGAAAAGGACAGTGGCCGCCGGACTCGAACCCGAACCCGCCTTGTCAGCACTGTCCATCGACTGCGAGGCCCCATTACCGGTCACCGCCAAGATCGTACTAACTGCAAAGAGACCGCCTAAGGCGGCGTCAACTATGGGAGAGGCATACCCACCCGAACAGTCGAAATACGGGAGCTTGCGGTGATTTTCCGGTGGCTTGTCGACAAAAATGTACGAGCAACTCGTTCCACTCACGTAGAACAGCATCGAGACAAGACTGACGACCGTCGACAAAACATTTCTCCTGAGGCTGGCGGTGTTCATGGCGAGATCTCCTGTTGGCCGGCGAACCGGCTAAAGTCGGGCGGCCCCTCGTGTATCAGGGCCGCACTTGAGCCAGATAGGACGAAATTGCCGAGGACGTTACGTGTCTGTCGGGGGCAATTACGTCCAAGCCGGCATACCTGACCTCACGAGCAACTGCCGCTCACGCCGCTGCCATTTCCCGTGCGCCGGCAGGCTTCATCGCACGTGCAGGCGCCACCGATGAGCCCGGTCAGAAAGCGCCCGCCGGAGCAGACGCAACTACAGTTGCCGGAGCAACTGATGCTGCCACCGCCTCCTCCCGACGGTTCGGATGGCGGCGGGCGCGTGCCGTCGTCCTTGCACAGGAGAGGGTCGGGTACCTGGCAGGTGCCGACCAAACAATACGACGGCGAATCGCAGGCGACGCCACTGGGCGAGCACGTCGCTCCGACCACCAAGCTCGGCATACAAGTCCCACCACTACAGGTGAGGCCGCCCCGGCAGAGGGCGACCACGCCGCCAGCTTGGGCGCCGCAGCGATCGCCCGGCCCCGCCAGCACCGCCTCCAGGCCGTTGGGCGGCGGGAACACCCTGGCACAACGACGATCGATGCAGGCCAGGAAGCCCGGGCAGTCACTTGTGACAGCACACGACGACCCCAATCCCTTGACGTTGCGGCAGCGCCCGTCCTTGCACTCAAGGGCGCCACGGCAATCGGTGGCGGAGGCACATGCGCCGTCGACGGCACCCGCGGACCTGCACCGACCGCAGCCCTCGGAGGAGATGAAAGTGCAGCTGTGTGAAGTGCACTGTGACCAACCCCCGCACGGCGCGCCCGCGGGGCGAGCCCCAGGGCTGGTGCGGCACGCCTCGATGTCGTCTGCCACGAACTGGTCGCACGATGCGGTAGGCAGGGCGTGCGCACAAGCAGCCGTCTCGGCCGCCGTGGTCTTGGCGTCCGGCGCGGCGATGGCACGGCTGCACTGGCTGGACAGCCCGCTCGCGCAGTCGGCATCGTCGCGAAAAACGACCTGAAAGAGCATGGCGTCGCATGCCTTCAGCTTCGAACAGTGGGCCCCGGCCAGATCAGCGCACGCTTGCATGGGCGTCGGAACTTCGTCCCCGCATCCGCCGCCCCAAGCAAGGGCCAAGGCAACGAGGCCAATTCGATCCCGCAATCCGTCGCTCATCATCGTTCGCTCTCCCGTTCTTGTCCGACGATCCGCATGACCTGGGCCTCGTAGGCTTTGGCCCGCGCCAACAGCGCCGCTTGATCAGCGGCCGGCGCAGCGGCCTCGACGGGCGCCCTCGTCGCCACGACAGTGAAGCGGGGCGGTCCCGCGCCGACAAACCGACGCCCGACACCCGAAGGCGACCGAACGACGCCGGCTCGACCGCGACCGACCCAGCCGCCGACCCAGAAGGCGCCCGCGACCAGAATTGTGGCCAGAAAGACCAGTTTGCGCATGCCAACCCTCACGGGAGGCCTTTTCCCACGGCCATCATCGGGGCGCCTTGTACGGTTTTTCGTAGCCCGTCCCCCTTCGCAAGATCGAGCGTCACCAGCGCGGGTTTTCCCCGGATCGGCGACGGGCTCGAGGGCCACAGGGCCAGGCGCAGGGCGGCCAAAGCGTGGGCCAGGGCGCCGCCGATCAGGACGTCCCCCTGGAGTTCGCGCGCCACCACACAGTCCCCGGGGATACGAATGTGTGTCTTGCTCTCGAACAGGCGCCCCCGGAGAGAGCGGCCCGTGAACGCGTTCTCGCGACAAACCCCCACAAAGATCAAAACATCTGACTGGTCGATAATCCGGGGGTTCTCGCCCGTACCGGCAAAACCATACTCAGACAGAAACAGCCGGTGATTTGGGGGGAACGCGTCCCCGGCCCCCGGGATCACAGCGACCGGGCTGCGGATCTGCTCGGCAAGGGCCAGGAGCACGTCGGACGCGCCCTCACGCACCACGCTCGGGCCGACCAGCATGACCGGGAAGCGCGCCCGGCGGAGGACGTCGGCGGAACGGCCGACGCAAGCCCGGTCGGGCGACCCACAGGGGCCGCCCGCGACGGGCACCCAGGGATGAAACCGGCAAAGCGGCGGAGACGACATGCGAACACATAGGGAATCAGTTGGCGGCAACGTTACGCCGCGGGAGCCGACGACACTGGCGCTATCGGCGCCGCGGCAGGTCACGCCTCGAAGGACAGTTGCCCGATGCCGGTAACGCCATCGGTTGTTCGAGGAGATCGAGGTCGGGCGGCAGCTGGCTGACCCGAAGAGCGATCTGGCGCCCTCTGCACTGCGAACAAAGAACGTCACGGCCGTCGACCGCCTTCGCCTGCTACGCGGCGGCCTTCCAGACCAGCGATCCGGCCGCGAGCACCTCGTTGCAGGTCGGGCACTCTGGTCGCCTGGTCGCCCCCCACTCCTGAAGCGTCCCCCGCATGCCGTCGAACTTGAGCGCGCCGCGCTGTTGCCCGTCACCGATCAGCAGGGCTGCCGGATCGATGCTGCTGCCCCGATACGCGCTCACGAGCTGCAACACCTCCGAGACCGCCTGGCCGGCGACCACGGCGTTGAAGCTCACGACCTGGGCCTGTCCGCGTTTGTTCTGGAAATACGATCGATCGTCGCGGCCGCCGCGCTCGCCGCGCAGCTTGTCGTTGGTGATGAACCCACAGCACCACGAGCAGAAGCCACCCGGTATGAATACGTGGACATTGCCACCGATCGAGGCCCTCGGCTCTGAGGCCACGCCCTTCAACGCACGTATGTTGACGCCCACGTCGACGTAGGAGACGCAGTTACGCCACGCGATCTCCATCAGATCGGCGCGGGCATGAAGGTTGTCGACGCATCCGACGATCACATCCGCCGACATCAAGGCATCGATGGTCTGGCGATCGGGCACGCGCGCTTGGATCCCGATGAACTTCGCTCCGGTGCCGATGTTGCGCACCAGGCGTGACATCACCTGCGTCTTCGGGGTCCTACGGCGCCCATCTTGGGGCCGCATTCCGATTGCCCGGTGAAGGTTCGTGCCATCGCACATGTCGTCGTCGATGCCGATGATCGTGCCGACGCCTGTGTGCGCGAGTTGGTGCACGACGTGGCTGCCGCCGCCGCAGAGGCCGACAACGACGATCCGCGCACGCGCGAGCAACCCTTGATCGCCCATGACGAGAGCCTGGCGATCGAAGGCTTCCTGGTCGACCGTCGGGTCGCCAACGCCTGTGGGCCAGTCGACGATGGCCGCACCGAGCCACCTCACTCCGAGGTCGTTCGTGACGACGGGCAGGCATCCCGGCAGAGCGAGGAGGCCGGACGCCGTCCCGCGACCGAGGACGATCGAACCATGAGGGCGACCGGGAACGCGCGCCTGGAACATCGGGACCAAACGGCGCGCGCTTGCCAGATCATCGGCTGACAAACGCGCTCTCTCCCCGAAATCGTGCGCGTGAACGAGGACGATCCCGAGGCCCTCCCGCATCGCGATGTCAATGATGGGTAACATCGAGGCGCCACGCCACGCGGCGCCGTGGCCGGGACCGTCGACGTAGTCGTCCTCGCTGAGGCCGAACACGCGCCGAACCAGCAGCACGGTCTCGGCGCCAACCTGCACGTGGGTGACCAGACAGAAGGCGACCATCTCGTGCGCCGCCTGCCCGAACACGATCTCGCGCAGCTGATGCCCGAGACCGAGAGGAAACCGCAGTTGCGCGTCACTCATCCTGGGCGAACCTTTGCCGCGCCGCCGCGATGAAGCGCATGATTCCGTGTTCCTCCACCCACGGGATGTTGAAGGAGAACTGCAACCAGGACTCCCCGCCGACCAGTACGATGGACGTGCTCTTGGGAGCCTTGCCATTGGCGAGGAGTTGGCCGGGCTGAACATGCGCGATCGGCTTCGCCTGGCCAGGGTCGAGGACCAGGAGCATGGGCGTGCTGGGCGGTCGCGACGCCGGGTACAGCTCGACCTCGCCGATCCGCAGCATAGTGCGCGCGCCATCCACGGCCACCCTGACCTGCTCGGGGCCATAGGTCTCCGCCACGGCGCGCACCGATTCCGAAATGAACGCCAGTGTCACGGTTAACTCACAGTGCCGGTCGGCAGCGCGATGAAATGGTCGCCGCTCGCGATCTCCGCCTGGTCGGTGACCGCGATGTTGCCCCCTGTCGGCTTGCCGTGGACGAGCCGGGAGAGATCGTCAGTCGATGGCGCCCCGGCTCTTTCGCGGATCTCACCGCCGGTTACGGGGGATTGCTCGAACGAGATTGCCTTGTTCTTGCCGTCGACCTCGACGACGATGTGTATCGCCTGTGGATGCGGGTGATGGTCGTCGGTGTGCTGTAGTTCATGGCTCATGGTGACCTCCAAGAGACCCATGCCGGGTCTGGATGCGTTCCCGACATGTCTTTTTTCCGCGCTCGGTTGTCGGGATCCCCGCAGAATCCGGCATAGGTAATCGAGCCTCGAACGACCAGCAACATGTCCAAGGAGACCGGCCTTGAGCACGCTACCGACTCAGAAGTGGAGGCGGGGATCCGCGCGCTTTCCGACGCGGATGCGCTTCGCCTCCGTCGGGTCGCTGATTACCGTGCTCGGATGCTGGTCGGGCTGGGGCTTGGAATGGGAGCAGAGGACCTCCTGCAGGAAGCGATCTGCCGGAGCGTTTCAGGCAAGGCAGACAGGCGTCGCTGGTCGAAGAAGGTTTCATTCGTGAAGCACCTGATGGAAACCATGCGAAGCATCGCCAACCACGCGCCCGACGAGCTGAAGGGAGGCACGGTCGTGGCCGTAGGCTCGAATGATGCAGCGGGCGAGTCCGAGGGAGTCGTACTCACCTCGACGACCCCTGATGGTCTCCGCGTGGCGGCGATCAACGAGCAGATCGCGGTCATCGCAGCGCGGTTCGCCGACGATGACGAGGTTGGCCTCGTGCTCGAGGGACTCGCGAACGGCATGAAGGGTCCAGAAATCCAGCAGGATCTCGGGATCACCGAGACCCAATATGAGACGATCATGGTCCGGCTGCGACGTGGCGTGGACCGCGAGGCAGGGTGGACGCTATGACCAGGTCGAATGACGGTCGCGACCGGCTCGTGGCGCTGATGGATGCACTGGCCGAACACACTGCGACCCTGTCTGATCGCGAGATCCTCGACGACACAATAGCGGCCGGAGTGGACGCGAAGGCCGAGGCTGGCCGCGTTCGCAAGGGGCTGGCCGACGCCCTGCTGGGTGCTAAGAAACAGCGTCTTCAGACCGCCGCCGCCGCCCACGAGAAGACCGTGCAGGCGCTAAATGAGAGGGTTGCTCGCCTTCCAGCGAGCCCGGAGTCTCGCAGGGGGCTGCTCGATCGGATCGTGCTCCGGCAACCCGAGATGCGACAAACCGTGGTGACGCTGCAGCACCGAGACTTCCAGTCGTTCTCGGATGCCGACATCGAGAGCGCGTTGCGGCAACTCGACGCGCTCGGCCTGATCGACCAGGATCTGGCAGAGAACGAGTGAGCATCCCGTACAGGGCACCCGCCGTCGTGCTGGACGAACTCGGCGTCACCGAGCCGTCCGAGATCTGCATCGAGGCCATCGCGGAGCATTGTGGTGCAACGATCGTCTACGAGCCTCTCGACGGGTGCGCCGCGCGGATTCTAGGCGTCGGCGATCGCGCGATCATCACCCTGAACGCGAACACCACGCGTGCACGCCAACGCTTCTCGGCGGGTCACGAGCTTGGACATTGGATGCGCGACCGCGGCAAGATCGCGTTCTCATGCACCGACGGCAACCTCGAACGAGATTGGGGAGTTGACAACCCTGAGCGCCGAGCCAATCGATATGCGGCGGATTTGCTCCTGCCGAGCAAGCTGTTCCAGGCGTCGGCGAAATCGATGGTGCCGACATTCGAGTGCACCCGGAAGCTCACCGACGGGTTCAACACGAGCCTCACGGCGACTGCCATCCGGCTGGTGGAGTTGGGGCCAGCACCGGGGATGGTGATTTCGAACGACCCATCGGGCCGCAAATGGTTCTGGTCTTCGAGCACCGTACCGAAGACCCTTTGGCCGCGCCAGAGACCGGGAGCAAGCACGATAGCTGCCAAGCTTCTCGACGGCAGCATCACGAGATCGCCGGGGCCCACGGAGATCGACGCCGACGAGTGGATTGATCACGCCGACGCATCCAGATTCACAGTTAGGGAGGACTCGATACTCGTCTACAGAGGAGTCGCGCTCACTCTCCTTTGGTGGCAGGACGAAGCCCAGATCCTCGCGCTCGACCCAGACAACGAGAACCCCGTGTCCGAGCTGACCGGTGAGCTGTCCTTTCACAAGCGGCGATGATGCGCACGCCTGCCGTCGCTAGAGATAGCCGCAGGAGCGTACAAGCGCGCGTGGGTCAAGGCGTGGTCCTCTGCGAGCCGGAGTAGAGCCCGTCGATGAGACACCTGACCAAGATCTTCGTATCAGCCGCCGCCCTGCTCCTCGTCGGGGGCTGTGGGGACGACACCGATGCCCCCGGCGACGCGAGCGCGCCGGCCTCGACGGCGCCAAACATCATCGGATGCAACAGCGTGAGATACCAGGGCTTCACGTACAGCGGTATCGGGTGCGCGCCTGGAATCGCGTCCTTCGACGTCACCACAACCCAGAATGGCCATACGGCCTCGTTCCACATCGAGTGCAGGGGCGGGTGCGTAGCGGCAGTAACGGCGCGATGATCGCGCGCGGTGCGATCACAACCGCGTCGATTCCCACCCTATCGCGGGGACCGCGCCCGAATAGATTTCCCGCCGCCTGTAACGGAGCCACGCCAGCCGGTCCTATCAGCCCGGTATGGACCGACTCCTCACCCGGGCCTTCGCCGATCGCATCAGGCTAGCGCGGACCTCCCCGTCACCCCGGCTCGACCGCGCTCGCTTCCGGCGGCTCGGGGCCCCCGGAAGCGACGAACGTAGGGCCGTCCCACAAACTCTGGCCGGGCAGGCAGTCGAGCGGCTCCTGGCCTGGGAGGTGGGCCTCGCCTTCTATCTGTCGGGTGGACACGCCCTCCCAGAACTGCAGGCGCTCGCCGAGCGCGATCACCAACTGCAGATCGTGCAGGCCCATCGAGAGGCGGCTGCGGTCTCCAGCGCCGACTACTTTTTCCGGGTTACCGGACGGATGGCGATGGCGTGTTTGACCGCCGGCCCCGGCGTGACGGATGGCCTCACCGCGCTTATGACCGCGCTCACGAGTGGCAGTGCCCTTTTTCTTCTGGCCGCCGAGACGCCCGTGGCTCTGCGCGGGCGAGCGCCGGCGCAGGAACTCGCGACGGCGGCGATCCTGCGCCCCTTCACCAAAGCCTGCGAGGTGCTCGAGCCGCGCCGGGACAGCCTCGGGCGCCGCCGCAACCCCGATGCGGCGGCGGCGGTCGACCGACTGATGACGATTGCCCTCTCGGGAATGCCGGGACCGGTCGCACTTGTCATCCCTTCTGACGTGGGCGGCCTCCCGGCACCCCGCCCAAGCGCCCGACGGCGGGCGCCCATAACGCCACGACCGCCCGAGCCGATCGTCGCCCAGATCCGCGGAGCGGCACGCCTTCTTGCGCGCGCGAAGAGGGTTGTCATCGTCGCCGGCTACGGCGCGGTGATCTCCCGCGCCGCGCGGGCTCTTCTGAGCCTCGCCCGCCGGCTCGGCGCCCGCGTGATCACTTCGGCGCGGGCAAAGGGCATCGTGCCGGCGTCGGATCCCGTCCACCTTGGGGTGCTCGGGTTCGCCGGCCATCGGGAAGCCCGCGAGGCTCTCGCGCGCGCGGATCTGGTCCTTGTAGTGGGGACACAACTCGGCGAACTCGTCACCGACGCCTTCACCGTTTCGTTCGGCAAGTCGCCCCTCGTTCAGGTGGACATCCAGCCACGGAACGTGGGCCTGAATTACCCCGTGGTCCAGGCCGTCGTGGGTGACGCGCGGCGGGCGCTCGACCTCATCAACAGTGAACTCGCGCGCATGGGCCTGCCCGCCCGTAGGCGCCCGTGGCTTCTGCCGGCCGCGCCGACGCCTGTTGCGCCGGCCAGTTCCGCCGTGCGGGTGGCTACGGATACCGATATCGTGGGCATCTTCCCGCGCCGAGCCATCCGGATCATCCAGTGGGTCGTCCCGCGCCGCGCCTATTTCAGCTGCGACATTGGCGCGGCCGCACTCTGTTTCGTCGTCAACGAACTCCGCTACGAAAGACCTTACCGGCACCTTTCTCCTCTGCCCTTCGGGGCGATGGGTACGTCCCTCGACGGTCTCGTGGGCGCGGCGCTTGGGGCCCGGGGCCCCGTGGTGTGCCTTATCGGCGACTCGGCGTTCGACGACAGCGGCAGCGACGGGGAAATCGTGACCCTCGTCCAGTTGGGGTTGCCCGTAGTGATCGTCGTCCTCGACGACCGCGGCAACGGGATGGTCAACGACGGATTGGCGAGGATCAAGGAGAAGCTCAAGACGAAGTTCCCGCCGGTGATGTTCGAGATTGGGACCGACTACGCCAAGATCGCCGTGGCACGCTCGGCCGAAGCGAGGGTGGCCAAGACTGAGGAGGAGCTGAAGTCGGCTCTATCGGAGGGGCTGGCCGCGTGCCGCCCGTTCCTGATCCACGTCTCGATTGTGGCCGACCCGAACGACCCCACGCCGATGGGTGGCCGCGACGAGGTCTTGGCAACGTTCCTCGCTCCCCCCTCCTACTCCGAGAAAAGGAAACGGCGAAGATGAACATGCAAACCTCGACGGTACGGGCCCTGATTGTGTTGGTGTTGGCCACCATGCAGGGCCTCCCGCTCCCGCAAGTTTGTCACCGAGGGTTCGACCTATTCGTGGCCTCGCTCTCGCCAACCTAGGTGATCGCACCCATGGTTTTCATGCTCTTCTACTTCGCCGGCTTGGCTGGCGCGCCTGCGGTCAGACCGTCGGCAACCGCCTTGCCAACCTTGGCGACCAATGTCGTCTTTCATGTCGGCCGATGCGCCAACAGTAGGCTCCGCAATTTCGTCCAAGCGACCCCAGACGCATGCCGGTTATGAACGTCGTCGACACAGGTAGCGTCGGGAGTCCGACCACGTAACGACTCCTCGCAATGGCCGCTAGACCACCGGTGGAGGATGAACCATGAAACGAAGCTCGATCACGATAGGGATGCTCACCTTGGCTTGTTTGCTCGTCTTGCCCGGCATGGCGGGCGCGTGGTGCACGGCGATGGGCGGGTACCCCAGCTTTGAGGCGCAGGCCAGAGCCGAAGCTCGACAACGCCGAGCCGCCCTGGCGGCCTCCACCCGGCAAGCCGCGCTCGAGGAGCGAAAGCAGCAGAAGGATCGGGTCGTGGCCGACCAGACGGGGCTGAAAAAGGCCGGCTACTACCGAGGTGAGGTCAATGGGCGTCCCGGGTCCGCCCTGCGTACGGCGGTCAGCGAGTTTCGTAAAGCCAATGGATTCACCGCCGGGACCACCCTGGACGAGAAGGGTCGCGAGATCCTCCTTGGAGGCACTGCGGTTCCCAAGGCGGCCGCGAAATCTTGTGATGCCCCCCAGGACGAGCTGAAGAACGATCAAAAGGCGCTTGCCGATCTCGGATTCTTCAAGGGCGCGGTGGATGGCTGCCCAAGCCGGATGACAAGCGCAGCGATTCGCAGGTTCAACGAGAAGCACGGCTTCGCATCGAACGGCGACAGCCTCGACGGCAAGGCCAGAGCGGTCCTGCTCGCAGCGCAGGTGAAAGCCTTGGCCAAGTAACACCGGAGGGTCATGTGAACGCCGCGACGCGCGCGCACTGGCTGCTTCTCTGCGGCGCTGGGGTGGGCGTCGCGCTGGCTGCGGCCGGTGTGCTTCGCGCTGGGTCCGATGGCGGAGCGCCGGGCCCCATGGCTGTGCCCCCTCGGGAAGCGGTGCCCGCCGACAGCGCCGCGACCGTCAACGGCCGCCCGATCAGCCGCGCCGACTTCGAACAGGTCCTGGCTCAGGAGGTGGCCGGCGGCGTGATCGCCAACCCGGCAGAAAAGCGACGGCTTCTAGATAGGATGGTTGACGAAGAGCTACGTGTCCAGCGCGCCATCGAACTGAATCTTCACCTCACCGACGCGCGCGTGCGGATGGATCTGGCGTCGGCCGTAGCGGAAGCCGCGACCGCTCGTGTGGAGGAGGCGGTGCCCAACGAGACGACTCTTCGGGCGTACTTCGAGGAACGGCGTCAGTTCTTTGCGCAGCGAGGGGCAGTTCGCGTCCGCCGCATCTGGGTTGGGATCATCAGCGGGAATCTCGGGGAGGCATCCGCGCGCGCGCGCGCCGCCACGAAGTTGCTGCGAGAAAAGGAGGCCTTTGACACGGTCTTGGCGATTGCGGGAAGCGCCGACCCGCGTCCACTTCCCGACAGACTGCTTGCGCCTGTAGATCTGCTCTCGTACGTTGGGCGCACTGCCCTCAACGTCGTTCTCACTCTGAATGCAGGCCAGGTCAGCGACCCGATCCGCGCGACAGACGGATTCCAGGTGCTCCTGGTGGTGGAGCGACGGGGTCACGGGTCGGTCACTTTCGATGCTTGTAGACTTGATGTCGAAGCCGAGTACTGGGCGGCGCGCACGGGCGAAGCGCTCGCCGCAAACGCTGCCGAGCTTCGCCGGTCGGCCAGCATCCGGCTAGCAGAGACCTTCTGATGAGTGGCAGCCCTGCTCGCTGCTCGGTGGTGGCCGTCGTGGCTCTCACGCTGTCCGCCGAATCGGCTGCGCGAGCCCACGACCGCACGACATCCTATTCATCGTGGCGCATCTCTCAACGGGAGGCCAAGGTCGTCCTCAACATGAGCGAGGTGGACGCTGCGAGCGTCGCGCTGCCGTCGGGAAAGTCCTCGGCCCTCGATGCTGCGCTGGCGAAGTATGCCTTCGATCACCTGACGATCCTGGCGAATGACAAGCTCTGCAAGATGGCCGGGCCACCCTCACGGCTGGACGGCCGGGCGGGCCGTGCGCTCTTCGCGTGGACCCTTTCCATTCCGGCCGAGGGATCGCTCAGGGTCCGTAGCGACCTGTTTGCCGAGACAATCTCTGGCCACCTTCATTTCGCCAGCGTTCACCACCAGCAAGGCAGTACCGAGCGGGTCCTCACAGTTGCAGACCGCTCGTGGGATCTTGGCCCGGAGGTCCGCACCGCGGGGCCGTCAGGCGCGCCCACCAGCCTCGGCGGATACTGGCTTCTGGGAGTCGAGCACATCGCGACCGGTTACGACCATTTGGTCTTCCTACTTGCTCTCCTGCTCTCGGGCGGCAGCTTTACTTTGCTCGTCAAAGTCGTAACCGGATTCACCGTGGGCCACAGCATCACGCTCGCGCTCGCGTCGCTGCGCCTGGTCGAGCCGCAGATCCAGCCCATCGAGGCCTTGATTGGCCTCTCAATCGTGCTGGTGGCCGTGGAAAACGTATGGCTGCTGGGTCCCCGAACCTGGTTGCTGCCGGGAACAATGATCGTCCTGCTTGTCGGTCAGGCCGTTCTTGCGGCTGTCGGCGCTGGGCGTTTATCTAGCGTGAGCTGCCTCGGATTTGCGGTCTTTTTGTCCTGCTATTACCCGCTCCTACGTCGAAGCCAGAACGTGGAGTCCGCCCGCTGGGCAGTTGCGCTGATCTTCGGGTTGATTCATGGGTTCGGCTTCGCGGCGGTCCTCCAGGCTGCGGAACTGCCAGCTGAACGCCTCGTCGCAGTCCTCGTCAGCTTCAACGTGGGGGTCGAGTCCGGCCAGCTCGTACTGGTGGCGATCGCATGGCCGCTGCTCCAGCTTGCGTTCAGGCGCTGGAAGCCAATCGTGGTCGCCGTGGGATCCGCGGCCGCCATGGGTCTGGGCGCCTACTGGCTGGTGGCACGCGCCTACTGAGCTGCGGGCGCGGGGGCTCTCCGTCGGCATTCTCGGCCCCGCGGAGCTGTGCAGAGATGTTTCCCCACCTTCGCCGCACGCTCAGCACAGCGGAGGTCGAGACGCGGAGGCGCGACGGCACGGCGGCTCGGCCCGCGCAGGACCACGCCCGCAGTCAAGGCCCGATTCTGAGGTGCCCCGCCCACGGGCCGGCCGCCCGCAGCCAGCCCGGCTGCTCGGCGCGGCAGGCGATCTGGGTGGTCGATGTGCTCTCACGGTCCGGCATCACTCGCACCCTGCGCTCCGCATACCCCGCCCCCGCAGGAGAGTGCCGATGCGCACGCGTTTGCGGCGCAGCACGGCTGACCGCGCGAACCACACGGTTCGCACGTAGTCCTGTTGCCACAAACCGATCCCGCCGCGCAATACTTTCCAGCGCAACAGGGGGCGCCAGTCATGCCGCAAAGCCGGCAGATATCTTGGTCGCAGGCGACGGCGGACGCCGTGCAGGATCTATCTGGGCAGCACGGCTGGCCAGGCCCGCCACAGACCCCGCAGGATCCGTACTCGCAACGCATACCATTGACGCTGCACGTGTCACCTGCGCCAACACAACTTCCCCCGATGCAGCAACCGCCGCCGTTGCACGAACCGCCTGCACAGCAGGTCGCCCCGGGGAGGCCGCATGACTGCGGACGGTCGGGAACGCTAAGACTGGAGTCGATTCTTGGCGACGGGGTCACGTCGAGAGACGAAGCCTGAGCATCGACAGGAGCCGGCAACGCTGGCGACGGGGGCAAGGGCGGCGTTGGGGAGCCAGCGTCGGGGGGAACGAAGCGCGAGATGAAGACACAGTCGCGCACGCTCGGGCTTATCTGCCGGCAGCACTCGGTCCGGCCCTGAAGGAGCGCGCACATCCTGGCACCTCCGGGGAAACTCTCACAGGTGAGCCCCGCAGCACACTGGGAGTTGTCGGCGCAGGTCGAGCACTGCCCCCCCGACTGCGGCATCGATGAGCCGGCATCGACGAGGCCTGGGGTAGGCCCACGGCGAACACGAAGCGTGGCCGGGGCACCGCCGGGCCACTCGAGAATGAATTCCTGGAGGCCGGCAGAAGGAGTGAACATCACGAAGAGCCTCCGGTTCTGCATCCCGGCTCCGGAGGCGCGTGTTCGAGTTCGATCCGGTGCCTGCATCCAGATCTGGTCCCGAAGCCGGACGAGAATACTGGCGACCTCGGCGGGGTCTCCCGCATCCTGCCGATTCAACCAGACCAAGATGACTTCATACCCGGTCTGGGCCCGCAGACAGCCAGGGTCGCTGGCACGGCAACCCGGAGGGAATGTCCCTGATGCCTCAACGTCATCTACCAGGAGCCCGATGTGCTCAGCCTGTAGGACGAGAGGTTTTTCGGCGACACGGTCCGCAGCGCCCCCGTCGGCGGCGCTGCCCTGGCCGACGTCGCTACCGTTGACGCCGCCACATCGCAGGTTCGCACTGCTGGCGAGGACCACCGCCAACCAGAAGGCGCGAGCAATTCGCCCGCCGATCACAAGGTCTTGGCCCCTGGGCGGAGCCGATGTTCGGGGATGGGGGCAGGTCAGCATGTGAAGTCTCCTTCGGACGCTCTCGAAGGTGCGCCCGGTGAGTGCCCGCGCGCTTGTACGTTTTTCGCTGCCCAGTGGAATCGAGACTTCGTCATGACATCACCTCGTTGAGCGGCGTCCGCATGTGGATGCCTCCCGAATAGAGTCGGCCGCTTCGGTTTGTTACTCGGCCGCCCGAATGTGCGCACAGCCGCGGCTCAGCTGTTCGTCGTCGATAGTGCGAAGACGTTGCTGTCGTACACCTCCCCGGCGCACGGGCACGAATTGCCGGTCGCGCAGATCGCAACCCTCACACCCCATTCGAAGCGCGCCCAGCTGTAGCGGTACGCCGGCAGATCGACGGTCAACTCGGTTGCGTTCCCAGCCTGGAACCTGTCCTCGACCCACGTATCGAACGGGTTCACACCTTTGTCGGTGCGCACCTCGGCACAGAAGAACCGACCGCCGGTGTCCTTGACCTCCCACGTGAACTTCGTTCGGAGCTGGCTGCTGGAGTTCTGCGCCGGCCAGACCAGGGAGACGGAGGGCGGCGGGACGCAGGCGGCCCGTCCGGATGTCCCCTTGCAAAGCTTTCCGGTCGGGCAGCCCACCGTCGACAGCACCAGGCAGCCGCTTTCGCCCCTGCTGCAAGTGCCAAGAGTGTCACCGTCGGCGCAGTAGGTTCCTGCGCCTGCCGCGCACAAGGCTGGGGGCAATGGACAGGCACACGTGGCAACGGGGATCGCGCCGCCGCAGGTCTGGGGCACAGGGCAAAGGGCCGTGGAGGAGATGAACAAGCAGCCGTCTCTGTCTCGCTCGCAGTTCCCGATCGTCATCATGCTCGAGCAGAAAGTACCCGGCGCGGCGCAAGCGACGGGCGGCGAAGCGCAAAGGCAGGACGTCATCCCACCTGAGGTCGAGCAAGTCTGCCTCGTCCCGCAGACAGAAGGCGGGCCGAAAACCGGGCACTGTGTGGCGAGGTCCATGGCGCACGTGGCGATCCCTCCCGGGTCGCAACGCCTGGTACCCGGGACACAGGGGTTGTTGCAGTTGCAAGCGACAGCCGGAAGCGTGCCCGTGCACGACCTTCCCGCTGGGCACATCTTTGCTTGCGAGATGAACAGGCAGCCATTGGCGTCGACCTCACAGGTAGACACCGTGGTGGAGTTGGAGCAGAACGAGCCGGGCCCGTTGCACCCGATCGGTGGCGGGCCGCACCCACACGCCGCCGATCCGGCGGGTCCGCCGCAGATCTGTCGGAGGCCACATGGCTTCGCGGGACCGAAGACGTAGCACCCGGTGGCGACGTCGAGCGTGCGGCTTGACACGCCCATGGACGTGCAAATCGTGGCGCCCGGTTTGCAGATCGATGAGCAAACACAGCTGGCCCCCCCCGCGCCGATCGAGCAGAACCGCCCCGCGCCGCATGCGGTGCGCTCACTCGCGACGAGGCAGCCGCGATCGTTCACGAAGCACGTCACGAGCGCCTGGCTCCCGTCGCAGTGGCGGCCGGGCCCGGCAGCGCAAAGTGGCGGCGAAGGGGTGCAGGCTATGTCGGCGGACACGTCCTGGGTGGCGTCGGCCGCGTCTGATGCGAATTGGGCGTCCCAGACGCCGTCAGTCAATCGTTCTATCGGACCTTCTGCGGCGGAAAGATCTGCGCCCGCATCCACCGCGACCGGCACACCTGCGTCGCGGGTGCGCGCGTCGTCACCGTCATCGCCCCACCCACGGGAACCGTCGTAAGAAGGCATGGCGACGACCTCGAAAAAGACGGCGTCAAGCCTCGGCCCCAAGGAGGCGCCCGTGTCACCGGAATCTGGTGGCCGAGCGGAGTCCGGGGAGTCAGCCCGCGCACCAAGCCGGTCGGAGCCCCCGTCCGTCGCCCCGTCCGCCCCGGCGCCCAGATGACGGGTGACGCCTCCGCCTGCGCGCGCTCAATGAGGCAGCCGTCGCCCGCGTGATCGCGCTTCGCCACGAGGGGACGTGGCGCTCGACGCCGACGCTCATCGACATCGTGGAGCGCGCGGGCGAGGTGGCCAAGGGCAGCCTGCGCCGCTCGACGCTCGACCGCCACCTCGACCGGCGCGGTGCGAGTCGCCGCATGCTGCACGTGCTCGGTGAGAAGCGCCACGTCCGCCTCCACTTCGATCACCCGCTCGACTTCGTGCTGGGCGACTTCCACGCTGGGCCCTACGTCCGCACCGCCACTGACGAGGTACGGCGCACCGAGCTCGGCGCCTTCATCGACCACTGCTCGCGCTTCGTCCCCGAGTCGCGCTACGGCCTGACCGAGGATCTGATGCACGTGCGGCGCGGACTGCGCGCCCTCGTCATCGCGCACGGACTACCTCGCCGCCTCTACGTCGACCGAGGCCCGGGCTACAAGGCCGAGTGCTTCCACGTCGGCTGCGACCAGCTCGGCATCGATCTCGTGCACAGCAAGCCCTACGTGAGCGAGGGCCGCGGCTGCATCGAGAGATTCAACGGCACGGTCAAGCGTGCCTTCGAGGTCGAGGTGCGTTTGCGCCCGGAGCTGCCGACGCTCGACGAGTTGAACGCCTTCTGGCGCGCCTGGCTGGACGAGCGCTACCAGCGCATCCCGCACTCGGAGACCGGCGAGTCGCCGGCCGAGCGCTGGGAGCGACTACTCGCCGGCACCGAAGTCCGCCACGCAGATCCGATGCTGCTCGACGAGGTCTTTTGCGCCTGCGCGCCACACGCAAGGTTCATGTCAAGACCTCGACCGTCGAGATGTGCGGCATCCGCTTCGTGGTCGACACCAGCCTGCGCAAGCGGCGCGTCCAGGTGCTCTAAAGATCCATCCGACCTCGGCAGTGTCCTCATCTTCTACGACGGGCGCCGCATCCAGCGTGCCTCGCCGCAGATCGCGGGCGAGCCCCCGGTCGCGGCGCCCGCGCAGCACATGCCACCGCCGCCGTCGGTCGATTACCTCGGGCTCTTGCGCCGCGACCACGAGCGCCGGCGCGCCGAGGCCACCGCCGCGATCCGCTTCCGCGCCGCGCCCGCCGACGATGCCCAACTCACCATCTCGCTCCTGCGCGAGCGCCTGCGTGTCTGCTGCGGCCGGCCGCTCGGCGACTGAGGCATCGCGCTGCTCAGCGCCGAATCGGGCTGCGGCAAGTCCACCGTCCTGGGCGCCCTCGCCCGCGATCTCGACACCACCGCCTATCTCGTCGTCTACGCCGCGCTCTCGACGCTCGGCCCCTTCAGCCTGCTGTCCAGTCTGGTCGCCAAGCTGGGCCTGCGCTCTCGCCGCTTCAAGGGCGAGACCGCGCAGGATCTGGTGTCCCACTTCCGCGGCCTTGCCAAACGCACCATGGTCATCATCGACGAGGCGCATCTGCTACCCGACAAGTCCCTCGAGGATCTGCGCTTGCTCACCGCCGAGAGCCTCGACAAGCGCAGCCCCTTTGCCCTGGTCGTCGCCGGTCAGCCGCTTTTGCGCGAGCGCCTTGCGGAGCCGCAGCACTACGCGCTCGCCCGGCGCATCACCGTCCGCGTCCGCATGCGCCCCCTCACTGACAGCGAGATCGCGCTCTTCCTCGACAAGCACATGCGCGCCGCCGGCGCCAAATCGAACCTGTTCGACCCAGACGCCGTCACGCTGCTTTTCCAGCACAGCCGCGGCATTCCAAGGCTCGTCCAGAACCTCGCCACCGGTGCGCCCCTCGCGGCCGCCGGCGGCGGCAAGAAAACCGTCGACGCCGATTCCGTCCAGCAGGCCCTGCTCGATCAGGAGGCGCCGTGACGCCGCCGCTTCTGCCACCGGAAAACCTCTGGCTCTCCCTGCCCGCGATCAGCGCCGATGAGGCCGAGATGATCCTCCACCTCGCCGACGAACTTCGTCGCCTCCTCTGGGAAGCCTACGGCGACGCCATCTTCGACAACCTCGCCGCCAACCGGAAATCCACGTCGACGCCCCCGCCCGGCAGCGACGACCTCGGCCTCTGATACCCTTGAGCATCGACCCCTCTTCTGCTGCCCCAGCGGCGACATCGAGCGCGAGCCGACGGTGTCAACAAGCGTGAGCGGTGACAGGGGACTCCGTGCGGCCGGAAACCGACCAACAAAGACGGTGCCGGTGAAATCGGGCGATTGCCTGCGAGTGACTGTAACGAGGGTGTAAGGGGAGACCTAAAGCGTTCGAGGGAGAACGGCGCGAGGGTGTCGGCTGGCTGAGCCGGCCGGCTCCGGGTCGTGTCACAACGAAGCGAGGTGGGAATGCGGCAGAGGCGCCCTGGGCGGGCGCCGAAAAAGATTGCGAAGCCCGACAGCGCGGCGGAAGTGGTCGTGCGTGGCTTGCCCTCAAAGGATACCTCACCCGGTCGGCAGTGAGGCGAAGAGAGCCAGATGGCCCGTCTGGCGGTGGGCGAGCTGCGCGGTCATCGACAGAGTCGGAGTAGAGATGATGGTCACCCATAACCCCCTCCACGGATCCGGACAGGCGGCATTACCGCATCCGGCTCTTGCCTTGGGTGGTGACGGCAAACCGCTGGCTCGGATAGGGATGGCAGATACGGGGATGTGGCAGC
>JANPFD010000002.1:0-7040 GCA_031423255.1 Myxococcales bacterium | reverse complement strand
CCTGAGCGATCTGGCGCTGGATGGCACCTGGACCTGGAACGACGGGGCCCGGCTGACGTACGCAAACTGGGGACCCGGCGAACCGAGCAAGCGCGGTATCGATGGATGTGGACAGATGTTCTTGCGTTCAGGGTTCGCGTCGAACCCTCCGCCGGGCACCTGGAACGATACGGGTTGCACGTACGTTAACCCCGGTACGCCCGTTGTCTTTGGATGCGAGCCTTGAAATGCGACGGCCGGAGCTGGCATCAGCACGCGCTGAGAGTAAGGCATTTCGCTGCTTCTCTGACTACGTTCCTCGCGCTCTCGGCGTGCTCATTCGACACCAGTCGTCTCCGCGGCACGCGCGCTGGTACGGACGGAGCCATGACAATCGACGCTGGCGCCAGCGTTGACGGCCAACGGCAAGCGCAGGACGTCGCCGCTGCGCAGGACTTTCCGACGACGCAGGACATGCGACCGACTGATTCTCTTTCAAACCCCGGGCCTCCCGACGCGGCCCCGGACCGGCCAGATCCCTGTCTGGGGCGTTTGGATGGCATTCCGTGTGGGACGTCAACTTGTGACACCGTCGCAGGAACACTCGCACGTGCGATCACGGTCTCGTACTGTCGCGGGGGCGTTTGTGTAACGACTTTCGTGTATTGCCAGGGCCTCTGCGGCTCAATGTACCCAGGGTTCGCAGGCTATCGCAGCGCGCATTGTGTTCCTGCGATTAGCGGCGGAACTGCAACGTGCAGCTACGACGGGGGCGTTGTCGATGGCGGCACGAAGACCTGCAGTGGTCCACGCTGTGGCTACACTCCTATCCCGAACTGTCCCGCGCAAATGCCGAATTGTACGGCGGCGTCGTGTCTTCCGTGATGGCGCGAAAGATCGTTCAGCGCTGGCATCGCAGGGCCACCGCCGGCAAGGTTTGAACCAGGACTGACGCTCCGGCTCATTCGGGCAACAGGTGACGTCGAAGGGCCGCCCCCGCCCGAAAACCTCGAGGGTGAATAGCATGCGTCTCGGGCGCGTCATCCATCAGTAGCGCCAAGGAGCCGACCCTATGCCTGCAACACGATGGACCCACAGCCGACTCCGACGGCTATTCGACCGTTACAACAAGCGCTATTGGCGAGGGGACCTACCCACTTACCGCCTTGAAAGTGGCCACCTTCCACAAGCCTATGGCGAGTGCAGGCCCAACGACAAGTTGATCATGGTCGACGTCGAGAAGCATCGATCCGACCGCGAAGTCCGCGCCACGCTTCTGCACGAGATGGCCCACGCGGCTGACCGAACACGAGGCGCGTTGGCGCACGGCTACGGCTTTTTCCGGGAGCTTGAGCGATTGCTGCGTGCCGGTGCCCCCATCAAGCTCACCTCAGCGGAGATGCCGGGTCACCACATACTGGACAACGTTCCCTCCCGGTTTCCTCTGTGCCGACGTGCAGCTCAACGGCTCGAACGCGCGCGGCGGCGCCAAGTCGAGAGAGACGCTCAGGGCCTGGACGAGCAGATCGTCACAGATGATGAGATCGCAGGCCAGTTCGGCTACGCTGCTGCGTACGGCCTAACTTGGAAACGGGCGCTTCTCGCCGTTGGGGCGCAGTGGGGCCTGCTCGACGTCGGTGGCGAACCCAGCAGCGCCAGGGCCAGGCGAATCATCGAGATGGGTGAGCGGGAACACCGGAAGGGGCGCCGGATGTTGTTGCCCGATCCGCAAGACCGCGGTGCGTTCGAAAAGTCGCAGGCGCAACAAGTCACAGACAAGAAAAGCGCCATCGAGCGCCTACCTTCCGTCCAATCCGCCTGATGCGCGGGACCCAGGCGGCACGACCCAAGCCCCACGTACCGTGGACCCACTTACGCTGTCGATGGGAGGACACGCCCGAGAGTTGGCTGTCCCTGTGGCGAGAGATCCACGGACTGAGCCGTCCTCCCGACATCGACGCCTTCGAGAAATCGCTGCAGGCACGATTCACCGGGCCGTGGCAGGAAATATTCGCCCTCCTGATCGCCCGTCCATCAGCTTGTCGGGCCGTCGCTGAGGGCCTGAAGATCGACTCACAGGCTGCGCCCGAAGCCGTCTGTAGCAACATCCACGGCCTGGTGATGAGCTATCGCCAGCCGCCATCACCAAGATGCAGCTCACTCGTGTGGCAATCGACGACCGGGATGCCGGGTACTCTTGGTCCTCCGAGCACGGCGCTTGAACTCGATGCACAAGAGCGCGCACATCGGGCGGCGTGCAAATGGCTACTCGACGGCCGCCGACGTCGAGTAGGGACCGTTGCGCGCGAGCTGCTCGACGGCAAGCCGAAAGACCACCACACACGCGACCTGTGCAAGACCCTGCTCGCCACAGCCCTCGAGGCCGAGCGCCTTCGCGCCCAGCCAGTCGGCGCTCCACTCACCGACACCATTGATCAGATCCTATGCGATCATCAGCCGGATGGACGTGAGCTGCGGAACCTGCGTCTACCCGACCCTCGGCTGAAGATCCCCGAGCGAATCCGAACGCTCATCTGCTGGCTCAACCGCGTCTTGGCGCCTCTGTATCCCGGCCGCCCGATTTCCCACACGACCGAGGATGCGCCGTCCGCCGCGGTTAGGAGCCGGGAACGAACCCGGATGATCCTCCGCCTTCTCAGGCACGCGCTGGGACGGGGTGAGATGGTGCTGTCCGTTCAGGACGTGTTTCACACCCTCGGGGAATAGGTCCGCCCGGGCCCCTCCTCATGCGGATCTGGACGCCGCTCTCCGACGGGCGTGCGTCAGATCCAGATACTCACGCGCTCCAGGTCAGTCGCCTGCGACATGGTGGGGACATGCGACACCACAGCCGCACCCCGGATGGATACCGCGAGCAAACGACCTTGCCAGAACACCCGACGATCGAAGTCGTCGCGAGCGCGCTTTTCTGCTGTCCGGCCACCGTCTGGCGTCTGGTTCAGGCCGGCAAGCTGACCGGCCGCCGCTATCTGGGGCGCACGGTCTTTGACCGTGGCCAGGTCGAACAGCTCGTCCGGGAACGCGCCCGCTAAACGGATCCTGTCCGAATAGCAGAAACCCGCGTCGAGGCATGACGTTGCCAAAGACGCGACCGAGGAGAGATCATGTCCGAGCAGCGGAAACGAACAAGCATCTTCGAGAGGCTGAGGAGCGCTCCGACGCCAACGGTCAGGCTTAACGCCGGCGCCACCGTGGCGGCATCTGCCGGCGGTCCTGCACCTCCAAGTATGCGTGATGACGCTACTACGTCCCCCACGCCCGCTGCCGATCCCACGGCCGGCGCCAGTGCAGGTTCGCGGGCCAGCGCATCGGACGCCGAGCAGCCCGAGGATCTATCGGCCGTAACCGCCGCCCAAGTCGACGCCGAGCTCGAGGACCTGTCGAGCCTCGCACCCGCCACGCCGCAGTTGGTACGGCGCTACCTGCGCGCCGGCGAGACCATCACAGCCCGGCTCGCCGGACGCGGCGTCGTCCGCGTGCCCATCCACTGGATGACGGCCGGCGAGGGACGCCAGCCGGTCCGCTGCGCACAGACGGTCACCAAGAAGTGTGTCCTGTGCCTAGCAAAACTACGTGTCGAGGTCTATGGGCACCTCGCTGTCTATGTCGTGGAGGACCGTGCGGTCGTGGCTCTGCAGGTGCCGGGCAGTACAGATCCGGGTGCCCTCCTACCGCAGCTCGCGCGAGAGGTGTCCGACCCTGACCACGCTCGCCTGCTGCTGGGCATAGGCCGTGCCGCCCGCGGGAATAACTACTCGGTCCGTCGACTACGGAAGCTCGCCCTCGGCGAGACAATCGGCCAGGCTGAGATCGACGACTTCCAGGCGCGGGGGGGCCTTCAACCCACGGAGGTACGTGATTCCTACGTCGGTTTCTCCAACGCCGACATGCTCCAGCAGTGGCCCGAGATCGCCGACCTGATCCGCATCCATCATCCGCTCCTCGACATGACGTCGCCATGATCGGGGCGTCGTCACTGATCTCAAGCTCAGCGCTCTCCCTGGCCGTGGCCGTGGCGCGCGACCCGGCCTACCTCCGCTACCTCCGCTCGGAGGTTCTAACGTCTCAAAATATTCTCGCGCGCCTACGAGAGGATCCGGGTGCCCCCATTCTTCTCCCCGAGGACCCTGGTACGGGAAAGTCGTGGCTCTTCGAGGGGCTATGCACGGACCGTGAGGCGCACCGACGGTACCGGCTCATCATTCACGCAGTCTCCCGCCGTGACATCCGAGACGAGCAGCCGCTTGTCAAACGGGGCCGCCTGCCAAAACCTCTGCGCGGCAAGCTGAGCGTGCTGCGAGGGAGGCCTCGGGCGAAGTGTGGGCCGGACCTGGATGCCGAACATCGGCGGCACGAGTTGGCGGGGACCACCCAGCTCGCCAAGCGCCGGGTCTGTGGCTGGTGCCCCAAGCGCACTGGCTGCCACTACCCCGAGCAACTGAGCGAGAAACAACTCAAAGGCACACGCGTCATCGTCTGTACCCAGGCCTATTGGCAGGCGATCCCGGGCTTCTTGCAGGTGGTCGCGGACAAACTCCACATCGAGCTTGACCGGATTCTCCTGCTGCTCGATGAAGCCAACCTCCTCGGGCTCAAACTCCGGCGGCACATTTCGCACGAAGATCTCCGCGATGAGCTAGCAGTCGCACGTGCCGCGGGTCAGCTCGACTACGGGGAGTTCATCGAGACGTTCCTCGACCCGGCCAGCACGCTGGACACCTTGCAGTCGCCGCACCTCGAGCGGGAAGCGGTACTCGGGCTACAGGCGCGAGGCTGGTCGCTGCACGGCGGGAAGTATCGGCACCTTTACTACGAGCTCAACGACGTCGCATCCGGGGCGCCCTGGCGAACCCTCGCGGGAATCGGTTACCTGCGACGGCCGTACCTCGGCGGCGTCGACTGCGTCATCGGCGCCGCCTATGTCCCCGTCGAGCTGGCACGACACAGGCTTGCCGACAGTCGGATCCGGTTGATCTCTCCGGCCCGGCGCCTCCTGCACCCCGAGACGAAAATCGTCAACATCCGGTCCTCGGCCGGCGCCGCGTGCTACTTCCGGAAGAACGCCGGCTCGATTCTCTGGGCGGCGGCGCAGATCATCGCGCGCGAGCACACCGCTGGCCGGCGGACCGTCGTCGTGTCCCGCAAAAAGTTCGTCGGCACCGTAGTCGCGACGCTGCAAGCGCACCTCAAGTCGTTCGCTCCGACGGCTGCCCTGAAGGTGGTCCGCGCCACAGAAAAGAGCGCAGCGAAACCCGACGCGGTACCTGTCCTCCACTACGGGATGGCCGGGGTGAACGCCTTCATGGCCTTCGACACGGTGATTTCCGCGAACAGCTACAACCTCCCCGAGGCCGCGCTCGCTGAGGCCGTCGCGGACGCCGACCAGCCCATCGACACGATCCGGGCGACGATCCGGCGATCCGCGGATGGTAGCCACAGGGCCGCGGTGCCCGGCTACTTCGCACGGTTGCAAGGGTACGAGCAGCTTGCGCAGCAGTATCTCGACCTCATGGAGGCGGCCACGGTCGCGCAGACGGTTGCGCGCGTCCGTTTCTCTACGCTGCCGCGGACGGTGATTTTTATGGCAACGGGGCCACTGCTGTACCCGCCCGACCAGGAATACGCGACTCTCGGAGCGTTTTGCGCGGCGCTGGGGCTCGTCACGCAGCGGGCCTGGGCGGTTCAAGTTCGCCGGGAGAGGGCCGCTACGCTGCGCGCCGCAGGGCGCAGCGTGGCTGAGATCGCGGCGGCGCTGCAGGTGGACCGACGTACTGTCCAGCGTCTCCTGGCACCCGCTGAGGTGGAAGTTGGCGTGGGGAGGGGGGCGGCGTGAGTCCTACTAAAGATCATATAGATCTCGTGCCGCTGGATCATTTGTTCAGTAGTAGCGTCCCGGCGCGGCCCGCCACCGTCGAGATCCGCTTTCTGCCGTGCCAGCCGGAGGACCTCCCAACCTCCGGCCCCTACGATCTTCCCCGCCTCCGGCCCGTGCTGGCGGCGGCGGTGATTGGCGGGAGCGGTCCTGGCGAGGCGCAGCGCATGGTCCTCGACTTGAGGCATGGCGCGGGCCGGGAGCAGTTTGTGCTGCTGCTGGCCACGGCGCGGCCCCTGGTGGTCCGCCAGACACGCCACCTCGCCCTTGCCTGCCGGGCGCTCGGCACAGTTCCGCCGGCGAAGATGTTCGATGTCGACCTCGGCCTTCGCCTGTTGGACCTCGGCCGCGAAAGCTCCCACCCCATCCGTGAGCGGGAACCTTTTCTTGGTGAGGTCGCCGCTCGACGCAAGGCCCGGGCCGGCCGGGATTGGTACGCAGGGCTGGTGGCGGCCTGCCAGCGTTTTGACCTGAACTACCGCTTCGCCGGCAGCCCCGATCAGGTCCGGATGCGACTGGCCGCTCTCGAGGACGGCGACCCGCTGGACCCCCAAGCCGCCGACGCTGCCTTGGCAGACGCCGAGGCCGTAACCGGGATCTACCCGGCGCTTCAGGCTGAGCTTGAGCACCTCGGTCTTCTCGAACATTTCGAGCGCGTGGAGATCCCTGCGGCCTGGTGTTTCGCGCGGATGGAGATCGAGGGCGTAACCATCGATGTCGAGCGGATCCAGCGCGCCCGGGACGCCACCCAGCGATCGTTGGGCGAGTCCGAGCAGATTCTGACTGATCTTGGTCTTCGTCGTACAGGCGCCGCCGCACTTCCTGACGGTGAACCCGGGTTGGAGGACCTCGTCTCGGTGCTCGATCCTACGCCATCGGGGCCAGTGGATCTCAGTCCCGTCGAGGTTCAGCGTGTTCTCGGGGAGCACGGCCTGGGCGACGTGCCTGGGATCGAAGCGCTTATTTCAGGCGGCGACACGGACCACCTTCGCGGAGTGCATCCGGCTCTCGACCTGATCACCCGGCATCAGCGCCGGCTCGCTCTCCTCGATGATCCTGTACTTGCCGGCAGAGCCATTTGCTCGGACGGTCGCGTCCGACCCGAGATTGATTCGCTCGGAGCAACTACCGGGCGCCTCGCCTACCGGCGCGGCACGGTGGACAACCT
>JANPFD010000001.1:0-59146 GCA_031423255.1 Myxococcales bacterium | reverse complement strand
GCCTCCTCGGCCGGAGCAGGCGATGGCGCCTCCATCCTCTGCTTCACCGACGGCGCATCCACGATCGCCTTGCGCGTGAACACGAACACCACCATCAACGATGCCGTCGCGAACGCGGGCAGCATCCAGGGCGAACGCAGCCACTCCCACAGGCCAGCCCTGCCGTGACGCACGTTCGCGCGAGCTGCCTCCATCACGGCAGCTCGCACGCGCGCGGGCGGCTCGTCCGAGGTGAGCTCGAGCGCCGTTCGCGTCTGCCCCAGGGTCCGCTCCAGCGCCGCCACCTCGGTGCGGCAGGCCTCGCACCCCGCGACGTGCGTCTCGAATGCTGCCCGCTGCCGCTCGTCGAGCGTGCCGTACAGGTAGTCGACGGTTCGTTCGCGCAGGTCGTGACAGTTCATGGCGCGGCCTCCACCGCGGGGCTCGCCTCGCGCAGCTCGTCGAGCGCGACGCGGAGGCGTTCCAGAGCGTAGCGCATTCGACTCTTCACCGTCGGCTCACTGGAGCCGACCGCCTGCGCGATCTGGGCGAAGGACAGGTCCATCACCTCGCGCATCAGGAACACCTCGCGCTGCTCCAGCGGCAGCGTCGCCACGGCGCGGTCAATCCGGACGGCGATCTCGCGTCCCATCGCTTCTCCTTCGGCGCCGCGCCCGGGCGAGGGCAACCGGTCCATCAGCGGCCGCTCGCCCGAGTCGTCCCGCCCCGCCATGCCGTCGAGCGACGCCGCCTTCCGGAACTCCTGGCGTCGCGCATGGTCGGTGCACAGGTTCCGCGCGATGGTGTAGAGCCAGGTGGTCACCTTCGCGGTCGGCTTCCACTCGGGGGCGCTCTTCACCACACGCAAGAACACCTCCTGAAGCAGGTCCTCGGCGGCGGCCTTGTCGGCGACGAAGCGGCGCAGGAAGCCCCAGAGGCGCTTCTCGTGGCGGCTGACCAACTCGGCAAACGCACCGAGGTCCCCGTCCTGATACGCCGCCATGAGTTGCTCGTCCGTCATCGACGACCGCGGTCAACTTACCACCGGCGCCAACCCGAGGGCGGCGTCGCGTAGTGACCGTGGCTGCTGGTCTGGAAGGGACGCGCGGTTCCACGCAGGTACAGATCGTCGTCATACGGGCGCACGCCGTCGACATCGATGCCCAGTGCGATGAGACCATCGCGGCTGTTGTAGCGCGCGCCCAGGACGGCGGACGGCGAGCTGGAGCTGGCGCGCACGAACTGGACCTCGTGAATCGGCGAGTAGGTTCTCTCGCCGAATTCGGTGCCAAGGCCCGGACGGGATGACTTGGCCTTGCTCGGCGAAGATTCCGCCTGCGCGGTCGCGCTGTCGGCGGCGCGTCCCGCGGCGCCCGAGCTTTCCGCTGCCGTGGGCGATGGCGACGACGGCTCACCGCGGTCCCGGTATTCGTCGTCCCTCATCCCGTAGTACGGCTGGACCGGATAGGGCCGGGGCCGCGGGGTGTAGACGCGCTCCGGGAACACCGCCACACCGATCACGCCGACGTTGCGGGCGCTGCCGGTCCGCGCCGCGTACGAATCGGAAACCGACGAGAACCGGAACGCTGCGGCCTCGCGTTGCGAGAGGCGCCAGCCGTCGATGTCGACGAAGCCGTAGGCAGGGACCAGGTAACCACGCTTCGTCCGGAAGTCCGCGGTCTTGCCGTCGACCGCATCGCGACCATCGACCGAGACCACGGCCTCGATGCGACGCCCCGTGCGGTTGTGGACCCGCAGAACGTAGCGATCGCCGAGGCGGCCCAGGACGTAGGCCTCGCCCCGGTGGCTGAACGTGGGAACCGGGCTGCCGTCGACCAGGACCTCCAGCTCGTAACCCGAGACCTGGGTGCGGAGAGACTGGCCGGATGCAGACGGGGTGGCGCAGGCGAGAACCGCCAGAGCCGCGAAACCACACAGTGATGCGTGAGTAACGTTCATGGGAAGGACCTCCTGGGGTCCTATGAACGCGCGGCCCTGGCGGAAGATTTATGGTCGATTGTCGATGGGACCCTGGGAGGGTCCCATACCCCCCGCGATGGGCACCGTCGGGCAAAGCCCGCCGGCGCCCGACGCGATGTGTCTTTACATCCCCATTCCGCCCATGCCGCCCATCCCGCCGCCGCCGCCGCCACCGGCCGGGGCCGGAGCCTCGGGCTTGGGGCGCTCGACCACCATCGCCTCGGTGGTGATGAGCAAGGCCGCCACGGAGGCGGCGTTCTGCAGCGCGCTGCGCACGACCTTGGCCGGGTCGATGACGCCGGCGTCGATCAGGTCCTCGAAGGTGTCGGTGGCGGCGTTGTAGCCGAACGCGCCCTTCCCCTCGCGCACCCGCTGCACGATGATCGAGCCTTCCTGGCCCGCGTTGGCCGCGATCTGACGACAGGGCTCCTCGCAGGCGCGCCGCACGATGGCGACACCCACCATCTGCTCGTCGCTCAGCGACAGCTTGTCCATGCTGGCCACGCAGCGCACGAGAGCGACGCCGCCGCCGGGGACGATTCCCTCCTCGACAGCCGCCCGGGTGGCGTTCAGCGCGTCTTCCACACGCGCCTTCTTTTCCTTCATCTCGACCTCGGTGGCCGCGCCGACATGGATGACGGCGACGCCGCCGACCAGCTTGGCCAGCCGCTCCTGCAGCTTCTCCTTGTCGTAGTCCGAGGTGGTCTCCTCGACCTGCGCACGGATCTGCTTCACACGGCCCTCGATCTCGGTCTTCTTGCCACCGCCGTCGACAATCAGGGTGTTGTCCTTGTCGATGGTGACGCGCTTGGCGCGGCCGAGCTCCTTGAGCGTGAGGTTCTCGAGCTTGAGGCCGAGGTCCTCGGTGATGGCGTGGCCGCCGGTGAGGATGGCGATGTCCTTCAGCATCTCCTTGCGGCGATCACCGAAGCCCGGCGCCTTGACGGCGCACACGTGCAGCGTGCCGCGGAGCTTGTTGACGACGAGAGTCGCCAGCGCCTCGCCCTCGACCTCCTCGGCGATGATCATCAGAGGCTTGCCGCCGCGAGCGACCTGCTCGAGCACGGGGAGGAGCTCCTTCATGTTCGCCAGGCGCTTCTCGTAGATGAGGATGTACGGGTCCTCGAGCTTCACTTCCATGCGGTCCGGATCGGTGACGAAGTACGGCGAGAGATAGCCGCGGTCGAACTGCATGCCCTCGACGACCTCGAGGGTGGTGTCCATCGACTTGGCTTCCTCGACGGTGATGACCCCGTCCTTGCCGACCTTGTCCATGGCATCGGCGATCAGCTTGCCAATGTACTCGTCGCCGTTGGCGCTGATGGTTCCGACCTGGGCGATCTCCTTTTGGCCCTTGGTCGGCTTCGACATCTTCTTCAGCGACTCGACGATCCGCTCGACCGCCTTCTCGATGCCGCGCTTCAGCTCCATCGGGCTGTGACCGGCGGCGACCATCTTCGCGCCCTCGCGGAAGATCGCCTGCGCCAGCACGGTCGCGGTGGTGGTGCCGTCACCGGCGGTGTCGGAGGTCTTCGAGGCGACTTCCTTGACCATCTGCGCGCCCAGGTTCTGGAACCTGTCTTCGAGCTCGATCTCCTTGGCCACGGTGACACCGTCCTTGGTCACCGTCGGCGAACCCCAGGACTTCTCGATCACCACGTTGCGGCCGCGCGGGCCGAGCGTCGCCTTGACGGCGTTCGCCAGCATGTCCACGCCCTGGAGGATTTTCTCCCGGCCCTTCTCGTCGAACAGAATCTCTTTGGCTCCCATGATGGTCTCCTTACTTCTCGATGATTCCGAGGATTTCATCCTCTTTGAGGATCAGCAGTTCCTCGCCGTCGAGCTTGATCTCGCTGCCGCTGTACTTGCCGAAAAGAATGCGATCCCCCTTCTTCACGTCGAGGGGGCGGACGACGCCCTTGTCGTTGGCCTTGCCGCTGCCGACGGCAACGACCTCGGCCTCGGCGGGCTTCTCCTTGGCGCTGTCGGGAATGATGATGCCGCCCTTCGTTTTCTCTTCCTCGGCCACACGACGAACGAGAATGCGGTCTCCCAGGGGTCGAATCTTCATGTGCGCGTCTCCTTCAAAGGGGGACGGCAAATTAGCACTCGGGGCCAGAGAGTGCCAGTGAAAGCGCACTGGCAGTCGAGCGACACCCCTGCCAACGGGCGGCAGCGCAAGAAACCGTCGAGGCTGCGAGGACTTAGGCCACACGCGTCAGCACTCGACGACGGCGTCTGCCAGATCACGTCAGTCTATGTGATTGAATTTATTGATCAAATTTCTAGACGAACGGAAAAGCCAGGGTCAGCATTGATGTTACGGAGACCATGGAGCAAACGGCCTCTCTTGAAGCGTTCTTTCAAGATGTTGTGGACCGGGCCCTGCGCGCCGAGCGGGTGGAAACAAGCTCGCTGACCGAGCATTACCTGGTCCGGCTGCTGGCCTCGTATTCGAGGCAGCCGATCGACGAGACGCCGCTGGCCCTGAAGCTGCTTGGCGCGTTCGAGGCAGCACCCCGCGAACGCCGCGAGCGGCTCCGCGAGGTGGGCGACACGTCGCTGTTCGTGTCGGGCTTCTGGACCGACAGCTTCGGGCGGCGGGCGGTGGACGTCGACTACTACATCGACATGGGCGGCTCGGCGTACGGCCAGCTGGCGAGAGTCGGTCCGGGGTGGCAACGTGATCCATTCGGCGACGTGTACGGCAACCTGGCCGAGAACTTCGTGCGCTTCGTGGCGGTGCTCGAGCTGGTCAGCCGCTGGCTGATGCCGACGGCGGCCCCCCAGGACATCATCCGCCTCTACGAGAAATGGCGTCAGACCGGCAGTGGGTGGGCGGCGAGGCGCCTGGCGGCGGCGGGCGTGCTCCCGCAGAACGGTGGGACGCGCCCCCAGTGAAAGATTCCGTGCTGGCGCGCGTGCAGCGCGGACTCGAGACACTGTATCGGGTCGAGACCCTGCTCGCCGTCGACGTCTTCTTGGTGAACGAACGGCAGCGCGACCACGCGCTGGCCAGCACCGACGGGGCGCGCCGGCCGCGCGAGCAACTCCTGGTCTCACAGGAAGGTGACGACCTGTCGCTGGCGCTGTTCCTCGACGGCAAGGCCCTGGCGAATCTGGAGCGCCACGATCCGTCGGGCGGTCTGTCCGAAGCGAATTTCTGGGACTTCTGCCTGGCGGTCGAGGGCGTGAGCCACTTCATCTACGTCGCACGGTGCGCGGCGGCGGACCGGCCGGTGACCGCGCTGGAGCTGGAGCTGCAGGCCGAGGTGGACAAGTTTGTCAG
Organism: Myxococcales bacterium; assembly: GCA_031423255.1. Taxonomy (GTDB): domain Bacteria; phylum Myxococcota_A; class Polyangia; order Fen-1088; family Fen-1088; genus JANPFD01. Next base: position 53,898 of record JANPFD010000001.1, on the reverse strand, counting down.
CTGCTCGCTGCTGCAAACGGACCGCGACACCGCCGGGCTGCGCGAGCGACTCTACGATCGGATCAGCTACGTCGACGATCTGGACCCCGAGGAGCGCGACCGTTACCGGACCGCGAACGACCAGGCCCGGCGCTATGCCAGCTGGCTGGACCGCCGGTACATCAGCTGCGGCAAGCTGGACGCAATGCTCGTCGAGCTGCGGCGGTTCTACCGCCTGGGGCTGTCGGAGAAACTGGGGCGGATCGCCGCCACGAACTAGCTGGAAGCGGCCTCCAGGCTCGCGGGTGGACGGAAGAACAGCGCGAGGATCACCATCGCCACGACGGCCATGCCCGCCGGCACGAGGAAGAGCGATCGGTAGTCGGTGACGCCGTCGTGGGTGAGGCGGCCCTGGAGCGGGATGAAGATCCACTTGGCCGCCAGATCGCCGAGCCCGAGGATGAGCAGGTTGAACAGGCCCTGGGCGCTGGCACGCACGTCCTTGGGGAAGGCCAGGTCGATGAAGATATAGACCGTCGCGAAGAAGAACGCGTAACAGATGCCGTGCAGGACCTGCACGAGGACGATGGCCGAGACGGCGTTCGGGATCAGCGCGAACACCGTGAAGCGCGCGGCGTGACCGAGAATGCCGATCAGCATGGTCATGCGCCAGCCGAGGCGCTTGAGGAACCAGCCGAGGACGCCCATGGTGGCAATCTCGGCGATCTGGCCGAGGCTCATCACCGGCATGATGTTCTCGGGGCGGATGCCGATCTTGGCCAGGAAGCCACCGGTCATCAGGAAGTAGCCGTTGTGGATGGTGGCGTCGATCAAGGTGACCAGATACAAGACGACCAGGAACGGCGCGGCCCCGAGGAACTTGGCGGCGCGCAACCAGGCCAGGCGATCCGCACCGGTCGCCGGCTTCGGAGGGGTCGCAGGCAGCGTCAGGCTGAAACCTGCGAGCACCAGCGAGGCGACCCCCGAGACGATGAAGATGTAGCTGGTCAGCTTCAGCATGGCGTCGCCCTGAGCGTCCTTGAAGGCGAAGTAGAGCGGCCAGGCGGCGAGGATCCAGCCCACCGTGCCGCCCATGCGCACCAGACCGAACTCCTTCTGCGCGTCTTTCATGTTGGCGAAGGCGAGCGAGTTCGCCACCGAGATCGTCGGCACGTAGAACAGCGAGTGGATCAGCATCAGGGTGAAGAAGAGCGGGAAGGACCTGGTGAAGAAGAGGCCCAGCATCGCGAGGCCGCCGATGAGATGGCTGCCGGCCATGAACTTCTCGGCCGAGAAGGTGCGATCCGCGAACTGGTTGGAGAAGAAGATCGCCACCACGGAGGCGATGGCGAAGCCGCTGCCCACGAGCGAGATCTGGATGCTGGTGAAGCCAAGGCCGGCCATGTAGCCCCAGACGAGCGGCAGCCAGGCGCCCCAGATGAAGAACTCGAGCACCATCATCACGAACAGCTTCAGACGAACGCTCATGGTGCCACCGAACCTAGCATGACTGGTTATGTCCAGGAAACGTCACAGGCGGAGGTTGTCGATGAGGCGCGTCGCGCCGACGAAGGCCGCCACCAGCATCACCGCTGGGCGGTCGATGTCGACGACGTCGATTGGGACGAGTGAAATGTCACGCAGCTCCAGGTAGTCGAGACGGTCGACGGCGAGTTCGGCCCGAGCCACGTCGAGCAGAGCGGCGGCGCGGCGCTCGCCGGCGTCGTGGCGCGCCTTTGCCGCGCGCAGCCCGCGGGAGAGACTGGCGGCCCGCTTGCGATCGTCGGGGGACAGGTAGGCGTTGCGCGAGGACATCGCCAGGCCGTCCGCCTCGCGCAGGGTGGGCAGGCCGACCACTTCCACGGGCACGTCGAGATCGCGCACCATGCGGGTGATGACGGCGAGTTGCTGGAAGTCCTTTTCGCCGAAGAGGGCGACGTGCGGGCGCACGATGTTGAACAGCTTCAACACCACGGTGGCCACGCCCACGAAGTGTCCAGGCCGGCGCTCGCCGCACAGGCCCTTCTCCAGTTCGCGCACCTGCACGAATGTTTGCGAACCGGCCGGGTACATCGCCGCCGGCTCGGGGACAAAGGCCACGTCGACCATGGACGCTTTGGCCAGATCGCCCACCAGATCGCGCGGGTAACGGGCCAGGTCCTCGCCGGGGCCGAACTGCGTGGGGTTGACGAAGATCGAGAGCGCCAGCTTGTCGCCGCGCCGGCGGCCCTCGTCCAGCAAGGAGACGTGTCCGGCGTGGAGCGCGCCCATCGTCGGCACGAAGGCAATCCGTTCGCCGCGGGCGCGCGCCGCTTCGGACCACGCGGACATCGCCGCGGGGTCGCGGATGACGTCAGCCATACGACTCGTCGGGGCCGGGGAACTTGCCGCTCTTCACGTCGGCGGCGTAGGTCTTGAAGGCGCGCTCCGCCTCCTGGCCGAGCTGGGCGTAGCGACGGACGAACTTCGGTGCCCAGCCGGGATCGAGGCCGAGCAAGTCGTGCATCACCAGCACCTGCCCGTCGCAGGAGGGGCCAGCGCCGATGCCGATGGTGGGGATCGCGACAGCCGCGGTGACCTCGGCGGCGAGGGCGGCGGGCATTCCTTCGAGGACCACGGCGTAGGCACCGGCCTGGGCGAGGGCGTGGGCTCCGGCGACGATCCGGCGCGCCTGTTCGTCGGTGCGGCCCTGGACCTTGAAGCCGCCGAACTGGTGCACCGACTGGGGCGTCAGGCCAAGGTGGCCCATCACCGGGATCCCCAGGGAGACGAGACGGGCGACGAGCGGCGCCATCTCCTCCCCGCCCTCGAGCTTCACAGCCTCGGCGCCGCCTTCCTTCATCAGGCGGCCAGCAGCGCGGATGCCGTCTTCGATCGAGGCCTGATAGCTCATGAACGGCAGGTCGCCGACCAGGTGGGCGCTGGTGACACCGCGGGCCACGCAGCGGCAGTGGTACACCATCTCCTCCAGAGTGACGGGCAGCGTGCTCTGCTGGCCCTGCACCACCATGGCCAGCGAATCGCCCACGAGGACGATATCGGCGCCGGCTCTGTCGGCCAGACGCGCGAACGTCACGTCGTAGGCGGTGAGGGTGACGAGCTTGTCGCCGCCCTTGCGCTGTCGGATCGCGGTCGTCGTCATTTTGCTCACCACTGTCGTCATCTTCGGCTCCAGTGGTTCACGCCGGCGTGGGTCTTCTTGATCACCTCCAGCAGCGCGGCGCGGTCCTCGGCGTTGTCGACGACATCGATCTCCGACGCGTTGATGATCAACAGGGCGGATTCGTTGTAGCTGAAGAAAAAATCGGCGTACGCCGAGGCCACCTCGCGGATGTACTCGGGGCGAATCGGCTTCTCCTCGGTGCGGCCGCGCTTGTTGATCCGTTCGACCAGCACGTCGGTGCGCGCCTGCAGGTAGACGACCAGATCGGGCGTCACCGCGCGCGGCTCCAGCGCCGTGTAGAAGCGGTCGTACAGCACCATCTCGTCCTCCGACAAGGTCAGCGAGGCGAAGAGGCGATCCTTGGCGAAAAGGTAATCCGAGACCACCCCGCCCTGCTGGAACAGATCGCCCTGCAACAGATCGGCCTGCTGCTGGTAGCGCTGCATCAGGAAGAACAGCTGCACCGACAAAGCGTGGCGCCGCGGGTCCCGGTAGAAGGCGCCGAGGAACGGGTTCTCCTCGGGCTTCTCCTCGACCAGGCGGGCGCCGAACTCGCGGGCGATGATCTTCGCGAGCGTCGACTTGCCGACGCCGATCGGGCCATCGACTGCGATGTAGCGGGGGCTTCGCTGATGGGGCACGGTCTATCGTTCTACCGTCGGTTGCCTAACACAAGTTCTACGCGTGCCGAGGCGGTGCGGCCGGGACGCGGGACCCGCAGCTCGCCTTTCACGCGAGCCTCGACGCAGGAGGCAAAGGGGGCCAGGTCGCCGCGGCCGGGCGCCGACACCCGCCGGGGCACGCCGACGGCGTCGAACTCCACGTCCAGGGCGACGCGGAGGGGCATCCGCACGGCGACGGGGATGGTGGCGAGGCAGGCATCGAGCAGCGCCGGGCGGCTGCGCCAGGCGGCATCCACCAGAGGCGCCGGCAAAGCCTGATCGGAGCGCACGGTGGCTATCGCCACCACACGCAGAAGCGCCACGGGAGGCCGCGGGGTCCCGCCCTCGATGTCGAGGAGATGGCTCTCGGCCCGCTTGACGAAGCGGCTACCGGGTTGCTCGGCGACGAAGCGCTGGAAGGCGTCGCTGGCGTCGCGTCCCCGGCCGAGCACCATCAGCGTCAGGCCGCGGTAGTAATGAACGTCGCCCGGCGGTACGAAGAACACCTCCGAGGCCCCGGGGTCGCGCGCGGCATCGAGCAAGGTCAGGCGCGGATCGTAGGCGACGGCACGTGCCACCGCCTCGCGCGCGGCCGTGGTCTGCTCGTCGCGGTCCAGCGACACGCCGAGGCCGTAGTGGGCCAGCGCCAGGTTCTCGTCGCGCTCGCGGCCCGGCTGCTCCTGCGTGTCCAGGCGGATCGCCTCGCGGTAACGGTCCTGCGCGTCGGTGAGGCGCCCGAGCGCCATCAGGATCTCGGCCGAGTTGGTGTAGGCCGCCGCCTGCGCCTCGCCGAGGCGGATGTGCCGGTCGTACTCGACCAGCGCCTCGGGATACCGGCCGGCGCGCGAGCCCTCGATGGCCACGCGGAGGGAGCACCAGGACTCCTCGGCGGGCGTCCGGGCAAGCCGGCGGGCGCGCTGGAACGTGGCGACGGCGACGGGGCCCTTGCGCTGGGCGGTCTGGGCCTCGCCCAGCAGGACCGTGGCCAGAAAACTCTGCGCGTCGAGGCGCAACGCCTCCTCCAGCCAGATCTCGGCGCGGGCCGCGGCCTCGCCGGTCAGGCCACCCGGCCCTCGCTCACCGAGTTCCGCCTGCGCGCGCAGCACCAGGGCCTCGACTCGCCCGCGGTGGGGGTCCGACACGCGTTCCCAGAAGGGGATCGGCTGAGCGGCGGCCAGGCGCGCCGCCAGCAACAGCGCGACGGCCAAGGAGAAACGGGGCACCACCCCCCAAGCCTAACCCGAACCGCCGGCTCAAGCGCACTTGCCGCACCGCCGATGACACAGGGAAGCGTGAAGGCGCATACCGAGCGCGAGGGGGCTGACGTGGCGGACGAACAGGCGGGGGCTCGCAGGAACCGTCGCAACCCGCCGGCCAAGAAAGAGAAGACTGCGACGGTCACCCGGCCGACGCGGCCATCGGCCCGTGACCGCAAGGCTTACCTGCTGGTGATCGCCGGCCCGGACACGGGGCAGATCATCCGGCTGCGCACCGAGGCCCCGCTGGTGATCGGCCGATCGAAGCACGCGGACATCGTGCTGTCAGACGACGGCGTCTCGCGAAGGCACGCCAAGATCCTGGTTCACGAGGACCGGGCCATCCTCGAGGACATGAAGAGCCACAACGGCACCTTCGTCGGTGAGCAACAGGTGGCGCGGCGGGCGCTGATGGCCGAGGACCTGATCCGGCTCGGGGCACGCACGGTGCTCAAATTCTGCGTGATCCACGAGGTCGAGGAGAAGTACCAGAAGCGGCTGGTGTCGGCGGCGATGCGCGATCCGCTGACCAGCGTGTACAACAGGCGGCACCTCGACGAGAGGCTGGAGGCCGAGTGCGCGCTGTCCCGGCGGCACGGCAACACGCTGTCGCTGCTGCTGCTGGACCTCGACGACTTCAAGAAGATCAACGACGTCTACGGGCATCCGGTGGGCGACTCGTTGCTCAAGGAGCTGACGAAGGCGATGCAGGACACCGTCCGCAAGGAGGACCTGATCTTTCGCTACGGCGGCGAGGAGTTCGCGGTGCTGGCGCGGGAGACGGATCTGCCACGAGCGCTACGGCTGGCCGAACGCCTGCGGTCGAAGGTATCGATGATCAGGATGAAGCTGCCGGCGGAGTTCGGACCGAAGCCGCTGCGGGCGACGGTGAGCGTGGGCGTCGCCGAGTTCGTGCCGGACATGGACGACGCCACGCTGATCGAGGCCGCGGACACCGCGCTTTACAAGGCCAAGCGCGCCGGCAAGAACACGGTCATCGCCGCCGCGTCCTAGAGGTCCAGGTCCGCCTGCGCCGCGCGTTCCATGATGAACTTGAAACGCGCCTCGACGTCCTTGCCCATGAGCTCGGTCAGGATCCTGTCGGTCTCGGCCACGTCGGCGACGGTCACCCGCAAGAGGCGCCGCGTATCGGCGTCGAGGGTGGTGCGTTTGAGCTCGATGGGCTGCATCTCGCCGAGGCCCTTGAAGCGCATGATCTCCGGCTTGGCGTTCTTGGGCAGGGTCGCCACGATCCGATCGCGGTCGCCCTCGTCCAGCGCCCAGTGCGTCTCCTTGCCATGGTCGATGCGGAAGAGCGGCGGCTGCGCCAGGTAGACGAAGCCGCCTTTGATCAACTCCGGCAGGTGCCGGTAGAAGAACGTCAGCAGCAACGTGGAGATGTGGTGGCCGTCGGAGTCGGCGTCCATCAGGCAGATGATGCGGTGGTAGCGCAGCTTCTCGATGTTGAAGCTCTCGCCGACACCGCAGCCCAGAGCCGAGACGAGGTCCTGCAGTTCCTTGTTCGACAGCACCTTCTGCAACGAAGCCTGCTCGGTGTTCAGCACCTTGCCGCGCAAGGGGAGGATCGCCTGGAAGCGTCGTTCGCGCCCCTGCTTGGCCGAGCCGCCGGCGCTGTCGCCCTCGACGATGAAGAGTTCGCTCTTGGCTGGATCGGTAGACGAGCAGTCGGCGAGCTTGCCCGGGAGGTTCAGTCGGTGGGAGATGGCCGTCTTGCGGGAGACCGCCTGCGACGCCGCTCGTGACGCCTCACGCGCCTTGGCCGCCAGCGTGATCCGCTCGACGATGGCGGTGCCGGCGCTGCGGTTCTCGAACAGGAATGTCTCCAGCGCCGGCCGGATCGCCGAGTCGACCTGGTTCTGCGCCTCGGGGTTGCCGAGCCGCTCCTTGGTCTGCCCCTGGAACTGCGGCTCCCCGATGTAGATCGACAGGATGCAGACGATCCCCTCGCGGACATCCTCGGCCGTGAGGTTCACGCCCTTGGGCGCCAGGTTGGCTCCCTCGATGAACGTGCGCACCGCCTTGGTGATCGCCGCGCGCAGTCCCTGCTCGTGCGTGCCACCCTGGGTGGTGGGGATCCCATTGACGTACGACCGGATGGTCTCGTCGTGCGCTTCAGTCCACTGCATGGCGATCTCGACGGACAGCCCATCGGTGTCGCGCTGGAAATAGAAGACATTCGGTGCGGTTGGCGGCTTGCCCCGGTCGGTGACGATCTTCGTGAGGAAGTCGGCGATGCCACCCTCGTGCTGGAAGACGTCGGTCGTTCCCGCGGACTCGTCGCGGAAGGTGATCTTCAGGCCCTTGTGCAGGAAGGTCTTGGCGTCGAGCCGGAACTTGATGGTGTCGGCGTTGAAGTCCTGCTGCTTGCCGAAGATCTCCGGGTCGGGGCGGAAGTAGATGGTGGTGCCCGAGCCGCGGGCGGCGCCGTTCTTGGTCAGCTTCGAGGTGGCGACCCCGCGCTTGTAGGACTGCTCCCACTCCTGGCCGTCGCGCTTGACGGTGGCTGTCATCTGCTCGGACAGGGCGTTCACCACGGAAGAGCCGACGCCGTGGAGGCCGCCCGAGTACTTGTACTGGCCCTGGCCGAACTTGCCGCCCGCGTGCAGCGTGGTCAGCACCAGCTCGAGCGCCGACTTCTTGAACTCCTTCTTGACGTCGACGGGGATACCGCGGCCGTTGTCGGTCACGGTCATCGACTTGCCATCTTTGTGCAAGGTGACCTCGATGAACGAGGCGTAGCCGTTGATCACCTCGTCGACGGCGTTGTCGACGATCTCCCACAGCAGGTGGTGGTAGCCCTTGACGTCCGTGCCGCCGATGTACATGCCCGGGCGGCGGCGCACGGGCTCGAGGCCCTGGAGGACCTGTATGGATTCGGAGGTGTAACTCTGGGGGGTGGCCATATCAGTTCAACAGCTTCGCCTCGGCGGGAGGCTCGGGCGGCGCGACGCGGACGATCTTCGATCGCTTCACCAGGGCGTGTCCCTTGCCGCCGCGCGAGGTGACCTCGAAGCGGCCGGGGCCGACGGGCAGCTTCTTGCCGGTGTCCGTCTCGGCGATGATGACGTCTTTCTCCTTGGGACCGCCGAGGCCGAAGCCCATGACCTCGTCATCGTCGGCCACCTTGATCATGGTGACGCCGCGGCCGGGGTTGGCCAGTTCGGGCGCCTCGTCGGCCTCGCACAGGAGCACGCGCGAACTGGCGGTGCAGATGCAGAGTACGTCCTTCTTGCCGACGGGCAGGACACCGACGATCTCGTCACCCTCGGCGGTCCTGGCGAACTTGCGGCCGGAGCGCGTCGACAGCTCGCGGTGCGGGTCCAGGTTGAAGCGAAAGCCGTAGCCGTACCTGGTGACGGCGATCATGAGCGTCCCCTTGGCCTGGGATGCGACCGGCATGGCCCCGATCAGCCGCTCGCCGTCATCGAAGTTGAACAGCTTCTGCACCGGCTCGCCGTAACCCGTCGACGCCGGTACGTCGTGTACGCGCAGGACGTAACAGCTGCCGCGGTTGGAGAACAGAGCGATCGGCTCCTTCGTCGAGGCGCGCACGGCCGCGAGGATGGCGTCACCCTCGCGCAGGCGGGTCGTCGACAGGTCCTTGACCTCGCGCACGCGCTTGAGCCAGCCGTCGCGCGAGACGATGACCGTCACCTCCTCGTCGACGATGAAGTCCTCGGCGGTGAACTCGACGTCGTCGCCGCCCGCGCCGCCGATCCTCGTGCGGCGCTTGTCGTCGAATCTGGCGCCGATCTGCTGGACCTCGCCGCGGATCACCCGCCACAGCTTCCGCTTGTCGCCCAGGATCGCGTCGATCTCCTTGGCGCGCGCCCGCTTCGCCTTCAACTCTTCCAGGATCGCCTCGATCTCCAGCCTGGCCAGCTTGTACAGCTTCAGCTCGAGGATGGCGTCGGTCTGCACGTCGTCGATCGCGAAGCGCTTCATCAGCTTTTCGGCCGCGTCCTGCTTGCCATCGGACTTACGGATGATGCGGATCGCCTCGTCCAGCACGTCGAAGATGATGGCGAAGCCCTGCAGGATGTGGATACGGCGCTTGAGGTCGGCCAGCTCGAACTCGAAGCGGCGGGTCACCACCTCCAGGCGGAAGTCGAGGAACTCCTTGAGGATGGCGGCCAGGTTCAGCCGCATCGGCCCGGCGACCTCGCGGTTCTGGGTCGGGACGAGACAGGTCATGTTGACGTGGAAACTGAGCTGGAGCGGCGTGTTCTTGTACAGATACGCCATCACCAGATTGGGATCGGCTTCCGGCTTGATCTCGAGCACGACGCGCACCTCGGCGGTGGACTCGTCGCGGACATCGAGCAGCATCGGCAGCTTCTTGGCGATGATCACCTCGGCGATACGCTCGACCAGCGTCGCCTTCGAGACGTTGTAGGGAATCGACGTGACGACGATCTGGTCGCCCTTCTTGGTCGCCTCGGTCTTCCACTCGCCGCGGACATGCACCGGCCCCTGCCCGGTCTCGTAGATCTCACGCAGCTCCTTCTTGGTGTTCGTGCACAGGCCGCCCGTCGGAAAGTCGGGGCCCTTGATGAACTTCAGCAAGTCCTTGGTCTCGAGCTTGCGGTCGTCGATCAACGCCACCAGCGCTTCGCACAATTCGCCCAGGTGGTGCGGAGGGATGTTGGTGGCCATGCCGACGGCGATGCCGGTGCAGCCGTTCGCCAGGAGCTGCGGCACCTTGGCCGGCAGCACGATCGGCTCCTCGTTCGAGTTGTCGAACGTCGGGCGAAAATCGACCGTCCCCTGCCGGATCTCCTCGAGGAGCTCCATGGCCAGGGGCGCCAGGCGCGCCTCGGTGTAGCGATAGGCAGCAGCGCCATCACCGTCGAGCGAGCCGAAGTTGCCGTGCCCCTCGATGAGCGTGTAGCGCAGCGAGAAGTCCTGGGCCATGCGCACCAGCGCCTCGTAGGCGGCGGTGTCGCCGTGAGGGTGGTACTTGCCGAGGACGTCGCCGACGATGGTCGCGCACTTCTTGAAGCGCGAGTCGGGGTAGAGGTGCAGGTTGTTGTACATCGAGTACAAGATCCGCCGCTGCACCGGCTTGAGGCCGTCGCGCACATCGGGCAACGCGCGCGAGGTGATGACGCTGACGGCGTAGTTCAGGTACCGGCGCTGCGCCTCGTCCGCGAGCGACGTGTCCGTGGGGTCGTTGGGCCCGCCGCCATCTCCGCCGCCGCGACGCGTCTTCTTGCCAGCATTCCCCTTCCCATCACCCCCGCCCGTCGGTAGATCGAGCTGCTTTACGGCCATCTTCGGTCGAAGGCCAAGCTACGGGAGGGGGATCGGCAGGTCAAGAAAGGTCTGCCGCCGCGTTGGAGGAGCGCGAAGCTAGGCCGCACGCCGCCTCTGATCTATAAATGCGTTCCGTCCCAAGGACTGACCGAAGGAGGTTGCCCATGACCCTACGTACTCCCTTGCTGGCTCAGTTGGTCCTCTTCGCCGTCGCGTGCGGCGGCAGTGGCAAGAGCAAACAAAGCGATGCGAGCGGCGGATCTGGCGGCAGCGGCGGATCCGGCGGCAGCGGCGGATCTGGCGGCAGCGGTGGATCCGGCGGCAGTGGCGGCACAGGTGGCAACCGCGCCGACGCTGGCGTGGGAGGCAGCGGTGGCGGTGGTGGCGGCGCCGGCGGGAGCGCCGATGCGGGCATCCGGGCCGATGGCCCCGGCTCGGACGGCGGCGGGATGGCGAACGCGATGATGAACTTCTTCGTCACCAGCGACACCAGCGCCACCGGCAACCTGGGAGGGCTGACCATGGCCGATGCCCGCTGCCAGAGGCTAGCCGCAGCCGTCGGTGCCGGAGGCAAGACCTGGAAGGCTTATCTCAGTATCGCCACACCTGTGACTCACGCACGCGACCGGATCGGCCCAGGACCGTACTTCAACTCGCGCGGCATGATGCTGGCTGCCACCAAGGATGCGTTGCACGCGCTCAGCGGCAACGCTGACCTGTTCCTCGATGAGAAGGGGAGCAAGATCAACGGGCAGTGGGTCGGATCACCCACCCCTAACCAGCACGACATCTTCACCGGGACCACGATGGCGGGCATGCTGTCGGCTGGCAACACCTGCGGCGATTGGACCGCGGCGACGGGCACGGGGCAGGTAGGGCATTCCGATGGCCTCGGACCGAACAGGAACCCGGCTGCGCCCTTCAGCTACTGGCACGGGTCGCACAACGGCCAGTGCGGAAACCCGGCGCAGACCGGTGGCGCCGGCAAGATCTACTGCCTCGTGGGGCCGTAGCCGGCGACGACGTCAGCTGGTCGGCTTGGCGGACTTCTTCACGCTGCGGGGGGGCCGCTTGTCGGGCGAGTCGGGGTCGGCGCGCGAGTAGTCGACCCAGCGGTAGCTGGGCGGGGGCCGGACGTCGACGTGCACGAACTGGCTGCGCGGGTAAAGGCCGATGCCCATGCCGCCGGCGTCGAGCGACTCGACGAAGGCGCGCACCTTGGTGGGCGAGACGCCCGGAATGCGGATGTCCGTCGCCGCGGCCTTGTAGTGGAAGCTGCTCGTCCGGCGCTGGTTGCGGTAGCCGGAGACGACCTGGATCGGCTTGTTACCGAAGTGGTCATAGACGTGCGAGAGGATCACCATCAGGCGCGGCTCGATCTCCTTCTCGGTGTCGGTCCGCTTGCAGCGCAGGAGATGAGACACCTCCTGCACCGCGTCGACATTGTACGAGCCGTCGGAATTGTAGATGTTGGTCTTCAGGGTCTCGCGGGTGGCGATGGCGTAGATCTGAAGGTTCCCCGAGGGGGGCGGAGCCGGGGTATCGCGCAACGCGGACTCGGGAACCACGCGACCGCCGGCCTCGAGCCGCGAGCGCGACCGAGTGGTCCGTGAGGCCTTGGTCGATGCCTTGGCGACGGTCGCGTGACCGTCGTCGAATGGGTTCACCAGGTCGTCGCCCGCCCACGCCCTAGCACCGTCCGTCGCGACCATGACGAGCAGCGCCATAACAAGCCGCAGCAGCATGGAGGCATCAGGCTCGACCCGGAGGCCGTTCCTGTCAACTTGAAACGGGTGGTTTTACTTGCACTGCGTTGGCCAGGTGCAGCAGGTCGATCCCCAGCCGCTCGGCCACCTGGAAGATGCGCTCGTCCCGGTAGAACTCGCCGTAGACGATGCGCCGGAGACCGGCGTTGGCGATCTGCTTGAAGCAGTTCCAGCACGGGCTGGCGGTCACGTAGATGGTGGCGCCGTCGATGGTGACGCCGTTCTTGGCGGCCTGGAGGATGGCGTTCGACTCGGCGTGGATGGTGGCGACGCAGTGGTCGTTCTCCATCATGTGACCAACGTCGCTGCAGTGTGGCATCCCGCGGATCGAGCCGTTGTACCCGGTCGACAGGATCGTCTTCTCGCGGACGATCACCGAGCCGACGAACTTGCGCGGGCAGGTCGAGCGCGACGCCACCACCTGGGCGATGTTCATGAAGTAGTCGTCCCAGGAGACGCGCGCATCCGCCATCGCCTTTACGTGTAGCACGGATCTCTCTGCTAGTATCCGCGCCTCCCGTGGACTGGAAGGCCACCCTCAACCTCCCGAAGACCGAGTTTCCGATGCGGGCGGACCTGGCCAAACGCGAGCCGGCCTGGCTCAAGCGCTGGGACGAATCGAAGGCCTACGAGACCCTGCTTGCCGCGCGGGAGAAGGCCGGCGCGCCGAAGTTCGTGTTGCACGACGGGCCACCCTACCCGACCGGCGGGATCCACTACGGCACCGTGCTGAACAAGGTGCTGAAGGACATCGTCGTCAGGTCCCGCCTCCTGATGGGGTACGCGGCTCCGTTCGTCCCGGGGTGGGACTGCCACGGGCTGCCGATCGAACATCAGGTGGAAAAGCAGATCGGCGGCAAGGACAAGCTGGGCGAGGCGGAGTTCCGCCGCAAGTGCGAGGCCCACGCGCGCAAGTACGTCGACGTGATGCGCGCCGAGTTCAAGCGGCTCGGGTGCCTCGGGTTGTGGGACCGGCCGTACCTGACGCTGTCCAAGGAATACGAAGCGACGATCGTCCGACAGCTGGCGGAGTTCGCGCGGCAGGGGATGCTGTACCGAGCGAAGCGGCCGGTGCACTGGTGCATCACGCACCAGACGGCGCTGGCCGAGGCCGAGGTGGAGTACGCCGAGCACGGCTCGCCGTCGATCTACGTGCGCCTCCCGCTGGTGGACAAGATGCAGGGACACGCGGCGGCGCTGGTGATCTGGACGACGACGCCCTGGACGCTGGCGGCGAATCTCGCCGTGGTGGCGAATCCGGCGCTGACCTACGTGGGACTGAAGGTGCGCGGCGAGATCCTGATCGTCGCCAAGGAGCTGGCGCCTGCGTTCCTCAAAGCCTGCGGGCTCGAGGCCGAGGGCGAGATCCCGATCGACATCGCGGCGCTGAAAGGCGCGCGTTACCAGCATCCTTTCATAGCGGCGCCGAAGTCGGACAAGGACTTCCGGCTGCACTTCGCCTCGCACGCGACTCTCGAGGCCGGCACGGGCCTGGTGCACACGGCGCCCGGGCACGGCGCCGATGACTACGTCGTCGGACGCAACGCGGGGCTGGAGATCTACGCGCCGGTGGACGGCGCCGGTCGCTACACCGCCGAGGTGCCGAACTGGGCGGGACTGACCGTCTGGGAGGCGAACCCGAAGGTGGTCGCCTTCCTGGCCGAGACGAAGGTGCTGCTGAACAAGCCTGGCGAGACGCTGCGGCACAGCTACCCGCACTGCTGGCGTTGCAAGAACCCGGTGATCTTCCGCGCCACGAGCCAGTGGTTCGCGCGCCTGGGTGACCGCGAGGATCCCAAGAGCCTGCGTGAGAAGGCGCTGCAGGAGATCGACCGCACCGCCTGGATCCCGACCTGGGGACGCGATCGCATCCGCGGCATGATCGAGGTGCGGCCCGACTGGTGCCTGTCACGGCAGCGGGTCTGGGGCGTGCCGATCCCGGCGTTCCGCTGCAAGAAGTGCGAGGAGCCGGTGCTGGACGCCGACGGCGCCGAGGCGATCGCCACCCTGTTCGAGGAAGAGGGCTCGAACGCCTGGTTCGAGAAGCCCGTCGAGGCGCTGGTCCCGAAGGGCCTGAAGTGTGCCTGCGGTGGCACCGAGTTCGACAAGACCCGGGACATCGTCGACGTCTGGTTCGAATCCGGCGTGTCGTGGGCGGCGGTGGCCGAGGGCAAACTGGTGGCACGCGGCGAGCAAGTGGACCTCTACCTCGAAGGGGCGGACCAGCACCGCGGCTGGTTCCACTCGTCGCTGCTGACGTCGACCGCGACGCGGGGGCAGGCGCCGTACAAGGCGGTGCTGACGCACGGCTGGGTGCTGGACGAGCGCGGCAAGGCCTACTCCAAGTCCGAGATCGAGAAGGCGAAAGCCTCCGGTTCCAAAATCGACTACGTGGAGCCGATCCAGTACATGGAGAAGAACGGCGCCGAGCTGCTCCGGCTGTGGGCGGCGGCGGGCGACTACCAGTCGGACATCGTCTTTTCGAAGACCATCCTCGATCAGCTGTCGGAGTCGTTCCGGAAGATCCGCAACACCTGCCGCTACCTCCTGTCGAACCTGTACGACTTCGTGCCGTCGCGGGACGTGCTCGAGGACCAGCGGCTGCGCGAGCTGGATCTCCTGGCGCTGGGCGTGCTGCGCGAGCGCGACCACCAGATCTTCGAGGCCTACCGGCGCTTCAGTTTCCACGACGTCGTTCGCCTGATGGTCGAGTACGTGGTGACGGTGTCGGCCGAGTACCTGGATCCGGTGAAGGACGCTCTTTACTGCGAGGCACCGGCCTCGCAGACACGGCGAAGCGTGCAGACGGCGCTTCACGAGATGGTGCGGACCATCGCCACCTGGATGGCGCCGATTCTTTGCTTCTCGGCGCAGGACGTGGCGGACGAGCTGTCGCGTCTGACCGGCGAGCCGTTCGACGTGCACGGGCAGGCGCGCGACGAGGTGTTCTATGCGGGCCGCGAGATGGCCAGCCCCAACAAGCGCTGGACCGACGAGATCCGGCCGCGGCGCGAGGCGATCTTGCGGCCGCTCGAGGCGTTCCGCGCCCAGGGCCACAAGTCGCTGGAGGCCAAGGTGCTGATCAAACCGGCTGCGGCCGAGCGGCCGAACTGGCAGTTCAGCCTGGGGAACCTGCAGGAGCTGTGCGTGGTCTCGCAGATCATGCTGGCGGAAGAGGACGCCGCCCAGACCGAGATCACCGTCGTCGAGGCCGGCGCGGCCGAATGCCCGCGCTGCTGGCGGCGCACCGGCGAGGCCTCGGGCCACAAGGCCGATCCCAACCTGTGCCCCCGTTGCGCCGCGGTGGTGGATACTATCGGAGCTGCATGACCGCCGAGCGTCGCAAGTACGTCATCTTCGGAGTCCTGGCCGCCGTGTCGGTGGTCCTCGACCAGTGGACCAAGGTGCTGGCCAGGGAGCACCTGCGGCCGCTGCCGTTCGGGCAGGTCAAGACGGTGATCGACGGCTTCTTCAATCTGCGTTACTCCGAGAACACGGGCGTGGCCTTCGGGATGCTGCAGACGTTGCCCGGGGGGCGCATCCTTCTCACGCTCGTGGCGGTGGCGGCGTTCGTGCTGGTGATCCACTACCTGCGCAAGACACCGGACAACCAGCTGCGGATGCAGGTGGCGCTGGGTCTGGTCGGTGGGGGCGCCATCGGAAACCTGATCGACCGCATCGCCTACGGGCGGGTGACGGACTTCATCGTGTGGCACTACAAGCAACACGAGTGGCCGGCGTTCAACATCGCGGACGCGGCGCTGGTGGTCGGCGTCGGGCTGATGGCGGTCGACATGTTCAAGTCGGAGAACAAGGACAAGGCAGCCAAGGCAGAGGCGCGGGGGTAAGTTGCCCCGCCTGGCGGCCGCGATCGTCGGCGTCGGGCTTTTGCTGGCCGCTGACCTCTACACGAAGAGCTGGGCCGCGAGCGAGTTGCGGGCCCGCGGGCCGAGGCGAGTCGGACCCGTGCTGCTGCGCTACCAGGAAAACGGCGGCACCATCTTCGGCTGGCTGCGTGGCGGCGGCCCCCTCGTCCGGCCGGCGCTGGTGGCCTACTCGACCGTGGTGAGCGTGGCGCTGGTCGTCCTGCTCGTGCGCCAGCGTCGCGGCCTGGCGGTCATGGTGATGGGGCTGGCGGCGATGCTCGCCGGCGTGCTCGGCAACCTCTTCGATCGCCTCATCCGCGGCTTCGTGGTGGACTTCATCGATCTGCCGCGCTGGCCGACGTTCAACGTCGCGGACGTCGCGCTGGCGGGAGGGATCGCTCTCGGCCTCGCGGGTCTGCTCATCACGCGCTTCAGGGCGGCCTGATGCGGCCGATGCTCTGGGACTCGGGTATCGACCTGCCGTTGCTGGGGGCGCTGAACCTCCCCGCTTACTTCACGATGCTGACCCTCAGCTTCGCGGTCGGCATGTGGATGACATGGCGGGAGGCGCCGAAGCTGGGCATGGACCGCGAGCGGGTGCTCGACCTGACCCTTTACCTCGTGGTCTGGGCCCTCATAGGTTCGCGCATCCTGCACGTCATCGCCGACGGGCACTTCTGGGACTACGTGCACCTGTGCACCGATCCGACGCAGGTCAAGGCGCTGGACGCGAAGGTCGCCTCCTGCACGACGAACGCGCAGTGCGGGTGGGAGTACGTTTGCAACCTGGCCACCCACACTTGCCACCCGCCGCGCGACTGCTTCGCCGCCGTGAAGGTGTGGCGGGGCGGCCTGGCCTACTACGGCGGCTTCATCTTCGCCTCGGCGTTCGGCCTGTACTACGCGCGCAAGCACGCGCTGGGGGCGTGGAAGATGGCGGATCTCGCCGCGCCCTGGGTCGCCTTCGGGCTGGCGCTGACCCGCGTCGGCTGCTTCCTGAACGGCTGCTGCTACGGCAAAGTCTCGTCGTCGTCCTGGGCGGTGCGCTTTCCGATCGACAGCGTCGTGCACCAGGCCCAACGCGAGGCCCACCTGGTGGCCGCGAACGCGCCGACGCTCCCCGTCCATGCCACGCAGCTCTACCTGGCGGCGCTGAACTTCCTGATCTTCGTCGTGCTTTATTTCGGGCTACGCCGGCGCAAGCACTTCGACGGGCAGCTGTTCGCGTGGCTGCTGATCCTGAAGGGTGTGTTCAGGTCGGTGGTCGAGATCTGGCGTGACGACGAGCGGGGCGTGCTCTTCGGCTGGCTCTCCACCTCGCAGATCCTGTCGATCCCGCTGGTGGCGCTTGGGATCTGGCTGCTCGTGCGTGGTCAGCGGCAGGTGCCGAAGAAGCAGGTGCCGCTCTTGCAGTAATTGCGCTCGCAGCAAGGCTGACCGACGTCGCCGCAGGCATTGCAGCGGTTGCCGACACACGCGGTGCCTGTGGCCGAGCAGTAGCGATTGCCATTGCCGGTGTCGCAGCACCGGTCGCCCAGCCCGCCGCAGGCGGTTGTACCCGTCCCGCAGGAGCCGGAGGTCTGGCAGGCTCCCTCGGGGCCGCCGCACGACGCGGCCGCTGCCACGCACAGCCCGGTGTTGTTGCGGCAGCCGGCGGTACAGATGTTCCCGGGGCAGGCCGGCTGACCTCCTCCACCACACGGCTGGCAGGCACCGGGATCGCCGGCGCACACGTTGGCCGTCCCGTAGCAGGTGCGCCCGGTGCAGCAGGGCTGACCTGCGCCGCCGCATGCCGAGCACTTGCCCGCGGCGCACGTGCCTTGAGCGCCGGAGCACATGCCGCCCGTGCCGACGCAGGTGCCTCCACCTCCGGCACAGCAGCCACCAGCGGAACAGAGATCACCGGGGCAGCATGACTCGCCGGGTGCGCCGCAGGCTCGGCATATTCCCGGGAGGCCGGAGCACTCGAGGTTCGAGCCGCTGCAGGTCCGGGTGAGAGTCCCGCAGCACGCCTGTCCGGCGCCGCCGCACGCCTGGCAGGTGCCGCCGGTGCAGGTCGTCCCGGCCGCCGTGCATGCGTTGCCCGGACAGCAATTCTGGGTGGCGCTGCCGCAATTCGAGCAGGTGCCGTTGGTGCAAGTGCCTGCGCCGCCGCAGGTGTTCGCGCCCTGAGCGACGCAGGTGTTGTTGTAGCAGCAGCCGCCACCGCCACAGGCGTTGTTCGCGCAGCACGGCTGGCCGGGGCCGCCGCACGCGGTGCAGGTGTTGTTCCGGCAAGACTGGCCGGCGCTGCAGGTGTTGCCCTCGCAACACGCCTGACCGGCGCCGCCGCACTGAACGCAGGTGTTGTTCGAACAGGTGGTATTGGAGGCGGTGCAGGTGTTGCTGCTGCAGCACGGCTGGCCCGCGCCACCGCACGTGCCGCACGCGCCGGCCGTGCAATTCATGCCACTGCCGCCGCAGGCCGTGCCCGCGGCGATGCAACGATCGAAGTAACAGCACCCACCGCCGCTGCAGCTGTTGTTGGGGCAACACGCCTGGCCAGCCGCACCGCAAGTTCCCGCGCCGCCAGCGCCACCGGCGCCCGCCGTCCCGCCGGTGCCACCGCGGCCGCCGCCGGCGGAATCGCCCGTACCCGCGTCACCGGCACCGCCGCCGATTCCCCCACCGCCACCGCCTGCGCCGCCTCGGCCGGCCGCACCTCCGGCCCCGCCCCGGCCACCCTGAGGGGTATCCTGGCTGGCGGCGTCGTCTTCTTCGTCCCCACCATCACTGTTCGGCCGCTTGGTGCCGCTGCCGGAACAGCCGATCAGCAAGATCAGGCTCAGCGTGGCTAGACCCCAGGCAACCCGCGATCCGGACGAAGTGAGGCTCATGGGAGAAAGAGGCACCGGGACGACCGATCTCGTCAAAGAAAATAGGCCGTCCCGATGCGTCATTCACAAAGCCGAGCAAATGCCGCCGCCTTGACGTCGGTCTCGGCCAGCTCGTCGTCGGGCAAGGAGTCGATGACGATGCCGCCGCCTACCCACAACGTCAGCTGCTCGTCATCCAGGAGCGCCGTCCGGATGGCGATGGCCAGGTCGAGGTCGCCGGCCGCTCCCAGCCACCCGGTGGCGCCCGTGTAGGGACCACGTCGAGCGGGCTCGAGTTCGTCGATGATCTCCATGGCCCGCCGCTTGGGGGCGCCGGTGATCGAGCCGCCCGGAAACGTCGCCTCGATGAGTTCGGGCAGGCGCACGCCGGGCCGGATCCGCCCGGCCACGGTGCTGACCAGGTGGTGCACCGTCGGCAAGGTCACCACGCGGGCGAAGCTCTCGACGTTGACCGTGCCGGTGGCGCAGACACGTCCCAGATCGTTGCGTTCGAGGTCCACGATCATCGTGTGCTCGGCTCTGTCCTTCGAGCTGGCCGCGAGCTCGTCGGGGGCCGCCGCGTCGCCGCGCGGCCGGGTCCCCTTGATCGGTCGCGTCTCCAGGCGCCCGTCGGTCCCGAGGCGCAGGAAGCGTTCGGGCGAATTGCCGACGAGCGCCCGCGTGCCATCCGCCATCCAGAAAGCGTGGGGCGCCGGCGACTCGGCCTGCAGCCGCACGAACAGGGCCAGACCGGGTGGACCGGCGGCGCGCAAGGGCGCGACCAATCGCCGCGCCAGGTTCACCTGGTAGGCGTCGCCTGCCGCCAGATACTCGAGGATCCGGGCCACACCGGCGGCGTGCCGTTCGCGAGGCTCGACGGCGGTGAAAGGCCCGAGCTGCAGATCCGTCGACACCGGCACCGGACGATCGAGCCGCCGCGTCAGGCGATCGGCGGCGGCTCGATCGCAGGCCCAGATCTCGGCGCCCGCCGCCGTCAGCACCCAGAGCGCGTCGTAGAAACGGAATTCGAGTTCCGGCCAGCGCGGATCGGAACTCGCGCGCCCGAGATCGTAGCTGAGGTAGCCAATTCCCACCGGCACGCCGGGACCGCCGTTCCACCGGGCGCGCAGCTCTTGCCAGGCTGTCTCCATCCGGTCCAGTGAACGCACCACCGCCACCGGATCGCACGCGACCACCTGGCGTTCGACACCGACGTCAGCGTCTCCCGGCGAGGCGACCCACACCGGGAGCTGCCCGGCCGAGGCCCGCCAGGCCGCCTCGGCGGCACCGAGCGACGGACCCGGGACGACGATCACGCGGTCTGCTTGTCGCCGAGCACGCGGATGAACCCACGGATGTAGTCGATCCCCGAGATCACCGACATGCCGAGCGAGATGTAGAGGAGGATCAACCCCGCCAGGTGGTAGTCGACGCTGAAGCCGAACCCGATCACCGGGTAACGGAAGTGGATCAGCAGCATCATGATGGCGACCAACTGGAACGCGGTCTTCAGCTTGCCGCCTTCGCTGGCGGCGATGACCAACCCTTCGGCCGAAGCGATGCTGCGCAGGCCGGTGATGGCCAGATCGCGCGCGATCAGCACCACCACCAGCCACGCCGGCACGCGGCCGAGCGCCACCATGAACACCAGGACGGCGGTGACGATCAGCTTGTCAGCCAGCGGGTCCAGGAACTTGCCGAGCACGCTCACTTGCCCGCGGCTGCGGGCGAGGTAGCCGTCGAGGAAGTCGCCCGCCGCCGCCCCCAGATAAAGCAGGCCGGCGATGAAGCTCCGGACCGGGCTGAAGTTATCGATGAAGTACAGCACCCCCGGGACCAGGAGCACCCGCCCCATGGTGACCAGGTTGGGGGCGTTCGTGAACTGACTGCGTAGAGTCGCCATGCTGACAAAGCAATAACACCCCTTCGCCCTCGCAGGCGATCCGGGGTGTGCCACCGGGGGCATCATCGCTACGCACGCACTGGGCCACGACGCGGCCCACCCAGCCCACGAGGCGCGGGGCCGGCACTGTGAGCATCTGTCCCGGCTCTATCCGCAGGGCCACCACCTCATCGGCGGACGCCTCCAGCACCACGCGGCCCGAGCCGCGAAACTGCAGGAGAGCGCCGGTGTCGCGAGGGATCCGGCCGCACTCCCAGGCCACGTCACCGTCGAACGCGGCCACCCGCTCCTGCCGCAGGTACAGGATGTCCTGATCGAGGATCAGCGGCACCAGCGCCGGCACAGGGGTGCTGAGCCACAGCTCTCCCGCGCCCTGGGCGAGCAGGAACCTGCCGAGTGCATCCTCGGTGGGACGCCCATGCTGTCGGTGGCGCGCGGGCCCGAGGCGCAGATCGCCCGAGGTGGCGAGCAGCAACGGTTGCCGGACGTGCGCCTCGTGACCGACCGGGAACTCCAGCACCCCCAGCGGCACCACCTCGGCAGCGCGCGTCTCGCCCAGGAGACGCCCCAGCACGAAGGCGGTGAGCGGAATGGGGCCACCTTCGGCAGCAGGAGCCTCGACCGTGGGCGGCCGGGCGGACCAGGCCGCGGGCACCGCCGTCACCGGAACTTTCGGGCGCAACGGGTTGGGGCGTGCGCCGGCGTGGCGGCGCTCGGTCTCGGCGGCCAGATCCGGCTGACCCGCGCGCCGGAACGCCGCTGCCGCGCGATCGAGCGTCCCCAGGCGTGCGTACGCGTATCCGAGGTAGCCCCAGGCCCGTGCGTCGTCCGGCTGCGCACGCACCAGCGGCTCGAGCTGTGCCACCGCGTCCTCGAACCACTCCAGCTTCAATGCCACGAGCCCGAGGTTCAGCTGCACGCCCTCGTCGTCGGGTGCCGCCTCGAGCGCGGTGCGGAACACGTCGCGCGCCTCTGCCAGCCGCCCCAGCTTGAACCGCACCAGCGCCAGCAGCTTGAGCGCCCTCAGGTCGCGCGGCCGCAGCGCCAGCACGCGCATCAGCTCGAGCTCCGCCTCGGGGAACCGGCGGGCCCCGACGAGTTCGGCCGCGCGCCGGAGCCGGCGCAGGACCTGGAAGCCTTCGTCGCGGCGATCGGACGTGTCGCTCACGGGTTCGCCGCTGCCGCCAGGGCAGCCAGCGCCGCCTCTCGCTTGCCGAACTCCTGGTACCGCAAGATCACGGTGGTGACGTAGCTGCGGGTGGTCTCGTAGGGCGGCAGCCCACCGTAGCGCAGGACCGCGCCGGGGCCGGCGTGGTAGCCGGCGATCACCCGCACCAGTTCGTCGTCGGAGCAGACGAAGCCGCCGCTGGTGCCGCCGGGACCGCTGGCCAGCGGTGTGCGGCAGAACCGCTGGGCCAGCGTCTGCAGGTAGCGTGCGCCCCCCATGATGTTCTGCCGCGGATCCCACACGTCGGTCACGCCCATGTCGCGCGCGGTGCCCGGCATCAGCTGCATCAATCCCATGGCCCCGGCGCTGGAGACCACCCGCGGATCGAAGTCCGACTCGGACTTGATAACGGCGCGGATCAGTGCCTGGGGGATGCCGAAGAACGCCTGCTGATCGCGGATGTGGTCGTCGAAGCGGGCGAAGCGCGCCGGCGACAGATCGCGCGCCGGGACCATGTCGGACAGGCCGCGCACCGCCGCCGCCTTGCCCGGGCCGGTGCGGAACAGCACCTTCCACTTCGCTCCCAGCGGCGTGACGTTGGTGAACTCCATCGTGCCGTCGTCGTGCTCGCGGCTCCAGACCACGCCGGGGGCGAAACTGGAGGTGGTGGTGCGCTTGACGGCCGGGCGGGCCTGCGGGGCCGGGCGCATCGGGGGCGGGCCGAGATCGGAGTCCTTGACAGCGTTCCAGCTCTTGCCGCCTCGCGGGACGTTGGTGAACTCGACCGTGCCATCGGGCCGCACGCGCTGCCAGACCGTGGCGTGCGCGACCGCGGCGACGCTGGTCACGAACACGACCGCCACCGTCGATCGCAGGCGCATGGGCGGGTGAGATCGTAACATAGGGCCCTGTGGAGACCGACTATCTGGTTCTCGGCTCGGGCCTGGCCGGGCTTTCCTTCGCGCTGCGCGCCTCGAAGCACGGGCGGGTGGTGGTGGTGTCCAAGCGGTCGTTGACCGAGGGGAACACCCATTATGCCCAGGGAGGCGTCGCCGGGGTGCTGGGCCCGGACGACTCGGCCGAGCAGCACGTCGACGACACATTGCGCGTTGGTGACGGCCTGTGCCGGCGCGACGTGGTCGAACTGTGCGTGCGCGAGGGACCCGAGCACATCCTCCACCTGGCCAACGAGCTGGGCGTCGCCTTCGACAGGGGCCCAGACGGTCAGTTCCAGCTGGGCCGCGAGGGTGGCCACAGCGCCCGCCGAATCGTGCACGCGCGCGACATGACGGGCGCGGCCATCCAGACGCGCCTGCTCGATCACGGGCACGCCAGCGACCGCATCACCATGCTGGCCGACCACATGGCCGTCGATCTGCTGACCACCGCCAAGTACGGCGGACCCAACACGGTGTTCGGCGCCTACGTCCTCGATCAGAAGACCGGCGAGGTGAAGACCATCGTCGCTCGTGCGGTGATCATCGCCACCGGCGGCGCCGGCAAGGTCTACCTCTATACGTCCAACCCCGACGTGGCGACCGGTGACGGGGTAGCCATGGCCTACCGGGTCGGCGCGCGCGTGGCCAACATGGAGTTCTTCCAGTTCCACCCGACCTGCCTCTACCACCCGCAGGCGAAGTCCTTTCTCATCAGCGAGGCCCTGCGCGGCGAGGGCGGCATCCTGCGCCTCAAGGACGGCGCCGCCTTCATGCCCCGCTACCACGACATGAAGGACCTCGCTCCTCGGGACATCGTGGCCCGCGCCATCGACGCCGAGATGAAGCGCACCGGCGACGACTGCGTGTTCCTGGACATGACTCACCTCAAGCCGGACTTCCTGGCCGAGCGCTTCCCCAACATCCACCACCGCTGCCTGGAGCTGGGGATCGACATGCGCACGCATCCGATCCCGGTGGTGCCCGCGGCCCACTACAGCTGCGGGGGCGTGCTGGTCGACGCCCACGGGCGCACCACGGTGAAGAACCTGTACGCCATCGGCGAGGCTTCCATGACCGGGCTTCACGGCGCCTGCCGCCTGGCCTCCAATTCATTGCTGGAGGCGCTGGTGTACGCCGCGCGGGCCGCCGACGACGTGCGAAACGTGACCGTCGACCGACCACCACACGTCGCGCCCTGGTATCCAGGCGAGGCGACGTCGACGCACGAGGCGGTGCTGGTCAGCCACACCTGGGACGAGATCCGCCGTCTGATGTGGAACTACGTCGGCATCGTGCGCACCGACAACCGGCTCGAGCGCGCCGCCCGACGCATCGACCTCATCCGCGAGGAGATCCGCGAGTACTACTGGAACGCGCTCATCACCGGCGACCTCCTGGAGCTGCGCAACCTGGCGCTGGTCGCCGACCTCATCATCACCAGCGCGCGCCGCCGCCCCGAGAGCCGCGGCCTGCACTACACGCTCGATCACCTGGAGAAGGATCCGCGCCTGGCCAGAGACACCATCCTCGCGCGCGGCGACGGTCCGGTCATCTGAAGGTCACTCCAGTTCCTTGATCTCCCGGACCTCGCGGGCGCTGATCCCCAGCAGATACAGGATTGCATCCAGCCCCGCCCCCGATAGCGCCGTATCCGCGGCTTCACGCAGCTTGGGCTTGGCACGGAAGGCGATCCCCAGCCCGGCACGCTCGAGCATCAACACGTCATTGGCGCCGTCACCGACGGCGATCACCTGATCCAGCAGCACGCCCTCGAGCTGGGCGATGAGCTCGAGCAGCTCCGCCTTGCGTCGTGCATTGACGATCGGCCCTACCACCTTTCCGGTGAGCCGCCCGCTCTCCACTTCGAGGTTGTTGGAGAACGCATAGTCGAGCGACAGGCGCCGCTTGAGAGCATCCGCCGCCCGGGAGAAACCCCCGCTGATGACCGCGATCCGGTAGCCGAGGCGCTTCAACACGCGCACCAGCGTCTCTGCCCCCTCGGTGAGCGGCAGGTCCGAGGCGATCTGGTCCAGCACCTTGACGTCCAGCCCCTTGAGCAACGCCACCCGCTGCCTCAGGCTCTCGTCGTAGTCCATCTCGCCCTGCATCGCCCGCTCGGTGATCTTCGCGACCTCGGCGCCGACGCCCGCCGCGCGCGCCAGCTCGTCGATCACCTCGATCCGGATCAGCGTCGAGTCCATGTCCATGACCACCAGCCGCTTCGATCGGCGGTAGAGCCCCTCGCGCTGCAGCGACACGTCGAAGGACTCCTTGGTCGCCTGGGCCAGCAAGGCCCGCTTGAGGCGCTCGGGGTCCCCTCCCGGCTGGAGCAGCGCGTGGATCTCCAGGGACGCCAGCGAACCCTCGGACAGGCGCGAGATCTTCTCGATGTTCGCCTTCTCGGTCGCGAGCGTGGAAGCCACCGCGTGGATCTGGCTCGCGCCCAGCGTCGGACCTATGGCCGTGATGACGTACATCGCCCCCTCGACCCGGGCCCTGTCGACGTCACCGCCGCTCACGGGCTTGAAGTCCAGCTCCATCCCCAGCTCCTTGGCCGTGAACAGGAGCTCCTTGAGGACATCGCGCGACTGCGGCAGCCCGACCAGCAGGCAGAGCGTGAGCTGCTCCTGGATCACCACCTGCTCGATGTCGTGCAGGGTGGCGCCCTGGTCGGCCAGGATGCGCGTCAGCGTCGCCGTGACGCCCGGGCGGTCGTGCCCGGTCACGGTCACCAGGATTCGGTCAGCCACGCGGGGGATTGTAGGGGTCGGCGCCCGAACGCGCTACTCGATCTCTTTGTCCACCCAGAGCGCCGCCGCCACGGTCACCTCGCCCTTGGCATTGACGCGCGCGTTCCGCCGGAACGTCGAGGCGATACCATCGCAGTCCAGGTCGCCGGACACATCGACGGTGAACGTTGCCGCTGAACCGCTGCCGTTCACGATATACCGAGGCCGATAGAAGTGTGGATCCGGAATGTTGAAGTGAAGCGCCATCCAGACGTCGACGTTGTAGACGAAGGTGGCGCCGAAGAAACCATCACAGCGCTGCCCTGGCTTGGCGCAGCAGGAGGTCTTCTCCCAGGTGATGTTCGAGCCGCTGCTGTAGTTGAGACCGGGGAACTCCTTGATGAGCGGCGTGCCCGTACTGTCGGTCTTGTCCGCCTCGTAGTAGCCGACCGAGGCCGCCCAGAGTTTGTTGATGTGCCCGAACGCCTCGGGGGTGCGGGACTTCTTCACATACCGGCTGAACGAGGGAATGGCTATCGCCGCCAGGATGCCGATGATCGCCACCACGATCATCAGCTCGACCAGCGTGAAACCGGACGCTTTCTTGCCCGAACTACCGTTCACAGCGCGCCTCCCGGTACCGCAAGGTTCTCACGAAAAAAAACGCGCTCGCGCACCGACCTGCCTGGGCAAGGGTGCGCGAGCGCGCTCGACATCAGACGAGCTTACTCGATTTCGTTGACGACGTAGGCCGCGGCGGCCGCCGACACGTCACCCGTGCCGGAGTCGACCTTGCCGTTCCGCTGGAACGTCGACAAGATGGTGTCGCAGTCCAGGTCGCCGAACGCCAGTGCGGTGAACGACGACGCGCTGCCAGCCCCGAGCGCGATATACGAAGGCACGAACATGTGCGGATCCGGGATGTTGAAGTTCAACGACACCCAGGCTGCGCCGTTGTAGACAGTGTTGCTGCCCGCGCACTTCTGGCCCGCACCGGAGCAGCAGGAGGGCTCCGTAACGATCGGAGTGACGACCCCCGGGAACTGCTTGGTGACCACCGTCGCGGCGCTGTCGGCGTGATCCGCCTCGAAGTAGGCGACGGCACCCGACCACATCTTGTTCAGGTGGCCCGAGGCCTCAGCCGTACGAGACTTCTTCACATACCGGCTGAATGCCGGAATGGCGATCGCCGCGAGGATCCCGATGATCGCCACGACGATCATCAGTTCCACGAGGGTGAAACCTGCGTTCTTCTTTGTCCTCTTCATCATCATCTGCCTTCCTTTCCTGAGTTTCAAAAACCGAATCCTGACCGCCCGCCGTCGGCTCTACCCCTTCTTCCCTGGGGACCCGTCACTGACGGGCGTCCTTCGGGGGGTGGTCACTGCACCCGACGTGCCAGACCCTCTCCCTCCTCACCACCACCTCTCAACCTCCGAAGTTCTCGCCTGATTTCGGCCCGGGCGCCAAATTCGTGACGGCGACCAAGATCGGCAGTTGGGTGGGCCCGCAACCGAGATTGGGTCGTCGCGGGTGACAAAATCCGTCACCCCGCCCGCCGCCTCGCCTGGACCGTCGCCACGGCCAGGAGGATGAGACAGAGGGCCATGGACAGGAGCGAAAGGCCGACACCGAGACGGAGCCCCCGAGCGGCGTACGACAGGGCGATGGTGTGGTGGCCCGTGTCCAGCGCCACCCCGCGGAGGAGCAGGTTCGCGCGCAACAGCGGCGCCGGCCGGCCGTCGACGGTGGCGGACCATCCTCGATCATGCTGCTCGACAATGACTGCGATGGCCGGACGCTCTGCGTGACAGCGCACCGTCAGAGCGACGTTGGAGAACTGCACGAGCGTGCAGCTGCCGGCGCGTGCCGCGTTCGTGGACAACGTGGGAGCGGCCGGGTCGGGAGCAAGCAGCGCAAGATCGCCCGAGACCACCGCCGGCTCCAGAAGCCGCGTCAGCGTCAGATCGTCGTGTGACACTTCCGCGCGGCCGGCGAGATAGACGCGAGGAAGGGCTCCCGGCACGCGGTACAGGCGCGTGCCGCCGACGGGATCGACCAGCGGTTCGAGTCCAGCACGCCGCTCGGGCGCACGCGGGTCGACGGGCATGATCGCGTACCGGACCGCGAGGGCGCGCAGGACAGCCTGTCCCATTTTCCGTCCGGCGGTCCACAGGTCGGCGACGGCGGGAGGGATGGCCGCGTCGTATCCGGGAACCGTGGCCACGCCGAATGTGATGGCGGTGTTCGGGACGAGCGCCTGTTGCCGCTGCGCCTCGGCCTCCACCTCGGAGCGCGCAGGCGCGAATGTCTGCAAAGAGTCCTCGTTGCCGAACGCGTAGTAGACCCGCGGCGGCGCTGGTCCGTCGGAGCCGGACCGCGCATCCTCGAGTACGGTGGCCGCGGCACGTGGCCGCGTCGTGGCCACGGCATCGGGAGCGAACGTCAGGAACGGCCACGCCGCCGTCGCCAGATCGATCGCCACCACGGCGACCAGCATGAGTTCTCCTTGCCCCCTTCGCCCTCGAGCCACGAGGAACTGTGCTGCCATCACCCCACCGACAGCCGCCGCGCCGTGCAGCGCACCGCGCACGACGTGCGATGCCCACTCCGGGGCAAACGCCCACGGCGCGATGGCCGCCAGCGCCAGCAGCAGCGCCAGCAGGACGGGCGCCCGCCGGCGTGTCGCTCCGTCAGCGCACAACCGCGAGGCACCGAGCCCCGCGACCACGGCCACGACGACGACGAACACCGCGAGGTACTTCTCGGGGAAACGCATGTATGCGAACGGCCGCACGACGGCGCGGAACCAGGCGTGCAACGGCGTGTGCTGTCCCATGCCCACCACCAGCGCAACGGCACCGAGCGCGGCGATGCCTGCCGCAAGCCTGCGTCCGCGCCCGAACGCCAGGAACGCCAGGGCGACCACGCTGGCTCCGGCGTACGCGCTGTGCATCAGCGGCAACCTCCCGATCGTGGGTTCACCGACGACGGCGCTGCCCGGATAGTCGCCGACGCCGGTGCCCATGGCGCCGGCGGCCACGAGTTCGATCATGCGCAACGGGTGGAACGAGAAAGCCTCGGCGGCAGCCTTCGCGATCGGGACCGCACGCGGCGTCCCCTGCGCGAGCGCCTGCGCGGGCAGCACCGCCGCGGCGCCGAGACCGGCCGCCAGCACCAGCGACGCCGCGCCACCTTGCAACACGCGCCGCCACGCGCGCCGATCCAGCAGCACACCGTCGAACGCGAGCGCCAGGCCCGCCACGGAGAGCCCGAGCATGGCGCCCATGGCCGCCACGAACACCTCGCCCAGCAGCAGAGCCATGCCGAGCGGGAGCGCCGCCCACGCCAGGCAGCGGAGCCATCCCGCGCCACCGCCGCGCGCGGCCCGCGCCAGCCCGACGAAACCCACCCCGCACCAGGGGATCCACGAATCGGCCAGGAGCAGAAGACCCGCGGTCCAGCTGGCGGTGGTGTACCCCGACAGGCCCCAGGCCAGACCGGCGATGGATGCCCCCACGCTGCTCGCCCCCAGCCGGGACGCGAGGCACATCGCTCCGGCGCTGCCCCACAGCAGATGGCCCAGGCTCTGCCACGTCACCAGGCGCGCGACGAGCGACTCGGGCGCGACGAGGTACAGCCAGTTGGGCGGGTAGAAAAGCCCGTAAAGCGGATTCGCCAGAACCGAGAAACCCAGCCCGACGTTCGGGTTCCACAGCGGCGAGTCGCCACGCCACAGCGAGGCGCGGACGAACCAGCGCGCCGGATAGTTCCAGTGCGCGGGGTCGCGAAGAAACACGATCTGACCGGCGAAGATCGGAAGGTAAGCGACGCAAAGAACCACCAGCACCCCGAGGAGCGGCCGGGTCCAAGGAGCCGGTGCGTGGTTACCGTTCGTCAGCGCGGCGGCCCACTCTACTGGCCGTCGTTCATATGGAGCATCCGCGCATCCCGGCTGCTGATGGCCCAGATGCTGTCGCCGAGGGGATACCCGGTGGAGCCGCTCAGGTTGCACGCGGCGACGGCATAGAACCAGTGCTGCAGGATGGCGGCCGTCCCCAGAATACTATCGCCGTGGCCGCTGGTGTCCGGAGCACTGTTCACGCGGCCGGCGTTGGCCATGTACGCGCAGTAAAGAGCGCTTTCCTTGGGACGGATACCGCCAAACCTCCAGCTGTTGGGCATGGTACCCACCGTCTGCGCCGAACGGACAGATTCGAAGCCCGCAGCGCCGGGCACGCGAGGAAAGAAAGCGGCGGCCGGCTCGTTGATCGTGCCTCCGGACACGGCGGGGGCGAGGTTGTCGGTCCGCAGGGGGAGGTAGTGAGCGAACTCCAGGAAGTAAAGCTGCTCCTTGGCGGCCATCTCGGCGAGCATGACCGCCGCCTCCGACGAGCGCGCGCGCCCGACGAAACGCCGGTAGCCGACGAACGAGAGCGCGGCGAGAACCCCGAGGATCACCACCACGATCATCAGTTCGACCAAGGTCATGCCGGCGCGGGTTCGCGGGGTGGAAGCAGGCACGGATCGGATTGTCCCCTGAAACGCCCGGCCGGGCAATGAATGGCCTTGCCCCACAGAATGGGCGACGCGGTCAGCCGCACCGGCCGGCGACGCAGGTGCCGCCGGAGCCGCCGCAGGTCGAACCCGGCGAGACACAACGGTTGTCACTCCCGCAGCAGGCCCCCGACGGGCCGCAGACGCGGCCGTCGCAACAGAGCGCGCCGGCGGCGCCACAGGGCGCGCACAGCCCGCCCGAGCAGACGTTGTTCACCGTGCAGACGGTCCGATTGAGGCTGGCCGCCGTGGGACAGCACGGCTCCCCGGAATGGCCACAGCCGTTGCAGGTCCCGCCCGAGCAGGCACCGAGACCGCTGCCGCAGGAACCGCCCGAGGCGGTGCAGGCGCCGCCGAGGCAACAGCCGCCACCACCGCACACGTCGCCGGGGCAGCAGGGCTGGCTCGGTCCGCCACACGCCTGACAGGTGCCGGCCGAACCGCAGAGCCCGCCGGTCTTGCAGACGCTGCGCGCACAGCAAGCCTCGCCGACGTCGCCGCACGACACGCAACGGAGATCGCTGCCTGCGACCTGGCAGACGGTCTCGCGCGCGTTGCAAGCACTCCCCGCGCTCTGGCCGGGGCAGCAGCGTTTGCCGTCGGTGCCGCAGTTGGCGCAGGCGCCACCGCCGCAGGTGCCGCCCGTCGAGACGCTGCCGCAGGAACCGGCGTTCGGGACGCAGCGGTTGTTGTAGCAGCAGCCGCCGGCGCCACACTGCTGGTCCGCGCAGCACGCGGCGCCCGCGGTCCCGCAGGCGACGCAAAGCTGGCTGCCGTCGCACACGAGTCCGGTATCGCAGAAGCTGTTGCCGCAGCAAGGCTGACCGCCGCCGCCGCAGGTCTGACAGATACCGGTGCCGGCGCCCGTGCAGACCGAACGAGAGGCCGTGCAAACGCGCGTGCCGCAACAGGGCTGCGGACCGCTGGGCGGGACGGCGCCGCAGCCGCCGCACGATCCGTTGAGGCACGACTCGCAGGTCGCGCCGCCATACGTGCCATTGGTGACACAGCGGCCACCTACACAGCAGCCCCCGCCGGCGCAGACGTTGCCGGGGCAGCAAACCTGCCCGCCCTGCCCGCACGCCGGCGGCGGGTTGGTGTCGCGAGGAGGGCTGGCGTCCCGCGACGAGTCGGCGGCCATGTCGCGCGGCAGGGAGGAATCGACAGGGACAGGAAGGATCGGCGAGTCCTGCGTCCCCGAATCCATCGTCACAGGCCGGCCCCCGGCACCCGAGGTATCGACACGCCCGTCGCGCGCGCCACCGTCGTCGTCGTTCGGACGAGCGATGTCGCGCGCGCACGCGGCAGCGAGGAGCAGGGTGATGAGGCCGAGGCGCATGGCTCTACATGTCGGCGCCGGCGTCTGGCGTCGGCGGAGCCGGGTCCTGGCAGGTGTTCCCCGTGCAGACCTTGCCGGCGACACAACCGGCGTTGGTGGCCGGATCGCACGTGTTCAGGCAGGAACCCCCGCTGGCGCTCATGCTGCACTGGAAACCGCCGCACGCGGTCACGCCACCCGTGCCGCTGCACGCCCCCGATCCGCTGCAGGTCTTCCCCGTCACCGACCCGTTGTCCGAACCGCTGCACATGCTGCCGCACCCGGTGCCCGACGCCGCAAACTTGCATTTACTGGCCCCGTCGCACTTGCCGATGGTCGAGCACGCATCCGCGGTGGTCCTGTCCGTGCAACTGTCGGGATCGGGCATGTCGTTCGGCACGTTGGTGCACAGGCCGGCTGCGTTCGCGCAGGTCTGGCATTCCCCGCACGCGGTGACGTTGCAGCAGGTGTTGTCGACGCAGTGGTCGGAAGCGCACTCGGAGTCGCCCGTGCAACTGGCGCCGAGCGTGTTCTTGCCGCAGCTGCCGCCGCTGCAGGCCTTGCCGGGCGCGCAGTCCGCGTCGCTGGTGCAGGTCATCTTGCACATGTTCGTGGTCGAGTCGCAGCGGTAGGTGCCGCAGGTCTGTGCCGCGCCAGCGGGGCAAGCGCCAGCGCCGTCGCACTTCGCCGCCTGGGTCAGCGTGGTCATGTTCAGGGGGCACGAGGCCGGGCGGCAGATAGTGCTGTTGCTCCACTTGCGGCAGGCGCCGCTGCCGTTGCAGAAGCCGTCGTTGCCGCACGTCGACTCGGCCGTGGCATCGCAGCCGCCCTCGTCGTCCGCCATGCTCGCGGGGATGTTGCTGCAGGTGCCACGGGCGGCGCCAGGAAGCGCGCAGCTCTTGCAGACACCGGTGCACTGGTTGTTGCAGCAGAAGCCATCGACACAGAAGCCGCTCTTGCACTCGTCGCCACCAGCACAGGTGCCGCCGTTGTCCTTCTTGCCGCAGGTGCCCATCTCGCACATGCGGGTGGGGACGCACTGGCTGTTGCCGGTGCACGAGCTGAAGCAGGCGGTTCCGCCCGTGTTGCAGACGAACGGGTTGCACTGGCTCTGCGCGCCCGGCCGGCACGTGCCGTTGCCGTCGCAGGTCGCCTCGGAAGTGGCGGCGCCCGCCGCGCAACTCGCGGCGCCGCAGACCGTGCCCGTCGCGTACTTGCGGCACGCGCCCATGCCGTTGCAGGTGCCGTCGCTGCCGCACGAGGTAGCGCCCTGATCGCGGCACATCCCGGCCGGATCGCTGCCACCGGCAGGAATGGGCAGACACTGACCGGCCGAGCCCGCCTGGTTGCACGAGAAGCAGCTCGACGTGCAGGCGCTGCCGCAGCAGACGCCCTGGGCGCAGAAGCCGGAGACGCACTCGTTGCCCATCGCGCACAGGCCGCCGTTCGGCTTCTTGCCGCAGCTGCCGTCGAGGCACTGGTTGGGGGCCACGCACTGGTCATTGGTCGAGCACGTGGTGCCGCAGCTGGTGCCGTTGCACTTGTTGGGCGAGCAGGATGCGGCCGCCGGGATCGAGCACACGCCGGTCTTGCACACGCCTTCTTGCGTGTACTTGTTCATCCCCGCGTCACACGTCTCGGCCTTGCAGACCGTGCCCGTGGCGTACGTCTGGCACGCCCCGGTGCCGTTGCAACGCCCGTTGTTCTTGCACATGGCCGCGCCCTGGTCCTGGCAGGCCAGGCGCGGATCGGGCACGCCCGCCGGAACGTTCACACAGCGGCCGAGCGCGCTGGGGAAAGCGCAGTAGGTGCAGCTGCCGGCGCAGGCCTTGTTGCAGCAGACTCCGTCGACGCAGACGCCCGACGAGCACTCGGCCCTCGCCATGCACTTCTGGCCGTTGCCCTTGAGCCCGCAGCTGCCCGCGTTGCAGACACGGCCGGCAGCGCAGTCGGTGGCCGCCGAGCAGCCCGACTTGCAGGAATCGCCGAGGCAGGCGTAGGGGAAGCAGTTGATCGGCGAGCCGAGCAAGCAGGTGCCGAGACCGTTGCAGACGCTGGCAGGGATCTGGCTGCCGCCCGAGCAGGAGGCCGGCTTGCAGACGGTGCCCGGGTTGTACTTGGCGCAGCCACCGGCGCCGTTGCACAGGCCGCTTCCGCCGCAGGTGTCGGCCGCGTCCTTCCTGCACAGCGCGTGTGGATCCGCGGTGTCCTTGGCGACCGGGCTGCACTCGCCCATCTTGCCGACCTGACTGCACGAGACGCACGCGCCGGTGCAGGCGAGGTTGCAGCAGACGCCGTCTGCGCAGAAGCCGGACTCGCACTCCGCGGTGGCACGACAGACCGCGCCCAGTGGCTTCTTGCCGCAACTGCCGGCCACGCACCTGCGGCCGTCGCACTGCGAGTCCAGCGTGCAGGCCGAGAAGCACTTCGGCGGAGTGCCGAGCGCATCGCAGGCGAAGGGAGTGCACGTGGTGCTGGGTCCGGCCTTGCACGCGCCGGCGCTGCACACCATCGTGCCGGTGACGGTGGGTCCGGTGCAACGGCCCGGCGTGCAGACGGTGCCATCGGGGTACTTGCGGCAGGCGCCGGCGCCGTCGCAAGTGCCGTCGAAGCCGCAGCTCGAAACCGCGTCGGTCTTGCACTGACCGACGAGGACCGGCCTGGTGCCAGCGGGAATCGGCGAGCAAGTTCCCGGGCTGCTCCTGATGTTACAGGCCTGGCAGGTGCCCGTGCAGGCGCTGTTGCAGCACATGCCGTCGACGCAGAAGCCGGAGCCGCACTCGCTGGAGCACGTGCAAGTCGCACCGTTCGGCGCGCGCCCCATCGGCGATCCGGCCTCGCAGCCGCGCGCGGCGTCCGACCGCATCCCCAGGCCGCTGTCGGCGTTGCCGGGGTTGGTGCCCGCGTCGTCCGTGACTCCGCCGGTGCCACCACCGCCATCGCCATTCATGTTCTTGAGGCCCCCGACTTCGGTGGAGCAGGCCGCGGCCGCGAGAATGAAAACAATCAGTGAGGCTAATTTATGCGCCATGGTAGTAAGCCGACGTACTGGATACACCTACATGACTGGCCACGCAAGCGGAGGAGTGTAGACCTCACACATCCGCGTGGGGTGGACCACAAGGGGGGAAATCGGTTACAATCGCGCCGTGGCTCTCACCTACGCCATTGGCCAGAAGGCGGTCTACCCCTCGCGTGGCCTCGTCGAGATCGTCGGCGTCGAGCGAAAGGAGATCCACGGCAAATCGGCGAGCTTCTACGTGCTCCGGCTGGCGGACAGTGACATGCGCATCCTCGTCCCCATCGAGAAGGTCGACCAGGTCGGCCTGCGCCCGGTGGCCGGCGCCGACGACGTCAAGGAAGTTCTGCAGATCCTGCGTGAGGACGCCGTCCGCTTCGATCGCAACACCTGGAACCGCCGGTACCGGGGCTTCATGGAGAAGATCAAGTCAGGGTCGCTGTTCGAGGTCGCCGAGGTGTTCCGGGACCTGTCGCGGCTCAAGAAGACCAAGACGCTGTCCTTCGGCGAGCGCCGGATGCTGGACACGGCTCGGTTG
The DNA here is from genome assembly GCA_031423255.1 of Myxococcales bacterium. Classification (GTDB taxonomy): domain Bacteria; phylum Myxococcota_A; class Polyangia; order Fen-1088; family Fen-1088; genus JANPFD01. The sequence continues at coordinate 18,904 of JANPFD010000001.1, read as the reverse complement.
CTGGTGGTGAAGGAGCTGTCCGCCGCCCGCAAAACGCCCGAGGCCGCCGTCGAGAAGGAACTCGAGCGGGTCCTCGGCGACTCCTAGTCCCGCAATTCTTGCGGGTTTGTCCCGTCAGGTGGTAGGTTGGGCGTGCTGCGGCATCGCCCCACCATGCAAGTCCACCTCGCCAAAGCTGACATCACCGAGATGCCGGTGGACGCTGTGGTGAATCCCGCGAACTCATTGGGAATAATGGGTGGCGGGGTGGCCGGGGCTCTCTCGCGCAAAGGGGGCCCACGGGTTCAACGCGAGGCCATGGCCATGGCGCCGATCGCGGTCGGCGCAGCCGTGGTCACCACCGGCGGCAACCTGTGGGCCGGTCACGTCATCCACGCGCCCACCATGGAAGAGCCCGGGACGAAGGTCGGGGTGGAGAACGTCCGGCGAGCGACGCGCGCGGCACTGCTGGCCGCCGCGCACCACGGCTTCGATCTGGTCGCCATGACGGGGATGGGAACCGGCCTCGGCGGCGTCGACCCCTCCGATGCGGCCCGGGCCATGGTCGACGAATTGCGGGCCCATCGCCACCCCAAGCCGTCGACGGTCTGGCTGGTCGATCTGCGCGACGAGATCCTCTACTGCCTGGAAGAGGCGTTGCGCCTGGCCAGCGGCTGAGGCGCGCTCCACACTGTTGCCGTGAAGATCCTCGTTCCCTGCAAGCGGGTTCCCAACCCGGAACAGAAGCTGAAGATCGCCGGCGGGGCCGGCGGGACGATCGACCTGTCGGGCGCGGCCTGGCAGGTCAACCCGTTCGACGAGTACGCCGTCGAGACGGCGCTCCGCCTGACCGAGAAGGGCAAGGGCGGCGAGCGCAGCGGCGAGGTGGTGATCGTCAGCATCGGACCCAAGGAAGTGACGCAGCCGATGCGCGGCCTGCTCGCCATGGGGGCGGATCGCGGGCTTCTCGTCGCGGGCGAGGACAGCGCTCTTGACGCCGAGGTGGTGGCGAGGACCCTCGAGGCGGTCGTGAACGCCGAGAAGCCGGACCTGGTGGTCATGGGCAAGCAGACCGTCGACGGTGAGTCGAATCAGGTCGGGCAACTCCTGGCCGCGTACCTCGGCTGGCCGCAGGCGACCTTCCTGGCCAGCATCGTCGTGGCAGCCGACGGCAAGTCGGCAACGGTCACGCGCGAAGTGGACGCCGGCGTCGAGGAGAAGAAGGTACGGCTGCCGGCGGTGGTCACCGTGGATCTGCGCATCATCGGCAAGAAGGCCGTGCGCAACGCGGGCCTCGCCGGCGCCGAGACCGAGTGGGAGGACAACCAGCGCTACGCCTCGCTCAAGGGGATCATGGCGGCGAAGAAGAAGGAGATCCGTGAGGCGACCCTCGAGTCGCTCGGAGTGACGGCCGCGCCGCGGGTGAAGCACACGAAACACGAGGCGCCCGCAGGACGGAAGGCGGGCGTGAAGGTGGCCTCGGTCGAGGAGCTCGTCGCCAAGCTGCGCGACGAGGCGAAGGTGCTCTGATGGGCGCCGTCGCCGTCTTCCTGGAGAGCGCGAACGGCACGGTGCGCTCCACCTCGCTGCCGGCGGTGACGGCGGCGCGCGAGCTGGCGAAGCACCACGGCGGGCCCGTGGTGGGGATCGTCATCGGGGGCGGGGGAGCGCCTGGGGACGCGGCCCGCTACGTCGACAAGGTGATGTCGTACGACAGCCCGGCGCTGGCGGCGCCGCTCGCCGAGACCTGGGCGCCCGCGCTGGCGGCCGCGGTGAAGAAGGCGGGGGCCACCGCGCTGGTAGGCTCGGCCACGTCGACGGGCAAGGACGTGCTTCCGCGCGCCTCGGCGCTGCTGGATGCGGCGATGGCCAGCGACATCATCGCCGTGGTCGGCGCGAAGAATTTCCGGCGGCCCACCTATGCGGGCAACGCGCTCTCGGACGTCGAGCTCCAGACCGACGTGGTGGTGGCGACGGTGCGGCAGACCGAGTTCGCGGCGGCGGCGCCAGCGGCGCAGGCTGGCACGGTCGAGGCACAGGACGCCGGCACGGTCGATGCGCTCGGCGCCGAGTTCGTGGCGCTCCACGCCACCCGGTCGGCGCGGCCCGAGTTGACCGAAGCGAAGGTGGTGGTCTCGGGTGGCCGCGGCATGAAGGCAGGCGAGAACTTCAAGGTGCTGGAGGAGCTCACCGACCTCCTCGGGGGCGCCCTGGGCGCGAGCCGCGCCGCGTGTGACGCGGGCATGGTCCCCAACGACCTACAGGTGGGCCAGACCGGCAAGGTGGTGGCCCCGAAGCTGTATATCGCGGTGGCGATCTCCGGCGCGATCCAGCATCTGGCCGGCATGAAAGGCTCGAAAGTCATCGTCGCCATCAACAAGGATCCCGAGGCCCCGATCTTCCAGGTCGCCGACTACGGGTTGGTGGCGACCTGGGAGAGCGCCGTGCCAGCGCTGATCGCGCAATTGCGGGAGATCAAGAAGCTCAAGAACCCGGCCTAAAGCGCCGTTATAATGGCCAGTCTGATGTCCCCGCTTATGGCCGCAGAGCTTGCGGCGAGCGCGGCGGAGCCCTCCGCCGACGCCATCGCCCGCCTGGAACGAAACGTCGCCCGTGTCATACGGGGCAAGCCCGAGGCCATCCGGCTCTCGGTCGTGTCGCTGATCGGGCGCGGACACCTGCTCATCGAAGACGTCCCGGGCGTCGGCAAGACGACTCTGGCGCGCGCGGTGGCAGCGTCCATCGGCGGCACCTTCAACCGCATCCAGTTCACCAGCGACCTCTTGCCGTCGGACATCGTCGGCGTCTCGGTGCTGGATCAGCGCACGGGTCAGTTCGAGTTCAAGCGCGGGGCGCTGTTCGCGAACGTGGTGCTGGCGGACGAGATCAACCGGACCACGCCGCGCACGCAGAGCGCGCTCCTCGAAGCGATGAACGACTTCCAGGTGTCCGTCGACGGACGAACACACAGGCTGGAGCCGCCGTTCCTGGTGATCGCCACCCAGAACCCCGAGGAGCACTACGGCACCTATCCCTTGCCCGAATCGCAGATGGACCGCTTCATGCTGCGGATCAAGCTGGATTACCCGGACGCCGAGGACGAGAAGCGACTCCTCCTGGAGATGACCGGCACGGCGACCGACGCGCTGGAACAGCTGCAACCGGTGCTGCACGCCACCGAGGTGATCACTCTGCAAAAGGCGGCGGAGAAGGTGCGTCTGTCGCCCGAGCTGGCCGAGTACATCGTCGCCGTCGCCCGCGAGACGCGCCGGTCGCCGTTCCTGTCGCTGGGCATTTCGCCGCGCGGAGAGCTTTCGTGGCGGAACGCGGCCCGGGCGGCGGCTCTGGCGGAAGGCCGCGACTTCGTCCTGCCTGACGACCTCAAGGCGCTGGCGGCGCCGGCACTGGCGCACCGGCTCATCACCACCAACCAGGTGGACTCGACCGGGCGCTCACGAGAGGAGGCCGAACGGGTGCTGACCGAGATCCTGGCCCGCGTCCCCGTTCCCGGCTGAGCCGTCACATGAAGAAGCGCCCGTGGCAGCGACGGTTCCCGCCGACGCGCGAGGGATGGTGGTTCCTGGCGACGACGCTGCTGGTGGGCATGGCCGCGGTGAACGCCGGCGTCAACCTGCTGTTCCTGGTGTTCGGGATGATGCTGGCGCTGATCGTGGCCAGCGGTGTGATGTCCGAGCTGTGCCTGCGCGACCTCGTGGTCACGCGCCGACCGCCCTCGACGGTGCACGCAGGCGCGCCGTTCCTGATGGGCGTGGCGGTGCGCAACGGCAAGCGTCAGCTGCCGACATTCTCGCTGGAGGTGGAGGATCTGCTGGCGGACCGACCCGTCGAGCGGCGCTGCTACTACTTGAAACTGCCCGCCGGGCGCGCGCAAGAGACCGCGTACAAGCACATGCTGGGGCGGCGCGGGCGGCACCAGTTCACCGGGTTCCGGATCTCGACGCGCTTTCCGTTCGGCTTCATCCGCAAGTCGCGCGAGATCGACGCGCCGGCCGAACTGGTGGTCTACCCGGCACTGATCCCGGTGCCCGAGTCGGTGATCCGCGCCGGGCTGGCCGAGCTGGGGCGGCGCCAGGACCCGAGCCGGAGCCGCAGCGGCGACTTCCACGGGTTGCGCGAGTTTCGCTCGGGCGACGATCCCCGCGACATCCACTGGCGCACCAGCGCCAAGCGGGGCCGCGCGTTCGTGCGCGAGTGCGAGGAGGAGACGGGGATGACGGTGGTGGTGCTGCTCGAGGGCGAGCGGGCGGTGCCTGGCCCCGAGGGAGACGCGGCCTTCGAGGACGCGGTATCGCTGGCGGCCTCCGTGGCGGTGGCACTCCTGCGCAAGGGGCTCAACGTCGGGCTGCACGCGGCTGACATCGGGCTGCCGCCTGCGTCGGGTGGCATGCAGGCAACACAGATCCTGCGGGCACTGGCGCTCGTCGAACGCGCCGATGCCGAGCGGACGCCGGCGCCAATCCCGCCCGGCGCCGCCATCGTGCGCGTCACCCCAGGGGCCCTCTTGCCGCGCTTCGAGCCTGCGGTGCGCGGCGGCTCGGTGAGGCGAACAGCATGAGATTCCACGTCGTGCACAAGCTGGTCTCGTACCTGCTGGCGATCGCCGCCGTCGCAACGCTTGTCTCCACCGGCACGGTGCCGATCCCGACGCTGGGGCTGCTGCTCGTATTCGGCGTCGTCTCGTGGTTCGTGGAACCAGGGAACCGGCTCGGGCGGCTCCTCGACCGTGCCGAGTTGGTGTTCAACCTGGGCGCGCTGGCCTTCTTCGCGGTGAGCCTCTACGAGGTGGTGCGCAGCTTCCCCGAGCCCGATCTGACGCCGGTTTTGAACCTGGTCCTGTTCCTGCTGGTCTACAAGCTGCTGCACCGGCGCTCGAACCGCGACTACTTGCAGGTCTATGTCCTGTCTTTCCTGGTCGTGCTCGCGGGCGCCTGGCTTGCGCAGACGGTGCTGTTCGTCATCGGGTTCTGCTCGTACGTGGTGATCGCCACCTGGACGTTGATCCTCTTCCACCTGCGTCACGAGATCGAAGACAACTACCTGGTCAAGCACCTGCCGGACTCGGCGGAGAAGGTGACCGCCGCACGGGTGCTCAACTCGCGTCGGGTGGTGGGACGATCGTTCTTCCTGGTGACCGGGCTCGTGGGGGTGGCGGTGCTGGTGGGGGCCGCCCTGGTGTTCGCGATGGTGCCGCGGGTCGGCCTCGGCTTCCTGTCGGGAGCGACGCGTCGGCGCATGAGCATCGTCGGTTTCTCCGACGAGGTGACTCTGGGGCAGCACGGCGTGATCTCGCGCGACAACGAGACGGTGGTGCTACGAGCTCAGGTTCCCCACATTGCCGACGTGAAGGATGCCGAGGACCGGTGGCGGACGATCTCCACTCTTTACTGGCGGGGCACCGTCTACGATCGCTACGAGCAGGGGCAGTGGGTGCGGTCGCGCCGGTCCGTGAACGCAACGGCGCTGACCAGGGTGCCGACGGCGACGGGCGGCTGGGCGTACATGCTGGACCCATCCGAGCTGCAGGCGCGGCGCCGCAATTCGGGGACGGTGCTGAAGGAATCGCAAAAACAGATCATCCAGGTCGTCGGGCTGTCGTTCCCGGTCGCCTTCGCGCTCGACCAGCCGGTCGCCTTCGAGATGATTCCGCCGCTGATGGGATCCTTCGTCACCACCGACTTCAGCGGGAAATTCTCCGGCGAGGTGGCGCTCAAGCCGATCCGCATGTTCCCGAGCGGCCGTACCGACACGCTGAGCGAGTTCAACGGGGGTCAGTACATTGCGTACTCGCGCTCGCCGGCGCCCCGGGCCGGCGTCGGCAAGGAGGCCGTCGCCCTGCCGCCCGCGTTGCTCGCGAGTTACCTCGACGTGCCGGCCGCGATCTCACCGCGCATGCGCGACCTGGCGCGCACCATCGTGGCGAACAGCGCCACTCCGATGGCGAAAGTACAAGCGGTGACCGAGTGGCTGCGCAAGACGCACTCGTACACCGTGGATCTGAAGCGCGACACGACCATCGCCGATCCACTCGAGGACTTCCTGTTCAAGCAGAACGCCGGGCACTGCGAGTACTTCGCGTCGGCGGCGGCGATCCTGCTGCGGCTCGCGGGGGTGCCCACCCGGTACATCAACGGGTTTCTGGGCGGCGAGTGGAACGACATCGGCAAGCACATCACCGTGCGCGACAACCGTGCCCACTCGTGGGTCGAGGCTTACCTCGGCACGTTCGGCTGGGTGCGGGTGGACGCCACCCCGGTCTCCTCCCAGGCGGCGCCCATGGGGCGCATCGCCCAGCTGTTCGATGCCATCGAGCTGTTCTGGGCGCAGTGGGTGATCCTGTACGACGCCAGCCGGCAGCTGGACATCGCCAAGCGGATCGGCAAGGGCCTGGGCATGGGTGGGGCGAAGCGCGGCAGCACGGGCTGGAAACCCGACAAGCGGCTGATCTGGGTGGTGGCGGGCCTGGCGGGGCTCATCATGATCGCGCGCTACGTGAAACAGCGGGGCTGGCGGCGGGGGCGCGGAGCGGGGGCGCGGCTGCGCGGGGGACCGGCGATCTTCCGTCTGTACCGACGCGTGCTCGATCGGCTGGCGGCGCGAGGCTGGTCGCGTCAGCCGGCGGAGACCCCGGCCGAGTTCGCGGCGCGCCTGGCGCGGGTCAAGGTCCCCGGCGCCGACGTACTGACCAGGTTGAGCAGCCTCTACGCCGCCGCGCGGTACGGCGAACGGGACATCCCCGAAGCAACCGTGACCGAGCTGACCGATGCCATCGACCAGATCGCAGAGGGCCGGACCAACGCCGACGGCGATCCCCCCGCCGCCGCGGCGTGACCTGCGATACACTCGCGTCGCCGTGCGGCTCCGTGGCCCGCTGATACTCCTGCTCCTCGTCGGCGAAGGCTCCGTCGCGTTCGCGCAGACCACGCCCCAGCCCACGGGCGTGCTCACCAAGGAAGACTTCCTGATTCGCATCCGGCGCCGCGACGGCGACGCCTGGTCCTTCCTGTCGGAGAACGAGGCGAAGTTCTTCTACAACCGCGCTCGCTGTCACTGCCAGGAGCCGATCCAGCTCGTGGTGGAGATGTCGCAGAGCGGGATTGCCAAGCGGCCGCTCATCAGCAAGGGCGAGGTCTCGGTGCTTCTCGGTCCCAACGAGTGCGTGGCCACGTCGGCCAACCTCCGGGCGAAGTGCGAGCTCCTGGCAAAACCCAAGCTCGCCGAGCTCGCCACCCAGCGCAAGGAGATCGAGACCACCGTCGCCCAGCTGTTCACCCACCTCGGCATGAACACGAACTCGCGTGACGTCTGCGGCGCCGAAACCAGCCAGAAAATCTGGCTGTCGGTCGACGCCAACCTGGACGGCGCTCCGGACCTGGCCGAGTCCGGCGCTCCCTTGCTGAACATCGATCTCGACGGAGCCCCGCCTCCGTCACCGATCGGGCTCAAGGTCCGCAGCGGCAACGAAGCTCTCGTCGCCAGCTGGGAGCCCCAGTCCGGTATCTCCGACTTCGGGGGCTACGTCGTGTTCTGCGCCCGCGGAGGCGAGGTGCCGGTGTTCGCCAACAGCGGGTACAAGAACCAGTACGACGTCTGTCCCGGCAAGCCACCGGCGGTCTCCAACTTCGAGACCGACCTGGAAGGGAACGACATCGACGGATTTGCAGTGCCGGCCCCGGATCCCTTCGTGTACCAGGATCGGGCCTACCTGTGCGCCGGGCTGCTGACGTCACAGACCAGCGCCCGCGTCGCCATCCTGCAGAACTACGTCCCCTACGTGGTCGGTGTCGCCGCGGTCGACGTCCGCGGGAACGCCAGTGCGATCAGCACGGCCGTGATGCAGCACCCGATCGCCACCCGCGACTTCTACAAGGGGTACCGCGACGCCGGCGGCGCAGCGGAGGGCGGCTGCAGTTGGGCCAGACGCTCTGGCGGCGCCCGCGCGCTGCCGCTCGTGCTCTTGGGGCTGTTCGTGCTCGTGCGGAGGCGACGCTCATGAGGTGGCTGGTGCTCGCACTGGTGCTCGGCGGGGCCGCGCGCGTCCATGCCCAGGCGGTGTCGCACGAGGAGACGCCGACGCAGAGCACGGCCTCCCCGCAACGCTTCGGCATCGAACTGCGGCTCGGGCCGTACTACCCGGACGTCGACTCCGAGTTCGGCGGCCCGGTGGCCACGCGCCCCCATCACGTGTACTTCGGCAGCAGCCGGCGGCTGATGAGCCAGCTGGAGTTCGACTACCAGTTTTTCCAGGGATTCGGGACGGCGGCGATCGGACTGGCTGTCGGCTACTACCGCGAATCCGCGCGGGCCTTCATCGAGTCCAGCAGCGGCATGATGACCACCACGCGTTCCGGCGACACCACGCGCCTGGCGCTCATCCCGGTCTCGGCGCTGCTGATCTACCGACTCGACGTCGGCGCTCGCCGCTGGCGCTTCCCGCTGGTGCCGTACGCCAAGGTCGGACTGAACTACACGTTCTGGACAATCACCGACGGCAACGACGAGACCGCCACGGGCCTCGCCATGTCGGGCAAGGGCAGCGGCGGCACCCCGGGCTGGCAAGCGGCGTTTGGCCTGTCGTTCCTGCTGGACGCCATCGACTTCGGGGCCGCAAAGGCGCTGGACTCGGATGTCGGCGTGAACCACACGTACCTGTTCATCGAGGCGATGCACGTCGACGCGAACGGCCTCGGCCGCAAGGGCGTGCTCGACGTCGGCGGGAGCACCTGGATGGCCGGTTTGTTCTTCGAGTTTTGAGAAATCTCCGGCTCGTCGTCGAGTACGACGGCACGGATTTCGCCGGGTGGCAGCGGCAAGTCGGACAGCGGACGGTGCAGGCTTGCCTCGAGGAGGCCCTGGCGACGATGACGGGCCAGGCGGTGCGCGTGCGCGGCGCGGGACGCACCGACGCCGGCGTTCACGCCGACGGTCAAGTCGCCCACGCCGAGATCGAGTCGAACATCCCCGTGGGGGGATTCCTGCGCGGCCTCAACGCCAACCTGCCGCCGGACATCGCGGTACTCCACGTCGACGACGCGCCCCCGGAGTTCGACGCGCGGCGCGCGGCGCGCGGCAAGGTGTACCGATACCAGATCTGGAATCACCTCCTGCGTTCACCGCGACGACGCCGCGACGTCTGGCACCTGCTTGCGCCGCTGGACACGGACGCCATGCGCGCCGTGGCGGCGGTGTTCGTCGGCGAGCACGATTTCCGCGGCTTCCGCGCCTCGGACTGCGAGCGGCGCTCGACGGTGCGGGTGATGCGCGCCTTCGATGTGACCCGGCAAGGCGCGCTCGTCACCTGCGAGGTCGAAGGGACGGCGTTTCTCAAGAACATGGTGCGCATCATGGTCGGCACGCTCGTCGCCGCCGGCCGCGGCAAACTGGGACCTGACGACGTGCGCGCCTTGCTGCTGTCGGGGGACCGAACCCGGGCGGGCGTGACGGCGCCCGCGTGCGGGTTGACCCTCGTCCGGGTCATTTACTGAAGCATCCGCTCGATCGCCCCGCGCACCTGATCGACGAGCGCGGCGCGATCGGTGACCCCCACCGTGGGAATCGGCTCGCCGATGATGACGCGCACCCGCCCGGGGCGCACCACCAGGCTCTTGCGCGGCATCAACTCATAGGTGCCGCGGATGGCCACCGGCACGATGGGCACGCCGGCGTCCATGGCCAGATGGAAGCCGCCCTTCTTGAACGCCTGTAGCTTGCCGTCGCGCGTCCGCGTCCCCTCGGGAAACAGCAGCACCGAGCAACCGCCACGGATCCGTTCACGCGCATCCTCGATACTCCTGCGCGCCGCGGCCGGGTTGTGGCGGTCGATGAAGATGAAGCGGCCCGCCCACATCGCCCAGCCGAACAGAGGTATGGCCGCCAGCTGCTTCTTGGCGATGAAGCGGAAGGGCGGCAGGACCATGAACAACGCCCAGATGTCGATGGTCGAGAGATGATTGGCCATGTACACGCACGGCCGCGAGGCGTCGAGCGCGGTGCGGGACTCGACGGCGACGCGAACCCCGGTGAGGCCGCAGATCAACGTCGACCACCATCGCCCGACGCCCAGCACGAAATCTCCGCTCCGGTCGAACAGCCGCGACACGATGGCCACGATCGCCAGCACGATGCTCACCATCGCCACGATCACCACGCTGAGGGCGAGCCGGAGGCCGAGCACGCACGCATGCTATCCTCCAGCCGTGGACTTCCGGAAGACCTACTACGTCCTTCCGAACCTCTTCACGCTGTCCTGCGTCCTGTGCGGCTTCACGTCGCTGTCGCTGTCAGCGGTGGGGCGTAGCGACGCCAACCTGTACCTGGCGGCGCTGGCGATCTGCTTCGGCATGTTCTTCGATACCTTCGATGGCCGCGTCGCCCGGCTGACCAAGACGCAGACCGACCTCGGCCGCGAGCTCGACTCGCTGGCCGACGTCATCACCTTCGGCGCAGCGCCCGCGCTGATGGTCTACAAATGGGGGCTTACCAGCTTCGGCCGCGGCGGCGTGTTGATCGCCGGCGTGTTCGTGTGCGCGGGCGCGCTGCGCCTGGCTCGCTTCAACGTGCTGTCGCGGCGCGAGGAGGTCGCCGGCCACAAGAAGCCGGGGAAGTACATGCTAGGCCTTTCGATTCCGGCCGCCGCCAGCGTGCTGGTGTTCATGGTGATCGTCAGCCACAACGCCGGCCAGTACCGGGCCGTCAGCGAGGGAACCACCGCCGTCGTGGTGCTGATCCTTTCAGCACTGATGGTGTCCCGCGTTCGCTTCCGGGCTTTCAAGGACCTGCGCCTCTCTGGCCGCACCGGCGGCCTCTTGCTGCTGGTCGCGGGCGCGTACGCGGCGATCGTCTACGCGGGCCTCTCGCGCGCACTGATCTTCCTGTTCCTGGTGGCGGCCTACATCGGCCTCGGTCTGTCCGAGGAGGTGATCTTCTTCCGCTCGCGCCGCGCCGAGGCCCGCGCCGAACGCCAGGCCGCCTCGCGCCGCGAGGAAGAAGAGGTCCTGCGCGAGCTCGGCGCGTTCGACGAGACCGACGAGCCGCCCGGCGAGACCACCCCGGTGCCCGTCACGGCCGAGCCGGCGAAGCCAGGCTAGACCGCGGGCTTCGGCGCGGCGGCTGCATCTTTTCCGCCGTCGTCGATCTCGACGAAGATCCCGTAAATCACGCCCACCAGCGGGCCGAGGATCACCGGGACCGATGGCAGCGTCGCGCCCTTCGCGCCCAGCTGCTCGGCGAAGGGCGCCGGTACGCCGCCCAGCGCCTTGCCCGCCACCCAGTAGAGTCCGGCGCCGATCAGCGCACCCACGATGCCCTTGAGCACCGGCGTGACCAGGGTCTCCTGGCGCCAGACCGGCTTGCCGCACACCACGCCGACCAGGAAGCCGACCACCGCGTACACCAGGTAGGCCGGCGCACCCCCGCCAAAGCCCAGCTTCCAGGCGCCAAAGCCAACCGCCCCGCCGACGAGGCCGCCCTTCACGATCCCGAGCAGCGCGCGCACCATCGCGAGAGTATAGCAGTCGGGTCGGTCAGTTCCTGGCCACGACCGGAGACAGCGCCTCCATGGCCGCCAGCCGCGGCCTGATCGCGGCCAGATAGGCGGTGCGCTCGGACACGGGGGCCTCGCGCGCCATCGGGATCTTTGCGGGATCGACAAAGGCCCCGTTCTTCGTGACGCTGAAGTGCAGGTGCGGACCGGTGGAGAGGCCGGTCGTGCCGACGTAGCCGATCACCTCTTTCTGCCGCACCTGCTTGCCAGCCGACATGCCCTTGGCGAAGCGCGACAGGTGATAGTAGCGGGTCTGCAGCCCGCCGACGTGCGCCACCACCACGGTGTTGCCCGAGCCCGACTTCATCCCGGCCTCGACCACCTTGCCGCCCGCCGAGGCCCACACCGGCGTGCCGATCGGCGCCGCATAGTCGACGCCCAGGTGCGCCTTGACCCGGTGGAGAATCGGATGGAACCGCTTGCGGTCGAACCGCGAGCTCACGCGCTCGTAGCGAAGCGGACTCTTGAGCAGGGTCTTGGCGATCGCCTGACCCCTTTCGTCGAAGTAGCGCCCCTTGAACTGAAAAGCACGGAAGGTGCCGACCTTGCCGCCGTACTCGGCCGCCAGGACGCTGCCGTACTTGTAGAACCGTCCGTCGAGGTACTGCTTCTCGACCACCACCTTCCAGTGATCGCCGGGGTGGGTGTCGACGTAAAAATTGATGTCCCAGGCGAAGAGATCCACCAGCAGGCTCACCAGCGCGCCCGACTCGCCTGCCTTGTGTATCGATTCGTACAGCGATGAGTCGATACGGCCCGATGCCTCGGCAGCGCGGGTCTCGAGCGCCTTCTCCACCTTCTTCGCCGTCCAGGTCCCGTCGTCCGCGGTCACCACGTACCGGAGCGCGGGGGAGGCGACGTACTCGAATCGGATCGGGGTCCCTTCGGCGTCGAAGCCGGCCTCGTAGGCGTCGCCAGCCTGGATCAGCTTCGGGTCGATCACCTTGGTGAGCGCTTTCGTCACCGCCGCGGCCGTGGGCCCGAAGCCCTCTCGTGCGAGCACGGTGATGAGCGTGTCTGTCTCGCCGATCTTGCCCTCGATGGCGCGGCTGCCGTCGGCCACCTTCGGTCTGCCCGACAGCGATGGTCCGCCGAGCGACTCGGGGATGGAGCGCATCCTGTCGTCGCCGAGCAGCTTGCCGGTCGACTGCGGCGCCAGCACCTTGCGAACCGCGGTGTCGGCGCGGAAAAAGAACACATAGACGTTGACCCCGGTCAGGCTCACCAGGAGCAGGCCGAGCCGCATCTGGTTGCGAAGCTGGGTGCCGCGGCGACGGCGCTTGCGGGGCATGAACGAACGTCCCACCGTCGGAGTAGCCCACCACGGGGTCGCTATCCCGTCAACTTCATTACACCCGGGCGCGGCGGCGCATCTCGTCGGCGTGAGCAGTCGCCTCGCGCGACGGACGGGCGCCGCCGAGCATACGGGCGAGCTCCGCGGTGCGTCCTGCGTCGTCCAGGACCTCGATACGGACGGTGGTGCGCCCCTTGGTGGCCTCCTTCACCACGCGCACGTGGTGATCGGCAAAGGCCGCGATCTGCGGCAGATGCGTCACGGCCAGCACCTGTCGCTCGGCGGCGATTGCCTTCAGCTTGCGGCCAATGACCTCGGCGGTGCCACCGCCGACGCCCGTGTCCACCTCGTCGAACACCGAGACCAGCGCTTGGTCGGCCCCGGCCAGCGCCTGCTTCACCGCCAGCATCACCCGCGACAGTTCGCCGCCCGAGGCGATGCGCGCCAGAGGTCGAGGCTCCTCGCCCGGATTGGCGGCGAACAGGAACTTCACCCGGTCCTTCCCCTTTGGCCCCAGGTCCTCACGGTCCTCCACCGCCACGGGCAGCCGCGCGTGCGCGAGGCCCAGCTCGTGCAGCGTCTGTTCGATCTTCTTTCCCAGAGTGCGTGCCGCCTTGCGCCTCCGGTCCGACAGGGCGGCCGCCAGCGAGGCCATCCGTTCGCGCGCCGCAAGAACCGCCTGCCGGCGCGTCGCCACCCCGTCCTCGAACGACCCCAGCGCCTCCAATTCGTGCGCGATCTGGTCGCGGCGCTGGATCGCCGTCTCCAGCGCGCCGCCGTGCTTGCGGACGAGCCGCTGGATCAGGAACAGCCGCTCCTCGATCTCCGACAGCTTCTGCGGATCGAAGCGGACACCGCCCCCGTAGCGGCCGAGTTCACGACCGACGTCGTCGGCCAGGGCCTGCGCCTCCCGCAGCCGTTCGACCAGCGGCCCGAGCTTCGGGTCCAGCGCCGCCAGCGGCTCCAGTTCGCGCGCCACCTGGGCCATCTGGGCGGCCACCGCGCGGTCGCCGGAATAGAGCGTCTCCTCACCGCGCGTGCAGGCGGCCATGAACTTCTCCGCCGATTTCACGCGCTCGCGCTCGGCCTTCAGCGCTTCGTCCTCGCCCGGCTCGAGCTTGGCCTCGGCCAGTTCCGACAGCTGGAACCGCAGCAGATCCTCGCGCTCGGCGCGCGTACGGGCGTCAGCGTCGAAGGTGGCCAGCTCCGCCTCGGCGGCGGTCAGCGCCTGCCAGGCCGCCAGGGTCTCGACCGTCGTCACCCCCGCGAACGCGTCGAGAATCGACAGCTGGCTGTCGGGATCCATCAGCGACTGCTGGTCGTGCTGCGAGGTGATGTCCACGATCGGCCCGATGGCCGCCGCCAGATCCGACACCGTCGCCAGGCCGCCGCCCAGGTGCACCCTTCCTCGCCCGTTGCGCGCCACCAGCCGGCGCACCAGCAAGCCTTCGGCCGCGGAGCGCCCGTCCGTCTCCAGCCGTTCTTGCAGCGCGGCCGGCAGCTCGAACATCGCCTCGACCTGCGCCTCGTCGCGACCCGTGCGAATGAGATCGGCGCTGGCCCGCCCTCCGCGCAAGAGGCCCAGCGCCTCGACCAGGATGCTCTTGCCCGCGCCGGTCTCGCCGGTGATCACCGTCATCCCCGACGACAGAGGCAGCTCGACCTCGTCGATGAGCGCGAACCCCGAGATGCGCAGCAGCGTCAGCATGGCGGAAGAAGCATCGACGGCGTCGGGCCCGAGTTGCTAGCCCTGGCGCTCACCGCGGCCTTCACCCCACGACAGCTTCCGCCGCAGGATCGCGAAGAACGTGCTCTGCGGCCGGAAAATGCGCAACGGCCGAGGCGTCTTGCGCGCCTCGATGGCGTGCCCGGGCCCCAGTTCCCGCGTCCAGCGCCCATCGATGGTCAGGGTGACGGGCACGCCCGAATCGTTGGTGACCCGCAGCTGCGCGTCCGCGCGCACCACCACCGGCCGGTTGGTCAGCGTGTGCGAGCAGATCGGCGTCAGCACCATCGCCTCGAGGTCGGGCGTCAGGATCGGCCCCAGCGCCGCCAGGTTGTAGGCCGTCGATCCCGTCGGCGTCGAAATGATGAGGCCGTCGGCCTTGTAGGTCGTGATGACGTCGCCGCCGAGCTCCGTGCGCAGCTCGGTCAGACGCGAGATCGACCGCAGGATCACCGCTTCGTTCAGGGCGCTTCGCCGCTCCTGCGGCTGGTTGTCGGCGAGCACTGTCACTTCGAGGCGCATCCGCTCGTCGATCGGCAGGCGCCCGTCGCAGGCCGCTTCGACGGCGGCATGCGCCTCGGCGCGCGCGAACTGGGTCATGAACCCCAGGCTGCCGAGGTTGATTCCCAGAAGAGGCACGCCGTGGTCGGCGACCAGGCTGGCCCCGTGAAGGAAGGTGCCATCGCCGCCAAGGACGATCAGGGCATCAATGGCTGGCCCTAGCTTGTCGACAGGCACGTCCTTTTCGGCCACCAGGACCTGACAGCCGCGCTTGCGCAGCACCTCGGCCAGCTCGGCGGCCAGCAACGTGGCCTCCGGCTTACCCGGCTTCAGCAGGAATCCGAAGCGCATCGCCCGGGAGTATTACACCCGGGGGACGCCCTGTGCTCAGGTCTGCTGCTCGTAGAAGAGCGTGATGCTCAGGCAGTGAAACTCGCGGTCCGAGCTCTGGGTGACCACCTTCTCGGTGATCCGCGCCTTCGGATTGTCCGCGATCCAGCGGGTCACGACCGTTCCCAGCTCGTCACGATCCCTGGCCTTCGTCGCCGTGAAAACCTTTGCCCCCATCATGGCTTTGCTCCTTGGTGTCCGGTCGGGCCGGTCGTCAATCTCTTATCGCTTTCGCCAGAAGCATGTAAAGGAAATTTGGTCAGGCAGACTACGGGTTTGGGCACTTGCGTCACCTCACGTTACGCGCAGGCTTGACCGTGGGGCCGCCGAGTGGTCTATTTCCTCCCCCTCGGAGGAACGCTTGGAGACACTGCTAGGAAGACCCCTCGAAGTCGAAGTTCGGGACTCCATCGAAAAAGCGATGAAGATCCTGAAGCAGAAGATGTCGAAGGAGGGGATCCTCCAGGAGATCAAGCGGCGCCGCTACCACGAGAAGCCGTCCGTCAAGCGCAAGCGCAAGATGCGCGAGGCGCGGAAACGGCGCCGTCGTGAAGCCAAGCGGCGCGTGATGCCTCGTTGAGGCGATTCCGCTGACGCAATGAAAAAGCGCGGCCTCGCGACGCGCGCGGCCCACGCCGGCGGCGGCGGTCCCCCGCTGGGGCCTGCGGGCGAGCGCAGCCACAACCTTCCGCTGTACCTGACGTCGAACTTCTCCTATCCGGACTCGGCCTCGGCCGACCGGGCAGCGGAGGGCGAGGCGTACCTTTACAGCCGCCACGCCAACCCGACCACCGAGGCGTTCGAGCGGGCGATCGCGGATCTCGAGGGCGGCGAGATGGCGGTGGCCTTCGGATCGGGGATGGCGGCGGTGGCCGCGGCAACCTTCGCGCTCTCGGCCGGCGGCGAGCTGCTGGTGTCCGAAAGTCTCTACGGCGGCTCGACGGAGCTGCTACGCGATCTGGGGCCGCGTCACGGGATCACGCCGCGCTTCGTGCCGGCCTGGGAGACCGAGAGGGTGCGAGCCGCGCTGACCCCGGCGACGAAGGCGATCCTCGTCGAGACCATCTCCAACCCGATGCTGCGCATCCCCGATCTCCCGGCGCTGGGCGCCCTGGCGCGCGAGCGGGGCGTGGCGCTGATCGTCGATTCCACTTTCGCGCCGTGCCTCATCCAGGCGCTCGCGCACGGGGCCACGGTGGTGGTGCACAGCGCCTCCAAGTACATCGGCGGGCACGGCGACATCATCGCCGGCGTGACCGTGGGCGATCGCCCGACGATGGCGCAGGTGGCGACGTTCCGGAAACTGGTCGGTGCGGTGATGGATCCGCTGTCGGCCTGGCTGGCGGTGCGCGGACTGCGCACCCTGCCCTTGCGCATCGAGCGGCAGTGCGCGACGGCAGCGCGGATCGCCGACGTGCTGGCCACCTTGCCGAACGTCAAGAAGGTGATCTACCCGGGACGGACCGACCACCCTGACCACGCGCGCGGCAAGACACTGCTGACAGCGCCTGGCGCGATGGTGTCCTTCGAGCTGCCGGATGGCCCCGCGGCGCGGCGGTTCTTCGATCGGGTGCAGGTGATCGCGCGGGCCGCGTCGCTGGGCGAGGTGGCCTCGCTGCTGACGCACCCGCCGTCGTTCTCGCACAAGGCGCTGTCCGCCGAGGAACGGGCGCGCTTCGGCATCACCGACGGTCTCCTGCGGCTCTCGGTCGGCCTCGAGGATCCGGCCGATCTCGAGGAAGACGTGCGGCAGGCGCTGGCGTCGTGAGCGCCTACGTCGAGGTACACATCGAAACGGCGGCCGAGGCGGCCGAGCTGGTCGCGGCCGCGATCACCGACCTGACCGGCGGCGTGGAGATGCGCGACGCCGAGACGGTCTTCCCGACGGCGCGGGATCGCGCGGCCGTGGTGGCGCTGTGCGCGCCGCAAGACGAGACGGCGCTTCTGGAAGCGGTCGACGAGACCCTGGCCACGGCACGCGCCGCCGGCACGCCGGTCGACCCGGTGACCATCCGGCGGCGGCTCGCCGACGAGGAGGAGTGGCGCGACAAGTGGAAGCAGTTCTTCCGGGCCACGCGCGTCGGCAAGCGTTTCGTCGTGCGGCCGAGCTGGGATCCGGGCGAGGCGCCTCCCGGCGAGTTCGTCATCGATCTCGACCCGGGACGCGCCTTCGGAACGGGCGCGCACCCGTCGACCCGGCTGGTGATCGGCTTCATGGAACAGCTCACGGGGGAACCGGCGACGTTTCTCGATCTGGGCTGCGGCTCGGGGATCCTGTCCATCGTTGGCGCGTGGCTGTGGCCGAAGGCACGCGGGCTCGCCATCGATCTGGATCGCGAGTCCACCGAATGTGCGGTCGAGAACTTCGAGCGCAACCACGTGACGACCGTCCAGACGCGCACCGGATCGATCGAGCAGGCCCCGGGGACATTCCCGGTGATCCTGGCGAACATCCAGGCCGACGTGCTGTGCACGCTGGCGCCCGCGCTGGCGGCGCAGCTGGCGGGCACGTTGATCCTGTCGGGGCTGCTCACCCAGGACGTGCCCGCGGTGCAGGCGGCATACGACGGCGTGGGTTTGCGGTTCGTCGCCCGCGCCGACGAGGGCGAGTGGGCCGCGCTGCGGTTCGAAAAGTAGTATGCCGCGGCTGTTCGTGGCGCCCGAGAAGCTGGTGGGCGAGCGTCTCGTCCTCGACGCCGATGCCCGCAAGTACCTGACGAAAGTGCTGCGGCTGGCCGCGGGCGACGAGGTCGTGATCTTCGACGGCCGTGGCACGGAGATCGAGGCGCGTCTCGTGAACGGAGGGGAGCTGTCGCTCGGCCGCCGGCGCGCGGTGGCGCTTCCGACCGTGGCCATCACCCTGCTCCAGGCCGTGGCCAAGGGTGACAGGATGGATCTGGTGGTGCAGAAGACCACCGAGCTGGGGGTGACGCGCATCGTGCCGGTGCTGGCCGCCAGATCGGTGGCCCGACCGGAGCGAGCCGCACGCTGGCAAACCATCGCGCGGGAAGCCGCCCGTCAGTCGGGTCGTGCCGACGTACCCGAGGTCGCTGTACCGGTGCCACTGGAAACCGCGCTGGCCACCTCGGCCGAGGTCCGCTTCGTGCTGTGGGAGGGGGAGCGAGCCCGCTCTTTGCGTCGGGAGCTGCCCGGCACCGCGCATTCGGTGGCGCTCCTCGTCGGCCCTGAAGGCGGGTTCACCCCCGCCGAGGTCGAAAGCGCAGAAAAGCACGGATTCCGACCTGTCGGCCTCGGTCCGCGCATCCTCCGCACCGAGACGGCGGCCATCGTCGCCGTGGCGCTGGTCCAGGCTGGGCTCGGCGGATTGGATTGAATTCTTGCGTGGTCCGCCCACCCTTCGCACAATGGCGGTGTGACGACGCTGGCGGCCACCATGGGAAGTACGACGGGTGCCCGTAGCGAACGCGTGATGTACGTGCGCTCCGCAGGCTTC